>NZ_LK995499.1:4162-34659 GCF_900002405.1 Actinomyces succiniciruminis | reverse complement strand
GGACCGGCTGGTGGTGCTGCGGGGCTGCTCGGACCGGTACGTGATGCGCGTGATCCGCCCGTTCTGGGATGCCGGGTGGGGTCTGTCGGATCTGGTCGGGGCGGTGGATCGGAGGCCTGATGGGGCGGCGTGGCCGCATAGCGGGGCGCGGGGTGTGCGTGAGCCGGCCCGGTGGCTGGCGTATCGGCTGATGGCGTGGCTGGATGAGGCGGGCGAGCCTCTGCCGGCGCCGTCGCAGGTGCGGCGGCGTGAGCATGAGCGTGTGCTGGCGGAGCGGGCCAGGCTGGAGGCGGCTCGGCGGGCACGCGCCCAGGCGGTGGCGGCCGAGCGGGAGCGCTTTGGGGGCGGCGTGGGGCCGGCCCAGCTGGCGGCGGCCCGGGTGGCGGCCGAATTGGCCGGCCGGTCGAGGCAGTACTGGAGGCGGTCGTGGTCCGCGGGGTCGTGGACAGGAGTGACAGGACCGGCCGACGGCGCGAGTGGGGGTGATGCGCGATGAGCAGAGGCGTGAGGGCATCGCTGGTGGTGTTGGTGGTGGTTGCGGTGCTGCTGACCCCGGTGGCGGGTGTCGGGATCCTGGCGGTGTTGATGTTCGGTCATCACCAGGGCGAGCAGGCGTCGGCTGCGGTGTGCTCGGTGAGCCTGGGTGATACGACCTCGCTGGAGGCCACCACGGCCTCGGGGGCCACCATCACGCTGGGCGCGACGCAGCTGGAGAATGCGGCGGCGATTATCGCGGCCGGCAACGAGGCGGGCGCTGGCCAGGCGGGTCAGGTGGTCGCCCTGATGACTGCGCTGCAGGAGACGAGGCTGCTGAACCTGGCGAACCCTGCGGTCCCGGAGTCACTGAGCCTGCCCAATGACGGGGAGGGCTCCAACTACGACAGTGTTGGCGTGTTTCAGCAGCGGCCGTCGATGGGCTGGGGTGCGGTGGCGGACTTGATGACGCCCGCAACATCGGCGCTCATCTTTTATGAGCGGCTCATGAGCGTGGGCGGCTGGCAGGACATGGCGCCGGGCCGGGCCGCCCAGACTGTCCAGCGGTCGGCGTACCCCGACGCTTATGACCGGTGGGAGCCGGTCGCCGACACGCTGGTGTCGGCCCTGTCGAGCGTGTCCTGCGCCAGCAGCACCAGCTCCGGCGGTGTGCCGGCTGGCCTGGACGAGAAGCGCAACGCCGTGGTGACTTTCGCCCTTCAGCAGGTCGGGGACGCCTATGTGTGGGGCGCCGAGGGGCCCGATCGCTGGGACTGCTCCGGCCTGGTGCAGGGGGCGTATCGGCAGATCGGTATCGAGCTGGAGCACTGGTCTGAGGCGCAGCGGTCGGCCGGCAGGGAGGTGTCGGCGGCGGAGGCGCTACCCGGGGACATCATGTGGTGGCCCGGCCACGTCGCCATCTACCTCGGCAACGGGGAGCTGGTGGGTGCGCAGGGCTATTCGCAGGGTGTGGTGCGGATTCCGGTGTACGGGTCACCGCGCTACATACGGGTCATCGAATGAACAACCCAAGAACCCAAGACCCAGACGAGAACGAGAGGGGACATGAGATGACTGATTGGCTGAAGGACCACCCGGTCAAAGCCGCTGGCCTGGTGGTGGCCGGGCTGGTGGTGGTGCTGGTGGCCGGGCTGGCGCTAGGGGCCTCGACGGATCGGCTGCCCGACCCGAGCAGTGTGGGCGGGACGACGTCGGCGACGGCCGTGCCGGCCCCCGCGTCGGCGGCACCAACGGTGTCGGCCGCCCCGGGGAACTCCGCGAACGTGACCAGCTCGACCGGCGTGGACTTCGGCGCCGGCCTGCCGCGCCTGGGCGACTCACCATTCGCTGAAACGTCCGATCCGGAGGTGTTTGCAGCCAGCGTGCAGGCTGCGGCCGGCTACGACTACTCCAGCTATCAGCCGGATGACGCATTGGCGGAGAAGCAGCGGATCACTGATGAGTGGCTGGCCGGGATGACAGGTGAGGACGGGCCGATGGGCGCGGAGGTGCACAGGGTGATGCGGCAGTCGGTGTCGGATTCGCTGGATCCTGATGAGCTGTCCTACCGGATCGCTGCCCGGGAGGTGGACACGATCGACGTGCTGGCGGTGGAGGCGACTGACAACTCCACGCTGCGCGCCGCCGGCGGCAATCAGGTGTACCTGGACGTGATCGGCAACCGGGACACCCTGTACGCGCTGACGACGCTGGCGAAGGTGACCACGACCGTGGAGGCGGTGCGTGACGTGGCCGGGTGGACGCGCACACAGACCACAGCCACCGTGATGATCGTGCGCTGCGACGGGATGTGCGAGCTGGTCGGAGTACTGGGGAGTGAGGCACAGTGACAACCACAAGCAACATAACCAACATTACTAACGCAACCGACATAACAACGATGACAGGGGCGAAGCCGGGGGCTGTGTGGCGGGTGCTGCTTGGGCTGCTAGTTGCCGTAGTCGTGTCCATGGGTGTGCTGGCACCGCAGGCGACCGCCGCGCCCGTGACTGCGTCGGTGGTCGCCGGGCAGGCGGTGCCGGCGGCGGGGGGTGTGCAGGCGGCGGTGGCGCCGGCTGACATCCTCGGGGACGGATGGAACTGGGTGAAGGACAAGACGACTGAGGGGGCTAAGTGGGTCGGTACCAAGCTGCATGATCTTGGCGTGAGGACGAGCGACACGCTGAAGGTGGTCACCGATCCTGTCGGTACTGTCGCCTCGGCGGTGAATAACGCCGCAGCGGGATGGGTACAGGAGGCCCTCGAACAGGCGGCCGTCTGGGTGGCGTCAACGTTGGGCAAGGCGGTCGCCTGGATCATGTCGATGACGCTGGCCCTGATATTCGCGGTGAATGCGCCGAATCTGGATGCGGATTTCATGTACACCTGGACGGGCCGCGTGCTGGCGTTCGCGATACCGATAACGGTGCTGTTCGCTCTGTATCAGATCATGATCACGAGTATCCAGATGCGTGGCCTGGCGGGCCTGCGACGGGCGATGGGAGGCGCCCTGTTCGGCACCGCCGCGTCGATGATCACCTTGCCGGTGGTCGCGGTGATTGCCAAGGGCATCGACGGCGTGAAGAACGCTTTCGTCGGCTACCTGAAGTTGGATACGGAGGTGTTGTCGCAGAAGCTGGTGGACATCTGGTCCTCGGAAACGTTTAGTGCGTTGGCGGAGGCCTCGCCGACTGGCGCGGCCGCCGGGTCGGCGATGGGGATCTCGTTCATGCTGATCGCATTCTGCTTCATGTGCTTCTTTACGCTGTTGTTCGCGTGCGCGCTGATGGTGATCATGGTGGTGCGCAACATCATGCTGCACGGCGTGGTTGCGGTGTCGCCGCTGGCGTGGTCTGGGCTGGCGGCCGAGCCGACGAGGGGGTGGCCGCGGACGATCCTGGGATGGATCGGCGCGATCCTGGTCGCCCCGATCGGCGTTGTGCTGATCCTGGGCTTGTCCATTAGCGCGCTGGGGGATTTGGATTCCCCGGACACGCTGGATGCGCTGGTGGGGCAGATCATCATGGCCGGCGGCATGTTCTTGCTGGCGCTCTTCGTTCCGGCTGCCTGCTTCAAGTTCTTTAACTTCGCCGGCGAGGCAGCTGTCGCGAGCATGCATCGGGATACGCAGGACGGCATGGAGGAGGGCGGCGAGACCGTGGGCGACACGATCAAGACTGTCGCTGCCGCGGCTGCGGCGGCCGGCGCTGCCGCAGCTGCCGGGCTCGGCGGAGCTGGGGCCGCTGGTGGCGAGGCGGCGGGTGGTGAGGCCGCTGCCGGGGAGGAGGCAGCCTCTACTGAATCCTCGGGCACGTCGGGCACGTCGTCGGGGGCTGACGGTGGAAAGCTTGCCGAAGCTGCGTCCAGCAGTACCCCGACCGGCGGCGACGGCGGCGGAGACGATGGCGGGCTGACGCGGGATGCGGAGCGCGCTGGTAACAGTGCCACTCCCCCACCCGGCGAGGCCGGGCCGGGCGGGGTGGATTACTCCAACGACCCGGGCTATGACCCCGGCGTGAACAGTTGGGGCGACGATAGCGGCGATCCGGGGGCACAGCCGGCTCCGGACTACTACGCGGACCCCTTCGATGATGAGGAAACGTCTTCAGCCTGGGAGGAGGCCTGATGCGCGCCGCGCGCGTGGTGGTTCCGGACGTGGAGCTGTGGGAGCAACTGGTCGACCTGCTCGATTTGGCCGGCGGGCTTCAGGCTGCTGCGCTGCTGTGCTGCGTGGCAGGGCTGGCCCTGTCGGGCCTGGCGTGGGCCGGAGGCAGGGTGAGCAGCCGGCGCCTGTCACAAGCCGGCAAGGCCGGCGTCGTGGTCAGTATCGCCGCCGCGTTCTGCGTCGCGGCGCTGCCAAGCCTGATCGGCTGGATCGTGGACGCCGTGGCCTGACCGCTGTGGTCTGTCTGGTCGTGGACAGGAGTGACAGGAGGCAGGCCAACCGGGCCTGTACTCACTCACGCAGTTGGGAGACGGCCATGGCAAGGTTTCGAAACGCAGTCTGGGCGGCAGTGCCGGCGGGGACGGGTTACGACCCCGCTATTTCGCCGAACTGGACTTTCTTGCCGTTCATGGATGTGCTGACGGATCTGGTGGGGTCGACGGTCGCGGTCGGCATCGTTTGCCTGGTCGCGGTCGCCGCGATCGGCGGTCTGGTGTGGGCCGGCGGGAACTTCTGGGACCACGGCCGAGCCACACAGATCGGCAAGGGCGCGGTGGCGGTGTCGATCATCGCCGCATTCGTGGTTGGCGGCGCGTCCGCGCTGATCCGCTGGGGCGCCCAGGCCGGCTCGGGGATCTGAGATGAGCAGCGCAGCCGTATCCCGCGGGGAGATCTTCCCACGCCGGTCCTCACGTGGCGTGGTGCTGGGCCTGTCCGGGCCGGCGCTCGTGTGCGTGCTGGGCGGTGCGGTGATCGCGGTGTTCTCAATGCCGATTGCCGGGGGCCTGCGGGGGCTGGTGGTTACGGCTCCGGTGTGGGCGCTGCTGTTGGTGCTGGGCCTGGTACCGATGGGTGCCGGTGGAAAGCTGGTGGACTGGATGCCCGTCGGGGTGTCCTATGTTTACCGGCGGGTGTCGGGGCAGCACCAGTGGCGGCGCCCGGTGTGGCGCACGCGCCCCGCGGGCACGCTGGCCCTGGCGGGCTCCCGGGCACGACTAAGGCTGTTCCTCGACGAGCGCGATTCGACGGCGTTCATCCATGACCCCCACAAGCACACATTGACGGCTACGTGCAAGGTGACGCACGGCCAATTCATGATGTCGGACGCGGACAAGCAGGATGAGATGGCGGCCGGCTACGCGGACCTGCTGGCGAGCCTGGGGCAGGCTGACGGGGTGTGCCGGATCCAGGTGCAGCAGCGGTCCATGGCCGACGGCGGCGTCGGCGTGCAGTCCCACTGGGACCAGTGGGAGGACAAGGCGCCGCAGGCCTCGACGGTGCGCCGCAACTATGAGGCGCTGCTGCGGCGCAGCACGACGGCGACTGAGCAGCACGAGTCCTCGATCACGATCACGCTGGACCTGGATGCGGTCAGTGGCGCGGTCAAGTCCTATGGGGGCGGCCTGCGCGGCGGCGCGGCGGTGCTTAGGCAGCGGATGCGGCTGCTGGAAGACCACCTTCCCGCGGCTGGGCTGACGTCGCGTGGGTGGATCACGCCGTCGGAGCTGGCGGTGGTGATTCGCACTGCCTATGACCCCGGGCTGGCGGTGCGTCTGCAGCGGCACCCGGAGGAGGCTGGGGACCTGCCGGACGCGGGCGCGATGGCGGTGGATGACGGCTGGGCGTCGATGCACACGGATACGGGGTGGCATCAGGTGCTGCAAGTTGGTCGGTGGCCGAGGCTGAAGGTTGTCCCGGGGTTTTTGCACCCGCTGGTGCTGGTGCCGGGGGTGAAGCTGTCGATGTCCCTGATCTATAGGCCGATTGAGACGTCGAAGGCTGTGAAGGACGCGCAGCACGACGACGCCCGCGAGGCGGAGGCCCGCGAGGATCGGCGCAAGATCGGGCGGCGGGACACGATCATCCACCGGCGGGAGCGTGCCCAGGCCGAGCGGCACCTGGCGGACCTGGATGACGGGCACAGCGACATGGACCACGTGGCGCTGATCGCCGTTTCGGCGCCGGACAGGGAGGCCCTGGACCGGGCGGTGGAGGACGTGCGGTCGGCGATCCGCAGGGCAAAGTGCACGCCGAGGACGCTGTATGCGCAGCAGGACGAGTTGTTTGACGCAGCGGCTCTGCCGCTGGGGTTGGGGATGCGATGAGCCGGAGAGTGGCAACACTGGTGACGGGCGAGCGCACGCGCGCGCAGGTGCGGGAGGCGTCCAGGGCCGAACGGCACCGCGCCGCGGAGATGCGCCGTGAGCAGCGCGAGCGTGACCGGCAGCTGAAGGCGGCACAGAAGGCGATCTGGGCCGGCGACTACCTGCCGCCGGAGGGAGAGGCGGGCCCACGGATGGGCCGGTCACTGGTGCCGGCCCACGCCCGGGCGGAGCGGGCCACGACCCGTGTGCTGCGCACGCAGTACCCGTTCGTGGCTGAGGAGGGGCTGGGCTCGGCGGGCGCGTATATCGGCTGGGACAAGCTGTCGCGGACGGCGTTCTGCTTCGACCCGTTCGAACTGTATGCACGGCGGATCATTTCGAATCCGAATATCACCGTGTCCGGGGCGATCGGCTCGGGCAAGTCCTCGCTGATGAAGTGCCTGGCACTGCGGTCCGCGGCGTTCGGGCGAAAGACCTTTGTGCCAGGTGATGTGAAAGGTGAGTGGACGCCGGTGGTCAAGGCGGCCGGCGGAGCCGTGATCAGTATCGGCGGCGCGGACGGGGCGAAGCTGAACCCCCTGGATGAGGGCCGCCGGCCCGAGCGCGACCTGGACGGCAAGGTCGTTACCGATGAGCTGTGGGCCAGGACGGTGCAGCGGCAGCGTCACAGCCTGCTGGGCGCGCTCACCTCGGCGCTGCTGGGCCGGCCACTGGACCAGGACGACCACACGGCGCTGGACACGGCGATCGACGCGACCGTGAAGCGGGGCGGCGTACCGCTGGTCCCCACTGTGGTGGAGGAGCTACTGGCCCCGTCGCTGACCGCGGGCCTGCCACTCGGGGCGGCCACCAGTGAGCAGCTGGCGGCCATGGGCCGTGCCGCCGGTCTGGCGTTGCAGCGGATCACGCGCACCGGGGACCTGGCCGGCATGTTCGACGGCCCCTCCACGGTGCGCTTTGACCCTGCTGCGCCGATGATGAGCGTGGACCTGCGCAATATCCCGCAGGGGTCGGAGGCCCTGCCGCTGCTGATGACATGTACTGGCTCGTGGATGGAGTCGGCGCTGCGGGGGGCGGACCTGGGCCAGCGGTACATGATCTATGAGGAGGCCCATCGGCTGATGCCGCTGCCGGGCCTGCTGGACCGCATGCGCGATCAGTTCAAGCTCACCCGGGCGTGGGGGACGGCGAACGTGATCGTGATCCACCGCCTGTCCGACCTGGACGCGGTTGGTGCAGCCGGGTCGAGGGAGCGCGCGGTCGCTGAGGGACTCCTAGCCGACACCAGCACTCGAGTGGTGTATCGGCAGGAGTCGGACCAGCTGGAGGCGGCCCGCCGGACCCTGGGGATGAGCGAGGCAGCCGTGCGGGCGGTCAGTCACCTGATCGTCGGTTCGGGCCTGTGGATGGTCGGCAAGAGGACTTTCCTGGTGGGGCATCAGCGCACCAGGTGGGAGGCGCAGGTTACCGACACCGACGCCGGGATGGGAGCAGGAGCATGAGAGGCGACCAGGATGCGAGCACGTACCTGCTGCTGGGACTGATCGGCACCGGCGTCGGTCTCGGGGCGACCGCCCGGCTGGCCGCAGGCGCAGCCTGCACGCTCGGCGCATGCACGGTGCAGGCGTCGGCACCGACCGGGCTGGTGCGGGTACTGACCGGCCGCTCCCCGGCCGAGGCGTGGCAGGCTGCGGGGATGCCCGCCTGGCTGTTCTGGGCCTGCTGGGCGGCCGAGCTTGTCGCAGTGATAGCGGTGGTGTTGTGGGCATGGTCCCGGTGGGGCGGGCGGCGGCAGCGCCGTCAGGTGGACCCGCGCCGGCAGGCCGGCATGGCCACCGCCGCTCAGGTGCGCCGGCACCTGTCGGCCCGCGCGGTGGAGCGGATGAGGTGGCTGCGCCCAGACTTGGACAAGCCCCGGGCGAAGGATCTGGGCATGCGCGTCGGAATGGCGCGCGGGGTGTGGGTGTGGATCCCGATCGAGGACTCCATGGTGATCTCGGCACCGTCGCGGGCCGGCAAGGGCCGATACTTCGTCGACCCAGTGGTTGTGGAGTACCCGGGCGCGGTGGTAACCACGTCGGTGAGGGCGGAGACCGCGCTGGGTACCGTGCTGGACCGTGCCCAGGTGGGGCCGGTGGCGGTGTTCGCGCCGGCCGGCATCGATGCGGTCGGCCAGGCCGGCGACGTGCTGCGTCGGGCGTCGATCCGCTGGTCGCTGTGGCGGGGATGCGAGGATACTGAGACGGCGATGCGGCGGGCGCGGGCCCTGGCGGCCAACGGCGGTACCAGGGGCACCGGTAACGATGAGTTCTGGGGCGGCAATGCGCGCATGGTGATCGCCCCGCTGCTGCACGCGGCCGCCCTGGGTGAGGTGGATGTGGATGCGCTGGCCAGGTGGGCGAGCCGTCCGGGCCTGGCGCAGGAGGCAGTGTCGATCTTGGCCGGCCACCCACAGGCGGCCCCGGGCTGGGCTGACCAGCTGGCCAGTGCGATGACGGGGGACGACCGCACGGTGGCGAACATCTGGGCGACGGTGCGCACATGCATATCGGAGCCGCTGATGGACCCTGCGGTCCGGGAGGCAATCTCGCCGGCCCCGGGAGAGCAGCTTGATATCGCGGACTTCGTCGGCCGGCGCGGCACCCTGTACATCGTCGGTGACGCGGCTGCCACCAGCGCCCCACTGGTCGCGGCACTGATTGAGGACGTGTACGCGGCGGCCATGGCCATGGCCAACAAGTCGGCGGGCAACCGGCTTACGCCACCCCTGGGTTTGCTGCTGGATGAGATCAACAATATTGCGGCGCTGCCGAGCCTGGGCACGATGATGAGCGCCGGCGGCGGATCGAATGTGACCACGGTGATCGTGGAGCAGTCCCGCGCGCAGGCGGCCGTCCGGCTGGGCAAGGACGCGGCGGACGCGCTCTTCGATTCAGCGACCTCCAAGCTGATCCTGGGTGGGGCCACCAGGAGCGAGACGCTGGCTGAGATCACGGCCGCGGTCGGTGAGCGGGACGTGCGCCGGCGCACCGTGTCCACCGGGCACAGCGCGTGGGGCACCTCCACTTCGTGGGCGGAGGCCGAGGAGAGGATCATGACCGGGGCGCAGCTGCGCGAGCTGCCCAAGGGCACGGCCTTGTTGCTCAAGGGGTCTGCGCCGGCCGTCATCGTGGAGGGCCGGGACCTGGAGTCAAGGGCAGGCCGGCGGGGCCGCCGGCGGCCGGTGACCGAGCAGGCGCCGGTACGAATGGCGTTCACAGGCGCAACCGTCAATGAGAGTGAGGAGTGAACAAGATGGTTGTCGTGTACGGGCGGCCCGGATGTGGGGCCTGTTTTGCCACGAAGCGGGCTCTGACGGCGCGGGGCGTGGACTTCGCGTGGCGGGATATCAGCGCCGATCCGGCGGCTGCACGCAAGGCGAAGGAGATCGCCGGGCGCCTGGGTGAGCGCAGCTTGCCGATCGTGACGACGGATCGGGACGCGTGGGCCGGGTTCCGTAAGGATCGGATCGGTGCACTGCCCCCTGATGTCGGCGGCCGGTCCCGGCCGGCCGCTACACCGACGCGCGAGTTCGCGATGAGCCCGGGGATGTGAACGATGCCTGCGAGCACCAGGAGCACCGGTGGGTTGCGGCACCGGGTCAGGCCGCTGCGCACGAGGAGCCGGACGGCCGCCGGGGCACGGTATGCGGCGTGGATGGCGTCCCCGGCGTGGAGGGCGAGGCGCAGGGAGTGGGTGCGGGAGGAGACCGCCCGCGCCGGGGGCGTGTGGTGTGCGCTGTGCGCACGGCCCTGGAGACCGGATGCCGGGGACCTTCACCACCTGTCCTACAGGAGGCTGGGCCATGAGCGTCATGAGGAGCTGATGGCGATGTGCCGGCCCTGCCACGAGGCACTGCACCGGGTGATCGACGCCTCTCCTGCGTGGCAGCGGCTGATCGCCAAGGGCCACCGGGCGGCGGTGACCCGCACAATCATTCGGCAACTCAAGGCCACGATGGGAGGAGCAGGCAATGAGTGAGAGCGTTGACGCTGACGTTCCGTTCGCACCTACAGTCGACTGGTGGGCGATGACGCCCGATGAGCGACTTGAGACGCTGGGAGAGCTGCGGATCTGGGTCGCCAAGCTGATCGTCGCCTACGGCCACAGGAGTGTCGGGAGCATCCCCCGATGCTGGGAGCAGCACGAGGGGGCGGTACGGCTGCTGGATGCGCTGCACCGGTCGTATCTGATAGCGACGCACCCGGCTCAGGTCGGCGAGGCGCTGATCGGCTGGCACCATAATCTGACATACGTGCGCGAGGAGCTGCGGACACTATTCGGCGGTTGTGCGTGCACCGATACGCATCACGCACCACTGACGCCCCCGAGCTGGGCGACCGACATGGCGGAGGCCGGGAAGGACTCAGACACGTGGCAGGCATGTCAGGACCGGGCACTGGCCGCCTACCGTCAGCAGGTGCAGGAGACAGCCGAACGGGCGACGGACGCCTGATCGACCACTCCCCCGACTACTCCCGAGCCGTGATCGCCTGGCCTTGCGGACACACAGAGGTGCTGGAGCTGGCGTGGCTGCCCGATGAGCGCCTGCGCCGCCGCCGCACCGAGGAGACGATGAGACACGGCGCCTGCCTGCGCTGCCCACCGCCTCCCGGACCGCCGGCTACCGGCGCCGACGGCGTGGCCACGGACGGTGAGGCGGAGGTCCTGGTGTCTGGCGGGCCGGCCGTGACCTCTTGGGGGCGTAAGCGCGTGGCGCCGGGCGGCCGCGTGGCAGCCGGCCCCGGCTCGCACACCGTGCTGGCGGGCGGCACGGCCGCGGTAACTGACGGCGGCCTACTTGTCGCCCGGGCGGGCCGGGCGGTGGTCGACGCCGGCGCGCGCGTGCTGGTGGCGGACGACGCCAGGGACGTGGAGCTGTGGCTCCTTCCGTGGGCGCGCATCCAAGCCGGCAACGCCTTCCGCACCGTGACGGCAGGGCTGGAGGTCGTGGACGCCACTGGTGTCGGCCGGCCTACGGACCGGCCGCTGCCGGCCGACCTCACGGAGCTACTGGAGGTGTCGCGCGACCTCGGCCCCCGCCCATAGGTTTCGTCGACGAAAACCACACCAGCCCGAACACTATTGTTCGGGCTGGTGTGGTTTACAGGTCGGGTTCGGGGGCCCGCTCTGGGCGGGGCCGACGCTCTCGGTCGGTAGTACCAATCGACGGAGCCGGCCGGGCCCGGCCGGCGGCGATCGTCTGGGCCTGTCGGAGGGCGTAGGCGGCGCGCCGGCGGTCCTCGGCCTGGACGCGATTGGTCGACGCGGTGCGCACACCGAGCGGGTCTTCCATGGCTTCCAGCTCGTATGCCTGCCCGGGGGCGGGCTTCGGGCTGGTGACCTGCCAGCGGTCGCGGTAGGCGGCGACGGTGCGGGCGGCCTGCAGCCACCGGGCCCTGGCCTGCGGGTCGGCCGGCGGCCTGCCGAGACTGGCGGTCCAGGTCTCGCCGGCGGCCATGGCCTGGTTGAGGACTTTGCCGGCCCTGGCGGTGATGAGCTGCTCGCGCTCAGCCAGGGCCCGGGCCACGTCGAGGTCGGTGGCCGGCGGGGCGGCGGGGATGAGACCGACGATCAGGCGCCGGCGCCCGTGCTCTGCCCGGGTGCGGACCTGCCGGACGCGGCGGGTCAGGTCGGCGGCAGGGTGAGCTGGGTCGAGCGGGCTCCGCTGGGCGAGTGAGGGCAGGACGGTGCGCACGTCGACGCCGGCCCGGGCGGCCCGGTCGAGCTCCCGAGTGAGCGCGTCGGCCCACTGGTCGGCCATGAGTGCGTCGGCCTGGGCGGGCAGGATGGCCTCCAGCGCGCCCTCCCACCCCCATGCGGCGTCCCCTGCTGCGATGGTGGTGTACTCGTTGGCGAGCTGCGCGATCGACTCGGCCTGCTCGGCGGCCTGGTCTGCGGCCCGCCGTGCGGTGAGCGGGGCGGAGGACCGGTCGAGGACCGCGGCGAGGATCTCATCGGCACTGGCCGGCTGCTGGCTGGTCAGCAGGTCGTCGGTGAGGTCTTCGGGGTCGGTGACCACGTGGGCGATGTTGCGGTGCCTGCCACGAGTGAGGCCGACGTAGAGGCCCTCCCGGCCGATCCCGGAGGAGGGATCGACCACGAGGTGGGCGTCGTCGACGGTGCGGCCCTGAGCCCGGTGGATCGTGGTGGCGTAGGCGAGCTCGACCTGCTCGCGGACGTATTGGGCGGGCAGGTGGATCGCCTCGGCGGCCGGGTCGGCTGTGGGGGTGACCAGTAGGGCGCCGTCGGCCGCGGCGGCCACCACGTGCCAGGTAGCGCCGTTGTGGGCCCAGTGGTCGCCCGAGCGCAGATGGCGGGCGTTGAGGCGGGTGACGACCGTGTCGCCGGCTGAAGCGTGGTTGCCGTCGGCCAGGCCGACCTCGCGGCCACGCACGGTGCCGTCGGCGACCAGGTCGGCGCGGGCTCTGCCGGCAAGCTCGGCGGCGAGCTCGTTGGTGGAGGCAATCATCAGGGAGGTGCGGCCGGCGGCGGTCTCGGCGCGCCATGCGGCGTGAACCTGGTCGACCACCTGGTCCAGCCTGCCGGAGGTGATCGCGCCGGCGTCGGCGTAGGTGGTGATCGCACGATGGTCACCGGCGCGCAGTGCTAGCGACGCCGGCCCCTGCCACTGGTCGGCGAAGCGGTGGATGGTGGCCAGGGTGGGCACATCCCGGTGGTCGACGAGCATGCCGAACGCGCCGCCGGCCTCGACGGCTGCGAGCTGGCCGGGGTCCCCGACCGTCAGGAGCTTTGCGCCTACGGCGTCGGCCTGGGCGGCGATCTCATGAAGCGGAAGGGTCGCAGCCATGGAGGCCTCGTCGACGATCACCAGGTCGCCCTGCGCCAGGGGCGCCCGCTCGGGGACGGCCTGGAGGGAGGCGATGCGGGAGCGGATTGCCGCCTGGAGGGCGGGCCTGCGGGCGAGTGCCGGCAGGCCGGTGAAGGCGTCGGGGTCGACGGCCTGGAGGTCACGGCGCACCTGCCTGGCCCGGGCACCGGAGGCGAGCCGGTCATCGGCTTCCTTGAGTGCCTGGATGGTGGCCTGCCGGTCGGCGTCGGCCTTGCGCAGCGTGAGCCACATCGCCATGTTCTCCGCCGGGGCGCCAAGGGATTCGGCGAGGACTTCGGCGGCCGCCGAGGAAGGGGCCAGGGCAGTGACCCTGCCACCGTGCTGCTGCCACGCGTCGGTCAGGGCACGCAGCGCGGTGGTCTTGCCTGCGCCGGCGGGCCCGACCATGACGTCCAGGCGCCGGCCGCTGGTGGCCACGGATCGGATGGCGTCAGCCTGGTCCTGGGTCAGCTGGCGGCGGCCGGCTACCGGGCGGCTGGTGTCCAGGTCGGGCAGGCGCGGGCCGGTGGCGTCGTCGGCCATGCGTATCAGGGCGTCCTCGGCGTCGATGAGGGCCTGGGCGGTGTAGATCTCGGAGTGCTCGGGGATGAACCGGCTGCTGCCGTCGGCGCGGCGGTATCGGGCGGGGGTGTGAGCGCGCTGGGCGTGGTCGACGCGTACGCTCATGCCGATGGCCGCCGTGGCGACGGCCTCGGTGACCTGGTCGCGCTGGGCGGGGCTCTCCATGCGCAGGCGCCGGCAGGTGCGCTGCGCCTCGGCGCGCACATTCCACATGGTCCACGACGGCCGCGATCGCTGAAGCTCCTGGATGACGTGGGCGGCCAGCTGGTCGACGTCGTCGGCGGCCAGGTCGGCGGCGCGCATGGGGTGGGTGCGGGTGCCGGGGGCGCCGGCGAGTGTGCCCGGAGCGGGCAGGGGCCGGCCGAGCACGCCGCGCAGCGGGTCGACGCCGCCGGTGACCGTTGCGGCTTGCTGCCGCCACTGGCTGGTCAGGTCGGCAAGGGACCGGTGCTGCTTGGCCTGGCGGGTGGCGCCCCACGCTTTGGCGTCGGCGTCCCAGTGGCCGGGGCCGTCGACCTGCTCGCGGGCCGCCTCGATGTCAGTGTGGCGCCGGCTGAACAGGTGCAGGAGGCGGTCGGTGACGCCGTCGATCTCCCAGTGCTCGCGCCCGGTGCGGGAGATGGATCGCACCGACCACTCGGCGCCGAGCCTCGCGCTCACGCTGTCCATCAGGTAGTTGTCGTAGGCCTCGGACAGGGCGACCTGGGCGGGCAGCAGCGCGCCGTGTGAGTCCAGGGTGCGCCACTTGCCGTCCGGGCCCTGCACTCGGTTGGCGACCACGAGGTGCGTGTGCAGGTGCGGGTCGCCGGCTCGGCTGTCGTAGTGGTCGAAGGCGGCGGCGACGATGCCGCGGGTCTCGGTCTGTACCACTCCCCCGGTGCCGATGCGGGTGCGGATGGAGTGCGCCTCCATCACGCTGATCACGTGGTCGATCGCGTCCCGGTGTGCTGCCTCGACCTGCTCGCGCACGCCTGCGTCACCGAGCGCCCACACGGTCGACACAGACTTGGGTGGCGCGAAAGTGAAGTCCAGGCCGTGCACGGCGCGCGAGCGGGTGGTGCGCGCGACCTCGCGCTCGATCTGCGCAGTGCGCGCGGCGCGCTCGGCCTCGCTCAGGTCGGCGGGCAGGGCGCGCACGAGCGCGCGCACCCTGGCGGCGGCGTTGACAGGTGCGGCGATGCGCCGGCCGAGCGGCTGACCGGTCACCGGGTCCTCACCGGCCTCGATGAGCGCGCGCAGCTGATCGGCGCTCACGGTGGAGCCCGCCTCCAGGCCCTCGCCGTCGGCGAGGCCGGCCAGGCCGGAGCCCAGCCATCGGCCGGGCGGTGTGCCCGCCTGCGTGTAGTAGGCGGTGCCCTCGTAGTGGGCGTGCACGGCGGGGCCGCCGTCGGCGACGGAGTCGATCAGGTAGTCGACGATGCCGCCGGAGCCGACGTCGTACAGGCGCTTGACCGTGATCACGCACGCTCCTCACTGTCAGTGGTCATGTCGGCGAGGCGGCGGGTCTCGCACGGCCAGGGGTGCGCGCACTCGGCGCACTGGCCGTCACCGTCGGGCACGTGCAGGCGGGCGATCGCGTCGCATGCGCGCGCAGTCGGGGTCAGAGACGCGGCGCGCGTGCGTGCGGCGTTGGCGCGCGCACGCCGGCATTCGGGCGAGCAGTACACCTGGCTGGTGCGCGAGGGCGCGAAGGTGCGTGCGCACACCGGGCACCGCGCAGTCGTCACGGCGGTGGTGCGCGCGTCCGGTCGCCGGTAGGTGCGCACCTGGCCGCCCTCGGCCTCGCGCGCGGCGGCGTAGCGGCGACGCCTGCCTGATCGCTCACGGCAGCCCGCGTTGCAGTACCGCTGCACCGGGCTACGGGGCGTGAACAGGTTGCCGCAGCCGGCGCACTCGCGCTGGTGCTGCTGGCCCCACTGTCGTCGGCACGCGGGAGAGCAGAAGCGTTTGCTGCGGCGGGAGGCGGTCATGGTCCGCCCACACTGCACGCATGTGATCTGAATCACTATCGGGTCCTTCGTTGGCGCCGGTCTTGTCGCTCCTGTCCATGACCGGGCGGACCACGCAGACCCCGACACTTCGGCATTTTCGTTGCGCAGTGCCAGATGTGCCTTGATTTATCTCTTCTCGGGCTCGTAAGGGTCCGGGAAGAGTCCTTCGTAGCGCTTGGGCGGGCTTTGATCGGGCGCTGGGGTTGCCTGCGTGTGGGCGCTGGTTGGTTGGCGGTTGGTGGTGTGTGGTGACTGGGCGGGTTTGGGTGAGTGGGCTGGTAGCCGACTCGGGTGGGAGTCGAGACGGGAGGTGATCGGCCCCGTTTGGTGGGCCCGGGGATTTGGTGGCCACGGCGTGAGCGGTCGGCGGGGAAGGTGAGTGCGGATTAACTAGTGGGGTGTGGGCGAGTCGCGCATCGCGGCCCGCTGGCGCAGACAGGGCCGCGCGCGAGGCGTCCACGCCCCCGGGCGCTTGGGTCCCGCTGTCCATCATGTGGGCGGGCCGGCCCCTCCATTCGCCGGGCCGTCCACATGTGGGCAGGGGGCTGCACGCTGCTGGTATCCACAACCCCGTTTACGGGAGCGACCGGCCTACGCCAGGTGACTGGGCGCGTGACGGCGGGGAGGCTGTGCACAGGCCGCATGAGCGCAACTGTGACCACCTCCGGATGCTCGGGTGACGTGCGGCCTGTGTGCAGGCGTTCAGAAAGCGCAATGGTGCCGATGGCCTGCTGGCTGAGGGGCTGTGGGGCAGGCCGCGCCGCCGCGTCGTGGGCGGAGCCCGCGGCGGCGCTGGGCTGTCCATCGGCCCCGGGCGGGTCCCGCTGTCCATCCTGTGCGTCGCCGCCGGCCCCGGCGTTAGCCGGCGGCGTCCACAGGTGGGCAGGGGGCTGCAGGCGACCGGCCGGGGTGGTCCTGATGGTCGTGGACAGGGGTGACAGGGCAGGCAACTGGATGGGAGTGGGTATGGGTGGTGGCCGCATGGGGCGCATGGCCGGCCGTCTTGCGGTGGCCGGGACCGCGGCGCTGGGGCTCGGCGGATTCGTGCTGAGCTTTACGGCGCTGCGGGATCTCGCGGTGCGGGTGGGTATGCCGGACGGGCTGGCGTGGATCTGGCCGCTGTTGATCGACGGGCTGATCATTGAGGCCACGCTGGCTGTGGTCAGGTTGTCGCAGCTGCGCAGCCGGGCGGTGTGGTACGCGTGGACGCTGCTGGCGGGCGGCGCCGTGGTCTCGGTGGGGTCTAACGGCGTGCATGCCGTGGCTACCGGCCACGGCATCGCCGGCGCCGCGGCCGCCGCGGTCGCCCCCGTGGTGCTGCTGGCGATGACGCACCTGACGGTCCTGCTTCTGGAGAAGCCCACCGACACCGCCGTCGAGGTCGCGGGGACGCTGACCGCCCAACAGGAGGAGACGGCGAATCAAGCTCTCCCCAGTGCCCCCACGCCAGATGCCGCTGAACCGGCACAGTTGCCCGCCGGTGACGGCGACGAGCCGGTGCCGGCGGCCCGCGAGGAGGAGGCCAGGGTGGGCCTGGAGGAGTGGGTACGTGCCAAGGAGGAGGCCGGGGCCACGGTGACCGGGGCGATGGTGGCCGAGCTGCTGGGCTGCTCGGCGTCCACCGGACGCCGGCGGCTGGCCGCGCTGCGCAAGCACCACAACGCCGACGGCCCGCGCCTACGCCTGGCAACGCAAAACACTGAACAGGACAGGAAGCGGGCATGACGACGCACGTGAAGCACAAGCACCTACTGCGCGACAGACGGAGGAGGCCGGTGCCGGCGGTGGAGCCGACCCCCGTCTATACGGCCACCCCGTACGAAGAAGAGGACAGTGCGGGCGGTGAAGGCGAGCGATGGGTAATCACCGATGCGCTGGAGGCGGCGGTGGTCGACGTGGTGCCGGCCGGCCGGCTGGTCGACGCACTGGTCGGGCTAGCCGCCAACCATGGACGCGCCGTCGACGTCGGCGTCGATGGCCGGTGGGTGCGGATCCACGCCGACGGTACGACGGTGGCAGCAGATCGTCCGTGGGGACCGCAGCGGTATGAGGAGATGCGGGACCGGGACGCGCGCGACTTGGCGCTGCTCGGTGCCGTCGCGCAGGCGCGTGAGACGGCGCGCGGCACCGTAGCGGCTGCGTGGCGCTGGCCGCGCGCCGTGGTGCGGCGGGCGGCTACAGGAGCTCGGTCGTGGTGGTCACCGCGACTGTGGAGCAGGGTGAGGGCCCGCCGGGCCCTCCAGGACTGAACAGGTAAGGAGGATCGATCATGAGTGAGTACACGCAGGGATATTCGTCGGGGCCGGCTGGGCCGTCGAACAGTGGAGACGGGCCGTACCGGGCACGACTGGACCAGGCGGTGCTTGACCTTCAGCGGGACGGTGACGGTCTTGAGTGGAGGTGGGGGCACAGCCGCAAGGGCGTCTGGCTGGCTGTGTACAGCGCGGCCACCGATCGAAGGGTCACCTTTGAGGGTAGCGATGATGGCGCTGAGATCTGGGACGGCGATTTCGACCGCGCGGTGAGCGCGGGTGAGGTGTCGGACCTGCTTGGGGTCGACTCGGAGCGGGGCCAGGAGATCAGCACGGTCATGAGCGACGCCGTCGAGGGGGCATACGCCGACTTCCAGCAGTATCGGCGGGATACGGGCGCGAGGGACCCGGGTTGGCTGGTCTATGACCCTCGTCTGCATGAGGAGCGACACAATCGCGGTGCGTTGGGGCAGAACCTGATGGACAGGGCGGCCTCGGATCTCGGGCAGGATGGTGATCGCCTGGAGTGGCGGTGGACCCGGTGGGGCGGCGGCGAACGGGTCTGGCTGGACGTCCACGATCCCGAGACCGGACGGACGGTGAGCTTCTCCGCCCACGGTGCGGACGAGGTGCAGATTCGCGCGTACGACGAATGGGGCGACACCTTCAAGCGCTCCGAAGGGCGGCAAATCGAGCCACGTGAGGTCGGAGACGTGCTCGGGGTCGGAGCTGAACGGGGCCAGCAGATGGCTGACCGGCTGACTCAGGTGGTGTCTGAGGCGTACGACGCGCTGGGTGACTACCGCCACGAGCCACGGCGTGGCGGGCAGGAGCCGGTGCGCACGTGGGTGGAGGCTGCCGGGGGCCAGCTGCTGCGGGCATGGCGTACGGATCGGGGACCTGCGGTGATGGCCTGGGATGCGCAGGATGCTGACCGGATCGGCCTGGGTAAGGAGGCGTACTCGGTTGAGTACGAGCGTGTGGGGTTCGGGCTGCCGGACCGGCTGGATCAGGTCAGGCAGGACGGCACCACGGTTCCGCTGGAGCGGGTGCGGGACTTCGACCATGAGGGCATGCGGTTCGGCGAATGCATGTACGTGCTCCCGGGAGTGGTGGAGGTCAGTGAGGAGGTCCGGGCGGCCGCCGAAGCGGCATACCGCTCGTTTGACGACCCGCTTAGCGGGCCGTCGATGGATCCGGACGCGATCGTCGGTGTGCCTATGCCGGAAGATCTTGAGCAGCTTCCGACGCCAATGGTGGGACAGGTGTACACGGACGCTGCGGGCGAGGTAGTCAGGTACGATGCCATTGGCTGGGAGACGGCGGTGAAGGTCGGCAGCCCGAACGAGGTGACACTGACCGTGGATGGTGAGGTGCGAGCCCGGGACGTGTCCGTGGAGAGTGCGCAGCACATCGGTCAGGCGATCACGCTGAGTCAGCTGAACAACTTTGAGGGTACGCGGCGGGGTTACTCTGATCAGCGGGAGGATATTGACGCGCAGACGGCGCGGATCGCGTCAGCGGTGTCTGACGCTCATGTCGCGGCGGTGGAGGGGATGCCGGTGGTGGTGGTCGGTCGTCCGGGCGAGGGTCGGCTGATCCGGCCGCTGGGGCAGGAGCGCGCTGAGGTCTCAACGCCCGGCGGGCAGGTCATGCAAGTGACCGAAGCGAAAGCACTGGCTATGGGGCCGTCTGCGGCGGATCGTGAGGTGATGGCGAATGTGGCCGCCTTGCGTGAGGCCCGCGAGCAGGCCGCCCGGCCGGCCGAGCGCACGGTGCCTAGCAGCGTGCCGGCGGTCGGAGCGTGGTCCCACGATGTGTCACCTACCCGGAGCCTGCAACAGCCGTCAATCTCCTAACGCCGTCGAACAATGACAAGAGGGCCGGCCCCACCACGGTGGGGCCGGCCCTCTTGTCATTGCGGCTACGCGCGGCTGACGGGACGGGGACGTGAGCGCCGGCGCGCCCGTCGACGCAGCCACGCGGTTTCGATCGCCAGAATCACGTAAGAGGCGAACAGAAGCGTGAAACCAGCGCCGATCCCGGCCATCGGGTCCTCGTCGGTGACGATGGCACTGCCGCTGACGAGCATTGAGAGCAGGAAGGCGATGATGAAGCACCAGGGGCGGCGCAGGCCAGCACGCCGGTAGAGGCTGGTCGCCCATAGGGTGAACACGACGACCATGGCGCACAGGGCGGCGCGGCCGACGCCGGAGCCCTCCTGCCCTATCTGCGCGGCGGCCTCGGAGGTGTAGGACAGGACAACGAGGCCGCCGACGAACAGCGCCATGACGGTACGGATAGCGGTGGTGAGGAACAGCATTGCAGGGACACTCCTTCGGAAGGTCGGGTTCAGGTTCGGGGGCGGGGGCGGGGGCCGCGCGGTAGCCGGCCGGTGAAGATGGGTACGTCGGCGCCGCCGGCGGCGTCGACCGCGTGGGCGAGGGCTTCGACGATGAGGCTGGAGCGGGTGGCGGCTTGGCCGGCCATGGCGCGAGCGGCGACGGCATGGTCGAGCTGCTCGATGACAGTGCCGGGCAGCCACACGCTGCGCTGACCGGACGCCGACGCCGTATCTCGTTGCTGGTGGCCGGTACCGTCGTCCTGGTTGAGGTAGGCGCTGACCGTCTGGGCGATCCACTCCTTCCACGCGAGCTGTTGACCTGTTGTAGCGGTGGAGCGCAGGTAGACGGTCTGCGCCCTCCCCCACGTTGCCGTGTCCACCCAGATGGTCACCGACCGGGCGGACACCGCAGTAGTGTCGGTTGTATTAGTTGTGTTGGTTGAGGCTTGCGCGGCAGCCTTCCGGCGCGGCGGCGTGGGCTTGCGCCTTGTAGTGGTTCTACTGGTTGTGCTGGTTGCGCCTTGGATGGCTTCGGCTTCACGCTCGGCGAGGCTCCGCCGGCGGGGTCGGGGACTCATGCTGCAACCTCCGTCTCGAGGATCGCCTGGAGCGCGTGGTGGTAGTCGGCGGTGACAGGGGCGGTCGGGTCGTAGACGCTGACGGGTTGGCCGTCCATGTAGGCGTCACGGACCACGACGGCCTCACGCACGGGCGCGGTGACACGGTCGCCGTAGGTGGCTTTGAGCTGCTGGAGGACCTCGCGGTCCAGGAGCCGGCCACGGCCGACGGCCGCGCCGGCACCGAACATGACGGGCACTATCCAGTCGATCCGGGCGCTGCGGTTGATGCGTCGGGTCAGGCGTGCGTCGATGAGGGCCTGGAGGCGCTTGAGCTGGTCGAAGGCCTCCACTGCGGGGGTGACAGTGGCGATGATGGCGTCGGCGGCTGCCAGGCCGGCGAGGGACAGGGCCGCGACGGATGGGGGCGTGTCGATGACGACGTCATCCCACCGCCCGGCGACAGCGTCGGTGCGCAGCTCGTCGCGCAGGAAGGTGATGAGGTCCCCGGGCGGTGCCGCCTCGACGTCAGCCAGGGCGTGGCCGCCGACTGCGACGTCGACGGCATCGACCGCGGGGGCGGGCACGGCGGCCTCGGTCAGCTCGATGTCGCCGGTGAGGATGTCGGCCATGGTGCCGGCCACCTCGGTGGCCGAGGTGACGCCGAGCCTGCCGGTGAGGTTGCCCTGCTGGTCGAGGTCGAGCGCGAGGACCTTACGGCCGGCGCGCGCTAGTGCTGCGGCGATCTCGGCCGCGGTAGTGGTCTTGCCGACCCCACCTTTGGGTGTCGCGATGACGTAAATGGTCATGTGTACGCCTCCTGTCGAACACATCCAATGTAACACACACAACCAACAGATTACGGGCAATGACGATAACCACCACAACAAACACAACTAACAGATCGAGGACGGGACGGCACCTACACCGCAGACCGGTAGGCAGGCCTACAAGGCTTGCCGCCGTTGCGTGTCGGTATCCGCTGCTACGCTGGATCTGCTTCCTCCGGCACCTCCTCCCCGATCACCTCATGGCGTTCTGTCGGGGAAGGAAGGAGTCAGGAAGGGGGTGAGGGCCATGTCGAAGCCGAAAGGCGGACATGCAAAAGGCTGGAAGGACGAAGAAGAGGCCCGGCAGACGAGCGAGCGGATCACTGCGATCGCTCATCTAATCCGGGCCATTAGCGTTCTTCTGGACGCCCTCCGCGGTTGGTTCTAGCTGAGCCTTCCGCATCGGGGAGTCATCCGGTTGCCGCCGGGTGGCTCCCCTCTATTGTGCCCGCGGCTGGCCGGCCTGGCAAGCCTGTCCGGCAAGCCAAATAGGCACACGATAGGTCGGGTTGTCACACGGTCGGTCGGGGTTGCAGGAGGTTGAGGGCTGCGCGTTGCTGGGCGTCGTCGACGCCGAGGTAGCGGCCGGTGGTGGCGAGTGACTCGTGGCGCATGAGGGTCTGGACTACGCGGCTGTCGGCGCCGGCGCGCAGGAGTGAGGTGGCGAAGTAGTGGCGTAGCTGGTGGGCGCTGCCGCGCACGCCTGCGCGGTTGAATGCTCGGGAGATGACGGTGCCGACGGTCTTGGCCTTCACCGGCTGGTCTTCGGTTGGGGAGGGGAACCAGTATCCGGGTGGGTAGTCGGCTGCCTGGTCGAGGATGACCGGGTGGGCGGGCAGGATGTCGTCGCGGCCGCCCTTGCCGGCTACGTGGAGGGTGCCGGCTACGGTGTCGATGTCGGTGCCGCGGATGCAGGCGATCTCGTGGATTCTGAGGCCTGCGTATGCGCCGAGGAGAATCTTGGTGCGTGTGGGTGGGCGCAGTGGGAGGGCGAGGACGGCGTCGAGCTATGCGTCGGTGATGGGTCTGGGGCGGCTTGTGGGTACGCGGGGACGTGGGACGCGCATGGTGGGGTCGTCGTCTCGGGCGCCGGTGAGGACGAGCCAGTGGCTCCAGGCGCGGGTGATTGAGTAGTAGGCGTCGCGGGTGGCTGGTGATGGGAGTTGGGCGAGCCAGGTGCTGAGTGTGCGGCTGGTTAGTGCTGCGGGGTCGGTGCCGGTGGTGGTTGCGAGCTGGGTGATGACTCGGACGCGTTCGGCGATTGTCCGTGGGGATAGTCCTTGTCCTCGCATGCTTTGGGCCCATGCGTCGATGAGGAGTGCGGGTGCATCTTTTGGGGTAACGATTCGGAGTTTCGGGTTCATTCTTCCCAGCGTGCACGCGTCCGCTACTCGATGGGGCCTTGTCTTAGTCCCCGGTGATGAGCGTGATCGTACGGCTAGTCAGGTGGTCTAGCGTCTCGGCAGCCTCGAGCTCTTGGAGCAGGCGGTCACGCTCAGGCTCGCTCAACTGATTGTCGGATAGTGAGTTGCGTAGTTCGGTGGCAACTTGTTCCACGGCGTACGTCAGTAGGCACTGTTGTTCGAATGTCAAGTGGTTAGCTCGCAACGGCATGATTCTTATCCAATCTCTTGCGTGGTCGTAGCGGTCGGGGTGATACTGTCGACGGTCGTGATCGCCGTCTTGCAGACCTGCCAGAACTGCCAAAGGGTCGCTGTCAGGATGACTATTAAGGCCACGACGAAGAGTGCTTCGCATACGCGTCTGACACGATCGGAGAAGGTGGCGCTTCCGATGAACCCAAACACGATGATGGCGCAGTAGGCTGGGACAATAATGAGTGCCACTGTGGTGTTCCTTACCGGTTGTAGGTATGACCGATGACAGCGATGCGGTCGCACACGTGGAAGGCCATCTCGTTGACGGCCTCTATCAGCAGTAGCTGCTGTGCGAGGCTCAGGGTGGTCGTTTTTGTCATGACGGTTCTCCTTGGTGTTTGTCGGGTTGGTCAGGTTCAGATGAGAAAGACAAGGGCCGCGATGACTAGCAGGCTCGCGGTGATCGCCCCATGGAGCGGCGCGACAGACCATGAGAGAGCTGCACGCCAGGTGCCGACGTGGCTCCAGCTGGGGCCCAACAGCTCTCTAGGCGTGGCGGTGACGGGGCCGCCGTCGAGGATGTCCGCGTAGTGTGTCCGCCATGCTCGCTCGGCAGTGAGGTGGACGGCGTGGGTCATCCAGAGGGCGGTGCAGGCCACGATGCCTGCGACGGCCGGTAAGGGTGAGTCGAGTGCGACGCTGGCAGTGGTCATTGCGGCACTGATGGTCAGCGCCCACGTGACGGCCTGCTGCTGCGCGGCTGCCAACCGTGAGATAGTCGAGGCAACTGTGCCAAGATGCGCCGCGCGCAGATCCTCGGAGGTAATGACTGCGCCGTTCATGACGCCGCCAGCTCTCGGAAGGTGACGAGCTGGATTACCTCGCATGACTCGTCTGCGTCAGCCCGGTCTTCGGAGCAGAAGGCCGCAGGTTCGAATCCTGTCCGGGGCACCAACCCCGAGCCCCCGTCCGACCCCGAGTCGGCGGGGGCTTCGTCGATCCTGCGGGGCAGCAGGTCGTCAGCAGGGAAGTAATGGCGTGGGCGCGGGCTATTGGCGTGAACGTGGCGCTCTAGACCGGCGCGTCGTGGGCCGCCCGCCGCGGACCTGCCCCGTTTGGACCGCTTCTTTCTATTTGGACTGCCAACTGGTGGTCTGCGCGTCGACGATTCGTACGGAACGGCGACGGTTCGTCAGATGTGCTGACGGTTCGTACGTTAGAGGCAACGATTCGCCATGAACGACGACAGTTCGTGCGTCTACCCCACGAACCGTCGCGAGAAATGGCGAATCGTCGGGGCTAGATGACGAACCGTCGCAGGAACCGACGAATCGTCAGGCGGAGGTACGAACCGTCGTCCCTGCCGATACGGACAGGGCGGAATATCAAAATCAGCGACAAGCGTGGCCGACACCCACAAGAGCCCATGCGGTAATGCAGTGCTTGCGCATTTCCGCCGCCTCGTCCACGAGCACCGAAATGTGTCAGAGGCCGCCGCTATGCTGGGCATGCCTTCTTCGGCACCTCCTCTCGGAACAAGCCATGTCCTTGGCCGAGAAGGTTAGGAGCCAGGAAGGAGGGAGTTATCGGCGTGAACTTGGTGTTTTAGATCGGGGTTTCGGCTGGTATGGTGCGGGAAAGTCGGGGTGATTATGGCCTGTGAGGTTAACCCGGGGCGGTGGTTGACTTTCGGGGGTAGATGTGCGGGCCGTGAGAACACGGTCCCCACGAGCAAGGCTCTGCCCGATCTGCCAGACCCAGATGAAGAAGCCCGGCCGCACCGCCGCAGGCACCCAACGGTGGAAGTGCACCGCCCCGGTTGGGCCGCCCACGCCCCGATGGACCGCCCACGCCCCGTTGGACCGCTGTAACCGGCGGCTACGGCGGTCCAACCGGGGAACAGCGGTCCAACTGACAGGCTCAACAGCCACACACCGCCACCCAAGCACTTACACAACAGGACCTAGTGAGCCCGGGGGCGCCCGAACCACACACACATTTGCGCCGAAAACCCCGAAGAAGGCCTCTGGAAACGCAAAAGCTGGGCCGGACGAACCAGCTAGAACACCCCGACACGCCGGTCTAAAGCAACACGTTCGCGCCTATAACCCGCAAGGGCAAGGGAATGGCCCGGCAGGCGAGCGAAGTACTCGAATCTCTCGCTCATCTGATCCGGGCCATTGGTGTCCTTGTGGATACCCTCAGCAGGTGGCTCACAACTGATCCGCCTGCGTCGGGGAGCCATCCGGATGCGCCGGGTGGCTCCCTTCTATTGTGCCCGCCGGCGCGCCTGACTGGCAAGCCAAATAGGCATAAGACAGGTCGGGTTGTTACGCGTCAGGGCGGGGCTTCGGCATTCCCCGCACGCTACTGCACCGCGATCAGCGGGCGCCGGCGGCGAGGTCGCGGTCGGTGTCGAAGATGACGCGATCTTCCACCACGGCCAGCTCTCCGGAGCGGTTGTCGCCGAAACGGCGTCCGATGGTCCGTCCGGTCCACGGCTCCCAGCCGGGATCGCCGATCTCGATGAACCGCACCCAGGCCGAGTGCATGGCGTCCGCGAGCGCCTGCGGCGGTGCCGCGCCGAGCGTGTGCTCGCAGTAGGGATCGCTCAGGCAGTCGAAGGCGAAGGGAATCTCCATGCAGTGGGTTGCCAGCCCGGTCGGCCCGCAGCAGTAGCTGAACTCGTAGGCGTAGCTGCCGGCCGGGGAGGCGGCCTCGCCCACGGCCTCGTGGCTCTCCGTTCCGGAGGAATCGCCGTCTCCCGCCACCTCGGCGTACTCGGCGCGGGCCAGGAACCAGCCCGCGAGCGGAATGTGGAAGGTGGCGTCGGAGATGAGGTTGCCGATCACCAGGTGTGGGGCGTCGGCGTGCTCGGGGTGGGCGGCGAGCAGTCGGTCGGCCATGGCCTCGCTCATGCCGCCGCCTATCAGCACCTCGCGCGGGTCCCGGTCCGCCATGGCCTCGACATAGGCCAGACCGGCGAAGGCGAAATCGTGTGTGGTTGAGCCCGCGAGGACCGGAACTTGTGCCCCGTCGCCCCGGCGCAGGACCTGCCGGATCGGGGCGGTGACAATCTCGCCGTCGACGGTCGGGCTGAACGGGATGCCGGTGTCGGGCTCGCCAATACCGGCCAGCACCCCGGCGACGGCCGCAACTGGGTCCGGACCGGCAGCGGTGGCCCCGCCGTCGTCGATATGCTCGCCGGTGCCGCTCACGGCGTTTTGCGCGGCAAAGATGGCGTCGTAGCTGCACGAGCGGTATCCGGCGAGGGTCGGCTCCACGCCAAGTGCGGCGGCCATGCGGGCGGCATTGTCGGCGTTGCGGGCGGCGGGCAGGTCCGGAACGGCGCCGGATTCGGAGATAATGCCGTGGAACAGGCCCCGGGCGCGGGGCACCGCCAGCAGCACCAGGCAGTTGCCGCCGCCGGCGCTCTGTCCGCCGATCGTCACTCGACCCGGGTCCCCGCCGAAGCGGGTGATGTTGTCGCGCACCCACTCCAGGGCCATGACCTGGTCCAGGACCGCCCGGTTGTAGGGGGCGTCGGAGTCGGGAATGTACCCGTAGCCGTCGAATCCGAGCCGGTAGGCGACCGACACGGTGACCACGCCGTCGCGGTTGAAGGCGGCGCCGTCATACCAGGGCGAGTTGTGGGAGCCGGAGGTCCAGCCGCCGCCGTGAATCCACACCAGCACCGGCAGCTGTGCGTCCTCGTCGCCGGGCGCAGGCGTGAAGACGTTGACGGTGAGGAAATCGTCTCCCGGCACGCTCGGCTCGGGGATGGCCGGGTCGGTGAAGATGGAGCCGCGCTGCGGCGTAGCGGCCGGGACGACTGCGGCACGTTCCTCGTCCCAGGGCTCCCGCTGTATCGGCGCCATGAAGCGCCGCTCCCCCACCGGCGCCTCGGCGTAAGGAATGCCGTAGAAGGCGGCCGAGCGCCGATAGCGGGCGTCCGGTCCGACGCGATCCGGAGCGGAGACGATGTCTCGCCATACACCGCGCACCGGCCCTGCGGTGGTGTTCACCCGCGGGCCGGCCTCACCGGTGGGGACGGCGATCGGGGTGGAGGCGACGTGTTGGGCGGGCTGGGTGCGGGCGTCGGTCATGAGGCAATTGTCACCACGGCCGCACCCGCCTCATCAACCGAGCACGTCCAGCGCCAGGGTGGGGCGGTCGGTGATGACCGCGTCGACGCCGCTGTTCGCCAGCACGCGCATCTGCTCGGGATCGTCCACCGTCCACACATGCACCTCCATCCCGGAGGCGTGCGCCTGGGAGATGAAGCGAGGGGTGACCACGGGTATGCGGTGGAAGCTGATCGGCACCTGCACGGCGTCGACCTGCTCATTGCTTCCGGCCCGCCGACCGCGCCGTACCGGCAAGGCCGCCTGACTGCGCACCATGAGCCGGGCGACGTCGCCAACCCCCAGGGAGGTGGTGGCCCGCGGCTCCTGACGCCGCAGCACGGCCAGTCGCCGTGCCGAGAAGGAGGCGAAACGCACCCGCCCCAGCGCGTCGGCGGCGCGCACCGCCCGCAGGGCGGGTTGGAGAACGGCGGAATCCTTCAAATCGATGTTGAAACTTATCCCCGGGTGAGCGGTTAGCGCCTGGTCCAGCCGCACGAACGGGCGCCCATCGCCGGCGTCCACGGCGGCCAGTTCCTCCCAGGTCAGCTCGGCGATGCGCCGTGGGTCACCGGCGGTGCGCGTCAGGTCTGCGTCGTGGGAGAGGACGACGACGCCGTCGGCGGTGGCCCGCAGGTCGGTCTCCATCCAGGTCAGGCCGAGCGCGGCCACGTGCTCGACGGCGCTCCAGGTGTTCTCGGCCACCTCGCTGCCCCCGCCCCGGTGGGCGACGACGGCGCAACGGCGGGTTGGGCTCATAGGTCGGATTCTCGCAGGCCGCCGTGACTCGCGCACGTTCAGGAGCAGTCGGTGGTCAGCTCGACGGCGCCGTGCTCCTCGAGCCACTCCTCCGGCTCCACCGACGAGGAGTCCTCGGTGGTGTTGGCGTTACGCACCTCGAAGTGCAGGTGCGGGCCGGTGGAGTAGCCGGTGGAGCCGACGCCGGCGATGAGCTGGCCCGCCTCCACCTGGTCGCCCTCGGAGACGTAGATGCCGTCCGCGTACATGTGCAGGTACCGGGTGTACCAGATCTCGCCGTCGATCTCATGCTCGATGGTGATGGTGCCGGTGCCGCCCGACATGCCGGCGGCGACGACGGTGCCGGCGGCGACCGCGTAGATGGGGGTTCCGGCGGCGGCCGCCCAGTCCTGGCCGGCGTGGAGTTTCATGTACCCCAGGGTGGGGTGCAGGCGGTAGCCGTACGGTGAGGAGACCGTGTAGGTGCCCGCGATCATGGGGAAGAAGACCTCTGGGGTGGAGTTGAAGGCGGCGGTGTCTCCGGAGGCGCCCGTGGTCTGGGCGGCACAGGTGGCGGAGGCGTTCTCATAGGCCTCACGGATGCGCGCCAGGGTGGCGGCGTCGGGCACGTTGGACAGTTCCGGGTCGGAGGCGGTGTCGACGTCCGCATCCGAGCCGAGCACGGCGGCCGCGACCGAAGCCGAGGGATCGGTGCTGCTGGCGCCCGCGCTTGCGGACACCGCGCCGCTGAGGTCCAGTGCCGCCACGGCCTGTGGGGCGGTCAGCAGGTTCGAGCGCAGCGGGGCGACGACGGTGACTAGGGTGAGGACCGCCAGTACGCCGGCGCGCGCGACCGCGCCGAGGCGGCTGCGGCGGCGCGGGGCGGCGGGACGGTGAGAGGAGGGACGCTGGAAGGCGAGCCCTGCCGACGCGGATGTTCCTGGCGGCGGCGGGGCGGGCGGGGTTGCCACGCGAGTCGTCTGCCCGACGACCGCCTGCCGGCGTTCGGCAGCGCGCTCCGCTTCACGACGCTGGCGCCGTGTCATGGGCTGTTCAGCCACCCCGTGCCTCCGAAGGTAGTGCTCGCGGCCGCCCGGTGGGCCGCCCGCAGCACTTTAGCTAAACGTGATGCTCCCGTGCCAGGACGGTGGTCACACCTCCGGCACGCTCACGCCTGTCCACGTTCCCGCCGCTGGAATTCGTCGCGCTGCATGGCGTCATGCACCTCACCGACGAGTTCTTCCAGAATGTCTTCCAGGAAGACCACGCCGAGGGTAGTGCCGGCCTCGTCCTGCACCCGGCCCAGGTGTGCGCCGGAGCGCTGCATGGCGGCCAACGCGTCCTCAACCTCGTCACCGGCGTGTACCGGCACCAGGGCCCGCACGCGCCACTGCGGCACCGGCTCGGTGCGGCTGTCCTCGGCTGCGTACAGCACGTCCTTCAGGTGCAGGTAGCCGACCACGCCCGCGTCCGCCGCCTCGGGTTCGATCTGAGTGCCGCGGAGCACGAGGAAGCGGGAGTAGCCGGTGGTGGCCACCGCGTGCTCGACGTCGTCCGGGGTGAATCCGGCAGGCAGGGTGACCAGGGCGTCCACCGGCACCATCACGCTGCCTGCGGTCTCCTCGGAGAACTCCAGGGCGCCGGACAGCAGGCCCGTGTCGTCGTCGAGAACCCCCTCGGCGGTGGAACGCTCCACGATGGAGGCGACCTCGGCGGCGTTGAAGGCCGCCGAGACCTCGTCGCGCGTCTGTATGCCGAACAGGTGCAGCACGCCGTTGGCGAAGCCGTTCAGAGCGGTGATGATGGGGCCCAGCAGCCGTGACAGACGCACCAGGGCCGGCACCACCCAGCGGGCGGCCGTCTCGGGCGCGGAGATGGACAGGTTCTTGGGCACCATCTCCCCGGCCACCACGTGGGCGTAGACGACCAGTACCAGGGCCAGCACCACGGCGATCGCATGCGCCCCGGCGGTACCCACCCCGAGGCGCGCGAGCAGCGGCGTCAACAGGTGGGCAATGGCCGGCTCGGCCACCACACCCAGCCCGGTTGAACAGACGGTCACGCCCAGCTGGGCGGTGGCGAGCATGCGGGAGACGTGCTCTAGCGCCCACACGGCGGTGGCGGCGCGCCGGTCACCGGCCTCGGCGAGCGGTTCGAGGCGGGCGCGGCGCGACGAAGTGACGGCGAACTCGGCGGCAACGAAGAAGGCGTTGCCGGCCAGCAGCACCACGGTCAGGATCAGGGCGAGGGAGGTACTCATCGCTGCGTTTCCTCTCCCCCGACCTCTGTTGCCGCTCCCCCGGCGGACGCCCCGTCGGCGGTGCCCGGAGTAGTGAGCGGATGAATACGCAGGCGGGTGATGCGGCG
>NZ_LK995499.1:2160-3812 GCF_900002405.1 Actinomyces succiniciruminis | reverse complement strand
TGGCCTCCACGGTCAGCACCGCCTGCGGCGTGGCCACGGCGTCGCCGACCTCGGGGATGCGCCCCAGTTCCGTCATGACCAGGCCCGCCAGGGTCTCGTAGGGGCCGTCGTCGGGCACCTGTATGCCGGCGCGGTCGACCAGCTCGTCGGGGCGCAGCCAGCCGGGTACCAGCCAGTCGCCGGCGGCGTCGGCGTGTGCGCCGGAGCGGCGCCGGTCGTGCTCGTCGGCCACGTCTCCGACGATCTCCTCCACGGCGTCCTCCAGCGTCACCACGCCGGCGGTGCCCCCGTACTCGTCCACCACCAGCGCCATCTGGCTGCCGGTGTCGCGCAGTTCCACCAGTAGGGCGGCCAGTGGCATGGTCTCCGGCACCCGGTGGGCGGGAGTCATCAGGGACGATGAGGTCACCGGTACCTCCGCGCGTTTGGCGTAGGGGACGGCGATTGCGCGGCGCAGGTGGACGATGCCGAGCACGTCGTCGGCGTCGTCGCCAATGACGGGGAAGCGGGAGTGGCCGGTGGCCCGGGCCAGGTCCACCACGTCGGCGGCCGTGTCCTGCTCGGTCAGGGTGTGCAGGCGGCCGCGGTCCGTCATGACGTCGACGGCGGTCAACCGTCCCACCCCGATCGAGCGGGTCAGCAGTGCGGCGGTGGACACGTCCAGAACCCCCTCCTCGGCACTGTGCCGCACCAGGGCGGCCAGTTCGGAGGCGGAGCGGGTGCCGCTGATCTCCTCGGCCGGCTCGATCCCCATCCGGTGCAGCACCCGGTTGGCGGTGCCGTTGAGCACGGCGATCACGGGTTTGAGGACCGCGCTGAACCCCATCAGGAAAGGGGTGACGGCGCGGGCGGCCCGCATGGGGTCGGACAGGGTGGCGTTCTTGGGGATGAGTTCACCGACCACCATGGAGAAGGCGTTGACGAGGATCAGGGCGGCGGCCGCCGCCACACCGGTGGCGACCGCCTGCGCCAGCCAGGTGGACAGCAGGCCGGTCAGCAGCGTGGACAGTGCGGCCTGCATGGTGTAGCCGAGCAGGATGGTGGTCAGGGTGATGCCCACCTGGGCCCCGGAAAGCAGCGTGGACAGGCGGCTCAGCGCCCGGCCGACCCGGGCTGCCCCGCGGTCGCCGGCGGCAGCGCGCGTCTCCACGGTGGAGGGGTCCAGAGCCACCAGAGAGAACTCTCCGGCTACAAACAGTGCGGTGCCGGCCGTCAGCAGCACGCCGACGGCGATCATCAGCCACTCCCTCACGGGCGGCCTCCCGCGGGCCGACGGGCCGAGTCGGGGTGGGGGTGGTCGGATTCCGTGCCGGAGCGGTGGCGCCTGCGCGCCCGGCGAGCGTTTCGTCGCATAGTGCTGGCACGCTATCACCTTCGCCCGCCACCGCGGTGCCCGCGCGGCGCAATGCACACCGGCTGGACAATGGCAAGATGAGGCTCAGCAGTCGTCAACAAGTGAGGAGCGGAGCGGGTGGCCATGGAGGAGACGAGCCTGTGCTTCATCGGTGATGAGCTGGTGTCCGGCTACGGGGATGCCCGCGCCCTGGGGTGGACCGGCCGGGTGATGGCACGCACGCCTCGCGAGCTGGGCATCATGTGGAACACCTTGGCCGTCCCGGGCGAGACGACGGCGCGACTGGCCGAGCGCTGGC
>NZ_LK995499.1:0-2058 GCF_900002405.1 Actinomyces succiniciruminis | reverse complement strand
TGGCTCACCGATGTCATTTCCGACGGCGGCGGGCATCCGGCCCAGGCCGGCTACGGGTTGCTGGCCTGGCTGGTGCTGCACCGCGGCTGGTACGAGTGGCTGGGCGTGCCCGCACCGAGGTGAGCAAGCGACCGGCCGGCCACCACAGTGGTGACCGGCCGGTCGTAGGTAGTTGAGTGCGGCGCCGAGACGCCGCCCCACCCGTCTCAGGCGTTGGGACGCTTGCCGTGGTTGGCGCTGTTCTTGGCGCGTGCACGACGCTTCCGACCGCGCTTGCTCATTCCTGCCTCCTCATGTGTGGTGGTTCTTCTCCGCCCCGAGGGGCACGGAACGCCGGGTATTTTCGCACATCGCGCCCAGTCGCTGCCAGCCGGCCGCCCCACGGCGGCGGTGAATGCGAACACAGATCACCGCGGCGACCGCTCCGCCGGGCGCTTCAGCCGCGTTCGATGCGCTCGGTGCGCACCACCGTGGCCGTGACCCGCGTGGTGGAGACGACCGACGTCGTCGTGGAGCTGATGCGCGCCGCGGACAGGTAGCCCAGGACGCGGGCGCGCAGCGCGGGCGGAGCCTGCTCGGCGCAGCGGGAGCGGACCAACTCGCGTAGGTGCCGCTCGGCGTCGGCCTGGCGGGAGCAGTGCTCGCAGGAAGCGACATGCTCGGCCAGGCGGGCCTGAAGATCCTGGTCGACCTCATGGTCGAGGAAGCGCTCCAGGTGGGTACGGGCCTCCGCGCACGAACAGGGCTCGGTCGGGTTCTTCTCACCCATTAGTTCTTCTCCTCCGCGCTGACATAGCCCAGCTGGCGGGCGTGGTCCGCAAGTAGCTCACGTAGTTGCCGGCGCCCACGGTGCAGGCGCGACATGACCGTGCCGATGGGGGTGCCCATGATCTCGGCGATCTCCTTGTAGGAGAAGCCCTCGACGTCGGCCAGGTAAACGGCCAGCCGCCGCTCCTCGCTGAGCTCCCCCAGGGCCGCCTTGATCTCCTCGTCCGGCAGCTCGTCCAACGCCAGGTTCTCGGCGCTGGGCAGCCCGACGGAGTCATGTGAGGCGGCCCGGTGCAGCTGCCAGTCCTCGACCGTGTCGGCGTCGGACTGCAGCGGCTCACGCTGCTTCTTGCGGTAGGTGTTGATGAAGGTGTTGGTCAGGATGCGGTAGAGCCAGGCCTTCAAGTTGGTGCCGGGCCGGTATTGGTGAAAGGCGCCGAAGGCGCGGGCGTACGTGTCCTGCACCAGATCCTCGGCGTCAGCCGGGTTGCGGGTCATACGCAAAGCGGCGCCATAGAGCTGGTCCAGATAAGGCAGGGCGTCGGCCTCGAAGCGGGCCGCGCGGGCCTCGGCAGACTCGTCGGCCGGGGCACGGTCGAGGTCGTCGGGCTCCGCCTCGGCGGGGGACTGTGCCACGCCAAGCCGGTCCGTGGGGCGGTGATCGTCTGTGTCCGTCATCGACCACGAGCCTAGCCCGCCCGTACCAGTAGTGCGCCGCGGCTGGGCGCCCCGCGGTAACGAGGTCATAGCAGACACCAGGCCCGGGGCTACGCCGATTCCCGGCGCGGCCGTGGGAGATGCCCCCGGGGCGGGGCGGGTGTAAGAAGCAATCATCGCCGTCCTAAACGACTCCGCGGGCCCGCGCATTCCCGGCTGTTGTCGCCGGCTACTGGCACCGGGCGCCGCGGTGCGCGAAGATGGGGGTATGGACCTTCTGCGCATCGTTGCCCGCCCGGCGCTTGCCGCCCCCTTCATCGTCGATGGCATTGACGCCCTCGCCCGACCCAAGCGGCATGCGGAGAAGTTCGAAAAGGTGCAGCCGGTGCTGGAGAAGGCCGGGCTGCCGCCGGTGCTGCACTCGGACGCCGAGTTGCTCACCCGCATCAGCGGCGCCGTGAGCGTAGTGGCCGGGTTGGGCCTGGCCACGGGACGGGCGCCGCGCACCTGCGCAGCCGTACTGGCGACGCTCAACATTCCCCTGACGCTGGTGAACAACCCGGTGTGGGCCGTCAAGGGCCAGGACGCGCGCAAGCAGGCCATGTCGGGGCTAATGCGCTCTGCCGCCATCGG
>NZ_LK995498.1:46437-49106 GCF_900002405.1 Actinomyces succiniciruminis | reverse complement strand
ATGTCCTGAGGCAGAACTGTCACCGATGTCCTGAGACATCACAGCACCCCCGGTTCCCCTGCATTTCGAAAACCGTTGAAATCAAGCCGTTCTGCACAACCGACCGAACGGCCCCTTTCCGCGTTTATGCCGCTCTTGGACAGTTCCGGTCAAGCATCAGGGCAGCGACTGCACTGCGGATGGCTTAGTGTCTTTGTTGGATGCTCATCCCATAGACAGGGCGATGATTCCATGGTTTCCCCCGTCGACCGCGGAATCATGGAAAGCCTCCAGTGTGCAGCCCCTACGCGCCCACTCCAACCACACCCAACCCGGATATAGTCTCCGCCACATCAACCGACGTCGGCACGTAACTTCCACCGACCTCGGTACGTAAGATCAACCGACGTCGGCACGTAAGATCAACCGACCTCGGTACGTAAGATCTACCGACCTCGGTGGAGGGGACCGGAGGGGCTAGCGGAGGTGGACGGGGCCGAGGAGGCCGTGGGGGACGCTCGGGTGCTCCACCGCCCAGGGGCCAGCCATGTAGGCGTCAGCCGCCAGGGTGGCGTTGCGCAGCGTCGTGCGCACCTCGATCTCAATGATCGGCTCCTGTCCTGCGGCCACGGCCGCCGACAGCGCGCCCCCGATCGCGATAGCCGCAGCGTCGCGCAGCACCGGCCCGAAGACCCGGTCGCCCACCCGCACCACGGCGCTGCCGCCCAGCTCCCCGAGCGTCAGCACGGCGCCCGCGAGCACAGCCCGGCCAGCGTCGCCGCCACTGCCCACTTCCACGCGTGCCCGGTACAGGCCGGTGCCGGAGACGTCCCTCAGCGCCGCGATGTCGCGCCAGTCGCCGGGGCCCTGCCCTGGCAGGACGATGGTGCGGGGCCCGGCGGGCTCCTCGCTGAGGACGGTCAGGCTCCAGTCCGTCAGCACGAACTCCTCGCCGCCGGCACTGACGCGGGCGGTGGCCGCCGAACCTCCACGCAACGCGGCGGCGTCCACGCCATACGCATCCGCTGCACCGCCCACGGCCCCGGTTCCGATCACCGCCCCGGCCACCGCACGGGCGCCGACTTCATCGACTGTGTCGCCACTCCCCGCGGTCGCGGCCGCCGCCACTGCGCCCTCCCCCGCGGACACGATCCGCAGCATCACCAAGCCGAGCGGCTCCAGGCAGGCCTCCACCCGCGTACGCCCGCCGGCCACCTCGGCACCCACACGAGTGATCTCGCCGGCGTCCAGGTCCAGGACCTCCACGCGCCCGGCCCCCTCGATCTCCAGCGGCAGTGCCACCGCCTGCGCGGCGGGGTTGTAGACGAGCACGTAGCGGCCCTCGGCGGCGTCACGCACCTGGGTCAGTAGCACCGGCCCGTTCCAGGCCACGCGGGGCCGCACCCCGAGTGCCGCGAGCGCGCCGGGCACCTCCGCCCAGCCGTCCACCCGCTTCACGCGCGGTCCCGCGAGCGCGGAGGCGATCGCCTCACGGACGGCCGCGTCGGCGTCGGCGCCGCCCCATCCGGCATCCCCGGTGGGCGGCCGGCCGACGAGCACAATCGGCAGTCCCTCCGCGGCGGCGCGCGCCAGCGCACGGGCCGCATCCAACGGGATCGCGCCGCCCTGAAGCGCGGCATTCAGCACCAGTGCCCGGTAGGCGGGCCCCTCCGGGAAGAGCACGACTCGCCCCGCTTCGAGGCCGACGGCGCCTGCCTCGGCCAGGCCGACCGGGTCGAGTAGCTGCACGTTGTAGCCGGCGCGCTCCAGGGGCTCGGCGTCGATGAGCCGGTCGGGGGCGGTCGCGTCGGCCTCGGCGTTGCCGCGGGCGGCGGTGGTCAGGAAGCCGTCCCGGTAGACGGCCACGTCCGCTCGGGGCGTGCCGGTCTCCAGCACCGCGGTGCCGCGCGCCCAATAGTCGGTCAGTCCCTTCCAGTGCGGCCACTGGGGAAAGTGCCGGTGGTTCCAGGACTCGGAGACGATGGTGCCGAAGCGGCCCCGGGTCGGCCAGGGCGCCTCGGGGTCCTGGGCGGCGAAGCCGTGCACGAAGGGCTTGGTGACGCCGACGGCCCACTCCTTGTCCAGCATGTGCCGGTAGTCGGCCAGGGAGAAGTCGTAGCACTTGTCCATCTGGGCGCCGAGCTCGGTGGACACGCGCGCGGCCCCGCCCTGGTGGGCGCCGGCCACGCAGCTGCGCTGCCAGTCCAGGGCGAAGCGCCAGTTCGGGTGGTCCATGTTGATGGGCGCGCGGTCCCCGGAGTTCAGGGACTCCACCTCCGCGCGCCCGCCGCAGCGCACCAGCTCCCGGAAGGAGCGGACCGGTTCCAGGTTCTGCCCGTAGGCGGCCTGCGCCTTGTGCCGCATGCCGTGCCCGACGGCCCAGTCCTGGATCAGGGCCAGGTGGTCGGTGACGTACAGGTCGGTGACGGTGCGGTCGTAGTCCGTGCGCACGCGCCGCCCCAGCGAGGTCGGGGCGCCGTCGGGATCGGCGGAGTCGAAGTCGGGGCGCGGCGGCGTCTCGGGCACCCAGTACCGGCACTGGCCGTGGGCGATCAGGAGCGGCAGGTAGCGGGTGGGGTCGTAGCCGCGCCGGGCCTGGAAGCGCTCACGCAGTTCCGGGCTCCAGAACAGGCAGTCGGCGTTCAGTTCCAGGGAGTCCTCGAACAGCTCAGTGGCGGTAGACCCCTCCG
>NZ_LK995498.1:17612-46330 GCF_900002405.1 Actinomyces succiniciruminis | reverse complement strand
CACCCGCCTGCCCGAGCTGGTGCTCATCCAGGTAGGCCAGGGCGGCGCGAGCGGCGGCGGCGTCCAGGAAGCTGGTCACCCCCTGCTCGCTGTCGCGGCTCCAGAAGGCCATGAGCGCCCACTGCCCCGGCCCGGGCTCCCAGTCGACGATGGCGCCGGTCCCCTCACCGCGCACCTGCCCGGTCAGGTCGGTCAGGGTGGTCTCGTCCAGCAGGGTGGAGTGCTCGGGCTCGATGATCTTGGTGGGCTTGCCCCAAGGGTTGCCGGAGTCCACCACCCGCGGTGGTGTGCCGCGTCGGACCACCCGGGCGGAGACGACGGCGACCAGCTTCCCGCCGCGCGCCAGCTCCGCGTCGTCGAAGGGGGCGGGCACGGGGGTGGTGACCGCGCCGCGGCCACCGCCGGGCCCATGAATCTCGGCGGCGGCCCGGCCGGCGTCGCCCCGGGCATCCGCCCGGCCCTCGCCCTCAACCCACCTCACCCCGTACTGGAGCTCCTGGGCGGCGTAGGCGGTGCCGCGGGTGGTGTTGGGGGTTTGCAGCGGCCAAGCGGCGCCGAGCGTCATGGCCACCCCCACCCCCAGGTGCCGGGCCTCGGCCAGGACGGCGGCCAGCGCCTCACGCTGGGCGGCGTCGGCCCAGAAGCCGGGCGAGAAGGCGATCTCCACCTCCCCGAAGCCGGCGGCGGCGATGGCCCGCAGCTCCTCGAGCAGTGCCTCAACCGGAACCGGCTGCTGCCACCACCAGCGGATGCCGGGCCGGTCGGTCATTTCCGGGGTGGCGAAGCGCGCCCGGGTCAGGGCGGCGCGGGTGGCGGGTCGGCGCAGGTCGGCGGGCGCGGTCATTGTGTGCTCCTGGCTGTTACGTGCGGCCCTTACAGGGCCCGGTAGCGGAAGTCGGTGATGCGGGCGCTGCCGGGTCCGGCTGCGAAGACGGCGGGCCGCAGCGAGACCAGGTCGTTCGCGGTGTTGGCGTGGTAGCCGGAGCACTCCAGGGTGAGCGGGTAGTGGGTCCACTCCGTCTGCCCGGGGCTGCGGTAGTACATCTGCACGATGTGCTCGCGCTTCTCCAGAGCGAGTTCCAGGGCGCGGGTGCCCTCCGGCAGCGGCTGACTCCCCCAGGTGCGGGTGCCGCCGGTCCACGCCTGCAGGCGCCCGGCGGCCAGTTCCAGTCCGAGGAAGAGCCGGTGGTTGAAGAACAGCAGCAGGCCCGCCGTCGTCCCGGGGGTCTCCGAGCCGCCGGACGTGCCCGGTTCACCGCCGGAGCCCTCCGCGGCTCTGGTCTGCGGGCCGCCGTCCTCTCCCGCCCGGGCGGCGTCCAGCAGTTCGATGCCGACCTCAACCCGGTAGGAGCGGTCGGGGGCGCGCACGGTCATGGGTGAGGCCGACGCCGGGTCCTGGCCCTTCCCGGCCAGCACCAGGCCCGCCTCGGTGAAGGCCGCGCGGGCGGTCTCGTCGGCACCCGGCCGGTCGAAGGTCCAGCGCCAGCCCCAGGCCGGGGCGTGGAAGTCGTCGGACAGGGCGACGCCGTGGGGCCGCTGCTGGCTGCCGCCGCCGGGCAGGGGCAGGGGCGCGGTGAGGTCGCCGCCGCGGGCGACGGGCCAACCGTCGTCGGTCCAGTCGACCGGTTCCAGCAGGATCTGCCGACCCAGCCCCTGCGCGCCCCGCTCGTAGGCGTGGTAGATGACGTACCACTGCCCGCCGGGTCCCTCCAGCAGGGTGCCGTGGCCCCGGGACCACCAGGGCTGGGCGGCGTCGGTGCAGCGCACCAGCGGGTTGGTGGGCATGTTCTCCCAGGGGCCGTCGATGCTGCGGGAGCGGGCCACGATGACCATGTGCCCGGTGGCCGGACCGGCGGTGCCGCCGACGGCGGAGACCAGGTAGTGCCAGCCGTCCCGCTGCACGTGCTTGGGGCCCTCCAGGGAGTAGGCCTCCACCACCCAGTCATCCGGGTAGTGCCAGCCGTCGTAGACGTGCTCCACCTCGCCGACGGTTCCCAGGCCGTCGGGGGTGAGCCGGACCCGGTCGATGCCGTTCAAAAACAGGTAGCGTTCGCCGTCCTCCCCCACGGCGTGCCCGGGGTCGATGTAGCCGCGCAGGCCCAGGTCGATGGGCCCGTGCCAGGTCCCCTCGATGTCGTCGGTCCACATCACCGCGATGGTGGGGGCGTCCACGCGCGACCAGGAGGTGGGCATGAAGGGGATGTACATGTAGTAGCGGCCGGCGTGTTCAACCAGGTCGATGGCGAAGACGCTGCCCCAGGGCTCCGGGCAGGCGGGGCCGACCGGTTCCCAGTCCACCAGGTTCTCCGAGCGCCACAGCACGATGCCGGGGCTGGACTCGAAGGAGGAGTAGGTCAGGTAGTACCGGTCCCCCACCCGCAGGACGGTGGGGTCGGGGTAGTCCCCACCCATGACGGGGTTGCGGTAGGTGCCGTCGCCGAGGTTGGCGCGGCGCTGGTTCTCGATGCCACGCCCCCAGGCGGGGGCGGCGCACGGGATGTCGGTGGTGGTCATTTGGTTACTCCGGTGGTGCGACGGCGGTTGTGTACAGCGTGCGGGTGGTCGGGGGAGGTGGGGTGGGCTCAGCGCAGCACGTCGCCGATGAAGGCGGCGAAGTGGGCGCAGGTGGCCTTGGCGGTGGGCAGGCCGGGCACGGACAGGTGGCCGTGGGTCTCCCCCGGCACGGTGTGCTGCTCCACATCGACGCCCGCCTGGGCGAGCTGCTCGGCGAAGCGTTCCCCGGAGGCGCGCAGTTCGTCGGCCTCGCAGTTCTCGATGTAGGTGCGCGGGTAGCCGGTCAGGGACTCGGCGTTCCCGGGCATGGCGTAGTCGAAGTGCTCGACGCCGGTCAGTTCCGGCCCCAGCAGCTGGGCCATCAGGGCGTCGTTCTCACCCTCGGGGCCGAGCAGCACCGGCGGCAGGGTGGACAGGACGGCGGCGAGCTCGACGGAGGGCCCCGGCAGCGGGTAGTGGACCAGCGGATAGGCGAGGAAGACGCCGGCGGGGGCCTGTCCGGCGTCGCGGCCGTGCAGGCCGACGGAGGCCGCCAGGCAGGCTCCGGCGCTGCCACCGCCGACCGCCACCCTGGCCGGGTCGGTGGGCAGTCCGTGCCCGCCGGCGCGCACCCACTGGTAGGCGGCCCAGCAGTCGTTGTGTGGCACCGGGTGGGTGACGCCGTCGACGGCGAGCCGGTAGTCGACGCTGACGACGGGCAGCCCGGTGGCGTCGGCGAGGCGGGCGGCGGTGTGGTCGGCCTCGGCGGTGTCAAGGTCGCCGAAGATGAAGGCGCCCCCGTGGATCCAGACGACGGCGCCGCGGCGGCCGGCGGCGTCGGGGGCGGCGAGCTCGTGCGGGGTGTACACGCGTACGGGGACGTCCCCGTGCGGGCCGGGGGCCGCATCGTCCCGGCGGGCCACCTCGGGCAGGTCGACGGGCTCGACGGGCAGGTCGTAGCGGTCCGCCTGAGCCATCACCGCCGGCGTCCACTCCGGGCCGCGCTGGGGCAGGCCGTCCAGGACGTGAATCCGCTCGCCGTGGACGCCGGCGACGCGGCCGACCTTCTCGGGGCTCTCGGTGACGACGACGGGGTCGTCGGGTGAGTTGAAGCGCATGGGCCGTACCTCCTCGTACGTGCTTGCAGGTGCTTGTGCGCGGGGTCAGTCGGTGACGGTCAGCAGCAGGGGCTCGGCGTCGGGGTCGTCCCCGAGGCGGATCTCGAAGTCGCCGGGCTCGACGCGCCAGCCCTCCCCATCGTCATCCCACAGCGCCAGGTGGCTGCGGTCCAGCCGGAAGGAGACCGCTTGGCTGCCGCCGGCGGGGACGGCGACGCGCTGGAAGCCGGCGAGCCTGCGCACGGCGGGGGCGAGCGAGGCGAGCACGTCGCGGGTGAACAGCAGTACCACGTCCTCACCGTCCCGCTCCCCGGTGTTGGCGACGGCGGCCGTGACCTCCACGGCGGCGTCGGCGTCGAGCTCGGCCCGGGAGATGGTGGTGCGTGACAGGGCGGCGTCGCGGTAGGCGAAGCTCGTGTAGGACAGGCCGTGGCCGAAGTGGAAGCGGGGGCCGAGCGGCAGGTCGCGGTACTTGGAGGTGAAGAACTCCTGGAGGTTGGCGGGGCCGTCCAGGCCCATGTCGAAGACGGGCTTGACCATCTCCCCGCCGCGGGTGGCGGGGCGGCCGGTGTTTTCGTGGGCGTCGTAGGTGGCGGGGAGCTGCCCGGAGTGGCGGGGGAAGCCGATGGGTAGGCGCCCGGAGGGGTTGACGGCGCCGGTGAGGAGGTCGGCGATGACCTCCGGGCCGGTAGTGCCCAGGTGCCAGGCCGCCAGGACGGCGCCCGGCTCCTCGATCCAGTCCTCCACGACCAGCGGGCGCCCGGCCACGAGCACCACGGCCAGGGGCGTGCCGGTGGCGGCGACGGCGTGGACGAGGGCGGCCTGGTCGCCGGGCAGGTGCAGGTCGGCGCGGGAGGTGGCCTCGCCGGTGAGTTGGCTGGGTTCGTCCAGGGCAAGGATCACCAGGTCGGCGTCGGCGGCGGCCGCGGCGACGGCGTCGACCTCGTCCCCGGTGATGCCGAGCGGGTTCTGCCCGCCCAGCACCGTCAGCTCGGGGGCGGGCGTGCCCGCGTCGGCGGCGCGGGCCTCCAGGGCCGCGGCCAGCGCGTCCGCGAGCGAGCGGGTGGGTGGGGCGGCGAAGTGCTGCACCCAGGCGCCCAGGTGGTCGGTGTGGGTGGCGGCCGGGCCGGCCAGCAGGATGCGGCGGGCGGTGGGGGCGATCGGTAGGGAGCCGTCGTTGGTGAGCAGGACGGGGCACTTCTCGGCGGCGGCGCGGGCGGAGGCCAGGTGCTGCGGGGTGGGGGCCGTGATTTCGGCGGCGGGGTCCACGTAGGGGTTCTCGAACAGGCCGAGGGCCAGCTTTAGGGCCAGAACGCGGCGCACGGCGTCGTCGACGCGCGCCACCAGGGCCGGGTCGTCGCCGTCCAGGAGGGCGGGGTGGTCGGGGCGGGCGTCCGGGTCGTGCAGGTGCCCGCCCATTTCGATGTCGAGCCCGGCGGAAAGCGACATGCGGGCGGCGTCGGGCAGGTCGGCGGCCACCCCGTGGGGGATGAGGTTCTCCACGCCGGAGGCGTCGCCGACGATCGCGCCGGTGAAGCCGAGCTCGTCCTTGAGGAGGCCGGTGAGCAGGCGGCGGTTGGCGTGCACCGGGCGGCCGTTCACGGTGTTGAAGGAGGCCATGACGGAGCCGACACCGGCGTCCACGCAGGCGGCGAAGGGCGGCAGGTAGACGGACTGGAGCCGCTGGTCGGACATGTCCACGGTGTTGTAGTCACGGCCGCCCTCGGCGGCGCCGTAACCGATGAAGTGCTTGGCGGTGGCCACCACGGTGCCGGGCTCGTCCAGGCGCTCGTGCTGGTAGCCCGCAACCATGGCGGCGCCGACTTCGGCGGTCAGCAGGGGGTCCTCACCGAAGCCCTCGGCGACGCGTCCCCAGCGCGGGTCGCGAGCGACGTCCACCATGGGCGAGTAGGTCCAGGTGACGCCGCCGGAGCGGGCCTCGGCGGCGGAGACGGTGGCGCAGGTGCGGGCGACGGCGGTGGAGAAGGAGGCGCCCATGGCCAGCGGGGTGGGGAAGATGGTGCGTTGGCCGTGGATGACGTCCAGGCCGATGAGCAGGGGGATGCCGTGCGGGGTCTCCTCCACGGCGGCGCGCTGGATCGCGTTGGCGTCTGCCGCGTTGCCGGGCCAAAACAGGGCGCCGATACCGGCACGCGCCGCCTCCAGACACTCCTCGGTGGTCATCTTGAAGGTGACCTGCACCTGCGCCAGCTTCTCCTCCCAGGTAAGGGACGCGAGGATGGACTCGATGCGCTCGCGCCGGGCGTCGGTGAGCTGTGCGGCGGGGCTCTTTGGGCTGGTGGCTGGGTGGTTGGCGGCGGGGGCGGCGGTCACGGGAGGGCTCCTCGTTGAGCGGGTTAGCAGGTGGATGGTCGTGCGGCGTTGACTGGGTCGGGCGGGCGCAGGAGGGTGCCGGCCCTGCGGCCGATCATCCGCCTGCACCCGCCCGCGGCGTAATTAGATCTCGCCGCGTTCCTCGGCGGCGCGCTCCGCCGCCTCGGCGAGGCGCTCGGCCTCGTCGCGGTCCAGGCCCTGTGCTAACGCCTCGGCCTGGGCGGCCCGCTTGACGTTGAGCTCAGCCTCGATCTCCTCCATGCGCTTTGTGGACAACTTCCAGAACAGCAGCGGAATGAAGGCAATGACTGCCATGATCGCCGGCATCAGGTTTGCAGCGACGTTGATTCCGGTCAGCGCACTCGCAGCCTGCGTCTCAGCCGCGCCGTTATAACCGAACCATCCAATAATGTAGAGGGAGATGGCACCGCCGATGGCCGACGCGATCTTGGTGGAAAGGGACACCGCCGCGTAGGAGGTACCGTCCGCACGAACACCCGTCTTGAGTTCGTAGTAGTCGACGGCGTCCGGCACCATGGACAGGGCAATTGGAGCGGCAAAACCAGATGCGCCATAGCAGAATTGGAGAATATAGAGTACGGTCATCCCCCTAGAATCTCCAATGAAGAAGATGAGAAACAGGAAGATCGCGCTCAGTAACACAGAAGCCATGAGCATATTCCTCTTTCCCAGCTTGAGAGCAAAGGGCGGAAATACGAATTGTCCGACCATCGTGCCAACCTGGAAAGCGAGCATCACCGGAACCATGAGTAGCGGGTTCCCGAGGAAATCAGCACAGAAGAAGAACATGACACCAATACGACCGAATAGCCCGATTAGATTGATGAGCAGGCAGAAGAAGACAACGAGAAGCTGCCCGTTGGACAGCACCGCTTTTACAGTGGCACCAAAGGAGATCTGCTGCTGCTCGGGCGTCATGGTGATGCGTTCCCGTACATTGAAGCCGGTTATGAGGAACATCGGCAGGGCAACCAAGCCGTAGATGGCCATGGTGATGAAGTAGGAGCGACCATCAAAACCCTTATCCTTGGCGGCATCGGATGCCACAAATGCCAGCAAGAGGAACGGAGTGAGAGTCTGGAGAAGGAGCTGAGCTATCGTGCTCCCCTGAGAACGAATCCAGTTAAGGGTCACGCGCTCCCCGGAGTCGGTAGTCATAACCCCAGCCAGCGAGCCATACGCCATATTGGCGACAGTGTAGGCAAAACACAGCAGCACATAAGTGACACCCGCCCAAGCAACCTTGGCGCCACTGCTGCTGAATGGCATCCAAAAAGCAAGGATCATCGTTATGGACACGGCGGGCGCGCCGAAGATGACATACGGACGGAACCGACCCCACCTAGACTTTGTGCGTTCGGCGATGTAGCCGAACCCGAGATCCTGAATGCCGTCAAACACCCGCGCGAACAGCAGGATATTCCCGGCAACAACCGCGGGGATCAGGGCTACATCGGTGTAGTACTTGAGAAGGTACGAGCCGACCGTAGTCCAGATGAACTGGGAGCCGAACTCGGCGAAGGCGAAGGAGATCTTCTCCTTGAGGGGGACCTGGGCCCCCGTCGTGGCGGGTGCCGCAGACTGCGTCGTCATGACGGGCCTTTCTGTGATGCGAAGTGCGGGCTGCTCTGCCCGGAACTCCCGAGGCCAGGGACTGCGACGTCCGCACCTCGTTACGTTCTGAGCTACAGTCAACGCGGGGTCGCTGCGGGCGACAAGCACACCATCCCCTCCTTCCGCACCGCCCGTGCATAAGGTTGAGCCTTCGGCACTCACACGACCACTCCGCCCCCGCCCCGACACACGAGCTCTCAGGTCTGGTCAACAAACCCTCAGCACATCGACAGCCGTTTATCGGGGCCGCGTCGGCCGTCTTCAAGTTTCGCACGATTGAGGCATAAGTCGCGACATCGTTGCCATTATTCCGGTTGACGCATACGAAAGTGGGACGGACACTGCCTGTGTGACACCTCGAGACAGCCAGCACGAAGGCGTGCAGCCGCCCGACACCTCAGCACCAGCCCGGGGCACAAAGACGAGCACACCAGTCCCGCTCCGCACCCCCTCCTTCGCCCACGTCTCCCAACTGGCGGAGCTCATCGCTGAGGCACGCCAGTATCCTCAAGGCGTCTCCCGTGCTGACCTGTCCGAGACCCTGACGCTGGGCCGGAACGCCGTCGACCGGCGACTCAAGACCGCCGTCGAGCTCGGGCTGCTCTCTCCCGCCGGCCGGGGCGTGTCAACCGGCGGGCGCGCCCCGGAGATGTGGCGCTTCAATCCGTCCGCGGCCACAATCCTGGTCCTGTCGATCTCCTACCGTTCCAGCACCGCGTCACTGACGGACTTGAGCGGCGCGATTCTCGATCGGGTCAGCTGGGAGGAGGGCATTCTCAGCGATCCACAGACGGTCACCCGGCACGCCCTGGAGCATCTGACCGCGCTGCGTGACCGCCACCCCGAGCTTCCACCTACCTGGGGCGTGGGCGCCTGCATCCCGACGGCCGTGGACTTCCGCGATGGGAGTCTGATCGCCCCGGCTACGGCCAGGACCGGCGGCGCCTCCGATACCCTGAGCTGGACCGGCTTCCCGCTGCGCAGCCGACTGGCACAGGCGCTGGGCCTGCCGGTCTGGGTCGACGACGAGGTCAATGTCCTGGCGCTGGCCGCCGCGAAGCGCATCGGCGCCCCGCAGGACCTTTTGTATGTCCGCCTCAGCCTGGGGCTCGGCATGGGCATCGTCTCCCGCGGGCAGGTGCACCGCGGTGCCGCTGCGGCCTCCGGGGAGATCGCCCACATCCAGATGACGGGATCGGGGGGACGCGCCTGCCGCTGCGGACGCAAGGGGTGCTTGGAGACGACGCTCTCCGGCGGCGCCATGGAGGAGGCGGCCGTGACCCCGCAGGCCCTGAAGCGCTCCTCCTATCTGCGCCGACTCGACGAATCCGGAGGCATCCGCTGCGAACACGTCTTCCGCGGCGCGGCGGAGGGCGACCCCGTGTGCATGCGACTGCTGACCGAGGCCGCGGACCGACTCTCCGTGGTGCTGGCGGTACTGACCACCACATACAACCCCGGGGAGGTCGTGTTGGGCGGCGGCGTGGCAGAGGCCGGCGAGTTCTTCTCCCGCGCGGTCGGTCAGGCTCTGCGCCGTCGCGTCCTGCCGGCCACCTCCGAGCGCCTGCGCGTGCGCATGGGCAACGAGGACGACGCGTTGGCAGGGGCTTGCCGCATGGTCACCGACCGCCTGCTGTCCGCTCACGTAATGCACGTCTGGCTTTCCCACGGCTCCCCGGTGGGGGTGCAGGAGCTACTCACCCACCGTCGTCAGGACGCGTGATCGCCTTTCGCCTACCGCTTCCCGCCCCATTTCGTCGAGACCGGAACCAGTGACGCACCGAAACCGTGCGTTGTCACGAGCCAAACCACCCCGACCTCGCCAGCTTACTATCATCTTCATGATAGATCGCCGCTGATGAGAGAAGACACCCGTGCCCGTCATCCGTCCGATCTCGGACCTGCGCAACAAATTCACGGAGATCTCCGCAACCGTCCATGAGGACAATCGCCCGGTCTTCCTGACCCGCAATGGGGTTGGTGACATGGTGGTGATGAGCATCGAGCACTACGAGGCGCTCGCGCTCAACCGGGAGATCACCGAGGCGCTGGCCGCGGCGGAAGTCGAGATGGAGACAACCACGGAGCGTTTCACCTCGGAGGAAGTACTCGCGTGCGCACTCGCCGCGATCGACAACGCCAACGAATCCAGACAGGCCAGCACGTCGCACCCCGTCGAAACAGAAGCATGAGTGCGTAGCTGACACCACCGTTCGTCACGCCCGCATTTGGTCCTGTTGCGTAAGTGCTTGGGTGGCGGTGCGCGGTTGGGTGTCTGTGTACGTGGCCGTCGAACCTGCCAGTTGGACCGCTGTTCCTCCGTTGGACCCCTGTTCCCCCGTTGGACCGCCGTAGCCGCCGGTTACGGCGGTCCAACGGGGCGTGGGCGGTCCAACCGGGGCGGTGCAAGACCCACTCGCCCCCTTCGACTGTCGGCAACCGGGCCCCGACACCGCGGGAACGCCCTGCTCGCCTGACTGCGCACACCAATCCTCGCTGAGCACACGACCGGCCCGCCCGGAGGCACCCGCGTCGACAACCCGGCTCCGGGACGACGCTCCCAACAGCGCGAGCGTGCTCACGAAGGCGACTCCGCGTCCTCGACGGGCGCACGCAGCACACTCAAACTAGGGCGTGTTATGTAAGTCGTTTGAGCCAGTGGCCGATGCTGGCGATGTGGGTGATGGCTTGGTAGCGGACGGCGAGTTTGTCGTGCCTGGTGGCCATGGCCCGGTTCTGCTTGAGTTGGCCGAAGCAGCGTTCCACAGCGTTGCGGTCCTTGTACGCCGTAGGGTCGAAGGCCGGCGGCCTGCCCCGGCGATGCCGGGTCGGCGGCGGTTTTCGGCCTGGTCGGCCTTGATGGGGATGGTGGCGTTGATGTGGTGGGCGCGCAACCAGTCACGATTCGTGCGTGAGGAGTAGGCCCTGTCGGCCAGCACCATCTGAGGGCGCGTGCGGGGCCGCCCTAATGTGGGGCGTTTGACGCGGATGGCCTGCAGGACGGGGATCATTATCGGGCAGTCGGCTGCCTGCCCGGCAGTCAGGAGACGTGTCAGGACCCCGCAGGCGGCATCGGCGGCGGCGTGGACCTTGGTCGACCACCCGCCCCGGGAGGTCCCCAGGGCGTGGTCCTCAGGCTCCCCCGTCCACCGGTTGGGGACTGTCCTTCACGCCCTAGCTGTCGACGGTGGTGAAGACGGCGCGTCGCCGTTCTCAGCGCCGCAGCACGCGCACCCGCACGGCGGCCAGGTGGTCCAGCGGCATCAGGTTCAGGCGCTCGTCACCGTTGAGGTTGCGGCCACTCACCCACTCCCCCGCCTCGTAGCGGCCCTCGACGGCGTCGTCGATCTCCACGATCTCACCCGGGGCACCGGCCGCCTCCAACATGAGGCCCTGACCGATCACCAACACCTCATCCTCTCCCAGGTCGATCAGCACGCCCATGGCGCGCGTGTCCGCCGGGGCGGGCATGAGCGCCTCCTCCAGGTTCTCCTGCTCGCCGCGGGCCTGCGTGCGCACCTGTACGCCGGCATCGAGGAAGATCTTGCTCAGCACGTCGGCGGCGCCGCGCACGGTCCAGGTCAGGCCGCCCAGCTCGACGACGGCGGTCTCGTCCGCCTCCAGCAGCACCGGACGGATACGGCCCTCGCGCTGCGCCGCCACGATCACACCCTCCGCCCCGGTGAGCAGGTGGTAGGCGGCGGCGAACTGTCCGTCTGGGCGCAGGTCGTCCACCCCGAAGACGTTGAAGCCGACCGCCCCCGAGCCGACGGCCCAGAAGACGTTGCCGACGGCCACCCGCGACTCGGGCACCAGCAGCGCATTGTCCCCCCGCACGTATCCGGCCACGGCGCCCTTGACGTCGTCGACGTAGATGTCGGGGCCGAGCAGGGCGAGCGTCGGCGCCGCCGCCTTCCACACGTCCACGACGCCGGCCACGGGCCCACCGCTGGGGTACTGGCCCGGTAGCTCCTGCCCCGGCTGGGGGCCCAGCCAGGCGTTGGCGTAGTAGGCGACGTCCAGGTGCTCGGCCGCGGCGGCGGCCAGCGCCTCGCAGTAGGAGGCGAAGCCCCAGGCCATGAAGACCTCGTCGGCGCCCGGGCCGTCCCCGAACACCTGGGGCCAGTTGCCCGCGGCGGGTGAGCCCTGCTCGCGCCACAGCCGCGAGGCGGTGCCGGTGGCCTCGGGGTGCGCGGCGAGCCAGTCCAGCAGCGCCGTCGGCACCGGGGCGGACCAGGCGGCCTCGGCGTCCGCCGCATGATCGCGGGAGGCGCCCAGCAGGCCCGTTTCGTTCTCCACCTGCACCATGACCACGGTGCCGTCGGCGTCCACTTCGGCGATGTGGCGAGCCAAGGCGGTGAAGGCGCGCCGGTCGGCCTCCAGCAGAGCCGGAGAGAACACCGACAGCACGGGGGTGCCGGGTCGGGTGAAGGCACCGGTGGGGCCGTCGGCGCCGGCCTCCGCGCGCGGGAAGCGCCCGGTGTCGGCACGCACCCAGCGGGGCGCGTAGGTGGAGGCGGCGTTCTTGAAGGCGCCGAACCACAGCAGGGTCAGCGCCAGGCCGCGCTCGCGCGCCAGGTCGATCAGCGCGTCCACGCCCGTGAAGTCGTAGACGCCCTCGCGGGGCTCCACCAGGTGCCAGCTGGCGGTGGCGGTGACGGCGTTGCCGCCGAGCTCGGCCACCCGGTCGAAGGCGACGCGGGCGGCCTCGATGTCGGAGCTGGTGGAGTTGTGTAGTTGCCCGCCCAGCAGCAGCCGGGGGCGTCCCCCGACCACCAGGTGGCGGCTGTCGATACGGTTCATGGGAAAGTCTCCTTCGGCTTTCGGAATGGTCGGGGCTGTGGGCGGTTGCGGAATCTGGCGTTCGACGACGGCGGCCCGGTGGCGAGGAGCCAACCGGGCCGCCGTCGTCGGGATGCGCCTGGGCCGGCTCAGACGGTTACCGTGCGCTTCATCTCGCCGGAGAAGGGCACGGGGATATAGGCCACGCGCGCCGAGACCCGCAGCAGTACCTCGTGCTCACCGGGGGCGAGCCCGCCCTCGTGCAGCACGCGCACGGTGGCCTCGTCGGCGTACTCCCAGCGGAAGAAGGTGACCGTCTCCATCTCCCCCAGGGTGAACCAGTGCTTGCCGTCGTCGGCGGTGAAGCGGATGTCCTCGCGGGGCACGGCCTCACCGTCCACCTCGACCTCGACGTCGTGCACCATCGACAGCGGAATGCCGCGGTAGTAGGGAATGCGGGTGCGCATCTGGAAGCCGATGCTCTTGCCGTCCTCCTCGACGTTCGCCAGGGAGTTCTCGGTAAAGATGTATCCGTCGAACATGGGTGCTGCTCACTTTCCGTCGTTCTGGGCGGCGTCGGCGCCGCCGTTCTTGCCGTCGCTTAAGTGCCGTTCCATGAGCTCCTGGTGACGGCGCACCTGCTCGAGGTCGGTGATGGGCTCGCCCGGCAGTACGAAGCGCTGCCCCTCGTACTCGCTGCACACGTAGCCGTCGAAGCCCAGCTGGTTGAGCCGGGTGAAGATGCGGCCGTAGTCGATGGAGTACTCCTCGCCCTCATCGGTGACCTCCCAGAACTTGCCGTGGAAGGACTTGATATAGGGCAGGTACTCGTCCAGGGTGTCCAGAGAGGTGTTCTCATACCCGGTGGACATCATGGCGTAGAAACGGTCCTGGAAGGTGTGGAAGTGCCGGGTAAGCTCCTCCGGGAACTCGTAGTCGTCGGGGTTGTCCGGGTTGCGGGGGAAGAACTGGCGCGGGTCGATGCCGCGGGCGAAGATGTCGTCGATGTACTTGATGACGTCCTCGTTGACCCCGAGAGTCTCGCGGAAGTAGTTCGTGGACACCCGCGGGTGCCGCTGGCAGTAGATGCCGAAGTCGACCACGAGTCCGACGTGCGGGTTGTCGACCTCCTTCATCTCCTTGATCCAGGCCTCCGTCATGGGGTGATCGAAGCTCATGCCGGCGTGCACCTCGACCGCCATGGTGATGCCCAGCTTCTCCGCCAGCGGCAGAGTCGGGCGGATCACCGCCGGGTCCGTCTGGGAGACGATGCGCACCAGCGGGAAGCCCAGCCGGTGGGTCAGGCGCAGGTCCGCGCTGAGCAGCTCGACCTGCTCCTCCAGGGTCAGCCAGCGGTTCTTGTACAGGGAGGAATTGATGAAGATGTCATTGGAGACGCGCTCGAGCGGGTGCCGCTCCATGATCGTGTCCCATTCGGCGAGGGTCTCCTCGCTGGCACGCGCGGCGCCGCGGATCATCTCGTCGGACAGGATCTCGATGCCCTGTGTTCCCATGTCCTCGACGGCGGCGACGGTGCCCTCGAGCCCGAGGCCGCCGCGTCCGTAGGCGTCCTGCAGCGAGTACAGGGAGACGCCCTTCTTGATAGTCATGTATCCGTCCTCTCTCCGTCCTTGGAGGGTTCCTCGAGGTGCTGAGTTCGTTGCGGCCGGCAGGCGCCGCGGGCGGGATTGCCCGCGGGCGATAGCCGCAGCCGTCTCGGGATGCCCCGGATGCACCGAGGTTATGGCGCGGCGGTTGGGGGCGGCCAGGCACCCGGACACCGCTTCTGCACGATCACGGCATTAGCCCCGCCAACGGCGTCGAAGCCCACCACGCCGTCGAAGCGGCGGACGACGAACGCGAATCACCCCACCGCGGCGCTCCATGATCACAACCGAGCCGAGCACTGTTACACCAATGCCTGAATTAGGCTGAGGGCACGTCGACGCCCATCCCCGTGCGGCGCCGCGGTCATTCACACCGGGAGGCAGCCGTGTCCAGTCCCATCGCCGCAATTGACACCGATGTGCTCCTGACCGTCAACCTCATCCGCACGGGCCGTGCGATTACCCGGCAGCAGCTGGCGCGTATGACTGGAATGAGCCGCAACACGATCTCCTCGCTGATAAACACGGCGATCGACACCGGGCTCATCGCCCCGGACGGCTCGGCGCCCTCGACCGGGGGCCGAGCGCCCGCCACGTGGAGATTCCGTCAGGAGGCCGGGCTCGTGCTCGCGGTGGGCGTGCACACCTCGACGCTGCGCCTCGCCGTCACAGACCTCGCCGGGCAGCCGGTGGAGCGACGCACCCTGGACTGGCCCATAACCCGCGGCCCGGAAGCGACCCTGACCCGGGCCGCCGAAGAACTGCAGGACATGACGCGCCAGCACGAGCCACCGGTGTGGGCGGCCGGAGTCTCACTACCCGGCCCGATCAACCAGGAGACCGGACGCCCGTCGAGCCCGCCGATCATGCCCGGCTGGGACGACTTCGACGTCGTCGGCACCCTCGAGTCCGCCCTGGGCGTGCCGGTCGCCACGGGGAACGACGTCAACATCATGCTGCTGGGCTACGCCTCCACCCTGCCCGACCAGGGCAGGCGGGAGTCGGCAAACATCCTCTACCTGCAAGTCGGCACCGGAATCGGCGTCGGAATCATGTCCAACGGACACCTGCACCTGGGTGCTGCGGGCGCCGCCGGCGACATCGGGCACGTGCAGGTCTCCGGAACCGACTCGGTGATCTGCCGCTGTGGCCGTACCGGATGCCTGGAGGCCGTGGCGGGCGGGTGGGCGCTGCTGCGTGACGCCCACCGAGCCGCGGTGGAGGGGTTGAGCCCGCACCTGAAGGAATGTCTGGATCGGCGTGGCGAACTGACCGTCGAGGACATCGTCGCCGGAGTGAACGCCGGCGATACCGAATGCGTCACCCTGATGGTGCGTTCCGCGACCGCCGTCGGCGATGCCCTGGCCATGGTGGTCAGCTTCTTCAACCCCGGACGGGTGGTACTGGCCGGGCCGATGCCGCAGGGATGCCCCATGTTCCTAGACGTCATCCGGCGCATCGTGTACGAGCGCGCGCTGTCCCTGGCCACCGCGGACCTGGAGATCCTGCCCGCTGGCAGCGGACTCGACGACGAGCTGCGCGGCTGCGCCCTGCTCGCCGTCAACTCGGTCTTCACCGCCGCCACCGCCTGACCCGCTCCCCTCCCTCTCTCACCGAGGTCGGTTGAACTTACGTGCCGAGGTCGGTTGAACTTACGTACCGAAGTCGGTTGAACTTACGTGCCGAGGTCGGTTGAACTTACGTGCCGAGGTCGGTAGTAATGTCGCAGCCGTACCGCCGGCAGCCGCTCCCCCCTGCACGAAGGAGTTCCCATGATCCGCATCATCGCCACGTTCACGGTCCGGCCCGACGCCGTCGGGGAGTTCACGGCCAAGGCGCATGAGCTGGTGGAGGGTTCGCGCGCGGAGCCCGGCAACATCTCCTACGAGTTGCTGCGCGCCCGCGACGACGCCGCGTCCCTCTCCTTCCTGGAGGCATGGGCCGACGACGCCGCCATCGAGACGCACAACGCCTCGGCGCACTTCACAACGATCATTCCCCAGCTGATCGCCCTGTCCACCGGCGATCCGACGATCGTCCAATACGAGCAGGCCTGATTTCCATCGCCCCAGGAAATGCGGCTCTTCCGGCTTGAGGGCGTGATGGTTCCGGCTGTCTCATTCTCCGTTGATCAGTGCCTGGAGCATCTGCTGGTGGCGGGTCAGCTGCTCGACGTCGGGAATCGGGTCCCCGGGGATGATGAAGCGCTGCCCCTCGTACTCACTGCACAGGTAGCCGTCGTAGTCGAGCTGCTTCAGGCGAGCGACGACGGCCGGGTAGTCTATGGAGGCATCCTGGTAGCCGCCGACGCCGTCGGGAACCATTTCCCAGAACTTGGCGTGGAAGGACTTGATCCACGGCAGGTACTCGTCCAAGGTGTCTAGGGACGTGTTCTCGTAACCGGAGGCGTTGGTCGCGTACACCTCATCCACAGGCGATTTGAACAGGCGTGTCAGCTCCTCGGGGAACTCGTAGGCGTCTCGGTTCTCCTCCCCGGTGGCGCGGGGGAAGGCTCGGCGACCGTCGGATCCGGAGGCGTAGATGTCGGCAATGTACTCAACCACGTCTTCGTTGAGCCCTTGTGCACGGAAGTAGTTCGTAGCGATTTCGGGGTAGCGGTGGCAGTAGATGCCGAAGTCGACCACGAGTCCGACGTGCGGGTTGTCCAGATCCCGCATCTGCTCGATCCAGGCGGCGGTGAGGGGGTGGTCGAAGCTCATGCCTGCGTGCACCTCGACCGCCATGGTGATGCCCAGCTTCTCCGCCAGCGGCAGCGCGGGCGGTACCACGGCCGGGTCGGTTCAGGAGACCAGGCGCACGAGCGGGAAGCCGAGGCGCTTCGCCAGCCGCAGATCCGCTTGAAGGGAGGCCACCTGCTCCTCCAGGGTCAGCCACCGATTTCGGAACAGGGAGGAATTGATGAAGATGTCGTTGGCAACGCGCTCCAGCGGGTGCCGCTCCATGATCGCGTTGAACTCATCGATGGTGGCATCGCTGGCATTCTGGGCACCTTCAAGCATCTGGTCGCTGAGGAACTCAATGCCTTGGGCGCCCATGTTCTCAACCAGACTGATGCACCCCTCCAGGCCGAGCCCACCCGACCATAGGCGTCCTGGAGCGCGTACAGCGTCACTCCGCGTTTGAGAGCCATGTTTCCGTCCTTTCTTCTGCATGTGGGAAGTAAGGCGGTCGGGGCCGGGCGCGCGGAACTGCGAGCGCGGACGACCGCACAGTTCCGGGGGAATAGCCCTTTCAACCCCGGTACCCGGGAGTCTGCGTCGACTCCCGGCCAGCCCGGTCGTCACCGGTCCGGGGCGGGATCACCCCGACGCCGTCGATGCCGAACACCATTCACGCTATGACTCTCACCGCTTCCGAGCCAGGGGACAGCAGCGGACATACGCACGATCAGGAAAGAACGCTGCAGGCGCACTCGGTGCTCAAGTGGCGGCTGGCCGCTTCTGCGCCACCGCCTGCGAAAGCCGCGCCGCCCCGGCGGGAACCCGACCTCCCACGAGCTTGACCTCCACCGCGGCCCACGAGCCGTCCGGCATGGGAATTACGGCATCGATCAAATGCCCGTTCGAGTCACGGTAGCGATGCACGCGGCCGCCCACCGCCTCGGCATAAACGAGTAGATCGTGGACAACGGCGAACTCGAGCAGGAAACCGAACGCCTCAAGGTCGTGAGTCAGGCGCGCGACGTCCGCGCCGGGACAGACATCACACGAATCGCACCGGAAGAGCCAGAAGTGTCTATCGGTGACCAGTTTCAGCATCACCCCCTTCACGATATCAACTGGAAACCGACAGAAAACCGCGTAAAATCAGTGATCGCGTTCCGCACCCAATGGCCATATTTCGGCAAAGTGGTCACCGATGGACACTTTCCGTCTGGTGGCTGTGCCCGCAGCACAGACGGAGGTAGGGATCTGCAGGCCCTGTAAGTAGGGATTTGCAGGAGGCGAAGTTGGGGGATTGCAGACCCCTTCCGCCCGGGGCGTACAGTTCCGCGCGCACCCGCACTGTCTGTGGCGCCCTCCCCCGCGCGAGGACAGCGGGACCGATCGAGGAGGATCCCGCCATGTCAACTCCCAGCGTCTAGCTCTACGCCGTCCGCGACGCCCTCTCCGCCGACCTGGAGGGCACGCTCGCCCGAGTTGCTGAGATCGGCTATGCCCGGGTCGAGGCCTTCGGCGATGCGCTTGAGCCGGGTGTGGCCCTGGAAGTGGATACGTTCTGGGCAACCTTCGGCGGTGCGGATGCCCCGGCACTGCTGCGGAGGCTGGGCAACCGGGTCAGGGCGATTCATGTCAAGGACGGCGTCCTGCCCGCCACTCCGCCACAGCTTCCCGACGACGTCGAGGGGATCACCGCCGTCATGGCGCAGTACACGGCCCAACAGCAGCCGGCCGGCCGTGGCGCGGTAAACATCGAAGCCTCGCTGCGGGCGGCGCCGCAGGCGCTGCGCGTGGTCGAGTTCGACGACTATGCGGGCGACGTCTTCGAGGGTATCGCGGCCTCACTGGCCTGGCTGCGCGAGCACGACGCTTGAGGGGCGTTTACTCTTGGCCTTCTGCACCATGCGCGCAGAAGACGGGCATCTGGGCCTGTCCGTGGCCGATCCTGCATCGGTAGCTTCGCATTCGTCGGGGGGCTCGGATCGGGCGATGCCGCCGCATCAGCCTCCGGACGGCCGTTTGTCTGCGAAGGAGCTTGTCATGCCGCGTCCCATCAACCTGTTCACCGGCCAGTGGGTGGATCTGCCGTTCGAGGAGGTGTGCGCGCTGGCGGAGCAGTGGGGCTTCGATGGCCTGGAGGTACCGGTGGCCGGCGACCACCTGGACGTCTACCGCGCCGCCGAGGACGACACCTACTGCCAGCAGTGGAAGGACACCCTGGCCCGTCACAACCTGAGCGTGTACGCCATCTCCAACCACTCCACGGGCCAGTGCATCTGCGATGACCCCATCGACTTCCGCCACCGTGGCCTGCTGTCCGATCGCGTCTGGGGCAACGGCGAGGCGGAGGGCGTGCGCGAGCGCGCCGCCGAGGAGCTCAAGCTCACCGCCAAGGTGGCCGCCAAGCTCGGCGCCAAGGTCGTCACCGGATTCACCGGCTCCAAGATCTGGAAGTACGTGGCCATGTACCCGCCGGTGGGCGCCGAGGTCATCGCCGACGGATACGAGGACTTCGCCCGCCGCTGGAACCCGATTATCGACGTCTTCGACTCCGAGGGGGTCAAGTTCGCCCTCGAGGTCCACCCCAGCGAGATCGCCTACGACTACTGGACCACCAAGGCCACCCTGGACGCCATCGGCAACCGCGAGGCCTTCGGCATCAACTGGGACCCCTCCCACATGATCTGGCAGCAGATCGACCCGGCCGTCTTCCTCACCGACTTCGCCGACCGCATCTACCACGTCCACTGCAAGGACACCAAGACCCACTTCGACGGGCGCAACGGCCGCCTATCCAGTCACCTGCCCTGGGACGACCCCCACCGCGGCTGGACCTTCGTCTCCGCCGGCCTGGGCGAGGCCGACCTGGACGGCTACTTCCGCACGCTGAACCAGATCGGCTACGACGGTCCGATCTCGATCGAATGGGAGGACTCCGGCATGGACCGCCTGCACGGTGCCCCCATGGCCCTGAAGTTCGCGCGCGAGCACGTCTACGACCTGCCCGACGCCGCCTTCGACTCCCACTTCGACAACCGCTAAACCGTTAAGGCGTAGCCCAGAATCGAGCTCCCCGACGCACTGCTCCAGTGCCCCACAGCTTCCGGCAGGAAGGTGTGGGGCACCGGAGCCTCATGCGGGTATCCCCATGGCCGGGCCGTGGCGCCTTGTGGCACCCTGGGGATCGTGGATGCTTCCCCCGTCGACGACGACGCCTCTCCCGCCTCCGCCCCGGTCACCCCGGCCCAGCGTCGCAGCACAGAGATGCTGCGCGGTCTGCGCTTCGGCGCCCTGGTCATCGCAGTGATAGCCGGCGTCTGGGCCTGGCAGCAGGCCGGCCGCTATTATCACGTGTTCTACCTCGCCGACGACGAACTACTGCCGCCGAGTCCCTCTGCTCTGGTACTCCCAATTCTGGTGTGGGGAGGATACGGCATTTCGACCACGTCAGCGCGTCCCAACCGGAACCAACGAAACATCGCATCGCTCGCGGTGGCAGCTTCAGCCCTATTGATTGGTGTTTTATTCGCCTGGCCGTGGTGGCGCAAGTCGCAGGACATCCAGATGTCCTATCCGGCGCTCGCCCAGCTCGCGGTCGCAGCACTCGCCCTCGGTGTCGCGGCGGTAGCGGACATACTCATCCGAGACCGGGGCAACCACCACGCAAAGCCCCGTTCCCGCCGAATCCGCCCACCCCGCCCCACCCGATCCGCCACCATTGCTGCCGTCCTGGCACTCGCCGTCGGCGCGGTGACTCTAGCCCTGCCCGCCGAGCACTACGCGGCCAAGTCCGTGCAGGTACCCGCCGCCCCGGCCCAGCCGGTACCCGAGTCCCTGAGCGATTCCGCCACCTGGCGACGGACCATTCAGATTCCTAATACGGGAGACCTGCATCCCATCGGCGGTGTGATCGCCGGGGCAGCCGGCCCCATCGTCATCACCGACCACGGCGCCATGGGCCTCGACCCGAGCACTGGGGAGACCACCTGGTCCTACACCCGCAGCGGCAACCTCGTGACATTCGGCGACGACTACTGTTGGAAAGAGGGCAATGCCTGGTGCTACGCGGCCATCAGCCCGGACCTGAGCCGGCTCGTGCTCGGCTACGACGCCGGCTGGCTTGGCACACCGCTGGTCGCACTCGACACCACCACCGGGGAGGTCGTCTTCGAGTACATCTACAATTATGATTCCATGGCCCGTTTAGGACCAAACATCCAGGTCACCGACCAGGTACTCAGGGCGGGACGCAACGTCCTATCGCTCAGGGACGGCAGCATTCAATCAACTCTTCCCTACAGCACATTCTATGAATACGAGAATCCGCATTACTGCGGCGATAGAAACATAAAGCGCTGCTGGAAATACCCCGGGCCGACGCAGGGCGGGCACTCCACCCTGGTTTACGGCGCCATCTGCGGAAACCCCAGCCAGCCCGAAAACATAGAACCGAAGGACAACCACAACCGCTGGTGCGCGTTGCTCACCGCCCCAGACGACGATCCGACCGCGCTCACCCTGGTCGACGCCGTAGTCCCGACGTCCCGGGATGCACCGGAATACGTCGGCGGCTGGACCGTGCGCTACGCGGACCCCGACGCCGCCTTCACCGAGCTGAGTCGACACCAGGATCCCGAGGAAGTGGATACTCTCAGCTTCCCCCTCGAGGCCGTCAGCCTAGACGCCCTTGCCGGAGTCGATGATGCCGAGCCCGTTGCCCTCGGCAGCCTGAACCGCCCCGAATACAACCGCAGCACCCGCACCCTCGCCGTGCTCGGAGCCGCCCCCACGGCGGAGGAGGCAACCGTACAGGCACGCTTCGACCCCGTCACCCGCACGGTTTACCACGTCGACGACGCCCACTCCGCCCTCTCCGGACCGGGATACCTCGACGACCTGCGGCTCAGCTCACCGCAGGCGCAGGAGGGAATAGACCTGGTGCGCAGCGACGGCACCGTCGCCCTACACCTGGACTACTACTCCGAAGACCCCGCCCAGGAGCCGTACTACACGAGCAATGACGCCCCCTACATCGTCCAGGCCCCCGGAGTAATCGCCGTCGTGGACCTTCACAGCGCCCAGGACAGCAGTAGCGACGGCTATAGACACGAACTCGTCGTTTACGGCATCGGCTGACCGGAGCGAGAACCACACCCGCGCGAGCGAATCACGCCATGGGCGATAATCCCTAGGACACCATGTCAGGCGAGGCTAACCTGCATCCATGACCACTGATACAGCAGCCGCTCCCGCAACCCCTGGCTTCGACTCCCGCTCCGTGGCCCGCGTAGCCACCGACAAGCCCGCCGCCTACGGGCGCCGCCTCGTCAGCCACATGAGCCGCAGGATCGACGGCGAGTGGAACGGGGCCGAGTCCACCGGCCACCTGGTCTTCAACCGCGAGGGGACCGTGGCAGGCGTGGCGGACCTGACCTGCGAGGACGACGCACTCGTCCTGACGCTGTCGGCCTCCGCGCAGGAGTTGCCGCGTCTGGAGGAGGTCGCCGGTCGGCACCTAGCGCGCTTCGGCTACGAGGATGGTTTGGTCGTCTCCTGGACGCGCCAAGATGGTTCCGCCGGCACCACGCAGGGCCCGCTGACCAAGGAGGACCTGGACCGCCTGCGCGCCGAGTACAAGGCTCGCGCGGCACGCGAGGGCGAGTCCGACGCCGCCGAAGACTTCCCGGACCTGCGGAACTGACAGAGTTTCCGAAATACTCGATGCTTCATCCCGTCCGTCTCGTCGAACACGCGCATCGAGTCCGCATCCAGTCGACTCCCAGCGCGACGCGGTATGACATCAGCGCCACTTAAACGCACCGCACAGGAAGGCTCACCATGCCCGACGCCATCACCCCCATTTACACCATCGAAGCCCTGGCCTCCGGTGACGGCCGCAACGGTCACGTCGCCTCCACCACCAGCCGCATCGACACCGACCTGGCCGTGCCGAAGGAGATGGGTGGCTCCGGCGCGAACCTGCCCAACCCGGAGGAGCTGTTTGCGGCGGGCTATGCCGCCTGTTTCCACTCCGCCCTGCAAGCCGTGGCACGCGCTCAGAAGGCCGAGCTGGGCGACTCCAGCGTCGGCGCCCGGGTATCCATTGGCTCGAATGGTGCGGGCGGTTTCGGCCTGGCCGTCGATCTGGTAGTGGTGATCCCGGCACAGCCGCACGACGTCGCTCAGGCCCTCGCCGAGGCTGCCCACCAGGTGTGCCCGTACTCCAACGCCACCCGCGGCAACATCCCGGTGACCATCACGGTCTGCGACGACTGAGTTCCCCGCACACGAGCAACGTCGACCGACCTCGGCACGTAACTTCAACCGACCTCGGCACGTAACTTCAACCGATCTCGGCGGGTGAGGGACGACGGCTATTCGGCGACGGTGATGCGGCCGGCGGGGTCCTGGACCCGCAGCATGAGCAGCAGGCCGACGGCGAGCACCGTCACGATCCCGAGAATGCCCCAGTAGCCGGCACCGGCGCCCACCACGCGCGTGCCCACCCAAATGGATGCGCCGTACATCATGGGCGCCATGAATGACACGGCCCGCCCGGTCGTGGCGTACAGGCCGAAGATCTCGCCCTCACGCCCCTGCGGTGCCAGTCGGGCCAGATAGGAGCGGGCCGCGGACTGGGCGGGCCCAACACAACCGGACAGCACGAGCCCGAGCACCCAGAAGACCCGTGCGCCCGCCGCATGCAGGATGAACACGAGTAGGCCGGCCACCACCAGTACCGTCAGCGCACCCAGGATGACTCGACGGGGGCCGAGCAGATCGTCCAGCCGCCCGGCGGCAATGGTGGCGACGCCGGCGACCACGTTGGCGGCAACGGCGAAGACGATCACCTCGCCGGAGGTGAAGCCGAAGGTGTTCTGGGCGATGATCCCCCCGTAGGTGAACACCCCGGCCAGCCCGTCGCGGAACACCGCCGCCGCCAGCAGGAACCACAGCACCTCCGGATGGGTGCGATACAGTCCCACGAGCGTGCGCCACAGGTGCTTGTAGGAGGCGGCCAGGGTCTCATGGCGCATGATCCGCGCCGGCGCCTCCACCGGGTCCACGGGCTCGCTCTCCAACCCGGCCAGGGCGCGCTCGTCCCCGCCTTCGGCGTCCTCGATCGCGGCCCACCGTCGCCAGGCGTGCTTGCCGGACTGGGTGACCAGCACGGGGATCGCGCACAGGCCGAACCAGCCGGCGGACACCAGCATGGAAACACGGATATCCATGCGATTCTCGTCCGTCACCCCGAACCAGCCGACCTCCGGGTTGATGAATCCGACGTACAGGATCAGCAGCAGCACAATGCCGCCGAGGTACCCCATGCCCCAGCCGAGCCCGGACACGGCGCCCACCCGGTCCTTGGTGGCCAGGCGGGACAGCAGCCCGTTGTAGTTGACGGAGGCCAGTTCGAAGAACACGTTGCCGACCCCGAGCAGCGTGATGCCCAGCCACAGATAGCCGGGCTCGGGCAGCACGAAGTACAGGGCCGCGCTCACGGCGACGACGATCGCCGTGTACACCCCCAGCCAGAATACGGTGCTACCGGCACGGTCGGCGCGCTGCCCGGTGACCGGGGCGAGCAGGGCGATGCACGCCCCCGCGAGGGCAAGCCCCACCGAGAGGGCGGACTCGTTGGCGGCGGGATCGCCGAACGCTGAACTGGTGAGGTAGACCGAGAAGACGAAGGTGGTGATTACCGCGTTGAAGGCCGCCGAGCCCCAGTCCCACAACCCCCAGGCGAGGACCGGCCAGGTCAGCAGCTTGCCGCGCACAGACGCGGCGCGGTCACCGTCCGCCGCGCCGGCCGGGGTGAATTCGGCATCCCGTCCCGGAATATGTGGCCTCATGGCCTAGAGCCTAAGACCGAATGCTCTCCCGGCGGGCGAGTACCTCGGCCAAAGCCAGATCCAACGGCGTAGTCACCTTAAGTGCGAGTGGATCCCCGGCGACGACGACGACCTGGCCGCCCATCGCCTCCACGAGAGCGGCGTCGTCCCGGGCGGCGTGGGCCTCATCGGCGGCACGGAGCGCCCCCAGCCGGTGCGCGGCCTCGAGAGTGACGCGGGCGAAGCCCTGCGGGGTCTGGATCGCCCGCAGCCGCGCCCGGTCCGGGGTGCCCACCACTCGCTCCACCTGCTCCCCCGCGCCGGCCACCTCCTTAACGGTGTCGACCACGGGCAGGCCGGGGACGACGGCGTCGTGCCCCGCGCGCACGGCCGCGACGATGCGCCGGATCAGGTCGGGTGGGGTCAGGGCGCGCGCGGCGTCGTGCACCAACACCACTTCAGCCTCGGGGCGCGCCTTCAGCGCGGCTTCCAGCCCCAGGGCGACCGAGGCCTGTCGGGAGTCCGGCGAGCCGGGGACGACGGCGATAGCCCCTTCGCCCGTCAGGTCGGCGACCTCGGCGGTGAAACGGTCGACCTCGGCGCCGGGAGCGGTGATAGTGATGTGGTTGATGAGGTCGGAGGCGAGCAGGCCGCGGGTGGCCCGGTGCAGCAGTGACTCGCCGCCAACCTCCACCAGCGCCTTGGGACCACGGGCGCCGAGTCTGGTGCCGGAGCCGGCAGCGGTGAGCACGGCAACGGCGATCCCAGCGGTCTTGTCCGACATGCGCGGGACCTTACCAGTGTCGCGGGGCTGCGCGGCCGTAGCCGGGCTTCAGGCCGCGAGGAGGGTCAAGACAGACACGGCCCGGAGTGGATGCCTTCAGGCCGCCGTGCCTGAGGCGAGCACCTCGTCGAGCGTGTTCTCGGCCTCTTCCTCGGGGGTCTTCTGCGCGAGCGCGAGCTCGGAGACGAGGATCTGCCGGGCCTTGGCCAGCATGCGCTTCTCCCCGGCGGACAGACCGCGGTCGGTGTCCCGACGGGACAGGTCGCGCACCACCTCGGCAACCTTGATGACGTCACCGGAGGCGATCTTCTCCTGGTTGGCCTTGAAGCGCCGCGACCAGTTGGTGGGTTCCTCCGTAAGCGGCGCCCGCAGCACCTCGAAGACGCGCTCGAGTCCGGACTCGTCGACGACGTCGCGCACGCCGATGAGGTCGACGCTTTCGGCCGGGACCAGAATGGTCAGGTCGCCCTGAGCGACCTCGAGCTGCAGGTAGGTCTTCTCCTCACCCCTGACCTTGCGCTGGCGGATGTCAATGATCCGGGCGGCTCCGTGGTGGGGGTAGACGACGGTCTCGCCGACTTCAAATGTCATGTGTGAGGTCACTCCAGAATTTGTCGCGGGGCTCCATTTTATCAGGAAATAACGCCGGAAGATCGGGGAGCTAGCTCACACGAGCCCGGGGTCAGTCGGCAGCAACCAGCCGATAGCCCACGCCGCGCACGGTGGTAAGCAACGTCGGGGAGCTGGGGTCCGCCTCGATCTTGGCGCGAATCCGCTTGACGTGCACATCCAGCGTCTTGGTGTCCCCGACGTAGTTGGCGCCCCACAGGCGCTCAATGATCTGGGCGCGGGTCAGCACCCGGTCGGGGTGGCGCAGGAACAGTTCCAGCAGCTCGAACTCGCGCTTGGGCATGGGCACCACCTGCCCATCCACGCGCACCTCGTGGCGGCCCACGTCCATAGCGACCCGCCCCGCCGTCAGCACCGGCTCCTCGGGTGCATCGTCCGCGGTGCGGCGCAGCACCGCGTGCACGCGGGCCACGAGTTCCCGGTAGGAGTACGGCTTGGTGATGTAGTCGTCGGCGCCGAGTTCCAGTCCGGCGATCTTGTCCATCTCCGCATCCCGGGCGGTGAGCATGATGACCGGCACACGCGAGCTGCGGCGGATACGGCGGCACACCTCCGCCCCGGACATGCGCGGCAGCATCAGGTCCAGCAGAACCAGGTCGATGGGCCCGCTGCCGCCGGGCGCCCCCGCGCGCTCAAAGCGCTCCATGGCGGCGGCGCCGTCCTGCGCCTCAACCACCTCGAAGCCGTCGCGGCGCAGGTTCAGCGCCAGTGGCTCGCGGTAGTTCTCCTCGTCCTCCACCAGCAGGATGCGGGTCACGACTGCTCCTTCCCCCGGGCGGGCTCGTCGGAGATGGCGGCGATGGCGGCGAACGAGGCGCCGGCGGCCCCGCTGGCCACGGCCTGGACCGCCTCGGGGTCCGGCCCGGGCCGGTCCGCCTCGGTGCGGTGGCGGGGCAGCACCAGGGTGAAGGTGCTGCCGCGCCCGGGCGCCGACCACAGCTCCACCGTGCCGCCGTGGTCGGCGGCCACGTGCTTGACGATCGACAGGCCCAGCCCGGTGCCGCCGGTGGCCCGCGAGCGCGCCTTGTCCACCCGGTAGAAGCGTTCGAAGACGCGCTCCTGCGCCTGCTTGGGAATGCCGATCCCCTGGTCGACGACGGCGATGCGCACCAGCTCCGGGTCGTGGGCGTCCACGCTCAACCCCACGCTGACGCGGGTGCGCGGGTCGGAGTAGCGGATGGCGTTGTCCAGCAGGTTGCTGACGGCCGTGACCAGCAGGGAGGCGTCACCCAGGACGTGGAGGTTCTCGGCGCCGCCCGCGACCAGGGCGACTTCCTTCGCCTCGGCCTCCACCCGCACGCGGTCCAGGGCGTCGACGACGACGTCGTCCAGGCTCACGTCCTCGGGCTCGACCAGGGCGTCACCGTCCTGCAGGCGGGACAGCTCGATAATGTCCCCCACCAGCAGTTCCAGGCGGTGCGACTCGCGGCCCATGCGCGCGGCGTAGTCGACGACGAGCGTGGGATCGTCGGCGTTCTCGCGCACGGTTTCGGCCAGCAGGGAGATGGCGCCGACGGGGGTCTTGAGTTCGTGGGAGGCGTTGACCACGAAGTCGCGCCGCATCTCCTCCACGCGCCGTGCGGCGGTGCGGTCCTCGATGAGTACCAGCACCCGGCCCCGCCCGATTCCGGCGACGCGCACCTGCAGGTGAAAGTTACCCGCGCCCGGCAGGCGACCGCGGGCCACGGTGATCTCGGCCTCCTCGGCCTGGCCGGAGGAACGCACGCGCTCGACCATCTGGGCGACCTGCGGTTCGCAGACCTCGTCGTCGCGCACCAGGTTGTAGGTGTAGGCGGCGGCCGAGGCGCGTAGGACCTCGCCGTCGTCGTCGAGCAGAACCACGGTGGAGCTCAGCGCGGCCAGCACCGGGATCAAGCCGTCCCGCTCAAGGGTCGAGCCGGAGGTGATTCCGTTGCCCTGTGCGTCGCGCGTGGCGTGTCCGAGCGCGAGTCCTGCCGCCGCGCCCGCGGCGACACCGGCCACGGCAACGGCGATGATCAGCCAAACGGTTCCCACGCCCCCTAGGGTAGAGGGGTGGGCGGGCCGTTCGCGAGCCCCGAGCGCCGACACGTGGGAGGCAGCCGTGCGCGACATCTTCAACCAGGAGCTCAAGCAGCTGGGAACCGACCTGGCGTCCATGGCGGAACAGGTCGCCACGGCCATCGAGCGCGCCGCGGAGTCGCTGCGCAGCGGCGACATCGTGGTGGCCGAGCAGGTCATCGACGCCGACGAGCGCATCAACGACCTCCAGCGCGACATCGATGACATGTGCGTAATGCTGCTGGCCCGCCAGCAGCCCGTGGACCGGGACCTGCGCAACGTCATCTCCGCCCTGCGCATGGCGCAGACCCTGGAGCGGCAGGGTGACCTCGCCCGCCACGTCGCCGCGATCGCGCGCGGCCGCTACCCGCTGCCCGCAGTGCCCGAGCCGGTTTTCGGGCTGATGGTGCAGATGGCCGACGCCGCCGTGCGCGCCGGCCATGACGTCAGTCGCCTGATTCAGACCCAGGACCTGCAACTGGCCGCGCAGATCCAGGAGCGCGATGCCGAGCTGGACGCCCTGCACCGGAAGTCCTTCCAGATGATCCTCGACCCGGAAAACGAAATGACCCGCCAGCAGGTGGTCGACGCGGTGCTCATGGGGCGCTTCCTGGAGCGCTTCGGCGACCACTCCACGTCGGTGGCCCGCCGGATGGCTTACCTCGTCTCGGGCATCACCCCGCCCAGCCCCAGCGAGTCCTGAAATCCGCCTTTCCGCTCAAGGGCTGCGGTGGTTGCCTGATGCCGGCAGCCGAAGACGAGTATCGGGCGGGGCGGAACGA
>NZ_LK995498.1:0-17515 GCF_900002405.1 Actinomyces succiniciruminis | reverse complement strand
CGTCGTTCCGCCCCGCCCGATTAGTCTCGACCTTGGCCGCCCCGCGCGAAAGCCCCTGTGGGCCGATGATTACGCGGGTGGCGGCGGATCACTTGCCCTGGTTGGCGACGGCGGCGATCTTGGCCTCCGCCTCGGGGTCCAGGTAGCGCCCGCCCTTCTTAATGGGCTTGAGGGTCTCCTCATCGAGCTCGTAAACGAGCGGGATCCCGGTGGGAATGTTCACGCCGGCGATGTCCTCGTCGGAGATGTCGTCCAGGTGCTTGACGATCGCGCGCAGCGAGTTGCCGTGGGCCGCGATCATGATCGTCTTGCCGGTCTTGATCTCGGGGACAATCGTCTCCTCCCAGTACGGCAGCAGACGGGCGAGCACGTCCTTCAGGCACTCGGTGGCGGGAATGGGCTCGCCGGCATAGCGCGGGTCGGTGTCCTGGGAGAACTCCGAACCGAGCTCGATGGCCGGCGGCGGCACGTCGTAGGAGCGGCGCCAGAGCATGAACTGCTCGTCTCCGTACTGCTCGCGAATTTCCTTCTTGTTCTTACCCTGCAGGGCGCCGTAGTGGCGCTCGTTGAGCCGCCAGTGCCGCTCCACCGGAATCCAGTGCCGGTCGGCCGCGTCCAGGGCCAGGTTCGCGGTCATGATGGCGCGGCGCAGCACCGAGGTGAACAGCTTGTCGGGCAGGACGCCGGCCTCCTTGAGGAGCTCACCGCCGTGAACGGCCTCGGCGCGCCCCTTCTCAGACAGCGGGACGTCAACCCAGCCGGTGAACAGGTTCTTTGCATTCCATTCGCTCTCGCCGTGGCGGAGCAGCACAAGGGTGTAAGCCATGTGGCCCATTGTGCCAGCCCCAAGCAGATGCCACCAGGTCCCGGGTCCTACCTAAAAGGACCCGGGACCTGGTGCTTACGAGAGCGCGCAATGCGCGCGGCGGCGTCGTGGGGCATTGGCACCCGACGGCGGCGCGGCTCAGGCGTTGTTGTTGCTCGGGTTGTTGGCCGCCATGTAGGCCTCGCGTACCGGAGCGGGGATACGCCCGCGGTCGGAAACCTCGTAGCCATTGGCGCGCGCCCACTCGCGGATCTTCTGCGTGACACCGGCTGCCGGGCGACGGCGAAGCGTGCGGCGGCCACCGCGGCGACGGGCCTTCACGGTCCACTCCTCGATCGACTCGCGCAGCGCGGCTGCGTGCTCCTCGTTTAGGTCGATCTCGTAAGTGACACCATCGAGAGCGAAAGTGATGGTCTGAGTCGCCTCGGACCCATCGATGTCATCAACTAGAACAATCTGCGTCTTCTGCGCCATATTGGTCCTCCTTGCCACAGATTTGCGGGTTCCGCTCCTACAACGGAATCACCCGTGAAACAGGATACGCATATCTGCGCAATTAAAGCAAGAATATTCCGAATACGGCATGCCGACCGCGCGGCGTCCGCGCACCCCGGCGCGCAGGTCCCGGTGGAGCCACCTGTGGGAATCGAACCCACGACCTATTCATTACGAGTGAATCGCTCTGCCGACTGAGCTAAGGTGGCCTGCCGCCAAAGCGGCGAAACGCAGGCTACCGCCTGCCGGCGCCGACACGCAATCCAGTACCCCAATCACACCGGGTGGTTTACAGCACAGCGGCGCCGCCTGCGTAGGCTGGCCATATGCACATCCACTTCACCTACGCCGGTGGGACCATTGGCATGGTTGACTCCCCCCACGGGCTGCGTCCAGGTGCAGACCTGGAGGCCTGGCTGGCCGCTCTACTAGCCGCATTCCCCGCGCCAAAGCACATGCCGGCGCCCCCGCGCAGCTCCGGGCGGATCGCCCCGGACCGCGCCGATGCGCAAGGATTAAACACCTCTCTGACGACGCTGCAGCCTTTGCTTGATTCCGCGCAGGCCGCACCACAAACCTGGCAATCGATTGTCAATGACCTGTATGCCCATGCCGGCGTTGCCGACGCATTTGTGGTTCTGCACGGAACCGACACCATGGCCTACACCGCCTCCGCCCTGTCCTACGCCCTCACGGAGCTGAAGCAACCGGTTATCGTCACCGGCTCCCAGTTGCCGCTGGGAGCGTCCGACTCCGACGCCCCCGCGAACGTCGTCGGCGCCATGCAGGCACTCACCCAGGGAGCACCCCGCGGTGTGCACCTGTTCTTCGGCGGGCGCCTGCTCGTCGGCAATCGCTCCACCAAGATTTCCACCTGGAGCCTGGCGGGATTCGACTCCCCCAGTGCCGCGCCACTGGCCCTGGCCGGCGCCCCCTGGCACTGGACGGCCGGCACCGCGGCCGGTGCGGCAGCAACCGTGCCCGACTCCGCTTGGAAGGAACCGGCCCCCTTCGGCCAGCACGACGTGATCGTCGTCGACGCCGTCCCCGGGCTGAGCGCCGCGCGCCTGACGCAGCTGCTGACGCCGCCCCCCGTAGCGGTGGTGCTGCGAGCCTTCGGCGTCGGCAACCTGCCGCCGGAGCTGACCGCCGTGATTGCCCAGGCGGTGGCCGGGGGCGTGGCGGTGGTGGTCTCGTCCCAGTGCCTGCAGGGCGAGGTGGAGCTCGGCCGGTATGCCGCCGGCGACGGGCTGGCCGCGGTCGGCGCGGTGGGCAGCGGCGACATGACCCTGGAAGCCACCTACGCCAAACTGCAGTTCCTGGCCTCCCAGGGGCTGCGCGGGGCGGAACTCGGCGCCTGGATGGGCCGCAATCTGGCCGGCGAGCTCACGGTCGAATAGTCAGTCGCGGCAGGTGAGCCCCGCCTCGGGCAGGACGCCGGCCAGCAGGTAGTCGTCGACGGCGGTGGTCACGCACTCGCCGGCGCGCCCGTAGGCGGTGTGCCCGTTGCCCTCCCAGGTGAGCAGGTGGCCGTCGTCGAGCTGCTCGGCCAGTGACTGTGACCAGGCGTAGGGGGTGGCCGGGTCCCCGGTGGTGCCGACCACCAGGATCGGGGCGGCGCCGGTGGCGTGGATCGCGGCCCGCTCGCGCGTGGACTCGTGCCCCCAGGTCTGGCAGAACAGGTCGGAGTAGCCCAGATCGGCACCGAAGGTCGGGGAGGCCTCCTCCAGCTGCGCGTGTTCCGCCTCCCAGCTGTCGGCGTCGCCCTTCACCGGGTAGTCCAGACAGTTGATGGCGTTGATGGCCTCGTCGCCGTTGCCGGAGTAGGAGCCGTCGTCCTCCCGGGAGGCGAACAGGTCGGAGATGAACAGCAGCAGCGAGCCGTCGTCCTGGTTCATGGCCTGGTCCAGCGCCTCGGTGAGCACGCTCCAGGACTCCGACTGGTACATGATCCCGAGGATCGCGGACTCGGCCAGGGAGTAGGTCAGGGGCCGGTCGGGGTCGGAAGTGGGAATCGGGGCGCCCTTGGTGACCTTGAGGAAGTCCTGAATCTGGGCGACACCGGCGTCGACGTCGCCGTGCAGCGGGCACTTGCCACCGCTTTGGCAGTCCTCCACATAGGTGCGCAGGGCGTTCTCGAAGGCGGCCGCCTGGGCCAGGGTCATCTCACCGGCGCTGAGCGTCGGCTCGATGGCGCCATCCAGCACCATCCGCCCGACGTTGCCGGGGAACAGTTCGGCATAGGTGGCCCCCAGGTAAGTGCCGTAGGAGTAACCGAGGTAGGTCAGTACCTCTTCGCCTACGACGGCGCGCAGCATGTCCAGGTCGCGGGCGGCGGAGATGGTATCCACGTGGTCGAGCAGGCCGGCCGGGGAATTGGCCTCGCACTTGCCCTCATACCGCTGGACGTACTCCACTATCGCCTCCTGGGCGGCGGCAGCATCGTCGTCCCCCGCGCCGTCCGCATCCGCGCTGGTCTCAGAAGCGGCGCGGTCCTCGTCCAGCTCGGCGTCGGTCAAGCAGTCGATGGCCGTCGAGTTGCCGACCCCGCGCGGGTCGAATCCGATCACGTCGTAGGAGGCGATCAGCTCGTCGGAGAAATAGCCCTTGGCGGATTCCACGAGGTCGACGCCCGAGCCGCCGGGGCCGCCCGGGTTGATGAACAGGGTGCCGATCGCGTCATCGGTCGCGGCGCGCCGTTTCATGGCGAGGTCGATGGTCTGGCCATCGGGGTCGTCGTAGTCCAGGGGGGCGGTGACGTAGGCGCAGGAGTAGTCCGCGTCGCCGTCAGCCTCGTCCATGCCCACGTTGGCGCACGGATACCAGTCGACGTCCTGCGCGTAGAAGTCCTCCAGGCCCGCGGGCACGGCGCTGGTCGACGCCGTCGCCCGGGCGGCGGGAGAGGGATTGGGGCCCGAGCCGGGCAGCGGACTGTCACACGCCACCAGGCCGGCGGCGGCGAATACGGCGGTCAGTGCCGCAAGCGCGCGGCGGCCGGGTACCTTGAACGGCTTCACCCGTGCAGCTTACGGGGTGGCCCTCCCCCAGACGGACCGCGCGGCCGTGGACCTCTCCCCATTGCGACGCAGCCGTTAGGCTCTGGCACCACGCCCCAGGGCCTGTCCCGCCCCTCTGGTCCCACCTGAGCCCTGACGGGGACTGGGCGGGCCTCCCACGCCGGCCGGGCGGCGCCTACGCTGACCCCATGAGCCAGCAGCCGCCCGCATCCGCCGACGCCCGCGCCGAGATCAAGGACTTCCTGACCACCCGCAGGGCAAAGGTGACTCCGCAGATGGTGGGGTTGCCCGTCGTCGCCGGGCACCGCCGGGTGCCGGGGCTGCGCCGCGAGGAGGTCGCCATGCTCGCCGGGGTGAGCGTGGACTACTACACGCGCCTGGAGCGGGGGAACGCGGCCGGCGCCTCCGACGAGGTGCTGGAGGCCCTCGCCTCCGCGCTGCTGCTGGACGACGCCGAGCGGCAGCACCTGATCGACCTCGCCCGCGCCGTCACCCCCACGGGCCGGATGCGGCGTCGCCGCGGGCGGGCCAAGAGCTGCGCCGTGCGGCAGGACACCCAGTGGCTGCTGGACGCGACGCCCATGCCGGCCGCGGTGCGCAACGGCTCGGGCGACTACGTGGCGACCAACACCATGGCGCGGGCGCTGTACTACCACATGTTCGTGGACCCGATCCCGGAGGTGGCCGCGGAGCACCCGAGCATGGCCCGCTTCATGTTCCTGGACCCGCGTTCGCGGGACTTCTTCCCCAACTGGCAGATGGGTGCGGAGGACCTGGTGGCGATGCTGCGGCTGAGCGCCGGCGAGGACCCGACCGACCCGTGCCTGCAGGCGCTCATCGGCGAGCTGTCCACGCGCAGCCGGGAGTTCGCCGACCTGTGGGCGCGCCACGACGTCCGCTACGTGTGCCGCAATGAGAAGGTGGTTAATCACCCGATCGTCGGCCAGATTCACCTGTGCTACGAGCCGGCCGCGATGGCGACCACCCCTGGAATGACCATGCTCGTCTACGGCGTGGAGCCGGGCAGCCCGAGCGAGGAGGCGCTGCGGCTGCTGTCGTCCTGGGCGGCCACCGAACTCGCACCGGAGGACACCGCCGCGGCCCAGCCGGCCGAGCCGCGTTAGGCGGAGCCGGCGGGGTTCCCTTGGCAGCGCCTAGGCCTGGGGACGCAGCTGCACCATGAGGGACTCGACCGCCAGCAGCGGAGCGGCATTGGACCGCAACCGCTCACGGCACTCCTCGATGGCGGCGATGCGCGCCAGCGACTGGCGCGGCCCGGTGGAGGCCGCCACCTGTGCCACCGCATCGGAGAGGTCGATGTTGACCTGCTCGACGTCGCTGCCGAGCTGGACCACCAGCACGTCCCGGTAGAAGGACAGTAGGTCGATCATCGCCCGGTCGAGCACGTCGGTGCGAGCACGCCGGGCGCGCCGCTTCTGATCCTCTTCCAGTTGGCGGACCTGGGCGCGCAGCGACGGCGGAACCCGCCCGCCCTCCTCCAGCCCGAGGGCACGCAGCAGGGCGGCCTTCTCCGCGGCGTCGCGTTCGGTGGTGGCCTGCGCGGCCTCCGCCTCGGCCGCGTCGACCAGATCGGCGGCGGCCAACACGGCATCCCCCACGCTGCGCAGGGAGATGGGCGCCAGCAGCAGGCTGCGGCGCCGCTCCCAGGCGCCGGGGTCGGTGGCCAGGTGGCGGGCGAGCCCGATGTGGGACTGGCTGGCGCGGGCGGCGCGGGCGGCCAGCTCCGGCTCGGCGCCGTCGCGGCGCACCAGCAGCTCGGCTACGGCGTCGGCGGGCGGGACGCGCAGTGTCACCAGCCGGCAGCGCGAGCGGATGGTGGGCAGTACGTCGTCGGCGCTGGGCGTACACAGGATCCACACGGTCTGCGGGGGCGGCTCCTCGATGGACTTCAGCAGCACGTTGGTGGTGCGTTCGGCCATGCGGTCGGCGTCCTCCACCAGGATCACCCGCCAGTGGCCGGTCCACGGACGGCGCTGCGCCTCACCGATCAGCGTCTTGACCTCATCCATGGTGATCAGGAGCTTCTCGGTGGCCATGCGCACCACATCGGGGTGGCTGCCGCTGAGCACGTCGCGGCAGGCCTTGCACTCCCCGCAGCCGGGAACTTCGCCGGTGCACTGCAGGGCGGCGGCGAAGGCTCGGGCGGCGACGGACCGGCCGGAACCGGGTGGGCCGGTCACCAACCAGGCGTGGGTCATGGCGGAGGCGTCAGCCGCGCCGGTGGCTCCGCCCTCACCGGCGCCGGACTCGGCTCCCCCGCGGGCGGCTACGGCCACACGGGCGGCCTCGGCAGCCGCCCGGAAGGCGGCGACAACCCGCTCCTGCCCGACGACGTCTTCCCACACGCTCATACCCGCCCCCATGTGGAGGTGCGGGTCGCCGCAGTGGGTGCCAGAACCGAGCTGGAATGGATCACGCTCCCAGCCTAGCGGCGGTGCGGAAGGCCTTCAGCTGTGCACCCGTCCCGCGGGCGGCGATGAGGTGCTCGACCAGTCCGGTCACCTCCGCAGCCACCACCTCGACGGGCCGCTCGGCGTCGACGGCCTTAATGCGTTCGGGCTCCTGACGCGCCAGCACCCGGAACTCCTCACGCAGGGCGGCGTGAAAGGCGTCGGGCTCGCGCTCCAGGCGGTCGCGCCGGCCGCGGGCGTCGGTACGGGCGGAGCCGACGGCGGGATCGGCGTCGAGCAGGATGGTCAGGTCGGGCAGCAGGCCGTCGGTGGCCCACAGGGACAGGTCGCGCACCTCCTGCGGGCCGAGCGCGCGGGCGGCGCCCTGGTAGGCGACGGAGGAGTCCAGGTAGCGGTCGGTCAGTACCACCTCGCCGCGGGCGAGCGCGGGACGCACCACCGTGGCGACGTGGTGGGCCCGGTCGGCCGCATACAACAGGGCCTCGGCGCGCGGACTCACGTGGCCGCCGTGCAGCACCAGGTCGCGGATCCGGTCGCCCAGCTCGGTGCCGCCGGGCTCGCGCGTGCGCCGGTAGGCGATCCGAGCCGCCGCCAGCAGCGCGCTCAGGCGCTCGATCTGGGTGGTCTTGCCGACACCGTCGCCGCCCTCGAAGGAGATGAACAGGCCCGGGCCGGGCGACGGCGCCGCACCCTCTGGAACGGGAGGAGCAGGAACGGACGGATTCACGGCGCCAGCGTAGCCGGAGGAGCGCGCAGCGCCTGTTTCCACCTGCCGCCGGGTCCGCCTCTGTCACCGGATGCACCACTTTCCGAGCACCGACCGTCTTCAAGAGACGGCAAACCGCATGATTCCGCAGACGCAGTCAGTAGAACCGGTGGCAGCGAGTCCCAAAATGGTGCATTCCTTGACACCACCCCCGCACGTCGGCGGCCTCAGAAGGCCGGCACGTAGATCTCTACGCGGCGGTTGAGCTGGCGCCCGGCAGGATTATCGGAGCCGTCCTCGTTCTCGTTGGGCGCCACCGGCCGGGTCTCGCCGAAGCCCTCGGCCTCCAACTGCGCGGTCACCCCGTCCTGCTCCAGGGCGTCGAGCACCGCCTGGGCCCGCTGCTCGGACAGGGTCTGGTTGAAGTCCTCGTCCGAGATTGAGTCCGTGTGCCCGTAGATGTTGGCGGCGGGAACGTCGGCCTCGTTGAGCAGCTCCGCGAGTTCGGTCAGGGTGGCATCGGCGTCGGCCCGGATCTCGGCGGAGCCGAAGTCGAATAGGACCCCGTCCTCCAGGGTGATGACCGTCCCACAGGATTCGACCGGCTGGGCCGCATCAATGCTCGGGAAGGACCCGATGCTCCCCACCGGGACCAGCGGCTCGGCGTCGACCTCGATGCTCTGCACGCCCCGGCTGACCAGCGCGGTACCGTCGCCCTCGTTGACGATGCTCAACCCGGATGCGAGGTCCGTGTACGTGCCGCTGCCGTCGCCCTCGTTGGTGATGCTGACGGTCAGGGTGGAGTAAACGCCCGAGCCGTCGCCGCCGATCACAATCGACTCCCCCGTGGCGGAGTTGTCATACGTTCCGGCGCCGTCGTCCCCGACGACGACGCTGAGGGTCTCGTCCGTGTAGGTGCCGGTGCCGTCGGCCTCCACCACGATGCTGGTGGTGTCATCGGTGTATGTGCCCGAGCCGTCACCGTTGTTGACGATGCTCACCGAGCCGTCCTCATAAACCGCGCTGCCCTCACCGTCGTTGACCAGGGAGGAGTCGCCGTCCGAGGTGATGACCGAACCGTCCCCGCCGACGACGGTCATGCCGCCGTTCAGGACCCCCGCCTCGTCACAGCGCGCCGGGGAGACGGTGATGCCCGGGCGGGACTGGATGTCCCCGGTCAGGTCCGGGGTGAGGTTCCCGGTGGAGGCGGTCAGCAGGCCGAGGTCGGGCAGCGCGAACAGTGGGATCGGCGGAATCTCGCCGACCTGATAGCCGGGCACGGCCAGGCTCGAGTCGGCCGCGCCGGCCGAGGGACTCGCCTGCGCACTCGGCGTCTCGACGGCACTCGCCACGGGCGAGGACGGCGCGGTGGAGGCCTGGGATGTGGTTGCGCCGGAATCGGTGCCGGAGCAGCCGGTCAGCGCGAGTGCCAGGGCGCCGACGGCGATGCAGGCCGCGGGGGTCTGGAGGAAGAAGCGGCGGCGCCGGGCGGGGGCGGTTCGGGGATTCACGACGTGGGTCCTTGTCTCTGGTTCTCTGTGGGTGTCTGGTGTGTACGTCTATCGGGATGCGCGGGGTGGTCCAGGAGGTGCGGCGGCGGGCGGGCCGGCCACCGGCAGGGTCAGCCACACCCGGGTGCCCACCCCCTCGCGGGAGGCCATGCGCACCTGCCCGCCGTGCCGGCCGACGATGGTGCGCACCAGCGCCAGTCCCAGTCCGGAGCCGGGCAGGGCGCGGGCGTTGGAGGCGCGCTCCAACTCGCGGAAGACGCCGTCCAGCTCCGCCTCGGGCACGCCGATTCCAGTGTCGGCCACCTCAATGGTGACGGCACCGGCCTCCTCCCGGCCGCGCACCTCCACGGCCCCGCCGTCCGGGGTGTACTTGGCGGCGTTGGCGAGCACGTTGTACACGGCCGAATACAGCAGGTCGCCGTCGCCGTGTACGTGCGGCAACGGCCAGGGCACCGCGGGCAGGTCCAGACGCACCCGCACCGCCGCGCCGCGCCCGGCCGCCTCCTCGATGACCGCGGAGACCGCGTCCTGGACCGTCTCGGCCAGGTCCACGTCCTCCACCGCCAGCGGGGCGGTCTCCAGCTCGGCGAGCTTGCGCAGGTCGGTCAGCAGACGACTCATCCGCCGCGACTGGGCATCCACCACCTCCAGATCCGCGGCTACGGCCGGGGTGGCGGTGCGGGAGGCGTCGGCGACGGCGGCGCGCACCGCCGTCAGCGGGTTCTTCAACTCGTGGTCCAGGCGACGTAGGAACTGCCGGTGGCGGGTGCGCGCCTGTTCCTGCACCTGCGCGCGCAGGCGCTGCTCTTCGGCCCGGTGGCGTCGCCGGGCGACGACGACCAGTGCCACCGCCGTCAACGCGCCCCCGCCGGCCAGGGCCACGGCCGCCGGGACGGCGGCCGTAACCGACAGGGTCAGCCCGCCCCAGGCCGCTTGGGCGAGAGCGGTCAGCGCCGCCACAGCGATGACGCCGCAGCCCCACCACAGCCAGAACCGGCGGCCGGGCCGGGTTCGAGCGCCGGCGTCGGCGCCGACGGGCCCGCCCCCGTTTTCCGCTCCCAGGCGTCCGCCGTCACCGATCGAACGGATCGCGCCGGATGCGTCCGGTCCCACCGGCGCGCTCACGTGTGCACCTCGGCGCAGAAGCGGTAGCCGCCCTGCGGCACGGTCTCAATGAAGGTCGGTTGGGTGGCGTCGTCGCCCAGGGCGCGGCGGATCTCGCGGATGCGGTGGTCTACGGCACGGGTGGAGGAGACGAAGTCGATGCCCCACAGGGCGGACAGCAGCGCCTCGCGAGTGTGCAACTCTCCGGGGTGGCTCATCAGGTAGTCCAGCAGGGTGACCGCCTTCGGGGTGAGGGACACCTCCCGGCCGGCCAGGGTGACGCGGCGGGCGGCGCGATCCAGGGTCAGCTCGCCCGCCACCAGCCGGGACGCCGCCGTCAGGGGCTGGCCGACGCCGCGGGTGCGGCGCAGGACGGCGCGGATTCGGGAGGCGAGCTCGGCGGGGTCGAAGGGCTTGGACAGGTAGTCGTCGGCGCCGTCGTCCAGGGCGGAGACGCGCTCATAGGAGGCGTCGACCTGGGTGAGCAGGATGATCGGGGTCCAGGTGCCGCCGGCCCGTACCCGCCGCACGAGTTCACGCCCGTCCATGCGGGGCATGAGCACGTCACTGACGATGATGTCGATGCTGTAGGCGCCAAGCAGGTCGAGCGCCTCAACGCCGTCGCTCGCGCGCAGCACCCGGTAGCCGCTGCGCTCCAGGTAGGAGCCGAGCGAGGCGCGGATGGGGGCTTCGTCGTCGACGAGCAGGACGGTGGCGGCGGGCTGGCCGGCCGCCGGGGAGGCGGGGGGCGGGGCGGGTACGGGCCGGGGCATGGGCTGCGCGGTCGGGTTGTTCGGGCCAGTCAGTCGGTCAGCTGCTCGACGGTGTTGTCAGCGCCGATGTCCTGAATGCTCGGGGCGCCGTCCAGGTAGTAGACGGTGACGTCGGAGCCGAACACCTGGATCGTGTCGGCCTGGCGGAGGTAGACGGTCACGTCCGAGCCCTGCACGGTCAGCGTCCCGATGTTCTCCGCGGAGACGGTGACCTCCGAGCCCTGAATCGTCAGGCTGTTGAGCTCTCCGACGAGGTTGTAGGTGCCCCCGGAGCTCTGGATCGCGTAATCGCCGGACACGTTCTCCTGGGTACCGTTCGCAATTACGCCGAGCCAGTCGGAGTCGGTGATGTCAGCGGTGGAGGCACCGACGGCGGCGTCGGCGTCGTCCGTATCGGCGCCCACGACGGCATCGGCGTCGTCCGCGTCAGCGTCCTCGGCGTCGTCGGAGTCGTTGTCGGTGTCGTCCGTGTCCCCGGTGGTCTGCGGAGCCTCCTCGGTGGCCACGACGGCGGTGGTCTCCTCCGAGGCGGAGTCGCCGTCCGAGCCGCCGACGCTGATGGAGCAGGCGGCCAGGGAGGCGCCCAGGGCTATGACGGTGGCGGGGACGAGAAGCTGGTTGGGGATACGCATTGGGGTTCCTTCCGGCGTACAACAATTCGTGTGTCGGAAGATTACAGGCCCGCATACGGCAGCCGTGTCGCTGCACTGTCGCAATCCTGCGATCTGGACGCAGGTCACAACCGACTGCGCGGCACCGCCACATCTACCGACCTCGGTACGTGACTTCCAACGACCTCGGTACGTAACTTCCACCGACCTCGGCGGGGGATCAGCGGGACGACTTGCGCGTGGTCGTCGTCTTCTTGGCGGTGGTCTTCTTCGCCGTGGTCTTGCGAGTGGTGCGCTTCTTGGCGGGACCCTTGGCGCGCTTCTCCGCCAGCAGCTCGTAGGCGCGCTCGGGGGTGACGGTGGCCGGATCATCGTCGCGGCGCAGCGTCACATTCGTCTCCCCATCGGTGAAGTAGGGGCCAAAGCGGCCGTCCTTGATCACCACGGGCCGGCCGGTGGCCGGGTCGGTGCCGAGCTCGCGCAGCGGCGCCCGGGAGGCCGCCTGGCCGCGGCGCCGCTTGGGCTGGGCGAACAGCTCCAGCGCCTGCTCCAACGTCACCGTGAACAACTGCTCCTCGCTCTCCAGGGAGCGCGAGTCCGTGCCCCGCTTCAGGTAGGGCCCGTAGCGGCCGTTCTGCGCGGTGATGTCCACGCCGTCAGCGTCCTGCCCCACCACCCGTGGCAGGCTCAGCAGGTCGAGAGCCTGCTCCAGGGTCACGGTGGCCAGGTCCATTGACTTCAGCAGCGAGGCGGTGCGCGGCTTGGGGCCCTTCCGGGACCGGCGCGCCGAGCCCTTCCCGGCCGGCTTCGACGTCGCGGCGCCCTCCCCCGCCTCCGCAGTCTCGTCCGCGGCCGGCTCCGGCTCGGGCAGGATCTCGGTGACGTAGGGGCCGTAGCGGCCGTCCTTGACGACGATCGTGTGGCCGGTGGACGGGTCCGTGCCCAGCTCACGGCCGTCGTCGGCGGCACGGGTGAACAACTCGCGCGCCTTGGCCACCGTCAGCTCGTCGGGCGCCAGGTCACCGGGGACGTTCGCGCGCTTGCCCTCGGCGTCCTCCAGGTAGGGGCCGTAGCGGCCCACGCGCAGGGTGATGCCCTCCCCGATGTCGATGGAGTTGACGGCACGGGCGTCGATCTCCCCCAGGCCGTCCACCATGGCCTTCAGACCCAGCCCGTCCTCGGCGGTGGGGGCGGCTCCCGCCGCACCCGCCTGCCCCTGGGGGCCGTAGTAGAAGTGGGTGAGCCAGTCGACCCGGTCCTCCTCGCCGGCGGCGATGCGGTCCAGGTCTGCCTCCATGGAGGCGGTGAAGTCGTAGTCGACCAGCTCGCTGAAGTTCTCCTCCAGCAGGCGGGTGACGGCGAAGGCCAGCCAGGTGGGCACCAGCGCCTGGCCGCGGTGTTCCACATAGCCGCGGTCGGAGATGGTGGACATGATGGAGGCATAGGTGGAGGGGCGGCCGATCTCCCGCTCCTCCAGCGCCTTCACCAGGGAGGCCTCCGTGTAGCGGGGCGGCGGCGTGGTCTCGTGCCCGGCGGCCTCGGCCGTGAGCGCCACCAGTTCCTGGCCGGCGATCATGGCGGGCAGACGCACATCCCGGTCCCGGCCGGCGGCGGCGCCCGCGCCGGCACCCGAGGCGGAGCCGCTGCCCGACGCCGTCGGCGCAGCCCCGTCCGTCACCGCGGGGGCGGTCTCGGACTCGTAGCGCTCGGCGTCGCGCCCCTCCTCGTAGGCGGCCAGGAAGCCGCGGAAGGTGATGACGGTGCCCGAGGCGGTGAACCCGGCCGTGTTGAAGGTGATGCCCGAGTCACGGGAGCCGCCGTCGGCGGGACGCAGGGGCACGTCCACCCGCACCGTGGCGGTGGAACCGGTGGCGTCGGCCATCTGGGAGGCGACGGTGCGCCGCCAGATCAGCTCGTAGAGGCGGAACTGAGCGCCGGTGAGCCGCCCGGACACCTGCGCGGGGGTGCGGAAGTGGTCGCCGGCGGGGCGGATCGCCTCGTGCGCCTCCTGGGCACCCTTGGTCTTGGTGGCGTACACGCGCGGCTTGGGCGCCACATACTCCGCACCGTACAGCTCGGCCACCTGGCCGCGAGCGGCGGCGACCGCCTGCCCGGACAGCACCGTGGAGTCGGTACGCATGTAGGTGATGAAGCCGTTCTCGTACAGGGCCTGCGCCACCCGCATGGTCTCGCGCGGGTTCATGCGCAGCTTGCGGCTCGCCTCCTGCTGCAGCGTGGAGGTGGTGAAGGGCGCGGCCGGGCGCCGCCGGTAGGGCTTCTCCTCCACCTCGGCCACGCGCGGCACCGCCCGGGTAACGGCCTCGGCGACGGCGCGCGCAGCCCCCTCGTGCAGGTGCACGGTGCCGGCCTTCACGGCGGCCGGGCGCAGTGCCCCGGCGTCGGTGAAGTCGCGTCCGGTGGCTACGCGCCGCCCGTCCAGTGTGGTCAGGCGGGCGGTGAAGGCGGTGTCCGCCGCGACGGCGGGGCGCAGCGAGCTGCCGGCGGCGAGGTCGGTGGACAGCTGCGCCTCCACACCCCAGTAGCCGGCCGCCTTGAAGGCCATGCGCTCACGCTCGCGCTCCACCACCAGCCGGGTGGCCACGGACTGCACGCGCCCGGCGGACAGCCCCGCGCGAACCTTGCGCCACAACACCGGGCTGACCTCGTAGCCGACCAGCCGGTCCAGGATGCGGCGGGTCTCCTGCGCGTCCACCCGGTGGGTGTCCAGGTCGCGGGTGTGGTCCAGGGCGCGGGTGACCGCCTCCTTGGTGATCTCGGTGAAGGTCATCCGCTTGACCGGCACCTTGGGCTTGAGAACCTCCAGCAGGTGCCAGGCGATGGCCTCCCCCTCGCGGTCGTCATCGGTGGCCAGGTAGAGCTCGTCGGCGTCCTTGAGCGCCTTGCGCAGCTGCGTGACGGTCTTCTTCTTGTCCGGGTTGACCACGTAGTAGGGCTTGAAGCCATCGGTCACGTCGACGGCGAACTTGCCGTAGGGGCCCTTCTTCTCGGCGGCCGGCAACTCGGAGGGCTGGGCGAGGTCACGGATATGGCCGACCGAGGCCTCGACGTCGAAGTCCTTGCCCAGGTAGCCGGCGATGGAGCGGACCTTGTTGGGGGACTCGACGATGACGAGTTTCTTGGACACGGAGACCTTCTTCGAGTGCTTCGGTTTTACGGCGTTTCAGCGGCGTGGCCCCAGCGGACCGCGGTGGACCGTTGCGGTGCCGCCCGGGCGCGCCGGAGGGGTGAAGACGGCGGCTTGAGACTGCGAGCGTGACTGTAGCGCACCTGTCCGACAGGCTTCCGCCCCGCCCCGCCGCCGTCCACCCCGAGATTCACAGCTGCGCCACAGACTAGACGTGTTCAATGAGCCGCATGAGCACCCCCGCCGAATCTCTCACCCGACCTGACGGCTCCCCCATACGCGTTCTGGTGGTCGACGACGAGCAGACCCTCGCCGATCTGCTCGCCTCCGCACTGCGCTACGAGGGCTGGGAAGTGACCACCGCCGGCACCGGCCGGGCCGCGGTGCGCCTCGCCCAGGAGCTCACCCCCGACGTCATCGTGCTGGACATCATGCTGCCCGACTTCGACGGCATGGAGGTCATGCACCGCATTCACGGTCACCAGCCCAACGTCCCCGTGCTGTTCCTCACCGCCAAGGACGCCGTCGAGGACCGGGTGGCGGGGCTAACCGCCGGCGGCGACGACTACGTGACCAAGCCCTTCTCCCTGGAGGAGGTCGTCGCCCGGCTGCGCGCCCTGCTGCGGCGCTCCGGCGCCAGCGCGGAGAAGCCCGCGAACGTGCTGGAGGTGGGCGACCTGCGCATGGACGAGGACTCCCATGAGGTTTGGCGCGGCGAGGACGAGATCCACCTGACCGCCACCGAGTTCGAACTGCTGCGCTACCTGATGCGCAACCCCCGCCGAGTGCTGTCCAAGCCGCAGATCCTGGATCGCGTGTGGAACTACGACTTCGGGGGGCAGGCCAACATCGTGGAGCTGTACATCTCCTACCTGCGCCGCAAGATCGACAAGGGCCGCGAGCCCATGATCCACACCATGCGCGGGGTCGGCTACGTGCTCAAACCCGCCGTCGCCCAGTAGCCCCGGCAGGTACCGATGCGGCTCATGGCCGGCAGACGCCGGCGGCGGGACCCCGGCGGCACGGCTCGCGGCCGCGCAAGGCGCTCGGCTAGCCTCGGGCGCGTGCGTCCAACACCACGCAGCCTGCGAACTCGGCTCGTCGTCGGCGTGATCGGCATCGTGCTTGTCATGGCGGCCGGCATCGGGGCCCTGTCCACACTGATGCTGCGCCAGTCGCTGGTGGACCGGCTCGATGAACAGCTGACGGCCGCCTCCGATCGCGCCGCCGCCCGGCGTCAGGACGCCAACCCTGCCGGCGTCGGCCTGGCCGGGAACCAGAGCTCGGACTCGGGCCAGGACACCACCCGGCCCGGGGCCGACGTGGCACCGCCCACTGACGGCGCCGCCCCGCCCGCCGCACCGAAGGGCGATGTGCCCATCGGCCTGGACGCCGTCGGACAGTCCACCGGCACCCTGACGGTTATCGCCTCCGGAGCGCGCGATGGCGCCGATGACTCCGGATCGGCCGTCTCCACGGTGAAGGCCGGATACATCGACGACGACGGCAACTACCGCACCCTGACCGACGCGGAGTGCGAGGCCCTGCTCGCGCTGGAGGTCACCGGCGAGCCGGTGACGGTGTCGATTGATTCCCTGGGCAACTACCGGGTGCTCGCCACCGAGGACTCCGCCAGCGGAGACGTGGTGATCACCGGCCTGTCGACCGCCGCCGATGAGAAACTCATCCGCACCCAGCTGCTGGCTCAACTGGGGATAGCGCTGGCCGGAGCCCTGATCGCCGCCGTCACGGGCCGGGCCATGGTGCGCACCTCGCTGGCACCGCTGGAGCGCGTGGCGGACACGGCCGAACAGGTCGCCTCCCAGCCGCTGTCCCGCGGGGAGGTGAGCATCCGGGAGCGAGTCTCCGCCGCCGACATCGCCTCCTCGCAGGAAATCGGCCAGGTCGGCAACGCCCTGAACACCCTGCTCGGGCACGTCGACGACGCCCTCACCGCCCGGCAGCGCAGCGAGACGCAGGTGCGCCAGTTCGTCGCCGACGCCTCCCACGAGCTGCGTACACCGCTGGCCTCCATCCGCGGCTACACCGAGCTGATCAAGCGCAGCGGCGCCGACGCCGTACTGCCGGAGGACGCCGTGCACGCCCTGGAGCGGGTGCACTCGGAGTCGGTGCGGATGACGGCGCTGGTGGAGGACCTGCTGCTGCTGGCACGCCTGGACGCGGGCCGCGAGCTGGAGCACGGGGAGGTCGACCTGGTGGAGATCGTCGTGGATGCGGTCGCGGACGCCCGGGCCGCGGGCCCCGACCACATCTGGGAGTTGAATCTGGCGGTCCTCGAGCCCCCCGCCGGGCTGAGCGACGAGGCGGCGGAGGAGTTCGTGCCCGAGCCGACGCTGGTGGTGGGCGACGAGGCGCGGCTGCGGCAGGTGATGGTCAATCTGCTGGCCAATGCCCGCGTGCACACTCCGGCGGGCAGTCGGGTGACCACGACCCTGTCCCGGGGCGAGGACGGGACGCTGGCAATCGCCGTCGCCGACGACGGCCCGGGCATCGACCCCGCGGTGCGCGACCGTCTGTTCGAACGCTTCGCCCGCGGGGACGCCTCGCGCGAGCGGCGCACCGGCTCCACCGGTCTGGGCATGAGCATTGCCCTGGCGATCGTGCAGTCCCACCACGGCACCCTCAGCGTGGACTCCCGCACCGGCACCGACGACCACGGCACCACCTTCACCGTGGTACTGCCGGCGGCCCCGGCATCCGCGGACGCCGCCTGACGCGGACGACCCAAATCCGGCGGAAAGTCCGGCACCGATAAGCACCGAAAAGCACACCACGCCGACTTTCCAGCACCACACCGACCAAAAGTCCAGTCTCAAACACCGCGTTCACGCCTGTTATGTCTCAGGACATCGGTGACAGTTCTGCCTCAGGACA
>NZ_LK995497.1:44596-52310 GCF_900002405.1 Actinomyces succiniciruminis | reverse complement strand
GGTGACGATGCGGTGAGCGCCCGGCTGGTAGGCGCGCAGGCCGCGGGCGATTGCGGTCGGGTCGTCGGCGACGGCGTCGGTGGCCAGGGCCAGGGCGGCGGCGGCCAGGGCGTCGGCGACCACGTGGGCGGGCAGGCGGGTGGCGTCGCCGCCGGGGGCCAGGTGGGCCAGGTCGTCCAGGGTGGCGAGCTGGGCCCCGCTGCGGCGCCGGTCGGGGTGGTAGGCGCGGTCTACGAGCAGGTCCTCCACGCAGCCGATCTGCCCGAGGGCCGGAATGGCGGTGGTGAAGCCGATGGCGCGGCAGCCCTCGGCCACATCGGCGTCCTCCACCATGGTCAGGGTGGCGGCGTCGGCGGTGTTGTAGACGGCGGCGCGGCGGGTGCGGGCGTAGACGCGGGCCTTGTCTGCCCGGTAGGCGTCCAGGGAGCCGTGCCAGTCCAGGTGGTCGGGGGCGAGGTTGAGGCAGGCCGCGGCCAGCGGGCTGAGGGTGTGGGTGGAGTGCAGTTGGAAGCTCGACAGTTCCACGGCCAGGGCGTCCGCCCTCCCGGCGGCGACGGTGGTGATGACGGGGTCGCCGATATTACCGACCGCGGGCGCGTTCAGGCCGGCGGCCGTAAGGATCTGCGCGAGCATGCCGACGGTGGTGGTCTTGCCGTCGGTGCCGGTGACGGCCAGCCAGGGCACGTCGGGGCGGGCGGAGGCGCGCTGGAGGCGCCAGGCCAGCTCAATCTCGCTCCAGGTCTCGATGTGGGCGGCGCGGGCGGCGGCCAGGACGGGGCCGGTGGCGGGCACACCCGGTGAGACCACCAGCAGGCGCAGGTCGGAGTCGGCGACGGCGGCGGCGATGTGCGCGTCGTCGCCGGCGGTGGCGCCGGCCAGGCCGGCGGCCGTGTCGGCACCGAGCGCATCCGCCAGGGCGTCGATGGCGCCGGGGCGGTAGTCGAATACGGACACGCGGGCGCCCAGGCCGGTCAGTACGTCGACGACGGCGAGTCCGGTGCGGCCGAGCCCGACCACGCCCACGCGCGCCCCGGCGAGTGCCGCGACCCCGGTGCTGCTGGAGATGTCTGCTTGCATGACCTCTGCTTCACGTTTCGGCTACTTGGGCCGCGGGCTGGCCGCGGCGGCGGGCACGGCCGGGTTATTCAGGACACCAGGTATTCGGCGTAGAACAGGCCCAGGCCGAGCACCACGAACACGCCGGTGACGATCCAGAAGCGGATCACCACGTTGACCTCGGTCCAGCCGCCCAGCTCGAAGTGGTGGTGCAGCGGGGCCATGCGGAACACGCGTTTGCCCGTGGACTTGAAGGAGACCACCTGGACGATGTCGCTGACGACCTCGGCCACGAACAGTCCGCCGATGAGCACCGCCAGGAACTCCGTGCGGGTGAGGATGGACAGCCCGGCCACGGCGCCGCCCAGCGCGAGGGAACCGGTGTCGCCCATGAAGATCTTCGCCGGCGAGGCGTTCCACCACAGGAAGCCGAAGCAGGCGCCCATGAGTCCGGCGGCGATCATGGCCATGTCACGCGGGTCCCGGGTCTGGTAGCACAGGGTGGCGACCACGTCGCCGTGCCCGTAGGTGCAGGACTGGTTGGTCTGCCACACGCCAATGAGGGTGTAGGCGGCGAACACCATGGCGGAGGAGCCGGCGGCCAGGCCGTCCAGCCCGTCGGTGAGGTTGACGGCATTGGACCAGGCGGTGATCAGGAAGTTCGACCAGATGGTGAACAGGATGATGCCGCCGACGACGCCGGCGAAGGCGAGATCCAGATTCGAGTCGCGGGCGAAGGATATGCGCGTGGAGGCGGGGGTGAGCCCGTTGCGGTTGGCGAAGTTCAGGGCGGCTACCGAGAAGGTGATGCCGATGAAGGCCTGACCGAGAATCTTCTGCCAGGGGCTCAGACCCAGGGAGCGCTGCTTGGAGATCTTGGCGAAGTCGTCCAGGAAGCCGATCAGCCCCAGCCCCACGATCAGGAACAGCAGCAGCACGCCGCTGGCGCGCGGCGTGCGCAGTTCACTGAGGTTGGCCGCCGCGTAGCCGAGCACGGTGGCGATGATGATGACCAGGCCCCCCATGGTGGGGGTGCCGCGCTTGGTGAAGTGGCCCTGCGGGCCGTCCTGCCGGATGAACTGCCCGTACTCGCGCTTGTGCAGGAAGCGGATGAGCACGGGGGTGCCGAACAGGGTGATCAGCAGGCCGACCGCCGCGGACACGAGGATTGCTGTCATTGGGCGTGCATCTCCTTGAGACTGTCTCGGAGGTGGTCGGCCAGGCGCCACGCGCCCGACCCGTTGGATCCCTTTACCAGGACGGCGTCGCCGTCGCGCAGCGGGCCGTCCGGTGCATCCAGGGCCGCCTGGGCGGCGTCGGCGTCGGGCATCTCCAGCACCGTTACGCCTGCGGCCCGGGCGGATACCGCGGCCGGCGCGGCGCCGGCGCCGACGGTGATCAGCAGGCCGACACCGGCGTGGGCGGCCAGCTGTCCGGTGCGGACGTGGTCGGCCACGGACGCGGCCCCCAGCTCCAGCATCTCGGAGATGATGGCGACTCGCCGGCGGCCGCCGGCCAACGTGGCCAGGGAGTCGAAGGCGGCCGTCATGGAATCGATGTTGGCGTTGTACGCGTCGTCGATCAGCAGCACGTCCCGCCCCAGGTGGTTCACGTCCATGCGGTGTGGACTCTCCAGGCGGGCGGCGCCGAGGCCGGCGGCGACTGCGGCCGGGTCGGCGCCGGCGGCCACGGCCAGGCCGGCGGCGGCCAGGGCGTTGGCCACGTTGTGGGCGCCGGGGACGGCCAGGCGGACGCGGCGGGGAGCGATCCCCGGCAGGTGCAGCTCGAAGCCGGCGTGGGCATCCGCGTCCAATTCAACCGCGGTGGCGCGGATATCCGCCTCGGGGGCGCCGGCGGCGGAGAAGGTGAGCACCGCGGGGGCGAGCTCGGCCATGGCGGCGGCGCGGGCGTCGTCGTGGTTGAGTACGGCGGTGCCGGTGGGCAGCAGCCCGCGCACGATCTCCGCCTTGGCACGGGCCACGCCGTCGATCGAGCCGAAGCCCTCCATGTGGGCGTGACCGACCATGAGCACGGCGGCGGCGTCCAGGGGCGCGATGTCGGTCAGGTAGGTGATGTGACCGGGTCCGGAGGCGCCCATCTCCAACACCAGGTAGCGGGTGTCGGCGTCGGCCTCCAGGACGGTGAGCGGCAGGCCGATCTCATTGTTGAAGGAGGCGACCGGGGCGACGGTGGGGCCCTGGGCGGCGAGCAGCTGCCGGGTCAGGTCCTTGGTGGTGGTCTTGCCGACCGAGCCGGTGACGGCCACGACGGTCAGCGCCTGGCCGCGCTGCACGGCCCGGTGGCGCAGGTCGGCCAGGTGCCCGCGGGCCAGTGCCCCGAGCGCGGTCACCGTGTCCGGAACCGCGATCAGCGGCAGGCGGGCACCGGCGTCGGCCAGGGCGGCACGGGCGGCGTCCACATCGCTGACGAGCGCGGCGGCGGCCCCGGCGACGGCGGCGGTGCCGACGTGGGCGTGCCCGTCGGTGCGCTCACCGGCGAGGGCGACGAACAGGGTGCCGGGCGCGGCTCGACGGGAGTCCGTCACCACCGCGGATACGGTCGCCCCCGGTGCGGGAACGGCCTCGGCGTCCACCAGGGTGCCGCCGGTGAGGGCGGCGACCTCGGTCAGGGGGCGGTCAATCATGCGGGCTCTCCCCACTTGTCCAGGACCGCCTCGCGCATGACGGGCGCGTCGTTGTAGCGGATGAACTCGTCAGCGATCTCCAGGAAGGGCTCATGTCCCTTGCCGGTGACGATGACGGTGTCCTGGGGGCCGCACAGCTCGACTCCGCGGCGCACGGCGTCACCCCGCCAGGTGGTGATCTCCTCCACGTCGTGCAGGTCGGGACGCACCTTGCGCACGCCGGCGAGGATCGCGTCGCGGATGGACTGCGGGTCCTCGCTGCGGGGGTTCTCGTCGGTGACCACCAGCACGTCGGCGAGCCGGGCGCAGACCTCCCCGAGCATGGGCCGCTTGCCGCGGTCGCGGTCGCCGTCGGAGCCGAAGACCACGATCAGGCGGCCGGGGGTGATCTGGCGGACGGCCCGGAGGGTCAGCTCCATGGCGTCGGGGGTGTGGGCGAAGTCGACGATGCAGGTGCCGCGCACGCCGTCGCGCTGGCTGATGCGCTGCATGCGGCCGGGGATGTTGTGGGCGGTGGCCAGCGCGGCCACGGCGGTCTCGGCCGGGACGCCGGCGCGGATGGCCATCACCAGGGCGAGCGCGGCGTTTTGGACGTTGACGAGGCCGGGCAGGGGGCAGGAGGCGGCGATGGCCTGCCCGTCCGGGCCGTGCAGGGTGAAGGTGGTGGCGGAGTCGGTCATGGAGACCGCCGCGTCGCTGACCCACCAGTCGGCGCCGACGGCGTCCCGACCGCCGGGGGCGGCGTAGGCGCGCACCCGGTCGACGGGGATCTGCCCGGCGGCGGCGATGCGCTCGGCCAGCTGGGCGCCCCACTCGTCGTCGACGCAGATGACGGCGCGGCGGGCGTGCTCGGGCGTGAACAGCCGTGCCTTGGCGTCCAGGTACTCCGGCATGGTCTTGTGGAAGTCCAGGTGGTCGCGCTGCAGGTTGGTGAAACCGGCGACGTCCACCACCATCCCGTCCAGGCGGTGCAGCACGATGGCGTGGCTGGAGGCCTCCAGGCTGGCGGCACCCACGCTCTCCTCCACCGCCAGGCCGAGCATGCGCTGCAGCACCGGCGCCTCCACGGTGGTGCGCGGGGACTCGACCGCGATGTCGCCCACCCGCAGTTGGACGGTCCCGGCGATCATGCAGGCGCCCCGGTGAGCCGTCAGCATGGCGTCGAGGAAGTAGGAGGTGGTGGTCTTGCCATTCGTACCGGTGACCGCGGTGGTCAGTAGCCGCTCCGCCGGGTGATGGTAGACGGCGGCGGCGAGCGGGCCGACGACGGCGCGCGGATCGGGGTGGGTGAGCACGGGGGTGCCGGGGCAGTTGGCGTGCACCATGGACGCGCCGTCCGGGTCGGTCAGGACGGCCACGGCTCCGGCGGCAACGGCCTCGGGGGCGTAGGCGGCCCCGTGGGTCTTGAATCCGGGCAGGGCGGTGAACAGTTCGCCGGCGACCACGTCACCGGAGTCGACGCTGACGCCGCTGACCTCCAGTCCCTCCACGGCGTCGACGACGCCGTCCTCACGCCGGGCGGGGGTCAGCGCGAAATCCCGGGCGAGATCGCTCAGGGGCGTGGGCGCGCACCGGTGTGGGCGCAGCCGTGCGGCCGACTCGTAGGCGTGGTTGCTCATAGGTCCCCAATCTATCGTGGCAGGACGGTCGCAGCCGCCAGGCGCGGGGCGGCGGCTGCCAGGACGAGGGTACTCATCCTTCCTCGCCTGCGCTTTCGGACTGTGCGGCCTCGACTGCCGCATCCGTCTCGGCGGCGGCCTGGGCGGCGATGACGCTGGGGTCCGGGGCGATCCCCAGGGAGTGCATAGCAGCCAGGGCGACCTTGCGGAACACGGGGGCGGACACGGTGCCGCCGTAGGTGTCGCGGGGGCGGTAAACGATGACGGCGACCGCGATGGCCGGGTCGCGCGCGGGCGTGAAGCCGACGAAGGAGGCGACCGTGCCGTCCTCGGTGAGGATCTCGGTGGTACCGGTCTTCCCGGCCACCAGGTAGCCGTCGATGGAGGCGGCTTCGGCGGTGCCGCCGTCCTGGGTGACGCCGATGAGCATCTCGGTGAGCGCCTCTGCGGTGGCCTCGCTGATGACCCGCTCCCCCGCGGGGATCTCCTGGGGGGTCTCGTTGCCGTCGGCGTCGATCCAGGCGTCCACCACGCGCGGGGGTACCCGCATGCCCTTGTTGGCCACGGTGGCGAGCACCTGGGCGGCCTGCAGGGCGGTGCCGGCGATGCCCTGGCCGAACATGGTGGTGTAGCGGGTGCGGTCGTCCCAGTCGGCGGCCGCGGCGACCATGCCGGCGGACTCGGCGGGCATCTCGATGCCGGTCAGCGCACCGAAGCCGAAGCGCTTGAGGTAGTCGTGGCGCACGGCGTCGTCGAGTTGCTCGCCGATCTGGACGGTGCCGACGTTGGAGGATTCGGCCAGCACCCCGGCGGAGGTGAGGGTCTGCGTCTCGTGGTAGTGGGAGTCGTGGAAGGACTGCCCGTTGGCGGCGGTCCAGTTGTAGGGAACGGTCCAGGTGTCCTCCGGGGTCATGGTGCCCTCCTCGAGGGCTGCCGCGAAGGTGATTACCTTGCCGACGCTGCCGGGCTCGAAGATGGCCTGGACGGAGCGGGCGTTGCGGGACGACTCCGGCGTCTCCGACGGCTTGGCGGGGTTGACGGCGTCGGAGTCGGCGAGCACGAGCAGCTTGCCGGTGGCCGGTTCCATCACCACCACGCAGCCCCAGTCGGCGCCCTGGGCGTCGACGACCTCGTCGATGGCCTCCTGGGCCACGGCCTGCAGGTCGGGGTTGATGGTCATGCGCACGCTGTCGCCCGCGACGGCCGGTACCTCTTTCTGCTCGCCGGTGGGGATGATGGCGCCCGACTTGCCGACCTCCACCCGGCCCTGGCCGTCGACGCCGGTCAGGAGGTCGTTCTGCGTCAGTTCCAGGCCGGCGGAGCCGATGAGCGTGCGCCCGGTCCCCTCGTAGGTATAGCCCAGAACGTTGCCGGCCACCGATCCGGCCGGGTAGGTGCGCCGGGTGCGCTGGTCCGGTTCCACGCCGGGGATCGCCAGGGCGTTGATGCGCCGCCAGGTGTCCGGGGCGACGGCCTCGGCGACGACGACGTAGGTGGACTCCCCCACCATCTTGGCGCCGAGCTCTTGGGCGTCCACGCCCAGAATCTCCGCCATCTGCTCGGCGGCGGCGGCGGCCCCGTGGCCGACGACGACGCTGCGGACCTCCCCGGTGGCGGGGTCGGTGCGTTCTTCACTGCGCTCGTACTGGGCGACCTTGACCTGGTTGACTCCGATGTCGTAGGAGACGGCGGAGGAGGCCAACACCGTGCCGTCGCGACCGAGGATGTCTCCGCGTGGCGCCCGGTTGGTCCAGGCAACGGTGCGCTCGGCCTTCGCCTTGGTGGCGAGGTCGGGCCCCTCCACCACCTGCAGCCAGGCGGTCCTGCCCGCCAGGGCGCCGAATCCTGCCAACCCCATGAGTTGCAGGACGCGGCGTCGACTCGGGTTGACCGGGTTCACTGGGCGTCGTCCGCCTCGGCGGCGCTGCCGCCCGCCAGGGTGGAGTCCGCCAGGTCGACGACGCCGGGGGCGGCGGCCGGAACCATGCCCAGCTCCGCGGCTCGAGCGGCCAGCGTGTCGGCGGCGGAGGCCTCTTGCACGTCGGCCCGCACGGTCTCGATGTGGTCGTTGAGCACGTTCAACTCCACCTGCGCCGTCTTCATCTTGTAGGCCGTGTCAGCCATGCGCGCGTTCAGCAGCATGCTGGAGACCAGCGCACAGGCGAGTATGCCGATGACCAGGACCAGGAAGGGCAGGGTGCGCCGGGAGGGGACAACGCCGCGCACCACGCGCAGTTCCGGCCGCGCGGAGCTCTCGCCCACCGGGCGCGAGGCGGGGCGGCGCGCGGCCCGAGCGGTCGCGCCGTCGGTGAGCGCACGCCAGGACGGATTGGCCGCGGCGCTGTGTTGAGCGTTGACAGTGGTCATCGGCGGTTCCTTCCTCGAGTCTTTGCGG
>NZ_LK995497.1:40188-44497 GCF_900002405.1 Actinomyces succiniciruminis | reverse complement strand
GTCGGCGGGGTAGGGGGCGGGGGCCTCGGCGGCGGGCCGGATGCGGGTGGCGGCCCGCAGGCGCACCGAGGCGCTGCGCGGATTGGCGTCCCGCTCGGCGGCATCCGCTTGCTCGGCGCCGCGAGTGACCAGCTCCAGGTAGGGTTCCAGTCCCTCCGGGACGACGGGCAGGTCGGCGGGTGCACCCGGGGAGGCGCCGGCGGCCAGGGCCTGTTTGACGATGCGGTCCTCCAGGCTCTGGTAGGACTCGACGACGATGCGCCCGCCCACCCGCAGCGAGTTGAGGGCTCGCGGCAGGGCGCGTTGCAGCAGCTCGAGCTCACCGTTGACGGCGATGCGCAGCGCCTGGAAGGTGCGTTTGGCGGGGTTCCCGCCCCGGCGGCGGGCGGCGGCGGGAATGGCCTCACGTACCAGCTCGGTCAGCTCGGCCGTGGTGGTGACGGGCCGGCCGGCGCGGCGGCGGCGCACGATGGCGGCCGCGATGCGCGGGGCGAAGCGTTCCTCGCCGTAGGTGCGCAGGATGCGGGTCAACTCGCGCTCGTCGACGCCGTCGAGTAGCTCCTGAGCGGTGCGTCCGCCGGTCTGGTCCATGCGCATGTCCAGTGGGGCGGGCTGGGCGTAGGAGAAGCCGCGGTCGGCGTCGTCGAGCTGGAGGGAGGAGACCCCCAGGTCCATGAGGATGGCGTCGACGGTGCGGTCGGGGCGGCGGGAGGCGTCGCGGGCAACGGCGTCGACGGCGTCGTAGGTTGCCTGCACGGCGCGGAAGCGGTCCCCGAAGCGGGCCAGGCGGGCGCCGGCCAGGGCGATGGCCTGGGGATCGCGGTCGATGCCGACCACGGTGAGGTTGGTGAAGCGCTCGAGGGCGGCCTCGGTGTGTCCGCCCATGCCGAGCGTGCAGTCGATCATGACGGGTGCGGCGACTTCCAGGGCCGGGGCGAGCAGGTCCAGACAGCGCTCCAGGAGGACGGGCGTGTGGCGGCCGGCGGCGTCGGCGGTGGCCGGCTGCGTGACAGCCGGGGTTTGCGCGGCGGGGGCGTCGCTCACGGGTGTCCTCCTCTCCTGGTTCGGATTGCCACGACGTCGGCATTGCGACGTGCGGGGTACTCGGGTGCTGTTGGGCGTGGGGGCCGTCGGTGGCGCCGCTCTGCCAGGACTCCTCCCGCGGGTTCCGGCGCCGGGGAAGAGGCGTCGGACGCTGCGGCGGGCGGAGACCTCACGGAACGGAACCGTTGCCGGTGGACTTCCAGGGCTTTGGGGCGGCTGGGGCCCATGCCTGACGGCGTTATGCAGTTGTGCGGCCGAGGTGTTCGGGGCGGGTCAGAAGAACCCGGGGATGATCTCCTCGGCGGTGTCGGCGAAGACCTGCTCCTGCGCGGCCAGGTAGGTCTCCCAGGCCTTCGCGTCCCAGATCTCCACGCGTGCGCCGGCGCCGATGACCGCGAGGTCGCGGCCCAGCCCGGCGTAGGCGCGCAGCGGCGCGGGGATGGTGATGCGCCCCTGCTTGTCGGGGATCTGCGAGTCGGCGCCGGAGAGCATGACGCGGACGTAATCGCGCGCCTGTTTCTGCGCCAGGGGGGCCTCGCGCAGTTGGGCGTACATGCGTTCGAACTCGGCGGAGGTGAAGGCGTAGATGCAGTGCTCCTGGCCGCGGGTGAGGATCACACCGCCGGCGAGCTCCTCACGGAACTTCGCCGGAAGGATGAGCCGGCCCTTCTCGTCGAGGCGGGGAGCGTAGGTACCCAAGAACATGCGGACCTCACTCCTCTCCCCTCGACGATCCAACGTGCCCCACATTACTCCACTTCGCTCCCCTTTCTTCCACTCTGAGGTCGCAAACTGGGGTCATGATCGCGTCGAGGCGGCCAACGGGACGGAGTTTTCCCCGGAATCACGGGCTCATATTGAGGTGGTTGAAAGTGGAGGGAAAGGGGCGCGCGGAACGGCATGGGCGTGGCGAGGTCGACCGATGTCGGGCCGCGGACGGCAGCGCGAGCAGGGACGGCGGGGCTGGCGACACCGGGGACGCCACCCGTCGGCCGAGATCGGATAACGGGACCAGGCCAAGGAAAACGGAGGCGCCGGCGGTGGCGGCGCCGGTGTGAGGCGGACGCCCGGCACCCCCGCCCGAAACCACCCGTGGAGGGAAGTGGAGGGACGTCCGGCGGACGCCCCGCACCCGCCCGGGCGGGTTGCGTTTCAGCCAATGGGGACCTTAGGTAGTGGCGCTGCTCACGACTTCGCGGTGAACTGACACAGTGTCAGCGTCGACATCCGAGGAGCCAGCCATGCTCACCGCCAACAGCCCCACCACCTCGACCACCAACCAAACCACCGCACCGGACACCGCCTACCCCCACCTCCTGTCGCCCCTGACGATCGCCGGTCATGTCCTGCGCAACCGCGTCCTCATGCCGCCCATGGGCACCGAGATGTGCACCGAGGACGGACTGTCCACCCCGCGCGAGGCCGCCTATTACGGGGCACGCGCCGTGGGCGGCACCGCCGTCGTCATGACCGGCATCAACTTCGTCCAGTCCGAGCTTGAGCCCATCCACAAGGGCCTGGCCCGGGTCGATTCGGACGACTGCATCCCGGGCCTGCGCGGTATCGCCGAGGCCGTCCACGCCGGCGGGGGCCTCGCCGCCCTGCAACTCACCCCTGGCCTGGGCCGCAACAACCAGTACTACGACGAACTCGGGATGGAGCCGGTCTCGTCCTCGGACAACACCTATTTCTTCGACCCGTCCCGCCGCTGCCGCCCCCTGACGACCGAGGAGATCCGCCTCATCGTCCAGCGCGTGGGTGAGGCGGCACGCCGCGGCGCCGAGGCCGGCTTCGACGCCATCGACCTGCACGGCCACACCGGCTACCTCGTCGACCAGTTCATGAGCGCGCTGTGGAACCGCCGCACGGACGAGTACGGCGGCTCGCCAGAGAACCGCGCCCGCTTCGCCGTGGAGTGCCTGCGCGCCATCAAGGACAACGCCCCCGACTGCATCGTCTCCTTCCGCATCTCGGTCAACCACCGATTCGAGGGCGGGCGCACCTGGGAGGAGACCCAGGCGCTCGTCCAAGCCCTCGAGGCCGGCGGGCTCGACATGATCCTGTGCGACGACGGCTCCTACGAGGCCATGGACTACGTCTTTCCGCCGTACTACCTCGGCGACGCCCCGATGTGGGAGGCCGCCGCCAGGGTCAAGGAGGTCGTCTCCATTCCCGTGGCCGCCTGTGGCTCCCTCACCCCCGAGATCGGCGAGCGGCTCATCGCCGAGGGCAGCGCCGACCTCGTTGCCCTGGGGCGCCCGCTCATCGCCGACCCCGACCTCGTCGTCAAGCTCGAGCAGGGCCGCCGGGCCGACGTCCGCCCCTGCATCCGCTGCAACCAGATGTGCACCGGCAACGCCTTCTTCGGGCTGCCGGTGGCCTGCGCCGTGAACCCCGAGGCGGGTTTCGAGCTTGAGCGCGTGATCGAGCCCGGCAGCGTCACCGAGCCCAAGCGCGTCGTCGTCGTGGGCGCCGGCCCGGCGGGGCTCGAGTTCGCGCGCGTCGCCGGGCTGCGTGGGCACCGCGTCGAGATCTACGAGAAGGGCGACCGGATCGGCGGCGTCCTCCTGCCGGCGGCGACCCCCGACTTCAAGCGGGAACTGTTCCGCATGATCGGCTGGTGGGAGCGCCAGCTCGAGCAGATCCCGACGGTGAGCATCCACCTGGGCCACGAAGTCACGGTCGAGGACGAGGTCCTCACCGGCGCCGACGTCCTCGTCCTCGCCAACGGCTCGCACCCCTTCGTACCCGAGTCGGTCGTCGTCGCCCCCGGGGCGCGCCCCGTCGACGTCCTCGCCTTCCACCGCGGAGCGCCCCTGGGCCAGCGCGTCGTCGTGTGCGGTGGTGGCCTGTCGGGCGCCGACGCCGCCCTCGAGATCGCTCAGAAGGGCCACGCGGTCGTCATCCTCGAGATGGTCGAGGAGATCGCCGGGGACATGCTGATGCTCAACCGGATCTCGCTGCTGCGCGAGCTCGAGGCGCACGGGGTCGAGATCCGCACTCGCACCCTCGTCAAGGAGATCACCCCCGAGGGCGTGCGCGTCACCGGCCCCGAGGGCGCCGCGGAGCTCGTCGAGGCCGACACCGTCATCACGGCCTTCGGGCTCAAGCCCGCCACGGGCGCGGGCGACGCTCTCGCCGCGGCCGTCCCCGGCGCCGAGGTCATCCGGGTCGGCGACTGCGTCAAACCGCGCAAGGTCGGCGACGCCATCAACGACGCCTACGTCGCCGCACTCGCCCTCTGAGACGCGAGCGACGGCGGGGC
>NZ_LK995497.1:38231-40107 GCF_900002405.1 Actinomyces succiniciruminis | reverse complement strand
GGTGCGGCCCCGCCGTAATGCGCCCGGAGTGGTCAGTTCTGGCCGTCGCGGCGGCGATCCCACTGCTCTGACTGGCGCTCCATGAAGGAGGAGCGCTTCGCGTTGCCGGCACCGGCCGCGGTCGCCTTGGAGCTTGGGCGGGAGAGCATAAGCGTGACCCCCCACACGGCTAGGGCGAAGCCGAGCACGCCCAGCAGGATGGACACGACGCTGCTACTGCCGGCGGCCACGCCGCCGATCACGATGGCGAGGCCGAGCAGGAGCAGCGCGGCCCCAGCGCCGATGCGACGTGGTGAGGGGCGCCGCAGTGCCGTTTCGGCATGCTGCATGGTCTCGGCCAGCGAAGGGTCCTCGTCGTTGAGTTGTTCCTCAAGGTCGCGCAGCACCTGCTGCTCGCGTTCCGACAATGCCATGGCACGCCTCCCTTCCGGTTGTGGGCTCACGTGGACGGCCGGAGGGTCCTCTCGGCCAACCCGCCTGAACAACATCCAGGATAGGCGGTTGTCGTCACAGGAGGAAAACCGGCCCGTCCCATTGCCCAGAAAACAACGTACGACGCGGGGTTCTTCCCGAATCGCAGGCGCCTGACCCCCCACCCGGACGGCGGCGGATGGTCGCCGCGAAACACGTGCACCGCGGCGCCCTCAGTGCGCGGGACGGTCGGGCTGATCGGGCTCCCGGGGGCGGGACAGCAGGCTGGCGGGGGCGAGGGCGGCGCTGCCCCAGCGCTCGCGTACGGCGTCGGCGGCCCGCTCGGGGGCGCCGCGGCGCGGGTCATCGTCCAGGAGCAACTGGACGCCGTCGTCGGCGCGGGCAAGGCCCTCCACCCGCACCCCGAGCAGCCGAAAGCCGCCGCCCGGGGTGGGCAGGGCGTTGAACAGCGACTCCACGACGGCGAAGATGTCGCGCGCCAGGTCGGTGGGCACCCCCAATGTGCGGGAGCGGGTGACGGTGACGAAGTCGGCGCCGCGCGCCTTCAGCACCACCACCCGGCCCCGCAGTCCGCCCGCGCGCAGCCGGGCGGCACACTGGTGAGCCTGGTCCAGCAGCACCCGGCGGGCATGCTCACGATCGGTGATGGTGTCAAAGAAGGTGCTCTCGGTGCCGACGGACTTCTCCTCCCGCTGCGGGGTGACCGGACGCGGATCGACGCCGTGGGACAGATCGTGCAGGTGGCGGGCGGCCGCCGGGCCGAGGATGCGTTCCAGGCGGCGCACATCGGTGGCGGCCAACTGCCGCACGTCGGTGATGCCCCAGCGGGCCAGCGCCTGAGCGCTCTTCTCCCCCACCCCCCACAGGGCGCCCACCGGCAACACGTTGAGGAAGTCCTGGGTGGCCTGCGCGGGAATCAGCAGAAGCCCGTCGGGTTTGGCGTGAGCGGAGGCCAGTTTGGCCACGAACTTGGTGGAGGCGATACCGACGGAGGCGGGTACCCCCACGCGCTCGCGCACCTGGCGTCGAATCCAATGCCCAATGGTCACCGGGGAGCCCATGCGGCGACGGGCGCCGGAGACGTCCAGAAACGCCTCGTCCACGCTGACGCGTTCCAGCAACGGGGTGACCTCACCGAGGATGCCCATCACCTGCCGGGAGACGGCGGAGTACACGCCGTGGCGCACCGGCAGGACCACCGCCTGGGGGCAGCGGCGCATGGCCTCGTTCATGGGCATGGCCGAACTGACTCCGTAGGCGCGGGCCTCATAGGAGGCGGCGGAAACCACGCCGCGCCCGTCGCGGCCGCCGACGATGACGGGACGCCCGACCAGCTCGGGGTGCTCGAGCAGTTCCACCGAGGCGAAGAAGGCGTCCATGTCCACGTGCAGGATGGGGGTGGCGGAGTCGTCCTCGCCCCACGAGCGGCGGGCGCTCTCGGCCC
>NZ_LK995497.1:0-38105 GCF_900002405.1 Actinomyces succiniciruminis | reverse complement strand
GGCTCATATCCGCCCTCCCCCGCGTATCCCCGCCGTGCCCCGCACCTGGGGCTGACTGGACGACGTCTTACGCGGCCACGATAACGTGCCCCTGTGACACGCAGTCAATCCTCCGCCCGCTCCTCCAAGCAGCGCCGCCGCGGCACCGACGCCGCCGTCCGCGCCGCGGCTCTGTCCACGGGGCCGGTGGAGACCTCCTGCGCGACGGCGCGCCTGGAGTTGCGGGACACCGGGGTGCTGCTGCTACTAGACGGCACCGAGTCCTCCTGGGTCGATCTGCGTGACCCCACGCACCTGGACTTCGAGTACCTCCAGCAGATGGACGCGGTCGTTTCGGCGCTGTGTGGGCGGGCTGAACCCTTGCGGGCACTGCACCTGGGCGGCGCCGGCTGTGCCCTGGCCCGCGCCTGGGATGCCGCCCGGCCGGGCTCGACCCAGTTGGCGGTGGAGATTGACGCTGTGCTGGCCCGCATGGTGCGCGAGTGGTTCGACTTGCCGCGCGCGCCGCGGCTGCGCATCCGCGTGGGCGACGCCGCCCAGGTGGTGGGCACGCTGCATGCCGAGGCGTGGGACGTGGTGGTGCGCGACGTGTTCGCGGGCGGCATGGTTCCCGGCGCCTGCCGGGGGCGCGAGTTCCTGGCCGAATGCCGCCGGCTGCTGGCGCCCGGCGGACTGTACCTGGCCAATACCGTATGCCCGCCGCGCGACGCGGTGGCGGCGGAGCTGGCGCACCTGTGCGCCGTGTTCGGCGGGGTGCTGGTGGTGGGTGACCCGGCCGTGGTGCGGGGCCGGCGCCGCGGCAACCTGGTGCTGGTGGCCCGCGCACAGCCGTTCACGCCGCCGGAACTGGACGCCGTGGAGCGGGCGGTGCGGCGCCTGCCGCTGCCGGTGCGCACCTGGCGGCCGAACGACCCGGCGCTGCCCCAGCCCAGTTAAGGGGGCTGAGAGCCCGCCCGCGGGGCAGCCCGGGACGGTACCGGCCGCGAGCGCGGCTCGGGCCGCGCTAGTGCTGGAGACCGTCGCCGGAGGTGTTTTCGTTCGCCTCCAGGAAGGCCTCCAGGCGGGCGCCGATCTCGTCCGCGCTGGGCAGGTCGAGCGTGGGGGTGCCTTCGAAGCCCAAGTCCTCGGCCTGCTGCAGCATGGCGTCGTACTGGGCCTCGAGCGCCGAGACGACGGCGCTGACCTCGGGCTGCTGGGCGGCCTCCGCGTCGATCTCGGCGCGGTTGACGTTGGCGGCCGCCTCCAGGTCGCCCAGGGGCAGGGCCAGGCCGGTGTTTTCAGCCACCGCGCGCAGCAGCGCGGCGGCACCCTGCGGGAAGTCGTCGCGGGCGATGTAGTGCGGAATAGAGGCGGACAGGCCGCGGGAGTCGATGCCGACCTCGCCCAGGCGCAACTCCAGGAAGGCGCCCATGGAACCGGGCAGTTCGACCCGGCCGAACACCTCCGTCTGCGAGTTGAGCTTGTCCGGCTGCGAACCGTGGGCGTGCACGTAGGTGGGGCGAGTGTGCGGAATCGCCATGGGGATGCCGCTGATGCCGACGGCCTGGCTCACCCCCATGGACACGGCCAGGTGGATTACGGCGTCGGCGAACTCCTGCCAGCGGTAATCGGGTTCCGAGCCGTGCAGCAGCAGCAGGTCTTCGCCGTCGTCGTCCTGCAGCAGGTCCAGGACCAGCTCGGGCATGGCGGCGTCGCTGTAAGTGTTGTGGTCGAAGGTCATCACCGGCCGACGGGCCCGGTAGTCGAGCAGGGAGTCGATGTCAAAGGTGGCCACGCGGGTGTGGGGCAGGGTCATCACCAGCTGGTCCACGGCCAGCGATCCGGCGTGGCCGGCGTCCATGGCTCCGTCGAAGTAGTGCAGGAGCACGCGCGGCGAGACTGGCTCACCCGCTGGGTGCTCCACGGTGTATAGCTGTCGCATCGCTCCTCCTCTCGCGCCTTCAGCGCTCGTATCCATGCAGGCGCATCTCGCACGTGGCCCGCTGCGGGCCGTGCAGACGGCCATGCGTCGGCTGGTGCAACACCGGGAGGGCGGCCTGTGTTCCCGCCCGGCGGGCTCCGGCGTAAGCCACAAAGCGGATTCCCCCGCCATCCCCGAAACCGGCGGTCCCCTACGCGTCCCCTCCGGGCGAACAAGATGACGCGTAGCTGGCGAGGCGGGTCGCCGGGGAGATAATGGACGATCCCCGTCGGCTCGGGTGCCGCCTCGTGCGGAGGCCCTGCGCCGACCACCACCGTACACGACTACTTCTTCTCCGCCGCCGCCGTCGGGCCCTGGCCCGCACCGGTGAGGGCCCAACGCCTAGCGAGGTCATGTGAGCCAGCATCATCCCTGCCCCGAACCGGCCGAGGCCACCGAGTCGGCCGACCCGCGTCCGACCATGGCGTCCGCCCGTGACCGCGAGATCGCAGCGGAGCAGGAGGTGGTGGATCTGGCTTACAGCGAACTGGACCGGCAGCTGGGCGCGGCCCGCCGCTCACTGACGGCCACGCAGGCGCGGGGCGCCTCGGGGACGCACCAGTCGCGCGGTGAGCGGGACGCCTACGCGGTGCACTACTCCGACCTGATCGCCTCCCTGGAGGGGGTGGAGGACCGGCTGGTCTTCGGACGCATGGATATGGCGCAGCCGATTGCCGATAGTGCCGACGACCCCGCCCCCGCCGCCCCGGATGGGGATGGCGACGTGACCGCGGCGGGCCTGCGCCACTACGTGGGGCGTATCGGCCTGCAGGATGTCCGCCACCGCGAGGTGGTGCTGGACTGGCGCGCTCCCCTGTCGCGGGCCTTCTACCAGGCCACTGCCTCCGCCCCGATGGGATTGGTGCGGCGGCGGCACATCGACACGCGTGCGCGCCGCGTGATCGGTCTGGAGGATGAGCTGATCGACGTGACCGCGGCGGGCGGGCCTGCCGCACTGGCCGCGGCCGCCCCCGAGGCCGCGCAGACGCATATGGCCATTGACGGGCTGCAGGGTGAGGGCGCGTTGATCGCGGCCATGTCCGCGGCCCGTGACGGGCGCATGGGCGACATCGTCGCCACGATCCAGGCCGAGCAGGACCGGGTGGTGACCGGTGACGGCAAGGGCGTGCTGGTGGTGCAGGGTGGTCCCGGCACCGGTAAAACGGCGGTGGCCCTGCACCGGGTCGCCTACCTCTTCTACGCCGAACGCGAGCGCCTGGAGCGCTCCGGGGTGCTGCTGGTGGGCCCGTCGCGCACCTTCCTGCGCTATGTCGAGCAGGTGCTGCCGTCCCTGGGGGAAACGGGCGTGGTCTCAACCACGTTGGCGGACCTGGTGCCTGGCGTGCACGCCCGCGGCACCGAGCCGGGCGAGGTGGCCGAGCTGAAGTCCCGGTCGGTGTGGACGGACATTCTGCGCCGGGCGGTGCGCGGGCTGCAGCGGGTGCCGGACGCGCCCCGAGACATCGTGGTGCAGGGCACCCACCTGCAGTTGTTGCCCGCGGACGTGCGGGAGGCGGCCGCCCGCGCCCGGCGCTCGGGCAAGCCCCACAACCTGGCGCGCGAGACCTTCGTGCTGTGGTTGCTGGAGCGCCTGACCGACCAGTTCGCCGCCGCCACCCACCAGGACGCCACCGACGCCGACACGCGCGCCTGGATCCGGGAGGATATTCGCACCGCCCGCGACGCCCGCCGGGAGATCAACCTGTGCTGGATGCCGACGACGCCGGTCGGCCTGCTGGAGCGACTGTGGTCTCACCCGGACCTGCTGGCCCGGGTGGCCCCGGAGTTGCGGCCGGCCGAGCGGCGGCTGCTGGAGCGACCGGCGGGCAGCGAGTTGACGGAGGCGGACGTGCCCCTGATTGACGAACTGGCCGAGTTGCTGGGGCCCAGTGAGGACGCCGAGGCCCGCCGCGCCCGTCTGGAGGCGCGCCGCCACGAGTCGCTGGTCGCCTACGCGGCGCAGGCGATCGAGTCGCAGGAGCTCGGGGACGGCATGGTCAGCGCCGAGATGCTGGCCGACCGGGTCGAGGAGTCCGGGCCGTCCCTCACGCTGGCGGAGCGGGCACGGGCCGACCGCAGCTGGACCTATGGACATGTCGTCGTCGACGAGGCGCAGGAGCTGGGTGCCATGGCGTGGCGGGCACTGGCCCGCCGCTGCCCGGTGCGCTCCTTCACCATCGTGGGCGACCTGGCCCAGTACTCCGGTCCGAGCCGCCCGGGCTCGTGGCGGCACGTGCTCTCGGCTCTGGGCACGCGCCCGGCCAAGCGCCGCGGTGGGCGCGGCTCCCGGGCGCTGGCGGCGGCGACGCCGCTGCGTGAGGAGGCGCTGACCGTCTGTTACCGCACACCGGCGACGATCATGCGGGCGGCCGAGCAGGTGGCCGCGGGGCTCGACGCGCCGGTGAACTACCCGGTGAGCTCGGTACGCGACCTGCCCGACTGCCTCGCGGTGGACGATCTCTCCGACTCCCCCGCCGCCGGGCGGGACGAGGCGGCCAATGCCGCCTGGGGCCAGGCCCTGCGTGAGGCGGTGGCGGCGGAGTCGGTCACATTGGATGCGGCCGTCGGCGAGAGTGCCGGCCGCATCGCGGTGATCGCCCCGCAGCCGCGACAGGTCGCCGCCCTGCTGGCGCAGGATCCGGCGCTGGCGGCCGCGATGGAGGCGCCGGGCGGCGACATTCTGCGCAGTCGACTGGCGGTGATGGGGCCGCGGCTGTCGAAGGGGCTGGAGTTCGACGTGGTGGTGCTGGTGGACCCGGCGGCCATCGGGGAATCAAGCCCCGGCGACCTGTACGTGGCGATGACGCGGCCGACGCGGCGTCTGCGGGTGGTCTCCCGTCTGCCGCTTCCCGCCGGCCTGTAGCCGGCTCCCGGCCAGCGCACAGGCCGGCGCGCTAGCCTGCCGACGGTCGGGCCGACAGTGAGCGTCAAACCACAGGTCGCATGCTCATCACGCGCCCACACACCTACGCCACCGTAGGTTACGGTTGCGTAGGCTACGACTCCCCGCCCGGTCGCCCGCCAGGCCAGGGCGGGAGACTCGGGAAAGGGAACGATGAGCAGCTTTGACCAGGCCGCCGACGCCGGCCGCCAGGCACGCACCCGGGGCGACTCCTCCGAATACCAGCGCCCCCATTACGCCCCCGGCATCCCCAGCGTGATCGCGCCCGTCACCGAGCCGCTCTCCCGCATGCTCGACGATGCGGCCCGCCGCTTCCCGGACCGGATCGCCCTGGACTTCATGGGGCAGGCGACCACCTACCGGCAGCTGAGTGACCAGGTGGCGCGGGCCGCGGAGGCGCTGCGCCGCCTGGGCGTGGGCCGCGGCGACGTCGTCGGGGTGATTCTGCCCAACTGTCCCCAGCACGTCGTGATCGCCTACGCCGCCTGGCGGCTCGGGGCGATCGTCGCCGAGCACAACCCGCTGGCCCCCGCCGCCCAGATCCGCGAGCAGATTCAGATGCACCACGGCCGGGTGATCATCGCCTGGGAGAAGTCGCTGGCGCGGATCGTGCAGGCCGTCGGCTCCCTCGATCGCGCCGGCATGGCCGAGGCGCGGGTGCTGTCCGTGGACCTGTCCCGCGGGCTGCCGTGGACCAGCCGACTGGCCCTGAAGCTCCCGGTGGCGGCCGCCCGCTCCCAACGCCACGAGCTGCGCGGCAGAGTGCCGGCCGGGGTGTCCTCCTGGGACGACCTGGTCGCCACCACCCCGCCGCTGCCCTCGGGCCACCCTCTGCCGGACGTGAACGACGTCGCCGTACTGCTGTACACCGGCGGCACCACCGGTACCCCCAAGGCGGTCCAGCTGACTCACGCCAACGCCCGCGCCAACGCGGAGATGAGCCTGGCGTGGGCCTCCCAGACCTGCGAGGTCGGTCAGGAGACCTTCTACGCGGTGCTGCCCTTCTTCCACGCCTTCGGCTTGAGCCTGTCGCTGTTGTGTGCCGTCGGGCTGGCCGCCACCCAGGTGGTGCTGCCCAAGTTCGGGGCCGACATGGTGCTGGCCGCCTGGAAGCGGCACCCGGCCACCTTCTTCCCGGGGGTGCCGGTCATGTTCGATCGGATTGTTACCCGCGCCCGGGAGACCGGCGCCGACCTGTCCAGCTGCAAGATCGCCGTCTGCGGGGCGGCGCCGACTCCCAAGGCGGTGGCCGACGCCTGGGAGGAGGCCACCGGCGGGGTCATCATCGAGGGCTACGGCATGACGGAGACGGCACCCATCATCCTGGGCAACCCGATCTCCCCCGAGCGGCGGCCCGGCGCACTGGGCGTGCCCTACCCGTCCACCGACGTACGCGTGGTCGACCCCGACCACCCCGAGGTGGAGGTGGAACCGGGCCAGGTCGGCGAGCTGGTGGTTCACGGCCCGCAGGTGTTCGTCGGCTATTGGGAGAACCCCGAGGAGACGGACGCCGTCATGCTGGACGGGGGCTGGCTGCGCACCGGGGATCTGGTGCGCCGGGAGGACGACGGCTTCTACGTGATGGCCGACCGCCGCAAGGAACTGATCATCTCCGGCGGCTTCAACATCTACCCCAGCGAGGTGGAGGCGGCCGTGCGCTCCATGCCGCAGGTGGAGGAGGTCGCCGTCGTCGGGCTGCCGGCAGAGGCCGGCAACGAGTCCGTGGTGGCCGCCATCCTGCCCAAGGACGGGCAGACGGTCACGCTCGACCAGGTGCGCGCCTGGGCGGAGAAGACCCTGTCCCACTACGCGCTGCCCCGCCAGGTGGCGATCCTGACGGAGATGCCGCGCTCCCAGATCGGCAAGGTGCTGCGCCGGGTGGTGCGCGAGGAACTGCTGGCCGCCCGGGAGGCGGCCGCGGGTGCGGCGGCGACGGCGGCCGCCGCCTCCCAGTCCGCCGCCACCGCCCTGGTGGAGCGCCTGGGTGAGGTCGGCCGCGGTGAGCCCGAGCAGGGCACCGGTGCCGGGGAGCAGACCCGGTGAGCGACGTGGAGGACGCCGAGCGGTACCGGCGCCCGCACTACCAGCCGAATATCCCCGCCGTCATCGACGTCCCGGAGGGCCCGCTGGGAGACCTCCTGGACACCGCCGCCGAGTTCTACGGGGACCGGGTCGCACTGGACTTCATGGGGGCGACCCTGACCTACCGTGAGCTGCTCGAGGCCTCCGAGCGCGCCGCGGGCCTGCTGCGCCGGGCGGGCGTCAAGGCCGGAGACCGGGTCGCCCTGCTCATGCCGAACTGTCCGCAGCACGTGGTGGCGATCTACGGGGCGCTGCGGCTGGGGGCGATCGTCGCCGAGCACAACCCGCTCGCCCCCGCGCAGGAGATCCGCGCCCAGCTGGCCCACCACGGCGCGCGGGTGGTGATCGCCTGGGAGAAGGGCGTCGAACTGGTGCTGGATCCGGCGTCGACGGCGGCCGGCGGCACGGATCCGGGAGCCGACCCGCTGGCCGGGCGCACCGTGTTCAGTGTGGACCTGGCCGCCGCCATGCCCGCCCGGCTGCGCGCCGCCCTGCACCTGCCCGTGGCCAGGGCGCGCCAGACTCGCGCCTCCATGCGGGCCGAATCGCTGCCGGCGGGCGTGCGTTCCTGGGACCGGGAGGTGGCCCATGCGGCGCGGCTGGAGGCCTCCTGGCCGCAGCCGGGCGGGGATGACGTGGCCGTGCTGCTGCACACGGGCGGCACCACCGGCATGCCCAAGGCCGCGATGCTCACGCACAAGAACCTGCGCGCCAACGCCAACCAGGCGATCGCCTGGGTGCCGATGCTGCACGAGGGCGGGGAGACCTTCCTGGCGCTGCTGCCCTTCTTCCACGCCTTCGGGTTGACCTTCAACGTGTTCTGCGCGGTGCAGAAGGCGGCCACGCAGGTGATGCTGCCGAAGTTCTCGGTCAGCCAGGTGCTGGAGGCCCACCAGCGCCGCCCCTTCACGTTCTTCGTGGGCGTGCCGGTGATGTTCGAGCGGATCCTGCGGGGCGCCCAGAAGAAGGGCGTGTCCCTGAAAACCCTGCGCTACGGCGTGTGCGGGGCGGCCCCGATGCCGCCGGCCGTGGGGGCGGAGTGGGAGGCCGCCACCGGCGGCTACTTCGTGGAGGGCTACGGGATGACGGAGACCAGCCCGATCGTCTCGGGCACGCCCATGGGACCCAGCCGCCGCCTGGGGGCGCTGGGGCTGCCCTTCGCGTCGACCGACGTGCGTGTCGTTGACCCCGACGCCCCGGACCCCGGGCGGGAGATGCCCGACGGGGAGCCGGGCGAACTGCTGGTGCGCGGACCGCAGGTCTTCGCCGGCTATTGGGACGACCCGGAGGCGACGGCGGCCGCCATGCTGCCCGGCGGCTGGCTGCGCACCGGGGACATGGTGCGCCGGGAGGACTCCTTCCTGTGGATGGCCGACCGGCGGCGCGAGCTGATCCTCACCGGTGGCTTCAACGTCTACCCCTCCCAGGTGGAGGCGGCGATCCTGAGCCTGGAGGGCGTCGCGGACGTCGCCGTCGTCGGGCTGCCGGGCGGGGCGAATGGGGAACTGGTGTGCGCGGCGGTCGTGCTGGAGCCGGGCACACCGGCCGGGGCGGTCACCCTGGAGACGGTGCGCGCCCACGCCGAGCGGGTGCTCCCCCACTACGCGCTGCCGCGTCACCTGGAGATCATCGAGGAGATGCCGCGTTCCCAGATCGGCAAGATCCTGCGCCGCGTGGTGCGCGAGCAGATCCTCGGCCGCGTCGACGGCGCCTGAGCTCGGCGGCGTACGGAGCCGGCTGGATCGGAGCCAGCGAGCCCGGCGGGCTCAGAGCAGCCCGGCGGCCTCGAGACTGCCGCGCAGGGCGGCGACCTCGGCGGCGGTGGCGCGCACCAGGGGCAGGCGCACGGTGGCACTGGGGATGCGCCCCTGCAACGCCAGCGCCTCCTTGGCCATCACCGCGCCCTGACCACCACCCATGATGGCGCGCACCAACGGGCGCATGCGCTGGGCCACGGCGCGGGCGCCGGGCAGGTCACCGGCGTCGACCTCGCGGATCATCTCCCGCCAGGAGTGGGCGTCGGCGTGGGCGACCACGGATACGACGCCGCTGGCACCGTGGGTGAGCCAGGCGAAGTTCAGCCCGTCGTCGCCGGAGTAGTACTCCAGGCCGGTGGCCTCCATGCGCTCAAAGCCCTGCTCGACGTCGCCGGTCGCGTCCTTGACCGCGAGGACCCGTTCGTGCTCGGCCAGACGGGCGAGGGTGTCGTCGGTGATCTTCACGCCGGTGCGGCCGGGAATGTCGTAGATCATGACCGGCAGGTCGGTGGCCTCGACCACCGCCATGATGTGCCGGTAGACGCCCTCCTGGCTGGGGCGGTTGTAGTAGGGGGCGTTGATGAGCAGCCCCTGCGCGCCGGCCTCCTGGGAGCCCACCCCGATGCGCACCGCGTGAGCGGTGTCGTTGGAGCCGGCGCCGGCCACGAGCATGGCCCGGCCGGCGAGCGCGTCCTTCACCTCACGCAGCAGGGTCTGCTTCTCCGGCAGGTGGGTGGTGGGGGCCTCGCCCGTCGTGCCGGCCAGCAGGATCATGTCGGCGCCGTCGTCGACCAGGGAGACGGCCAACTTCTGGGCGGCCTCAACGTCGATCTCCCCTTCCGGGGTGAAGGGGGTGACCATGGCTACGCCAACGGAGCCGAAGGAGCGGCTGGGGAGAGTGCTCATAGTGAGCAGCGTAACGGTATTGCCGCTCCGGCGGCGGCTCCGGTCGCACAGTGAGCGGCCGGAGGCGGGGCCGTTGCGGATGCGACGGGCGAGCATGCGGGGTGAAGACGGCTTCGGCCGGCACGGGCGCATAGGCTCGGCGGCATGACTGATACCCCCCTCCCCGACGGATCGCCCCGCCCGCCGTCTTCCTCCCCATCCGCCGCCGGCTTCGTGCGCGAGGCCACCGCCGCGGACCTGGACGCGATCGGGCGGGTGCACGCCGCCGCCATGCTGGCCTCGCTGCGCGCCGCGCACGCCGCCGCCCACGAGGTGCCGCTGCCGCCGGGAGTCGAGGCGATGGTGGCGGCGCCGGTGATCGCCGCCGGCTGGGAGCAGGCGGTGGTGGCCCCACCTTCGCCGGCGCACCGCGTACTCGTGGCCGTGGATGAGGGCGGCGAGGTGGCGGGCCTGATCGGCGTCGCCCCCTCCCCCGAGGGCACGGATGCCGCCGAGGAGGCCGACGACGCCGACGTGAACGCGGCCGAGCGCGGCCTGGAGATCACGGCCCTCGGTGTCGCCCCGGAGCAGCAGCGCCGCGGGCACGGCTCCCGGCTGCTGGCCGCCGCCGCAGATCAGGCGCGCGCCCAGGGCGCCGAGGTGCTGCTGGTGTGGGCGGTGCGTGGGGACGAGTCGCTGGCCGGGTTCCTGCGCGGCGCCGGTCTGACGCGTACCGAGTCCTTCCGCCGGCTACCGGTCGGGCAGGGCGTCATTGAGGACTGCTGGGCGGCCGTGCTGTAACGGCGTCGGGCGACCGGGCCAAGCCGGCACGCGCCGTCGTTCGTGCGTGCCTCTAGTCGACGCGCGGCGTCCGGGCAGCCCCGGCGCCGCGCGGGGTCAGAGGTCCAGCAGCTGGTCCAGGCCGATGGTCAGGCCCTCGCGTCCGCCGACCTCACGCACAGCCAGCACCACACCCGGCATGAAGCTGGCACGGTCGAAGGAGTCGGTGCGGATGGTCAGTTGCTCGCCGGGGTTGCCGAGCACGACTTCCTCGTGGGCGGTGAGCCCGCGCAGGCGCACGGCGTGTACGTGCACGCCATCGACCACGGCACCGCGGGCGCCGTCCGGGTCGGTCTCGGTGGCGTCGGGCACCGGCCCCAGTCCCGCCTCGACGCGGGCGGCGGCGATGCCGCGAGCGGTGGCGATGGCGGTGCCGGAGGGGGCGTCCACCTTGTTCGGGTGATGCAGTTCGATGACCTCGGCGGACTCGAAATAGCGGGCGGCCTTCGCGGCGAAGCTCATGGTCAGCACCGCCGACAGGGCGAAGTTCGGGGCGATGATGACGCTGCGGCCGGCCGCCTCCGGGCGGGCCAGGTGCTCGCGCACGCGCCCGTAGGCCTCGTCCGTCCAACCGGTGGTGCCCACCACCACGTCCACGCCGGCGTCGATGAGGGCGTGGACGTTGGCCTCGGTGACGGCCGGGACCGTGAAGTCGACGGCTACCTCGGCACCGTTCAGGGTTTCGGCGCTGATGGTGTCGCCGACGTCGAGACGGGCGACGAGCTCGAGCCCGTCGGCGTCCTGAACGGCCTGGCAGACGGTCGATCCCATGCGCCCGGCGGCGCCGACAACGGCAACAGCAATACTCATGCGGGCACCCTAGCAGCCTGTCGCCGCGAGGCGGCCACATCTAGAAGTCGCCTCTGGTCAGTCTGCGGTGTCCCCACAGGAACAGGGGCAGACACCAGGCCACGGCCAGCAGCATCGTGGCCACTGGCTGCTCCAGCCACGAGGAGGCAGGCAACGCGGCTACACCCTGCAGCCTGGCAATGACCGCGTTGGGCATTACCACGTGCACCCAGTCGGGAAGCCGGACCGTCCAGGAACCCAGCGTTAGCAGTGCCGGAACCAGCATGGCCAGTATCTGGGCCGCCCCCACACCCAGTGCCAGAGTCATAACAGCAGTCGCTACCGAGCGCGTCCCCATCGCCACCAGGGCACCTGCAGCCGCGACTAAGGCCAGCACCAGCGCCGCACGAACCACGGTTTCCAGACAAGCAGCCAGGTCGAACGGAACACCGCGGTAGTCCACGTAGGGCCTGGTCGTCAGAACGAGCCCCAGCATGAGCGCCAGCGCGGGAAGGGCCGTAACCACCGCGGCGCTGACCAGCTGCGCCCAGAACAGCCTGGAACGCCTGCCTACCGCCACCACTGTGGACATAATGGCACCGGAGGAGTACTCAGCACCAGCGGTCACCGCACCCGCCAGTCCGGCTGGCAGTGACGCGGCCTGAACCCCAGGGACTCCGACCACGGCGGAGAAGAAGACGACAAGGCAGAGCTCGAGGGCGATCAGGACCTGGACCGAACGCGTCCTCGCCGCCTTGCCGAACTCGCTGACCAGGACCCGGCGCCAGGTCACCTCCTGCTGTGCAGCGCGATCACCGGTCATGGTTCCTGCTCTCCTTCCAGCACGTGAAAGAACCAGCCCTCAAGGGATCGTTTCGCTTCGCGCATCTCAGTGAAGAGGACCCCCTCGTCGAAGAAGGCCCTCTGCACCTCCTCGATACCCGCGTCTATGAGTACCGCACCCTCGCTGTCACCTGGTCGTTCCGCGGCTTCCACCTGCCAGTTCCGCGAGTGTGCCAGGGCGACAACCTGGGCGGGATCATCGGCGCGAACGATGACTCCGCCGGGGCGCCGCACCTGGTCAACGGGAGCCTGGGCGAGCACCCTGCCCTCATTGAGAACGACGACGCGATCCGCAATGTCCTCGACCTCTCCGAGCAGGTGGGAGGAGACCAGTACAGCCCTGCCCTCATCGGCCAGCCTTCGCAGCAGGGAGCGCAGCCACCGAACCCCCTCAGGGTCAAGACCGTTGAAGGGCTCGTCCAGGACCACGTTCTGCGGCTGGCCCAGCATCGCCGCCGCCAACGACAGGCGCTGGCGCATCCCCAGAGAATAAGTCCTGACCTTGCGGTCCCCTACCGCCGCTATGCCTGTCTCTTCCAGGCACTGGCGCACGCGGACCTCCGGAATGCCGCTGGTGCGGGCAATACCCATGAGGCACTGGAACCCTGTTCGGGAGCCCACCCAGTGGTCTGCTCCCAGAACCAGCCCCAGGCGTCCCAGCGGGTATGGCGACCTCCCCGGTGCGGCGCCGTCAACCCGGACCTCGCCTCCATCAGGACGCACAAGCCCGCCGATCGCCTTCAGCGCCGTCGTCTTGCCAGCACCGTTCGCGCCGACTAGGCACGCGACGAGTCCGTCAGGCACCTCAAAAGAGGCAGAAGACAGCCCACGTACACCGCCGTAATCCTTACTCACCTCACTCAGCGAGATCATTGCGCGCCCTCACCTCCTCGTGGCATCGACGGCTGAGCCATCAACACAAGCACACCCTCGTAAGTTTACCACCCGCGAGCTCATAAACGGCATCAGCGCTCCTCAACGTAGAATCGCGATGTGTGGCACAGATAACCGCGACGCCCCTTCTTCTCAGCTTGCTAACAACCGCCACTTCCGTGGACAAGTCCAAAGCGCTAGTAGCCTCGTCAAGAACCAACACCGAACAATCCCTCAGTACCGCACGCCCGATAGCCAGTCGCTGGCACTGACCACCAGACAACCCCGCACCAGAGTCGCCTATAACGGTATCTAAGCCCATCGGCATCATCCTAACTTCCTGAGCTAACTCGACCACCTCGAGAGCCTCAAAAAGCAAATCGTCAGAAAAAACACCGTCGACGCCAAGGGTCAAATTGTACCTTAGTGAACCAGCCATAATCTGGGGTTCCTGGGAAACAACACCAAACAGGCTCCTCACAGACATCACCGTCAACTCGTCCTTACTCACGCCGTCAAATCTGATGTCCCCGCCGTCGATATCTTCGAGACAGACAATAGTGCGCAGAAGCGTGGTCTTTCCAGCACCAGTCCTCCCTTTAATTCCGATGAAATCCCCTGGTCTAACAGTCAAAGACACGTCGCTCAGAACGGGGTAAGAAGAACCGCCATAACGCTTAACTACGTGAGACAAAGTCAGACTCTGAGAAAACGTGGCCGCACCAATCCCCTCAGAGAACATATCCCGTGAAATTTCCTGAGGTGCATGAAGCAGATCCCTAACACGCTCTAAAACGACGCCCGACGACAGAATCTGCTGAGCCGTATACGATATCATCATCGCAGAACCGAATAACGAACCAAGAAGTGAGTTTACACCCGCAATCAAACCGATAGACACAGAACCCTGAGTGAACCTGAACACGCCATAGACGAGAATGCACAATGGCAACACTTGTTGCACAAAGACGCCGACCGCCTGGAGCATAGCCTGAAAACGCAAAAACCTATACTCCCTAAATACTTCTTGGCCGAGCGTAAATCTCCAATTCGAAGAAATGCGGCGTTCAGCTTGCGCCAGCTTTATAGCCTCCGCCGCTGAACATATCCCGACCAACTCGCTTTGAGCAGTACTCGCAGCGTTAACACTGGCGACCGACAGGTGGTACATCCGCCGACCGGAGAAGAAAAGAAATACCGCATAGGCTACTAGAAGCAAGCACACGTAAACGCCGGCCTCAGTCCACAACAACAACAGCGCCACGACGTATACAACCGTCGAGGTAAGGTCGAACATCACCGTCAGGAGCACGTTAGACAGCAGATTCTGCACTACCTGAACCCCGACGATTCTATTGACTACATCACCGATTGACCGACCCTGCACGTATCGAAATGATGCATTAAGAAAGGCGGATAGCAACCGCACCCCGATAGACATTCGGAGGTCCGCACCCAGCTGAGCCGACGCAATCCCGCGCGAAAACATTGCTAGACCCGAGCCGATACCAAAAGCAAGCAGCGACAAACAGCAAGTAATAGCCGTATCTCTATCAAGTCCTACAGACATCCGACTAAACAATGTGGCAGTTAACCAAGCACCAAGTCCTGGTATCGCCTGGACTATAAGCGCTGCAGCAACCGAGAGGCCAAGCCTCTTTCTATCAACAAAGGGAATGAACACACCGCCAATCGATCTCATGCGACTAATGAGCAAACGAAGACGAGCCAGACGACCTACTCGCTCATAGTCGGTCCCAACAATCCTAATCAAAATCCCCGTAAACGAGCTCGAATATTCCTCGGGAGACACCATATACCGTCCCCTTTGGGGATCTACCACCGAAAATCCCTTACGACCAGCCCCCTCAACAACAACCCAATGCGAGAACCGCCAATGTACCATGCAAGGGCCCTCAAAGTCGTCGCGGCGAAAATAACCAATGTCGTCTATGCTCTCGACAGCATAACGGACGCCTAGACCTTCCAACAACTCAGTAATCGCCGCAACCGACGTGCCGTCTCTTCCCCAGCTAACCATGTCACGCAAGTTCTCCATCGAAGCACGTCGGCCAAAGGAGGCTAGCAGCATGCTGACACATGCAATGCCACAGTCTGTCTCAGACTGCTGAAAACGTACGAACGGAACGCGCCGAAAAGACATATCGAACCCCTCTAGACCTTTTCATAGTACCGCAGCGCTATTCCAAACTATAATGGAGATTGTGAGCACTAGTATCGAAGCAATCAACGTCAGCAACGGCGGCTCTAGACTCGATTGATAAGCCTGTTGACCATCGTCGCGAAAATGTTTCTTGTATGCTTCTATCGCCTCTTGACGAAATAGCTGCTCACCGCCCCTCATTGAGAACACCCCAGCCTGGGAACATCGCCGCTAAGAACAAGTGGAAGGTCCCAACGACTATTACCGTAACGCATCAATGACAGGCCAATTCCCGAGATACCGGTCATTAGTCCAGGAACCTCCAACCCCCTCGGCACCCCGCACACGACACCGTCCCTATATGCCCGCGAAATAGCGGCATGCCAATAACTGTCTACTTGCCGAAGGTACTTCTTCGCATCAGATTCCGGAAATCCGCGTCCATCGCCATCCCCGTGGCGCGCGATACGGCCAAGTATCTCCAAGGTTCCGAGCTGGCCATGGCATAAAGCCATCGACGTAGAGAAATGGCTTCCTCCTTCTAGGATACTACGACAAACACTTTCCTCAACAGCGTCGAGCATATCCCCAACAATATCGGACCGAGGAACCAACTCCGAAGAATAGCCGTTCTCCAACAACCGGAGCCTTGCCAAGGCCACGCCAGGAGCGCCGTGGCACCACGATATCATTCCCGGAGACTCTGTTGACGATGAGAATTCATCCCTTAGATCTGGCCAGAATCCCCGAGCCGCGCGCCACCTCCTTTCGAATAGCATACCGCCGTCAATAAAGCTTTGAAATTCGGCACTACCGCATAGGACAGACGCGTCAGCCAACGCGCACACTATTCCGGATGCACCATGGGAATATCCCACCAGCGCGTTCTTTCCCATATGGTCCTGCTGCCACGAACACTCGCCGGATTTGGATCGTTCGGCGGAGGAACAGAGATGACGACCGTGAATCTCCACCAAGGACACTGCTCCTTCTCGGAGCTCGGGAATCGCGACATAGAGGCTGCGCATGGCTTCGATAAGCCCGGCGGAACCCGACACAATATCTAGAAATCGTCGATTGGGGCGCCTCATAAGCAACGCCTCCACAATAGCCGCAAGCGACTCGCGATAACGTCCGGTGTCATCGCCTAACATAGCGGATACGTGAGAAAGGAAATATATACCTCCTCCGATCGCGCCATACAGACCGACGTCATTGTACGGTGGGTGCTCGCCTGTGAATTTGGTCCCTGAGATCGACGTGGCCGCGCCTCTGAGAAATGTCGCGGTCTGGTCCGCCAACGACGTACTAATCTCCACGGCATCCGGTTCATCGAGCGCACATCCCATATACAAAAGTGCATAGCCGATCCCAGCGTTTCCGTTGTAGAGATCCATAGCAACAGGTTGCACCGACCACCTCTCATCCCCAACGACCGTTATAGAATACCAGCCTCCCTTGCTACCCAGTAACGCCTTCTCGCAGAGCCTTCGAGCTATTTGCCTTCCAGCGTCGGACGCCTTAATCTCGGTACCCACGGCGGTGTCTGTCTCCGGCCCGCTAAACCCACGCAGCAAGAAAGGCCGCAGGCGATCAGGCCTATCCAGCTCGTAATTCTCGCCAGCAACAGATGTCACATATGACGCACGAATAAACCACAATTGTCTTTCAAGGTCGGCATCGCTGAAGCCATTGATATGGTCCACCCACCATGAACACAGTTCTTGCTGAACCTCCGCAACAACTACGCCATCTGGATCAACAACCTCAGTCCCAGAGAAGGGAACCGAAAAATAAGGCACATCTAGTCTCCTCATCTGCTTGAGCTCACTGAACCAGATACGTGGATCCGCTAACGAGGGATAGCGCCAGACATAACTGAACAGTCGTTCAACCTCGGTTCCTTCCCTCATGTAATCTGGATGATTCGATGTCATAAGGAGCACCGAATACATCATCGTTCCTTTGAGGACAACCCGGACCGGAATTCCCCTCAACCTGTTAACATATCCATGTCGTTCCACCAGCCGACTCTTATCGGCACATATATAACGATACGCGATTTCGAATCCTTCAAGGACTTCCGATTCGTACTCTGACCAGTCACCCGTCTCGGATCCATAGTACGGTGCATTCTTCTCTACCGCAATTTCTACCCGATCGTATTTGATTTCCGCCTCCATGCTATCCACAGCAGGAATAATCGGAACATCAAAAGGAGTCTTCGTACCTTCAGAATACGCCGCACCCCAAACACGCGCCGCGTCATTGTTCTGATCGGTTGGCAGTATTCCGGTGTGAAGACAGTTGAAAGTACGGGCTTCGTGCGATACATCCGGGGCGAACGACACCTCGGTTCTCATAATCTTCTCGACTTGAGGTGCAAAAAGAGTCTCGGCGTCGATCAGAACCGGGTGCGGTCCGTGCGCCACAATGTTTTCGTGATGCAAATCGGTCAGTCCAAAGGCGTAGGCAGCCGCCAGGAGAACTCCTAACTCCTGATAGAATTGAGCGAATGCAAAATGCCCATCAACCGGCAGGTGCTCCACATACTCCTGCCAACCATATCCAGTCCCACAATAGCACGTTGGCACCTTTAGCGACAGATTCAAGTCGCTAGACATCTGAGCAATGTAGTCGAAAAAAATCGCCTCTGCCTGCATCGGACGGGGCTTGTATACAAGGCCACCTCCGCCTTCAAAGTGAATTACGGAGACTGAGCGTCCACCGTTATGCTTGTCACCTGCCGAGAAAGAAACGCCCGAGAGGATACACGTGTCCAGCAACCTGCACGCGAATATTCCAGGCTCATCATTGAGAAGTCTCTCAAGCATTTCCCTCCTTGACTGTATAACAGCTAGCACTCTTGTAGTTAGTCTTCTGCCAAGCGTCGCGTACTCGTCAAAAAAGTGTTCGTAAAACGATCTGTTCAGCATCCTAGAATTGAAGTCGGCCAATGTGTAATGCGAACCGTCACGCTCGTGCTCGTACTTAGCGACATGCAACTCCAGAATCATAGTCTGTGTTACTAGCGTCTTCAGCTCGTTGTGAGGCGGTTCGCAGAACTCTCGGACAAACTTCGGGTTCAATCGGAGGTATCTAAAGCCGGATGCTGCTTGCTCAACTTCCGCGCCGAGTGCGTTTGCAACGTATTGCTCAAAAGGCCTGAGGAATACTTCTACAGCGTCCCTGCCGGCGTTGTTCTCTGCGTGAAGATGTTCCTCAGTCGGTGGCACAAGCTGCAGTATCCGGGTAAGCGTTGCCACCCAGTTCTCGTCAACATCCGAGTACATGCAGGTGTTGGAATCATACTCCACAACGCCTAGTCGCAAAGAAAGATCGGTGGGCGAGTTGAACCCATACTCTCGAAGAAACAGAGACTCGTAGTCGTCGTCGCGGGGAGAATACTGATTCAGCAGCATCTTCATCCTCTCGGATCCCTTGTCCGTATCAACCGCCTCCGGCGCGACAACAATCCTCTCGTCTATGAACGCAGCCTTACGAGCGATAGCCCGGGTATCCATGTCTCCTCCTAGGAACTGAGTGGTGGCCATATGGTCGCTGGTTGTGTTTGGGGGCAACGACCGCTGCGCCGCCCCCAAACGCAACCTCGTGGAGACTGGGTTCCAGCCTCATACCGGTGGCAATGCGCTGCTACCGCTCCATGGCGGAGCGTATTCAGCAGGTGCAGGTCACATATGCCGATGGACACGGAGTCTTGTTGAGCGTGACACAGTTGATGGCGGTATTCCCGCAATCTCCTCGGGTCAGGCCGCCGCAGCAGCCAAAGCTCCAATAGTCCTGGGAACCGGCACCAGCGGCCTCGGCAATATCAGCCAACGTCGACATGTCGAGTTCCGCCCGGCCGCTGGGGTGGTTTGCGTTGACTGTTCCGCCTCCTCGAGCGGAACGTTTGTATGGCGTCTTCCAGATCTCGGGGACTGTCACAATGATCACTCCTGTGGTAGCGCGTTGGGGTAAGCCAACGTAGGCTCACCCATCGGTGTATGGGATGCAACGCCGTAGTCGCAACTCTGTTCTCGACCTAGTTAGAAAGCCTAAGACGTCCAGTCCGTCGTAGGGTGCTCGACCAACTGCGGTGCGTGTATAAACCTGTCGTTGGCAGTCGTGACACGCGTGCCCAGGGCGACGGTGATACATGATTACACCGGGTGCTGGAGTTGTCTCTGACTCAATACAGCGTGCGTTTTGTTTGCTCGTTGATAAGTCGCTGCCTGCCCCCCCTTTCTCTGTCGATTACGTTCGCGGTCGTATTGTCGATAGTCACGGTTAGGTTCTGACGGGTGTTCCTATTCAAACGTTGCAGCACCCATTAGTTCCTCGGAATGCGCAGGTGCCAAACAGAGTGGTGCAAATATAGTTGAAGACTGTCCAAGCAACTGGCTCCCCCTTATCGGCGTCATCAATGTTCTTAATCACGGAGTCTGGTAAGCTCGCCCTGCCAGCCGGGTTATACCCTTTGTGCAACACAACACGACGCTGCTTGGTTTGTGACGCTGTTTCCCAAGTCGTTATAGGCAGCGCGCTGCTTTCAGTCCGAGAGAGTTGCATCGATGTCATACGGAATCTCCTCCTAAAAGACTCACTCGAGTGGTATAGTAATCTTTTGCCTGTTGTCTGGTTCGTTAGCAGCATCCTTTGGTAAATGCTCCACACGTACCGGCGCAGGCGGTGGTGTCGAAGGTGAAGCAACCTACTGCCACCGTGATCCCGATTCCGATGGTCCAAGTCCCAGCCGGCGAAGCGTTAGACCCAGCGCCACCAATTGCGCGCATCTGGTCGTCTGACAAGTCAGATCTTCCGCAGACCGACTCTGCGATACGCTTCTTGGTTCTTTGTCGACGCTGGCTAGGCGACAAGTCGTCGTGACTGACTGTAGACATTCCAATCTCTCCTAAGTGTGACAGGTTAGACGATTTAGACGTCATTCCGATCGTCGCTCCTGAACGGTTATCCTAATTGGAGTTTTGATTTTACATCCTCGTACGTTGCCATCCCTCCTTCTTCTGGGTTGAAGTCGACGAGAGACACGGATGCGTCGTTCATTGAAGGTAGAATCAAGGTGTAGTCTTTCCTCAAGGACGCAAGAAGTTCTTTGTATCTATCCTTTCTAGTCACAGGGCCACTGACAGCGGGTACTATATACGTAGGTGCGGCTGTGAATGCGACGGTCGCTAAGGCCAGATTACTGCTGTCGAGTTGCATTATCTTGGACATTGAATTGAGCGAAGCGGGGGCGACGAGGACTTTGTCCGCCCAGTATGCTAGCTCCTTATGAATGGCTCTGCCGCTCACTCCCCAGCTACTTTCAAGGTACGTTGGTTGGCCCGTTATCGCGGCCATCGCGTTGGGGGATAGGAACCGCTCGGCGCTCGGTGTCAGCACGCACCTGATCGATATGTCGTAGTCGCTTCTTAGCTGAAGCACCCACGTCGGCATCAACGCAGCTCCGACAGCTCCCGTAATTATTATTAGTAGATTCATCATGTTGTTCTCCCTCTAGTATCTCGTAATTGACTGACGACAGGAACGGTGGTTACACGGACTTCAGTGTCGGCCGAAGTTGTGAGCCCTGGGGAACTGTCCTCGATGGTGAAGAACGACCAACGATGGATACACTGGACCGGGCATCTATTCGTTTAGTTTACCTAACTCCTCTTTTGGTGAAAATTAACGCGCTTAAGGAGGAACGCGTTGATGCCACTTATGAACACAAGCAGAGGCGGTGCTGCAGCCATGATCATGTTATCAGGCACCGGTGGAACTGCCGCGAGCAATACATAGCCGGTCTGTGGAGAGTTGTTTAGGGTGGCGCTGACGAACAGTGCTACGTGTATGTAACTCGCTTTTTTTGCCCACCTAATTCTGAGTTGGTCAGCATTCTGCAGGGTCCACCACCAAGCGACGTGCTCCAGCGCGAACGTTAAGAACACTACAATAGCACCTCCTGCTTCTGAAGCATTTGGCAGTCGATGCTGTGACAGTCCCAGGCTGACGGCGTACGCACAACACGTCACGCCACCAACGAGAAAGAGAAGCCTTGCGACGGTTAGCCCTGAAGGGACAGATGTAGTCTCACCCGATGCTTGTGGCCCTATTTCACGGCTCATGGGTCATCTCTTCCTCCACGCAGGGTCGTTGGCGAAGACTTCGTCCCCTCCATCAGGTTGCCTTCAGCATAGCAACATGCGTCTGAGATCACAAGGGTTTGATGAGACTTGCCTCAAGTCTGACTCGTGCCGGTTTTAGTGACACTGCGTCAGGACCGGGTTTTTTCGTTGGCGCGGAGGGGTTTGGTTGGTGTTTGTGGGGACCTAGGGCGTGTTGTGTAAGTCGGGGTGGCGTCGGCGTGGTGTGTGAAACAGGGTGAGGCCTTCGGGGCATCACGGGTCGTGTGATAGTAGACTGTGACGCCTCGAACGGCCTCGGCCGGCTCCCGCGCTCATGCGCGGCCGCCTGCAGCGCATCGACCACGAGGGAGGTGCGCATGCGGCTCGCGGTACCGCCCAGTCGATCAGGCGCCTGCTGTAGCAGTCGATGACGGTAGCCAGGTACAGGTTCGAGCCGTCGGCCAACGGCAGATAGGTGGGGGCACCTCCCACGCAGTGGGGGAATATCGCCCAAGTACTTGCGTTGGGGGCATCCGCCGCGCGAGTCCCGCTCTAGCAGGTCGGGGTACTTGGACGCCGACTGATCCCGGTGCGGTGGTACGCACCCGCCGACGCTTGCGGAAACCGACGATCGACGCGGCCCGCATCAGACGCGCCACCCGCCTTGCGGTTAATCTTCCCGTCGGCGCCCTTGGCGATCCCGTCGCCTGGTTCGGCGGCGGGTCCTGGGCGCCCCCATGGCCCAATCATCATCGCAATTCTGCCGGATCCGCTCGGCCCGGGGCGGCATCGGCCGCAGCCCGCTCGGCTCGTCTGGGAGCGGCCTGTCCCCAGGCGTAAAAGGAGGACCGACCTACCCCCGAGCAACTCGCAAAGCCGCTCCCGCCCCATAGGTGGCTGCATGGTCGGCGACCAGAACCGGGAAACAAGGCTCTACCGGACCGGTCAACCCACGGCGAAACATGCTTGGCCGCCTACTGCAAGATCTCCCGCTCCTGAGCCAGCCTGGTCCTTCTCCGCCCGCAAGGCCGCGTTCTCCGCCACCCGGCCGGGCGACCCGCTCCTCCACCGACTCCCCAGCCTGCGCCAGTGCACCGTCAGCGCCGGCCTGAGCAGGTGGCGCCGTCCCGGTCTTGTTGTTGGGTTTGAGGGGGCTGGGGGCCGGTGCCCCGTCAGGACCGGTTTTCCGCCCGGTGCCCCAACGGTGCAACCAACCGCGCAGCGTCCCGCGGGAGACCCCCAGATCCTGGGCAATACCACGCACCGTCGCCCCCGGGGTCGTCTCGTACAAGTCCACCGCCTGACGGCGGAACTCCTCCGAGTAGCTCTTCTTAGCCATAGTCAGATCATCTCGCTCTCCCCAGCCACACAGGGCCGGAATCAGCATGTCCAACAAACAGGGCCAAGACCCAACCGAACGTCGAAGTCCTCTGGGTCCAAGGCAGCCAGGGCTCGGCGGATCGTCGACTCACTCGCCATGGGACGGTCGGGGCTGATACCGAGGTCTTGCAGCTGGCTCTCGGTCAGATCACGGGCGTGTTCCCAGATCGCCAACAGGGTGCGGCACCCGGCCAGCACCCCCACCGCCGCCAAAACAAGCAACACATCCAGCCGATGACGGCGCCCGCGCCGATCACGCGGGTCGGGAACCATGGCGAACACCCCCGCCAGGGGCTGGCGCGACAGAGCAGAAGTGGGAGATGATGACATAGCAGCGCGACTCTCCAACAGGCAATGGCTAATTCGACATCCCCATCGTCGCCGGAAAATCAAGCCGCATCCCTGCAAACACACCGAAACCCCTAGACATCAGATAACCGGCGACCGGCTTTGCCGACACCCTGGGCGTCCACAAAGTCCTGCAACCCGGCCTGAAGCAACCGACGGAACACATCATCCTGAGCCAAGTCAGGGTCGGCCAGCACTTCCGCGATCAGCATGGACACGGCAGACTTGCTTGTTGGGCATCCTGGGTGAACCTTCCTAGTGAGTCTTGGTCGAGAATCTGGGCTCCCACGATGCCCCCTACCAGAGGGAACCCCTCGCGGGAATTGCCACCACACTGCGAGACCTACCCTTAGCGTTTGTGCCACCCCTCATATTCAAGGAAGCCTCCATGTCGCAGCTCGGCCATGACTCGTCATCCAGCGCATTCCAGGATCGGTCGCGCACGGGTCGGCAGATCGCACGCAGGCCGAGCGCCGTGTCATCGCTGTCTTTCGCCGCCATCGCCGCCCTGAGCGGGGTTCTCGTCCATCTGAACTGGGATACTCCGCAACGAGCGGTGACGATCGCCGTCGCAATCTCCGCCACGAGCACGGCACTCGCAGTCGCCACCGGCCTGCAGGCCCTGAAGGCGATTGCCGCCGTGGCACTGGGAGTCATGATCGCGGTTGCCCTCACTCATCCCACGGGCATAGCCGGAGCGTGGGTGATCGGCACGGTCCTCTTCTTCGTCCTTGCCCTGCTCCAGCCCCAGCGGCTGCGGGGAAGGCAGGTGCAAGGTTGACCGTGGGCGGTCCCCGCGCACTCGCCGCGATTGCGGTGGCGGAGCCGGTCTTCGCCGTCGCTCGCCTCAGGCACCCGGTCCGACCACGACGCGGCAGCGCTCCTGGGCGGCGAGCTGGGCCGCCAGGGCGCGCACGTCGTCGGCGGTTACCGCGTCCAGGCGGCGCAGGTTCTCCTCCATGGAGCGCAGGCGGCCGGTGACGACCTCGGCGCGCCCCAGCCGCCCCATGCGCGCCAGGGAGTCCTCTCCCCCGAGCACCATGGAGCCGCGGATCTGCCCGCGGGCACGCTCCAGTTCACGCTCGGTGACGCCGTCGGCAGCCAGCGACTCAAACTCGCCGGCCATGACGGTCAGCACCTCATCGACGTCGCCCGGGGCGCAGCCGGCATACAGCCCGAAGGCGCCCGCCCCGGCGTAGGGGGTGTCGAAGGCGTAGGTGGTGTAGGCCAAACCGCGCTTCTCGCGGATCTCCTGGAACAGGCGCGAGGACATGCCGCCGCCGAGGATGGTGGTGAGCACGCTCATGGTCCAGCGGCGCTCGTCCAGCGCCGGAATGCCCTGGCAGGCGAGGTAGACGTGGGACTGCTCGGCCTCCCGGTTCACCGTGATGTCATGAACCGTCAGCTCCGCCACGGGTTCGGTCTCGAAGCGGCGCGGACGCGGGGCGACGGCGCCGCTGGTGTCCCAGCCGGCGGCGGCCAGGTCGGCGGCCACGCGCGCGCAGATCTCGTCGTGGTCGACGGCGCCGGCGGCCGCGACCACGAGCGTGTCGGAGGCATAAGTGCGCTGGTAGTGCTCCCACACGGCGTCGCGGGGCACCGCCGAGACCGTCTCGTAGGTGCCGCCGATGGGGCGCCCCAGCGGGGTGTCGTCACCGAAGGCGGCGCGAGCGAAAGCCTCCTGGGCGATTTCGGCGGGGTCGTCGGCGGCGTCGGCCAGCTCGGAGACGATCACGCCGCGTTCGGTCTCCACCTCGCCCGGGTCCAGGCGGGAGGAGGTGACCATGTCGGCGAGCACGTCCAGGGCGGTCAGGTCGTCCGGGCCGAGCACGCGGGCGTAGTAGGAGGTGTGCTCCTTGGAGGTGGCGGCGTTGGACTCCCCACCGATCATGTCGAAGGCCTCGGCGATGTCGTGGGCACTGCGCGTGGCGGTGCCCTTGAACAGCAGGTGCTCCAGGAAGTGGGTGGAGCCCTCCTGGCCGGCGCGCTCGTCGCGGCTGCCGACGCCGAACCACATGCCCAGTGAGGCCGAGCGCAGTGCGGGCACGTGCTCGGTGATCACCCGCACCCCGCCGGGCAGGATCGAGCGGCGGATCGTGGCTCCGTCGTCGACGAGGCGCAGTTCGGTGCCGGGGGCGCCTGCGGGTGCGCGGTCGAGGGCGGCTTCGGCGAAGCTGGTTTCGGGGCCGGTCGGGGCGGGAGTGGTCACCGCACGAGCCTAGACGACCGACCTCGGCACGTCATTCCTGCCGGTCTCGGACGAGTCCCAGCCACCGTCGGCCGACCCGTCGCCAAAACAATCGACCTCGGCACGTAACGTCAACCGACCTCGGTGAAGAGAGTAGGGGAGGAAGCAAAAAAAGGGGGGCCGGGCTCCGGTTGATCGTCGTGATCGCGCGGAGCCCGGCCCCAGGTTGTCACCGGGTCAACCGGATCGGTCACTCCTCCTCGGAGGCCTCCACGGTGCGCATGCGGCGGCGGCGCGGGCGGCGCTCGCGGCGCTCGCCGTCCTCGTCGGTGCGCTCGCGCCGGCGGCGCGGCCGACGCTCACCGTCGCCCTCACTGCGCTCGGCGCGGCGCGCCTTGGCCTCATCCTCGGCCGCCTGCTGCTCCTCGTTGAGGACGGCGTGCAGGCTGAGCTTGCCGCGCTGGTCGATCTCGGCCAGCTCGACCTCGACCTTGTCGCCCACGCCCAGCACATCCTCGACGTTCTCCACGCGCTTGCCGCCGACCAGACGGCGGATCTGGGAGACGTGCAGCAGGCCGTCCTTGCCGGGGGTCAGCGACACGAAGGCGCCGAAGGTGGTGGTCTTGACCACGGTGCCGACGAAGCGCTCGCCGATCTCCGGCATCTGCGGGTTGGCGATGGCGTTTACGGCGTCGCGGGCGGCCTCGGCGGACGGACCGTCGGAGGCGCCGATGTAGACGGTGCCGTCGTCCTCGACCGTCAGCTCGGCGCCGGTGTCCTCCTGGATCTGGTTGATCATCTTGCCCTTGGGGCCGATGACCTCACCGATCTTGTCCACGGGGATGTGCACGCTCAGCACGCGCGGCGCGGTGGGGGCCATCTCGTCGGGAGAGTCGATCGCCTGGGCGAGGACGTCCAGGATGAACAGGCGGGCGTCGCGGGCCTGGGCGAGCGCACCGGCCAGCACGTCGGAGGGCAGACCATCCAGCTTGGTGTCCAGCTGCAGGGCGGTGATGAAGTCGCGGGTACCGGCCACCTTGAAGTCCATGTCACCGAAGGCGTCCTCGCTGCCGAGGATGTCGGTGAGCGTGGCCCACTTGGTCTCGCCGTCGATCTCCTCGTGCATCAGCCCCATGGCGATGCCGGCCACCGGGGCGCGCAGCGGCACGCCGGCGTTGAGCAGCGACAGGGTGGAGGCACACACCGAGCCCATGGAGGTCGACCCGTTGGAGCCGAGCGCCTCGGAGACCTGGCGGATGGCGTAGGGGAACTCGTCGCGACTGGGCAGTACCGGCACCAGGGCGCGCTCGGCCAGGGCGCCGTGGCCGATCTCCCGGCGCTTGGGGGCGCCGACGCGGCCGGTCTCGCCGGTGGAGAAGGGCGGGAAGACGTACTGGTGCATGTAGCGCTTGTGCTTGAGCGGCGACAGGTCGTCGATCTGCTGCTCCATGCGCAGCATGTTCAGGGTGGTCACGCCCATGATCTGGGTCTCGCCGCGCTCGAAGATGGCCGAGCCGTGCACGCGGGGCAGCACCTCGACCTCGGCGGCCAGGGTGCGGATGTCCTTCAGGCCGCGGCCGTCCATGCGCACGCCCTCGGTGAGGGTGCGGTGGCGCACGAGCTTCTTGGTGACGGAGCGGAAGGCGGCCTTGAGGGCCTTGGCGTCCTCCTCGGCCGGGTAGGCCTCGGCCAGGTCGGCGAGCACCGCGTCGCGCACGGAGTCGGTGGCCTCGTCGCGGGCCTGCTTGCCCTCGGTGGCGATGGCGGCGGCCAGGTCGTGGGCCTCGGCGGCCTTCTCGACGGCGTCGTACTGCTCGTCGGTGTAGTCCAGGTACAGGGGGAAGTCGGCGGTGGGCTTGGAGGCGTGCTTGGCGACCTCCATCTGGGCCTCGCACAGCACCTTGATGTGCGGCTTGGCGGCCTCCAGGGCCTCGGCGACGACGGCCTCGGTGGGGGCGGTGGCGCCGGCGGCGATCAGGTCCCAGGCGTTCTCGGTGGCGCCGGCCTCGACCATCATGATGGCGACGTCGCCGTCCTCCAGCACGCGCCCGGCCACCACCATGTTGAAGGTGGCGCGCTCAAGCTCGGAGTAGCGGGGGAAGGCCACCCAGCGCCCGTCGATGAGGGCCAGGCGGGTGCCGGCGACGGGGCCGGAGAAGGGCAGGCCCGCGATCTGGGTGGACATGGAGGCCGCGTTGATGGCCAGGACGTCGTAGGCGTCGTCGGGGTGGATGGACAGCACGGTCTCAACCACCTGCACCTCGTTGCGCAGGCCCTTGACGAAGGAGGGGCGCAGCGGACGGTCGATCAGACGGCAGGCGAGGATGGCGGAGGTGCCGGCGCGGCCCTCACGGCGGAAGAAGGAGCCGGGGATGCGGCCGGCGGCGTACTGGCGCTCCTCCACGTCCACGGTGAGCGGGAAGAAGTCGAACTGGTCCTTGGGGTGCTTGCCCACGGTGGTGGCCGACAGCACGGTGGTCTCACCGTCCAGGTAGGCCATGGCGCTGCCGGCGGCCTGCTTGGCCAGGCGCCCGGTCTCGAAGCGGACCACGCGCTTGCCGAAGGGGCCGTTGTCGATCACGGCCTCGGCGGCCGTGACCTCGGGGTCATCAAGGAACATATGTTGCGTGTCTCTTTCTGTGTCGATCGTTAGGCCGACCGTGGCCTTCGATCGAGGCCCACGGAGCTGCGCACGCGCTGGTCCGGAGGCCACCACCGAAAACCGACGGGCCGTGCCGTCCGGTTACCGGGTCTGTCCCGGCCACCGGGTCCACTCCCCGTAGCTGCCTTCCGGGCCGACGACGCCGCTGCCGGCGCCATCCGCGTCCGGTAGTGCGGGCTGTTCCGGAACCGATCCGGGATGGCGTGTTCGGCGGAGCACCTGCCGGCGCCCGGAAAACCCACTGCCACTGCCGCTAGCTTGAGGACGGACGGCTAGATCCTACCGTGGCGCCCGCGCGCGCGGGGGTGACGGAACGGCCGGGAGACGTGAAATAGGACGCGCCGAGGGCTCGGGACTTTCGTGCCTTCCATTTGAGGCAAGCCTTATGCAATCGTTTCAACTGCGTGGTGGTGGATCACCCACCTCGTCTGCCGGCCACGCGCCGGCGATCCGAAACCCAAGGGAGCGTTTTATGACCTACCGCATGATCTTCAACCAGACCGGCTACTTCGGACGCGGCGCCATCGCCAACATCCCCACCGAGATCACCGCCCGTGGACTGAGCAAGGCCTTCATCGTCACCGACCCGGTCCTGGCTGAGAACGGCACCGCCGCGCGCATCACCGACCTGCTCGACGCCGCAGGCATTGCCTGGGAGATCTTCTCCGACGTCGTGCCCAACCCGCCGGTGGAGAAGGTGCAGGCAGGTCTGGCCGCCTTCCGCAACTCGGGCGCCGACATCCTCATCGGCCTGGGCGGCGGCAGCCCGCAGGACACCTGCAAGGCGATCTCGGTGATCGCCACCAACCCCGAGTTCGAGGACGTGCTCAGCCTGGAGGGGGCCTCCCCCACGAAGCACCCGGGCACGCCCATCATCGGGTTGCCCACCACCGCGGGCACCGCCTCGGAGACCACCATCAACTACGTCATCACCGACACCGCGAACCAGCGCAAGTTCGTGTGCGTCGACCCGCACGACATCCCCGTGATCGCCGTGGTGGATCCCGACCTGATGGACGGCATGCCGCGTGGGCTGAAGGTCGCCACCGGCCTGGACGCCCTCACCCACGCCATCGAGGGCTACATCACCCCCGGTGCCTGGGAGCTGTCCGACGCCCTGTGCCTGCGCTCCATCCAAATGATCGCGAAGAACCTGCGTAAGGCGGCCGAGGGCGACGCCGACGCCGTGGAGCAGATGGGGCTGGCCGCCTACATCAACGGCATGGCCTACTCCAACGTGGGCCTGGGCCTGGTGCACGGCATGGCGCACCCACTGGGCGGCCGCTACAACGCTCCGCACGGAGTGGCCAACGGCATCCTGCTCGCCCCGATCATGGCCTACAACGCCGAGTACACCGGCGAGAAGTACCGTGACATCGCCGAGGCCTTCGGCGTGGCCGACGCGCAGACCATGCCGCTGGACCAGGCGCGCCAGGCCGCCGTCGACGCCGTCGCCCAGCTGACCCGCGACCTGGGCAACCCCACGCGCATCAGCGAGGTGGGCGTGGACGAGTCCGGTATCGCCGCGCTGACCGAGGACGCCTTCGCCGACGTGTGTACCCCCGGCAACCCGCGCCCGGCCACCCGTGAGAACATTGAGGCGCTGTACCGCTCACTGCTGTGAGCCGCGCCGGACGCGTCGATACCGCCTGGTGGACGTCGGCGCGCCCCGCCCTCAGGCTCTTCGTGTTCGAGAGGGTGTGGTGGTGTGGGTGGCCCCGTGGGCGACGGTTCAGCACTTCACGTGACGATTCGGCACTCGGCTCGGACGCTTCGGCACTCGTGGCGACGGTTCGTACCCCGGGGTGCCGAACCGTCGAGAAGAAGTACGAACCGTCGTCCTGAAGGTACGAACCGTCAGGTCCCGCCCCGCCGGAGTGGGCACCGCGGGGGGCTTGGTGCGAGATCAATTCGCCCAGAGTCCGGCAGCGCATGGCCGGACAACTACCACGCGCCGGGCCCCGGTCTCCACTGTGGAGACCGGGGCCCGTTGTGTAGTCCTGGCGCGCTGTCGCTCAGCGGCGGATGCCGAGGCGGGCGATGAGCTTGCGGTAGCGCTCGATGTCCTCGCGCTCGAGGTAGTCCAGCAGGCGGCGACGCTTACCGATCAGCAGGTACAGGCCGCGGCGCGAGTGGTGGTCGTGAGCGTGGGTCTTGAAGTGCTCGGTGAGGTTGGAGATCCGCTCGGACAGGATGGCGACCTGGACCTCCGGGGAGCCGGTGTCGCCCTCGTGGGTGGCGTACTCGGCAATGAGCTCCTGCTTGCGTTCGGGGGAAATCGACACGATGACTCCTGATCTTCTCGTTGCGCGGAGCGCCGGGGCTGGTTCTCCCGGGCATGACACTCCCGCGGCCGATCGACGGCTGGGCAACCATATCAGCCGCGGGCCGTGCCCCTCGCCCACCGGCCGGTGGCATCGGGCACATGCAGCCGGCCCCGCCGCCTATACTGGCGTTACCTGCAGCACCGCAAACATCGTTGTTTCCCTGAGGAGTCCCCTTGCTATCCCCTGCGCAGCAGTCATTGAAACCCTCCGCACGTATTCGGCCTGTGCTCGTATCGCTCATCGCCGCGCTGGTTGTGCTCGCCCCGGTCGCGGTCACCGGATGCGGTGCCGAGCCCACCTCGTCAAGCACCGCCGGCGCCGACAGTTCCGGCACCGGCACCATGGTGTCGCCTTGCAGCCGCACGCTGTCGGGCACGCAGACCGTCGACGTCGTCTTCGAGGACGAGACCTACCCGGTCCGCGTGCACGTGCCCGAGGGTGCCGACCCCGATACCCCTCTCCCCCTGGTCCTTGACCTGCACGGCTCCAACTCCAACGGCGTCTCCCAGGCACAGATCAGCGAACTCGATGCCGTGGCCGACGCCGACGCCGACGGATTCATCGTCGCCGAGCCCACCGCCGCCATCGCCCTGGACACCGACGACCCGCTGCCCGACGGCAACTGGGCCTGGAACGTGCCCGGCGTGCCCACCACCGCCGGCGAGTACCCGGCGGACGACGCCCGCGACGACGTCGCCTTCCTGACCACGGTTGTCGAGTCCCTGTCGGAGCAGGCCTGCGTGGACCCCAACCGCATCTACGCGACCGGCTACTCCGGGGGCGGCCGCATGGCCAGCGCCCTGGCCTGCGAGCGCCCCGATTTGATCGCCGCCATCGCGCCCGTCGCGGGTCTGCGCGCCGGCAAGGCCACCGCGGACGACTTGACCACGATCGACCCCTCGAGCTGCACCCCGGACCAGCCGGTCTCCGTGCTGACCTTCCACGGCACCGACGACGTGGTCAACCCCTATGACGGCAACGACGATCCCCGCTGGGGCTACGGCGTCGAGACGGCCGTAAGCACCTGGGCGGAGCTGGACGGCTGCACCGCCGAGCCCACCACCGACCAGGTGAGCGACCACGTGTCCCTGACCCGCTACGGCTCCTGCGAGAGCGGCACCGAGGTGGGGCTGTACACGGTGGACGCCGGCGGTCACACCTGGCCCGGCACGAGCGCGGACCTGTCCGCCCTGGGCACGATCACTCAGGAGATCAATGCCTCGCAGTTGATGTGGGAGTTCTTCTCCGCCCACCCGCGGCAGTGATGCCCCGAGCGGAGCGGCATCGCCCAGTGTCGGCGTCACCCTGCCGTCACAGGGCGGTGACGTCCTCGGGGCGGATGGGCTCGGGCACGGGCACGTCCAGCACCGCGGCGGTGTCGATCACGTCCTGCCGCATCTGCGCCAGCAGCGGCTCCAGGCCGTCGAAGGCGAGCATGGGGCGCAGCCGCTCCACCAGTTCGATCACCACGACCTCCCCGTACAGGTTCAAGTCCGCGCGCCCCAGCACATGCGCCTCCACGGTGCGGTCGGGCACGTCGTCGAAGGTCGGGTTGGTGCCGATGGAGATGGCGGCGGGCAGGCGCTTCTCCCCCGCGGCGCCGGCCACCCCCGCCTGGGGGGAGCGCACCAGCCAGCCCGCGTAAACACCGTCGGGCGGGACCACGCCGGCGGTGGCGGCGTCCAGGTTCGCGGTGGGGAAGCCGAGTTCGCGGCCGCGGCGGTGGCCGTGGATGACCGTGCCGCGCAACCGGTGGACGTGGCCGAGGACCTCGGCGGCGCCGCGCATGTCGCCGGCCTCCAGCAGTTCACGCACCCAGGTGGAGGACCAGCGGCGACCGGTGGGGGCGACGACGTCGGAGACGATCTCCACCTCCACGCCGTCGGCGCGCCCGATCCGGCGCAGGGTGGCGGCGTCGCCGCTGTTGCCGCGGCCGAAACGCACATCGTCACCGACCACGATCGCGCGGGCCCCAAGCAGACCCTCGAGCCAGTCGCGCACGAACTCCTCCGGCCCCTGGTCGGCGAAGTCGAGGGTGTAGTGGACCACGAGCACCGCATCCAAGCCGGTGGCCGCCAGGGACTCCAGGCGGTCGGCGAGCGAGGTGATCAGTGGCAGCCGTGTGGCGGGGCGGTGTACCGCCGCCGGATGCGGGTCGAAGGTCAACGCGATGGCGCGCGGCCGACGCCCGTCGGGGGTGGCCGCATGGTGGGCGCGCTCCACGACGCGGGCGAGGATCGCCTGGTGGCCGCGATGCACGCCGTCGAACACGCCTACGGTGACGATGCTGCCGGGGCCGGAGGGATCCCTCAGGGCTGCCGGCACCTGCTCGGCTCCATACCAGATCTCCACGGTGCGCCGCCTCAGTCCGCGTCGCCGAGGTGCCGCGGGATGTGGGCGATCGTGGTCTGGTTCAAAGGTGTCTCCTGGGTTGTGGGTGTCCGGGTGCGGCGCGGAGGCGGCCGCATCAGTTCGACAGCACGAGCACGGGACGGGCGTGTTCGCCCTTGTGTGCCAACAGTGCCACGAGCCCGCCCGCCGGGTCGAACCCGGCGGCCACGCCCGGCGCGGCGGCCTTGGAAATAACCCGATGCCCCGGGGGCTGTGCCCGGTCGAGCACCGCGGCGGGCAGGGGCTGCCCGTGGCGCAGGGCGCGCGCCTCGACCTCGTCCAGGGCGACGGCGGGGAAGCAGCGGCGGGCCACGGCGGCCAGGGGCAGCACGGGCAGGGTCTGCCCGGCGGCGACGACGGCGGACAGGGAGGCGATGGTCGCCGCCTCGGCGACCGAGAAGGGACCCACCTCGGTGCGGCGCAGCGCGGTCAGGTGCGCCCCACAGCCCAAGGCGGTGCCGAGGTCACGCGCCAGGGCGCGCACATAGGTCCCCGAGGAGCAGTGCACCTCCAGGTCGACGTCGACCACGGCGGTGCCGTCAGCGGCGGTCGTCGACCGTGGGGCTCCGCTGCGGGTGAGGGCGTGGATGGTGACCGGACGAGCCGGCAGGTCGACGTCCTCCCCACCGCGCACGCGCGCATAGGAGCGCACGCCGTCGATCTTGATGGCCGATACCGCGGAGGGCACCTGCATGATTTCGCCGGTCAGGGAGGCCAGGGCGGTGTCGATCCGGGCGGTCAGGTCGGGGCCCGGCGGGCAGCCGGCGGCGGACGTGAACTCGCCGTCGGCGTCCTCGGTGAGGGTGGTCTGCCCCAGGCGGGCCGTGGCCCGGTAGGTCTTGTCGGCGCCGACCAGGTAGGTCAGGAACCGGGTGGCCCGACCGATGCCGAGCAGCAGCACCCCGGTGGCGGCAGGATCCAGGGTGCCGGCGTGGCCGACCTTGCGGGTGGCGGCCAGGCGGCGGGTCATGGCGACCACGTCGTGGCTGGTGACGCCGGCGGGCTTGTCCACCACCAGCAGCCCATCCGGGGAGGTGACGGAGCCGCGGGGGACGTCGATGCGCCGTCCGGTGGGTCGGCCTGCGGGGTTGCTCACGCCCCGGTCCCCTCCTCATCGGCGTCGGCTTCGGCCGGCTCGTAGTCATCGTGGTCGATGGCCTCGTAGTCGTCCTGGTCCGCGTCACCTGCCGCCTGCGCCGGGTCGTCATTGTCTGCGGCGTAGTCGTCCCCCTCGTCTTCGTCGTCGTGGCGGTAGGGGTCGGCGTCGCCGGCGTAGGTGGCGCCCGCGTAGGTGCGGGCAATCTGTTCGTCGCGGGCGCGTGCCTGGGCGAGGGCGTCCTCGAAGGCCTGCGCCTGCGTGGGCAGCGTGTCAAGCTGGAAGGCGATCGACGGGGTCAGCCGAATGCCGAGCGCCCGACCGACCTCGGAACGGATCAGGCCGGTGGCCGAGCGCAGGGCGGCGGCCGTCTCCTCGCGCTCCTCGTCGGTGCCGTAGACGGTGTAGAAGATGGTCGCCTGCTGCAGGTCACCGGTGACGCGCACGTCGGTGATGGTGACGAAGCCGATCCTGGGGTCCTTGATCCTGCCCTGCAGGAGGCGGGCGACGGTCTGTTGAATACGGTCAGCGACCTTGCGGACGCGGGCGGCGTCGGCCATGGGGGCTCCTTAAGGATCGACTACTGGTGGTTCGGGTCACGGCTGCAAGTACCGCGCTGACGGCGCCCGCACCGTGTACCGGAAACCGGCGGACGGATCATTGTGCACCACCGCCCGCGCGATCGCCAGAGCTCCGGGCCGCGTCTCATACACGAGTTCGTCTCACATACACGAGTCTTGGAGGTTTGCAGGCGCCGGGCACGTGCAAACCTCCAAAACTCGTGGTCATGACGCAAACACGTGTTCATGGCGTCGGGCGCGCTAACGTTCCTGCCGACATCCCAACTCCTGCGGGCGCCATGCCGCGCGAATCATGCTCGTGCGCACTGCCTCCCGCCGAATAGGAAAGCCACACGTGACCGACTCCGCCTCCCCCGCCTCCGAGTCTCATGCCGCCGTCGCAACGCCGGCACCAGCGCGAACCGCCGCCGCCACCGGGGACGCCTCCGGCGTGGCGATGGTGCTCGGCTGCTACCTGCTGTGGGGCCTGTTCCCCCTGTACTTCCGCCTGCTGCAGGACGCCGGCAGCGTGGAGATCATCGGGCATCGCCTGGTGTGGACGCTGGCCACCTGCCTGGGACTGACCGCGCTGCGCCGCTCCTGGCCTGCCCTGCGCACGGCGGTCGCGACGCCGCGAGTCCTGGGCACGCTCGCGGCCAGCGGACTGCTGGTGTCGGTGAACTGGCTGGTGTACGTCTACGCGGTCAACTCCGGCCGTACCGCGGATGCGGCCCTGGGGTACTTCATCAACCCGCTGGTAACGGTGGTGCTCGCGGCGATCTTCCTGGGTGAGCGGCTGCGCCGGGCCCAGGGTGTCGCCGTCGGCATTGCGGTGGTGGCGATCACCGTGCTGGTGGTGGCGCAGGGATCACTGCCGTGGATCTCGCTGTCGCTGGCGCTGTCCTTCGGCCTGTATGGGCTGGTGAAGAAGCGCGTCGGCGGGAGGGTGGACGCGCTCACCGGACTCACGGTGGAGAGCGGCTGCATGACGCCGGTGGCGCTGGCCTACTTCGCCTGGCTTTACGCGGGCGGGCACGGGGCACTGCAGGGGGCTACGGCGTCTGCGGGCCTGGCCGCGGGACTGGTGCTGGCGGGCCCGGTGACGGCCACGCCGTTGCTGCTGTTCGCCGCGGGCACGCGCCGGGTGCCGCTGTCCATCGTGGGGCTCAGCCAGTACATCACCCCGGTCATGCAGTTCCTGCTCGCCTGGGCGGTGTTCCACGAGGAGATCTCGCCGGCACGCTGGGTCTCGACGGCGCTGGTGTGGGTCGCGGTGGTCGTGTTCGTCACCGACCTGCTGTGGCAGCTGGCGCGCCGGCCGCGCCCTGGCAAGCATTAACGCTTCACGGAGGCCCGATTGCGCCCGGCTCTCAGCCGAGCAGGTTGAAGACTCCACCACCATCCTTGCCGTGCTTGTCATCGGTGGCCGGATGACGCGGCCGGGCCGAACCGCCCGGCGGCAGTAGCCCGACACTTGACCGCCGCCCCGCGACACGCTGCTCTGAAGCACCACACCCACACGAATTACCCAGACACGCCGCCTAGAACACCACGCTCACGCCAATGCCCCAGTCTTAAGCCCGGGTGTCCGGGAGCCAAATGACGCCGGTGCCACCACTCCCGAAGGAGTCGGCGGCACCGGCGTCATTTCTACCGGTCGCGGCGCGTAACAAGTGCCGGTCTCGGTGTGTTAGCCGGCGGCGGTCCCGACGGTCAGTCGCGGGGCTTCTCGCGCATCTCCCAGGTCTCGATGACGTCGCCCTCGGCGATGTCACGGAAGCTGAGGTTGATACCGCATTCGTAGCCCTCGCGGACCTCGGTGACGTCGTCCTTCTCGCGGCGCAGCGTCTCCACCGTGAGGTCCCCGTTCACCACGACGCCGTCGCGCACCAGGCGGGCCTTGGCGCCGCGCTTGATGACGCCGGAGCGGACGATCGAACCGGCGATCGAGCCGAACTTCGAGGAGTGGAAGACCTGGCGGATCTCCGCCGTGCCCAACTCGACCTCCTCGTAGACCGGCTTGAGCATGCCCTTCAGGGCCGCTTCGACATCCTCGATGGCGTTGTAGATGACCGTGTAGAACTTCATGTCGACGCCCTCGCGGTCGGCCAGCTCGGCCACACGCACGGCGGGGCGCACGTTGAAGCCGATGATGACGGCGGAGTCCACCGTGGCCAGGTTGACGTCGTTCTGGGTGACGGCGCCGACGCCGCGGTGGATGACCCGCAGGGCCACCTCGTCGCCGACGTCGATCTTGAGCAGCGAGTCCTCCAGCGCCTCGACCGCACCCGAGCTGTCGCCCTTGAGGATGAGGTTGAGGGTGTCGACCTTGCCCTCCTTGAGGACATCGGTGAGGTTCTCCAGGGAGACGCGCTTGCGGCGCTTGGCCAACTCCGCGGCGCGCCCGGCGGCCTCGCGTCGGTCGGCGATCTGCCGAGCGGTGCGGTCGTCGGGAGCGACGATGAAGGAGTCGCCCGCGCTGGGCACGTTGGTCAGCCCCAGCACCTGGGCGGGCCGGGCCGGGCCGGCCTCCTCCAGCGGGTTGCCGTACTCGTCGAACATGGCGCGCACGCGCCCATAGGCGCTGCCGGCGACGATCGGGTCGCCGACGTGCAGGGTGCCGCGCTGGACCAGCACGGTGGCGACGGCACCGCGGCCCCGGTCCAGCTTCGCCTCCACGGTGACGCCGCGGGCGTCCGTGTTCGGGTTGGCGCGCAGGTCGAGGGCGGCGTCGGCGGTCAGCAGGACCGCCTCCAGCAGGCCGTCGATGTTGGTGCGCTGCTTGGCGGAGATGTCGACGAACATGGTGTCGCCGCCGTACTCCTCGGGTACCAGACCATACTCGGTGAGCTGGCCACGGATCTTCTCCGGGTTGGCGCCCTCCTTGTCGATCTTGTTGACGGCCACGACGATCGGCACACCGGCCGCCTGGGCGTGGTTGAGGGCCTCCACCGTCTGCGGCATGACGCCGTCGTCGGCGGCCACCACCAGGATGGCGATGTCCGTCACCTCGGCACCACGGGCACGCATGGCCGTGAAGGCCTCGTGACCGGGGGTGTCGATGAAGGTGATCGGTCGGGTCTCATCACCCAGGTGCACCCGCACCTGGTAGGCGCCGATGGACTGGGTGATGCCGCCGGCCTCGCCGGCGACCACGTCGGTGGAGCGGATGGCGTCCAGCAGCTTGGTCTTACCGTGGTCGACGTGGCCCATGACCGTGACCACCGGCGGGCGCGGCAGCAGTTCGGCGTCGTCCTCGCCGGCCTCCTCGGCCTCCAGGTCAATGTCGAAGGACTCCAGCAGCTCGCGGTCCTCATCCTCGGGCGAGACGATCTGGACGTCGTAGCCCAGTTCGGCCCCCAGCAGGGCGAAGGTGTCCTCGTCCAGCGACTGGGTGGCCGTGGCCATCTCCCCGAGGTGGAACAGGACGGTCACCAGCGCTGCCGGGTTCGCGTTGATCTTCTCCGCCAGGTCGGTCAGTGTGGCGCCCTGGCGCACACGCACCGGGGTGGAGCCATCGCCGCGGGGGACGACGACGCCGCCGATCGTCGGCGCGCTCTGCTGCTCGAATTCCTGGCGCTTGGCCCGACGCGACTTACGGCCGCGCGGGGCGCCGCCACCGCGGCCGAAGGCGCCCTGGGTGGAGCCGCGACCGCCACGGCCGCCCCGGGGACCGCCGAAGCCGCCACGGGGACCGCCGCCGCCGGAACCTCCACGACCGCCGGAGCCGGGGCGACCGCCACGGCCGCCCTGACCGCCGCGGGCGGGCGCACCGGGACGCCCCACCGAGGAGCGGCCCGGCATCATGCCCGGGTTGGGGCGCGGACCACCGGAACGCGGGCCCGGACGCGGGCCACCCTGACCCGAGCGCGCGCCCTGCGGACGCGGGCCACCCGAACCGCCGGGGCGCGGGCCGCCACTACCGCC
>NZ_LK995496.1:68127-92216 GCF_900002405.1 Actinomyces succiniciruminis | reverse complement strand
GCTCGACCCGGTCGCCGTCGGCACGCTGGTGCACCGCACCGCCCTGGCCCAGCGGCTCCTGGAGGAACGCCCCACGGTCATCCGCGGCAACGCCTCGGAGATCATCGCCCTGGCCGGCGCCGGTGCGGGCGGCCGCGGGGTGGAGACAACCGCCGCCGTGGAGACCGCCCTCGACGCCGCCCGGTCGCTCGCGGCGCGCACCGGCGCCGTGGTGGCGATATCCGGGCCCGTGGATGCCGTCGTCGACGGCGCATGCGTGAGCCGGGTGGGCGGCGGCTCCGTACTGCTGACCCGCGTCACCGGCGGCGGCTGCGCCCTGGGCGCGCTGGCGGCGGGCTTCCTGGCCGCCGGGCGCGCCATCGGGACCGACGCCTTCGCGGCGACCGTCGCCTGTCACGCCGCCTACAGTGCCGCCGCCGAGATCGCCGCGGCAACGGCCGCGGGCCCCGGCTCCTTCCCGCCCGCATTCCTCGACGCCCTGTACGCCCTGGACGCCGACGACGTCGCCAGGATTGCGATCTCATGAGGCCTGCCCCCGACCTGCGGGTCTACCTGGTCACCGACACCGCCCAGTGCCGTGCGCGCGGCCGTACCGTCACCGACACGGTCAGGGCCGCCGTGGCCGGCGGCGCCACCTGCGTGCAGGTGCGTGCCAAAGACGCCGACGGCGCCGATTTCCTCGCCCAGGTCTGCGACGTCGCCAACGCCGTCGGTGAGCTGGTCCCGGTACTCGTCAACGACCGGGTCGACGTGTACCTGGCCGCCCGCAGCCTGGGGGCGCCGGTGGCGGGCGTGCACGTGGGGCAGCGCGACCTGCCCGCCACCGTGGTGCGCGAGCTCATCGGCGACGACGCCTACCTGGGCCTGTCCGCGGCCAACCCGGAGGCACTTTCCGCGGCGGCAGCCGAGGGCGCCTGCGACCACGTGGGCGTCGGCGCGGTACGCGCCACCGCCACCAAGGCCGACGCGCCCGCAGGCATCGGCACCGACGGCGTCAGCCGCCTGGCGGCCGACATTGCGCTGCCATGCGTGGCCATCGGCGGCATCACGCCCGCAGACCTGCCTGCCCTGCGTGCCGGGGGACTGGCCGGGGCCGCCGTCGTCTCCGCGATCTGCCTGGCGGACGATCCGTGCGCCGCCGCCCGGCGGCTGCGCCGGACCTGGGAGGCCGCGAGATGAACCCACCGATCCCCAAGGCACTGACCATCGCCGGCTCCGACCCCTCCGGGGGCGCCGGCGTCCAGGCGGACCTGAAGACCATGGGGGCGCTCGGCACCTACGGCATGAGCGTGGTCACGGCACTGACCGCCCAGTCCACGCGCGGAGTCGCCGGGGTGCGGGCCGTGCCCGTGGACTTCGTGCGCCTACAGCTGGACACCCTGCTGGCGGACATCACCCCCGACGCCACCAAGGTCGGCATGCTCGCCACCGCCGAGCTGGCCGAGGCGGTGGGGGAGTACCTGCCCGGGTTGAAACACACCGTCCTGGACCCGGTGATGGTGGCCACCTCCGGGGACCGGCTGCTCGACGCCGAGGCCATCGACGCCGTCAGGCGCCTGTGCGCGCGTGCGGACCTGATCACCCCGAACCTGGACGAGGCCGCCGCCCTGCTGGGCCGTTCACCGGCCGCGAGCACCGATGCGATGCGCCGCCAGGCGGAGCTCCTATTGGACGCCGGTGCCCGTCGGGTGCTGCTCAAGGGCGGGCACCTCGGTGCGGACGCCACCGACGTGTATGCGGATGCGGACGGCACCGTGCTGCTGCCAGGCCGCCGCGTGGACACCCGCAACACGCACGGCACGGGCTGCACGCTCTCCGCGGCGATTGCGGCGCTGCGCCCGCAGCGGGAGAGCTGGATCGCGGCGGTGAGGGATGCCAAGGTCTACCTGACCGGAGCCCTCGCGCACGCCGACGCGCTCGGCGTCGGCCACGGGCACGGCCCCGTGCACCACTACTACGCCCTCTGGCCGAGTCGGCCAGAGGGCGTAGGCAGCAGGCTGAGACAGGCCGGCGGGTGCGCCGGTCGTCGCTGATCGGTTAGTCGACCTCGTCGGAGCGGGTCAGGCGGTCGGACTCGTCCTGGATGAACAGGGCCTGGCGCTCCAGGGCGTCCCGGTGGGCGTGGCCGTGGTGGGCGCAGAACAGCAGCTCGCCGGAGGCGAGGACCACGCGCAGGTACGCCTGTGCGCCGCAGACGTCGCAACGATCGGCCGTGGTGAGCGGACGCGTCTCGGTCGCCGCGGTGGGGCCGGTGGCCTGTTCGGGCGCGGTCGTCGGATCGGCGACCGTCGGGGAGATTGGAGTTGTCGTGCTCATGGCTCGATTCCACCACCACCGGGCGCCCACGCCAACGCCGTCGGGCAGTTTTCCGCCCCGGGCGCACCGCCTGCGCCCACGGCGAACGGCGGGAATCAGCGGCGGCCCCGATCCTCCGGCGGCGGGCGAAGACCACACCTCCGGCGACGGCGCGGGATGTCTGACCCGCTCCCGCAATCGGCTAAATTCGGGCCGTGCCAGATTCTTCCCAGTCCTACTCCGCCCGCCACCTCTCAGTTCTTGAGGGGCTCGAGGCGGTGCGCAAGCGCCCTGGCATGTACATCGGCTCCACCGATCAGCGGGGCCTGATGCACTGCGTTTGGGAGATCATCGACAACGGCGTGGATGAGGCCCTGGAGGGCTACGGGGACCGCATCGCCGTCGTCGTGCACGCCGACGGCTCCATCGAGGTGCGCGACACCGGGCGGGGCGTCCCCGTGGACGTCGAGCCCTCCTCCGGGCTGACCGGTGTCGAGCTGGTCTACACCAAGCTGCACGCCGGCGGAAAGTTCGGCGGCGGCTCCTACGGATCCGCGGGCGGCCTGCACGGGGTGGGCGCCAGCGTGGTCAACGCCCTGTCCGCCCGCATGGACGTGGAGGTTGACCGCGGCGGCAAGACCTACGCCATGAGCTTCAGGCGGGGCGTGCCCGGTGTCTTCACCGACACCGCCGCGGGCCCCACCCCGGACGCTCCCTTCGCGGAGTACACCGAGGCCTCCCAGCTGCGCGTGATCGGCAAGGTGCGCCGCGGCGTCACCGGCACCCGGGTGCGCTACTGGGCCGACCCCGAGATCTTCCCCGCTCCCGCGCAGTACGACATCACCGCCCTGCGGGCCCGACTGCGGCAGACCAGCTTCCTGGTGCCCGGGCTCACCCTCACTCTCACCGACGAGCGCGACCCGGAGGCGATCGCCACCACCGCCAGTGGTGCCGCCGACGACCCGGCCCTGAGCGTCAAGGGCGGGGCGAGCCCCGGCCGGGCGGATAAGGCAGGCAAGTCGGCCAGGTCCGCGCGCGGCGCCAACGACCTGTTCACCGCCGGCGCCGAGGGGGAGGGGACGGAGGTCTTCCACGCCGAGGGCGGCACCGCCGACTTCGTCGACTTCCTGGCCACCGACGGCTCCGTCACCGACACCTTCCGCCTGACCGGCGAGGGCACCTACACCGAGACCGTGCAGCAGCTCGACAAGCGCACCGGCCACCTGCGCCCCACCGAGGTCGAACGCACCTGCACCGTCGACGTGGCCCTGCGCTGGGGCATCGGCTACGACACCACCGAGCGCTCCTTCGTCAACATCATCGCCACCCCCATGGGCGGCACCCACCTGACCGGCTTCGAGCAGGCCGTCACCAAGGTGCTGCGCAAGCAGATCGACGCCAACTCCCGCGCCCTGAAGGTCACCAGCCGCGACGGGCGTATCGAGAAGGACGACATCCTCGCCGGGCTCACCGCCGTCATCACCGTGCGCGTGCCCGAGCCGCAGTTCGAGGGGCAGACCAAGGAGGTGCTCGGCACCGCTCCCGTGCGGCAGATCGTCGCCAAGGTGGTGGAGAAGGAACTCACCGCCCTGCTGACCTCCTCCAAGCGGGACCTGAAGACCCAGTCGCGCGCCCTGCAGGAGAAGATCGTCGGGGAGATGCGCGCCCGCGTGTCCGCCCGCATGCACAAGGAGATCACCCGCCGCAAGACGGCTCTGGAGACCTCCACCCTGCCCGCCAAACTGGCGGACTGCCGCTCCGACGACGTCGCCTCCTCCGAGCTGTTCATCGTTGAGGGGGACTCCGCCCTGGGCACCGCCAAGAACGCCCGCAACAGCGAGTTCCAGGCGCTGCTGCCCATCCGCGGCAAGATCCTCAACGTCCAGAAGGCCTCCCAGGCGGACATGCTGCGCAACGCCGAGTGCTCCGCCATCATCCAGGTGGTCGGGGCCGGCTCCGGGCGCACCTTCGACCTGGACGCCGCCCGCTACGGCAAGGTCATCCTCATGACCGACGCCGATGTCGACGGCGCCCACATCCGCACCCTGCTGCTCACCCTCTTCTTCCGCTACATGCGCCCCATGATCGAGGCCGGCCGGGTCTTCGCCGCCGTCCCCCCGCTGCACCGCATCGAGGTCTCCGCTCAGGGCCGGCGCAAGCGCGAGGTCATCTACACCTACTCCGATGAGGAGCTGGTCACCACCCTGCGCAAGCTGGAGAAGCAGGGGCGCAGCTTCAAGGAGCCGCAGCGCTACAAGGGCCTGGGGGAGATGGACGCCCACCAGCTGGCCGAGACCACCATGGAGCCCGAGCACCGCACCCTGCGGCGCATCACCCTGGGGGATGAGGCCGAGCTGCTTGAGGCGGAGAACGTGTTCGAGCTGCTCATGGGTTCCAGCGTGGAGCCGCGGCGCGACTTCATCATCGAGGGTGCCGCCGAGATCGACCGCGAACGCATCGACGCCTGAGCCATTTGCCCGTACCCTTAAAGTCGGCCCGGTCCCGTCGAAGGAGACGCATATGACACCTGTTTACGGCTCAACGCGCCGCACCGGCCCGGGCGGTCCCTGGTCGATGCTCCGTCCCGGCCCCCGTTCGGCGCTGCCCCGCATGCTCACTTGGGCGCCGCTGGGGCCGCGCGACAATTCCGAGTTGGCCGAGCTCATCGCCCGTTCCGAGGCGGCGGACAACCCCCCGTACCGCACCAGTGCCCAGGAGACTGCCGAATACTTCGTGGACCCCACCTACTCGGGGGTGGCCGGCCGTGACGAGAACGGTGTCATGCGTGCCTTCGGGCTGGTGCGGCTGCGGCCGGCCGGGGAGATCTACGCCTCCATGACCGGGACGGTGGACCCGCAGTGGCGCCACCGCGGCATTGGGGGAGCGCTGCTGCACTGGCAGACCGAACGGGCCCGCCACCTGATCGGTGCCGAACGGGCCGGCGTGTCCGCCGGCCCTGTGGCCGCCACGGCACCCGCCCATATCGTCACCACGGTCCTGGAGGACGACGAGCGCATGAAAGGCCATTTGGCCGAGCTGCGCTTCGAGCCGCGCCGCTGGTATCGGGAGGTGCGCCGTTCGCTGTCCGAGCCCATCCCGGAGGTGGACCTGGATGGCTTCCTGACCATCGAGCCCTGGTCGGAGGACCTCGACGACGCCGTGCGCCGCGCCCACAACCAGGCCTTCGCCGACTCCGGCGGCGGCAGCATGAGCCCGGAGGAGTGGCGGGCCGGGCGCGCCTACTTCGCACCCCAGTGGAGCTTCGTGGCGCTAGACCGGTCGGGAGACCGTGCCCGGGTCGCCGGCTATGCGCTCTCCAGCCGCTACGAGCAGGACTGGGAGGCACTCGGCTGGCGGGAGGGCTACACCGACGTCATCGGCGTGCTAGCCGACTACCGCTCCCGCGACGTCGGGCCGGCACTGCTGAGCACCGTGATGCGCGCCTACGCCGCAGACGGCATGGAGTATGCGGCGGCCGGCTTCGAGTCCGACGACCCGAGTGGCGCCGTCGACCTGTTTCTCGACCTGGGGTACACCGCCACCCGCGGCACGATCCTGTACGGACTGGACGTGTAGCCGCCGGTGCCCGCGTCCTACCCGGCCGGGGCGGGGCGCCGGTGGGCGTATGCGTCGGGCGCGTTTCGTCCCGGTGCTACGTTGAAGGTCCGTGAGTAACGCACCTGCACGTCCGGGCGGGAAGAACCCCGCCGTCCCTCGTCACATCTTCGTCACCGGCGGTGTCGTCTCCTCGCTCGGCAAGGGATTGACCGCCTCCAGCCTGGGCCGCCTACTGCGCTCCCGCGGCATCAGCGTGGCCATGCAGAAGCTGGACCCCTACATCAACGTCGACCCGGGCACGATGAACCCCTTCCAGCACGGGGAGGTGTTCGTCACCGAGGACGGTGCCGAGACGGATCTGGACATCGGCCACTACGAGCGCTTCCTCGATGTGAACCTGTCCGGGGCCGCCAACGCCACCACCGGCCAGGTCTACTCCACCGTGATCGCCAAGGAGCGTCGCGGCGAGTACCTGGGCGACACCGTCCAGGTGATCCCGCACATCACCGACGAGATCAAACGGGTGATGCGCGCCCAGGTGGAACCGGATGACAGCGGTGCCGCTCCCGACGTGATCATCACCGAGATCGGTGGAACCGTGGGCGACATCGAGTCCCAGCCCTTCCTGGAGGCCGCCCGGCAGGTGCGCGCCGACCTGGGGCGGGAGAACGTCGCCTTCGTGCACGTCTCTCTGATTCCCTTCCTGCCCGCCGCCGGCGAGCTGAAGACCAAGCCCACCCAGCACTCGGTGGCCACCCTGCGCAGCATCGGCATCCAGCCCGACGCCCTCGTGCTGCGCACCGACCGGCCCCTGCCGGACGGCATCAAGGACAAGGTCTCGCGCATGTGCGACGTGGAGCCGGGCGCCGTCGTCGAGTGCCGGGACGTGGACAGCATCTACGAGGTGCCGCCCGCCCTGCACCGGGAGGGGCTCGACGCCTACCTGGTGCAACGCCTGAACCTGGCCTTCCGGGATGTGGACTGGACCGAGTGGAACGCCCTGCTGGAGCGCGTACACGCCCCGAAGCACCGCCTCGAGGTGGCGTTGGTCGGCAAGTACATCGAGCTGCACGACGCCTACCTGTCCGTCACCGAGGCGATCCGCCACGGCGGCTTCGCCTGCGACGCCGCCGTGGACATCCGCTGGATCGCCTCCGACACCTGCGAGATGCCCTCCGGTGCGCAGCGGGCGCTGGCAGGCGTCGACGCCGTCGTCGTCCCCGGCGGCTTCGGGATCCGCGGCATTGAGGGCAAGGTGGGGGCCCTGCGTTGGGCGCGCGAGCACCGGGTGCCCACCCTTGGGCTGTGTCTGGGCCTGCAATGCATGGTGATCGAGGCGGCCCGCAACCTGCTGGGCCTGAGCGGCGCCTCCTCCACCGAGATGGAGCCCGACACGCCCGACCCGGTGGTCACGACCCTGGACTCGCAACGCCGCTTCGTCACCGGCGGGGGAGACCTCGGCGGGACGATGCGCCTGGGCGCCTACCCGGCCCTGCTCACGCCGGGCTCACTGGTCGCGGAGGCCTACGGTGCCACCGAGGTGTCCGAGCGGCACCGCCACCGTTTCGAGGTCAACGACGCCTACCGCGACCGGCTGGAGGGGGCGGGGCTACATGTCACGGGTACCTCCCCGGACGGGCAGCTGACCGAGTTCGTTGAACTCGACCGGTCACTGCACCCCTACTATGTGGCCACGCAGGCGCACCCCGAGTTCAAGTCGCGCCCCACTCACGCCCACCCGCTGTTCGCGGGCCTGATCCGGGCGGCCCTGGCACGCCGGGACTGAGGGGTACTGTCATGGCCTCGCTGCGGGGAGGCCGCCCGCCTACAGTCGATGCCATGACGTTGACCGCATCTCCTAGTACCGCCGCGGAGGCTCCGGGCGGCTGTCCCGACCATGTCGGCTCGGTGGTTGACCATCGCCGCCTGACCGGTGAACGCGCGCTGTACGCCTCGCGCGACCTGACCATCGCCCACTCCACCTTCGCCGACGGCGAGTCCCCGCTCAAGGAGAGCCGCGGCCTGCGCATCAGCGACACCGTGTTCGAGTGGAAGTACCCGCTGTGGTACTGCCGGGACGTGTCGGTCACCGGCGGCGCCCTGCTGGAGACCGCCCGCTCCGGCATCTGGTACACCGACGACATCCGTCTGGACGGCACGCTGGTGGCCGCCCCCAAGACCTTCCGTCGCGGCCGCGGCATCAGCCTGCGGCGTGTAGACCTGCCGCATGCCGAAGAAACCCTGTGGAGCTGCCGGGAGATCACGCTTGAGGACGTGAACGCCACCGGCGACTACTTCGCCAAGGACGCCGCCGGTGTCACCGCCGAGCGGCTGCGCCTGACGGGCAATTACGCCTTCGACGGCGCCCGGGACGTGACCGTACGCGACAGTGTGCTGCTGAGTAAGGACGCCTTCTGGAACTGCGAGAACGTGGTGGTGGAGAACTCGATGATCGTGGGGGAGTACCTGGGCTGGAACTCCCGCAACGTCACCTTCGTCGACTGCACCATCCAGAGCCTCCAGGGTCTGTGCTACATCGATGGGCTCGTCCTGCGTGGCTGCCGCCTGTTGGACACCACCCTCGCCTTCGAGTACTGCCGGGGCATTGACGCCGAGGTCATCGGCCACCTCGATTCGCTGACCGACCCCGCCGACGGCGTCATCCGGGCCGGCTCGATCGGCGAGCAGATCATTCATCCCGACCGGGTGGACCCCGCGGCCACCCGCATTGAGACCGGCTGGTCGCCCCAGGCGGTCGCATGAGCGTCCCCGCCGACTTCAACCTGGATGAGCCCACCGACCGGCGCGGCACCGGCTCATTGAAATGGGACGAGGCCGGACCGGACGAGTTGCCCATGTGGGTGGCGGACATGGACCTGCGCACCGCGCCCGTCGTGCGCCGGGCCCTCACCCGGGTGGCCCGCGAGGGCCTGCTCGGCTACGCCGTCGTCACCGATGCCTACGAGCAGGCCGTCACCGCCTGGTGGGCACGCCGCCACGACTGGCCGCTCCAGCGAGACTGGCTGATCCCCACCACGGGGGTGGTCGCCGCGATCTCCTCGATCGTGCGCAGCGTGACCAACGTGTTCGAGAAGGTTCTGATCCAGCAGCCCGTCTACAACATCTTCACCAACAGCGTCCTGAACAACGGCCGGCGCCTGGTCACCAGTGACCTGCTGCAGGGTGAGAACGGCGAGTGGACGATCGACTGGACGGATCTGGAGGCCAAGCTCGCCGACCCGCTGACCACCCTGATGATCCTGTGCAACCCGCACAACCCCGTCGGCCGGGTGTGGACGCGTGGGGAACTGGCCCGCCTCGGCACGCTCGCCGCCGCCCACCACGTGACCGTCGTGTCTGACGAGGTCCACTGCGACGTCACCCTGCCCGGAGTGGGTTATACGCCCTTTGCCGCCGCCGCACCGGTGTGCGCCGAGGTGGGCATCACCTGCCTGTCGCCGTCGAAGGCCTTCAACACCGCCGGCGTCCACTCGGCGACGGTCGTCATCCCGGAGCCGCACCTGCGGGCCCGCGTGGAGCGTGGCCTGAACACCGATGAGGTCGCCGAGCCGGGAGTGTTCGCGGTGCCCGCGGTCGTCGCCGCCTACAGCGCGGAGGGGGAGGCCTGGTTGGCGGAGGTGCGCGCCTACATCGCCGCGAATAAGGCGCGGGTGGCCGAGGTGGTGGCGGGTGAACTGCCCGGCTGCGCCGCCCCGGTCTCGCAGGCCACCTACCTGTCCTGGATCGACGTGCGCGCGCTGCTGTGCGGCGCCGGGGCTGCCGGCCGCAATGGCGGGGGAGCCGACGACGCCGGGCCGGATGGGCCGGCGAATGCAACCGGGGACGCGACCGCCGCCCTGGCCGCCCACATCCGCTCCCGCACCGGACTGGTACTCACGCCCGGCACCGCCTATGGCGCGGCCGGGGCCGGCTTCCTGCGCATGAACCTGGGCACCCAGCGCGCCCGCGTGGAGGACGGGCTCGAACGGCTGGTGCGCGGGGCGCGCAGCTGGGCGGCGACCGCCGTCTGAACGATCGGGACACGCGCCCGGACCCTCTTGTATATGCAGCTGTGACGTTAATCGATTGACTTAACGTCGTCGTGAGCCTCACACTCGTGGTGACGGGCACAGCAGCCAGGCTCATGAGCGGACAGGAGGAGCGATGACGACCCTCGCCGAGGTCGCGGACGCCGCACACGTCTCCACCGCCTCCGCCTCACTGGTGCTGTCCGGCAAGGCCAAGGGGCGTGTGTCCGAGGCGACGGCGGCGCGCGTGCGCGCCGCGGCAGAGGATCTCGGCTACGTGCGCGACGCACTCGCCGGCGGTATGCGCAACCGCCGCACCCACACCGTGGGGGTTCTCGGCGAGAACGTGCTGTCGACGCCGTACGCCGTCGCCATGATCGATGCGATCCTCACCGCCAGCCGGGAACTGGGCTGGTCGGTCCTGCTGACGGACTCCGGCGGAGCGCCGGAGCAGTCCCGCAGGGCCGTGCGTGAACTGCGCTCACGGCGCGTGGACGTCATCGTCCACGCCGCCATGTACCACCAGCGGGTGCATGTGCCGCCCGAGCTGACCAACGTCGCCGTACTGAACGGCTTCGCGGACCGGGACGACGTCGTCGGCGTCGTCCCGGATGAGGCGGCCGCCGCCAACACCGCCGTCACCCACCTGCTCGAGCTCGGCCACCGGCGCATCGGGCACATCACCCATGACGACTCGACGGTCGCCATCGGGCTGCGTCGCACCGCCTACGAGGACACCCTCCGCGCCGCCGGGATCACCCCCGATCCCTCGCTCATCATCCGTGGCGGCAACGACCCCGAGGGGGCCGACGCCTCCGCCTGGAGACTGCTCGACCGCGCGGATCCTCCCACCGCGGTCTTCTGCTACAACGACGGCATTGCCGCCGGCGTGTATCGCGTCGCGGCCGCGCTCGGGCTGTCCATACCCGATGACCTGTCCGTGGTCGGTTTCGACGACCTGAAACTGATCTCCACCAATCTGGCGCCGCGACTGACCACCATGCGCCTGCCCCACTACGAGATGGCCGACTGGCTGGTGCGTCACCTGATCGCCGGCGACCTGCCCACACCGGCCACCACCCACCGTTGCCAATGCGACCTGATCGTCCGCGGCTCGACCGCGCCCGCATCCGCCTAGACCTCCGGCGGCCCACAGTCCCCGGGATCGCCCCGATCCCGGTCAACCCAACCATTTCGGTGACACACGAAGGAGTGTTCATGTCCACCACTCGCCGCACCTTCCTCGGCCTTGGTGCTACCGCTGCCATCGCCGCCACTCTCGCCGCCTGCTCCTCCCAACAGGGCGGTTCCGGATCCGGATCCGGCTCCTCGGGCGGCATCAGCCTGTGGACCCACAATGGCGGCAACGAGGAGGAGCTCGCCGTCGTAGAGAAGGCGGTCGCCGCCTTCAACGAGGCGAACCCCGATACCCCCGTCGAGCTCAAGTCGTTCCCGCAGGCCTCCTACAACGACTCCATCGCGGCCGCCGCTGTGGCCGGCGACCTGCCCGACATCCTCGACTTGGACGGCCCGATCATGCCCAACTGGGCCTGGGCCGGGTACCTCGCCCCGCTCCAGATCTCCTCCGAACTGGAGGACAACATCATCGACTCCGCCAAGGGCTACTGGAACGACACCCTGTACTCGGTGGGGCCCTACGACACATCGCTGTGCTTCCTGGGCCGCAAGTCCGCCTTCGAGGCCGCCGGCGTCCCGGTGCCGAGCATCGACGAGCCCTGGACCAAGGATGAGTTCGACGACGCGTTGGCGAAGCTGTCCGAACTGGAGGACTACGACTACGCCATCGACTTCTCCGTTGCGGACACCGCCGAGTGGTGGCCCTACGCCTACGCGCCGATGCTGCAGTCCTTCGGTGGCGACCTCATCGACCGGGAGACATTCGAGACCGCCGAGGGTTTCCTCAACGGCGATGCGGCGGTGCAGTGGGGCGAGTGGTTCCGCTCCTGCTTCGAGAAGGGGTACGCCTCGGAAACCCCGGCGACCGACGGGCAGGACTTCCTGCAGGGCAAGGTGCCGCTGTACTACGCCGGTGGCTGGAAGGTGCTCCAGTCGCAGGAGACCTTCGGTGAGGACGAGGTGCTCATTCTGCCGCCGGTGGACTTCGGCGAGGGTGCGCACGTAGGCGGTGGCTCCTGGCAGTGGGGCGTGTCCGCCACCAGCTCCAACCCCACCGCGGCCAACGCCTTCATCGAGTTCCTCATGCAGGACGAGTACCTGGTGGAGTACTCCAACGCCATCGGCAACTTCCCCTCCGTGCCCTCGGCTACGCCGAGCACCGAGTACTACAAGGAGGGCGGCGCGCTCGAGCCCGTGTACGAGATCGGCACCAAGTACGCCCTCCTGCGTCCGGCCACGCCCGGCTACAAGGTCATCTCCTCGATCTTCGACAAGGCCGCCCGCGACATCGTCTCCGGAGCCGACGTGAAGTCCACCCTCGACCAGGCGGTCAAGGACATCGACGCCGACATCAAGTCCAACAACGGCTACCAGGCCAGCTGACGACCGGTAACCCTCCTGCAAGTCCGGTGGGGGCGACTCGCGCCCCCACCGGGAAGGGAACTGCTATGTCTTTAGCATCAACCAAACCGAAGAAGAGGCGCGCCGGGCGGTCCGCCGCCTTGCGCCAGGAGGCGCGCACGGCCTGGCTCATGTCCACCCCCGCCCTGCTGCTGCTCCTGCTGTTCCTCGTCATCCCCATCGTGCTCACCTTTGTGCTGAGCTTCACCAACGCGCGGCTGATCTCCCCGAACCCGCCCCAGTTCATTGGCTTGGGTAACTTCACGCGTGCCTTCAGCGCCGACCCCACCTTCATGCGCTCACTGACGAACACCGCGTTCTTCGCGCTGATCGTCGTCCCATGCCAATCGGGCCTCGCCCTGGCACTGGCGATCCTGGTCAACCAGAAGGTCAAGGGCGTGACCGCGTTCCGCACCATGATCTTCATGCCCGTGGTCACCTCGATGGTGGTGGTCTCCATCCTGTGGAGCTTCTTCTACGAGGACGACGGCCTGTTCAACTCGATGCTGAACACCATCACCGGGGGCGGCTGGACCGCCGTCGCCTGGCTCAACAACCCCGGCACCGCCATGCCCGCGATCATCGTCCTGTCCATTTGGCAGGCCGTCGGCCTGCACATGATCATCTGGCTGTCCGGCCTGCAGGGCATCGACCCGGCCCTCTACGAGGCCGCCTCCCTGGACGGCGTCAACGGCTGGCAGCGCTTCCGCTACGTGACCTGGCCCGGACTGCACTCCACGATGGTGTTCATTCTCGTCACCATCACCATCGCCGCACTGGGCCTGTTCGTTCAGGTGGACGTGATGACCTCCGGCGGTCCGCAGGACGCCACCTCCACGCTCGTCTACCACGCCGTGCGCAAGGGCTATCGCGAGCAGGACATGGGCTACGGGAGCGCGATCTCCCTGATCTTCTTCATCGCCGTGCTGCTGATCAGCCTCATTCAGCGGCGCCTGACCCGGGAGGACGACTGACATGATCGCCGCAGACACCAACAAGGACGTCGCCACTACGCCGACGTCGCGCCGTCGCGGCCGGGCCGCCACCAAGCGGCGCTCGAAGATCCTGACCTACGTCGGGCTGGTCCTCGCGGCGATCGTCGCCGTGTTTCCGCTGCTGTTCATGATCTTCTCCTCGCTCAAGCCCGACGCCCAGATCTTCTCCGATCTCGGCTCACTGCGGGCCTTCCTGCCGGTGGGCGACCTGAGTCTGGACAACTACGCCGGCGTGTTCAACCGGGTGCCCGCCGGTCGCTTCATCGCCAACTCGATCATCGTGACGGTCGCAATCGTCGGCCTCGGGCTGATCGTCAACTCCATGATCGGTTTTGCCATCTCACGCATGCGGTGGAAGGGGAAGAACATCGTGCTCTCCCTGGTGTTGGCGACCCTCATGGTGCCCTTCGAGACCATCGCCGTGCCGCTGGTCTTCTGGGTGGCCAAACTGCCCTCCATCCAGTGGGCCGTCGACGGATTCCTGTTCAAGCAGGGCATGCTGAATACCTACCAGGTGCAGATCCTGCCCTACATCGCCAACGCCTTGGCGATCTTCCTGTTCGCACAGCACTTCGGTGACATCCCCAAGGAGATCGATGAGGCCGCCCGGGTGGACGGCGCGGGATGGTGGACCATCTACCGCAAGATCATCGTGCCGTTGTCCGGACCTACGTTCGCCACGGTCGCGATCATCACCATGCTGCCGGCATGGAACTCCTACCTGTGGCCACTGATGGTGATCCAGCAGGAGTCGATGCGGCCGGTGAGCGTGGGTATGCAGTACTTCTTCCAGCTCAACCCCGTGTGGGGGCAGATCATGGCCTACGGCACCCTGATCACCCTGCCGGTGCTGATCATCTTCGTCATCTTCCAGCGGTCCTTCGTGCAGTCGCTCGCGGGGACAGCGGTTAAGGGGTGACCGATGGCGCTCACGCTCCCAGACCACTGGCTGTGGGACCACTGGGTTGCCGACGACGGCGAGCAGTACCACCTGTTCTTCCTGCGCGCCTCTCGCGCACTGCATGATCCCGACCGTCGGCACTGGCGGGCCGCGCTGGGCCATGCCGTCTCCGACGATGCCCGCGACTGGCGGCTGCTTCCCGACGCGCTGGTGCACTCCGATGGGCCGGCATTCGACGACCAGGCCATCTGGACCGGCTGCACCGTGATGCGGCCCGACGGCGGCATGCGCGTGTTCTACACGGGCATCTCCCGCGCGGAACGCGGCATGGTGCAACGGATCGGGTGGGCGGACTCCGCCGATGGGATCACCTTCGAGCGCCGTTGCGCCGAGCCGCTCGAGGCCGATGGCCGCTGGTATGAGAAGTGGAACCCCGGGTACGCCTTCGACGAACCATGGCGGGACCCCTTCGTGTTCCAGCACGAAGGACGCTGGCACATGCTGATCACCGCCCGTGCCCGCGGCGTCGACCGCTTGCACGCCGGCGTCATCGGCCATGCCGTCTCCGATGACCTCGACCACTGGGAGGTACTGCCACCACTGACGGATCCGAGCAGGTTTGGCCAGCTCGAGGTAAGCCAGTCGCGGCAGGTAGAGGGACGGCATCTGCTGGTCTTCTCCTGCGGGGATGACATGCAGGCCGAGCCCGGCCCCGGGGGCGTGTGGATCGCCGAGGGGGAGGGGCCGCTGGGTCCGTGGGATGTGGATGCGGCACGCTATCTGCGGCCCGAGCACCTGTATGCCGGTCAGCTGTTTCAGCTGCGTGACGGACGGTGGGCGCTGACCGGGTTCAACAATGTCATCGATGGCGAGTTCGTCGGCTCCGCTCCGGACCCGCTGGCGTGGACGCAGGTAGAGCGCGTGGCGCGCATGCGACCATAGCAGGGGCATGCGCTCCGTGAAGCCACAGTGAGCGGCCCCGGCACCTGGGGAATCAGGTGCCGGGGCCGCTCGTGGCGTTTGTACGTGGTCGCTGCCCGCTCAGCCGGCGAGCACGCCCTCCTCGGCCGGCTCGTCGATGCGCTCACGCTCCGGCTGAGACGGGACGGACGCCAGCTCGCGGCGGCGCAGCCGCTCGATCCGGGCGAGCCGGAACGCCAGCACCAGGGCGACGCCGGCGATGCCGGCCGCCACCAGCGCGGCTACGTGGAAGCCCGCGGCCGTGGCCGCGGCCGGCGTCGACCCGGCCGCCAGCCGACCCGCCTGGACCCCGGAGAGGATGCCCATGAACAGGGAGGAGCCGATGCAACCGGCCACCTGGAAGGCGGTGGAGATGATGGTCGTGCCGTGGGAGAACAGACGTGGCTCCAGGCTCGCCAGCGCGAAGGTCTGGGCGGGACCCATGGTGAATGCTGTGCCGGCGATCACCGGCGCGTAGCAGGCCATGATCTGCCAGGAGTCGGCTCCCTCGCCGAGGGCGGACAGCGCGAAGGTGAACAGGGCGACGACGATCAGCGCGATCGGAAGCGAGACGCGCAGGCCGTGCCGGTCGAACATGGCGCCGGCCACCGGGGCCAGCACGCAGGACAGGATGCAGGCGGGCAGCAGCGTGAGCGCCGCGTTGAAGGCCGAGAATCCCAGGGCCGACTGCATGAACATCGGCAGCAGGATGTTCATGGAGAACACGATCATCAGCGAGGCGAAGATGACGCACAGGCCGAGGGTGAAGCCGCGGTTGCTCAGCGGGCGGAGGTCGATCAGGGGCTCGCTGAGGCGGCCCTGGCGGAGGACGAAGCCGGCCAGTGCGGCGGCGCCGGCGGCCAGGCAGGCGGCGGCCGGGCCGGCGGATCCGGTGAAGACCGTGGAGATGCCGTACAGGATGCCGATCAGTGCCAGGGAGATGAGGACGGTGGACACGGCATCCAACCGCGGGTTGGTGATCTCGGCCTCGTCACCGATGCAGAGGAAGGCCGCAATCCAGGCCACCGCGATCAGCACGGCGAAGCCGACGAACAGGGTGTGCCAGTTACCGAACTGCAGGATCGTGCCGGCAATGATCGGGCCGAAGGCCGGGCCGAGGGTGGTCATGGCGGAGACGATGCCCATGTTGGTGCCCAGCTTCTCCCGCGGGGAGACGGCCAGGGTCAGGTTCATGCCGATCGGGACGATCATGCCGGTGCCCAGCGCCTGCACCACGCGCGAGAGGAGCACGACGCCGAAGCTGGGCGCCACCGCGCCCAGGACGGCCCCGACCAGCAGGAGCGTGAGGGCGGTCATGAGCAGCCGGTGCGTGCGCACCGACCGGTACAGGAAGCCGGTCACCGGCACCATGATGGCGGCGGCCAGCATGTAGGCGGTGGTGACCCAGCCGATGGTGGCCGAGTCGACGCCGAGGTCCTGCATCATCGGGGTCAGTGCCACATTCAGGAAGGTCTCGTTGAAGGTGGCGAGGAAGGTCGTGTAGGCCACGACGAAGATCACCGCACCGATGCTGCGGCTGTGGAGGGATGACATCCGGGAAGTAACTCTCAATTCTGGTACTCGACATGAAAGACGCACGCCCGTCCACGCCAGGGCATAGTCATGGCGGGGCCGGGTGCGCGACGGTGTGCATGTTGAACGGCGACTCGCCCATGGCCGCTGAGGCGGCGGCGGTGTGCTGTCCGGAGCGCTGCTCGCCGTTGGGCGAGTCAGTGATCTCGGCCGCCGACAGACGCAGCATGAGGCTGAGACGCTCAGCTGAAACGTTCAATGGCGGCGGGCCAACGGCTGGGTAAGTTAGCACAGCTCGGCGCGCTCCAGGCGCCACCCGCCGCCGGCTGCGGCAGAGTTGCGCCGTTTCTCACGGTTCTGCTTTGTCCGGGCATTCGTCCGGGGAGTAGTGGAAGTGAGCTCCCCGGCGTCAACGTGCTCCATCGCACTTGCTGACGTCGCGGCGGAAACTTGCGAGACCGGAATTTGAGAACGAAGATGTTCGTTAAAATCTGGTGCACACAGGCGGAGCCAACCGGGGCCCCGCTGCCGCATCGCGCAGCCGCGGAGAGGAGTCAACCATGAGTCAGGCCGACGACGACTCAACCCGCTCCCGGGTCCTCGACCTTATCGCCGAGAAGGGCCCCGTATCCGCCGCACAGCTGGCCAAGGTTCTGGATCTGACCCCCGCGGCCGTGCGGCGCCACATCACCGCCCTGGAGCAGGCCGGCGAAATCGAGGCCCATGCCCCCGCTGCCAACGGCAAGCGCCGGCGCGGCCGCCCGGCGCGCTTCTACGTGGCCACTCCCGACGCCCGCACCACCTTCGGTGAGGGCTACTCGGAACTGGCCAACCGCGCCCTGTCCTACCTGTCTCAGGTCGGCGGGGAGAAGGCGATCGACTCCTTCGCCGCCTCCCGCGGACGCGACCTGGAACGCCGCTACATGCCGATCGTGGAGGCCGCCGGCAAGGATCCCGCCGACCGGGCACGCGCCCTGGCCGACGCCCTGACCCTGGACGGCTACGCCGCCACCGTCCGCGACGTCGGCGACGGCACCTTCGCGGTGCAACTGTGCCAGGGCCACTGTCCGGTGCGCGACGTCGCCGGGCACTTCCATGAGCTTTGCGACGCCGAGACCCGTACCTTCGCCCGCCTGCTCGGCGTCCCCGTGCAACGCCTGGCCACTCTCGCGGGCGGCGAGCACGTATGCACCACCCACGTACCCATCGCCATGCCCACCCTGCGCAAGCGCGCGGTCCGGGCGGCAGACCAGCGGAGCCGTCGGCCCCGCGTAACGGAAGGAAACTGATGACAGCACCCGTGACGGAAAGCGTGCGCAGTAGCGACGACGAGATCATCGACTCGATCTCTGAGACCTATGAGTACGGCTGGCACGACTCCGACGCCGCCGGCCTGTCCGCCCGACGTGGCCTGGACGAGCAGGTGGTACGCGAGATCTCCGCACTCAAGGGCGAACCCGAATGGATGCTGCAGAAGCGGCTGAAGGCCTACGAGATTTTCCAGCGCAAGCCCATGCCCACCTGGGGTGTGGACATGTCCGACTTCGACCTTGACCAGGTCAAGTACTTCGTCCGTTCCACGGACAAGCCCGCCAACTCCTGGGAGGACCTGCCCGAGGACATCCGCAACACCTACGACCGGCTCGGTATCCCTCAGGCGGAGCGCGAGCGACTGGTCGCCGGCGTCGCGGCCCAGTACGAGTCCGAGGTCGTCTACGAGCAGATCCGTGAGGATCTTCAGCAGCAGGGCGTCATCTTCCTGGACACCGACTCCGCCCTGAAGCAGTACCCCGAACTGTTCAAGGAGTACTTCGGCTCTGTCGTCCCCGCCGGCGACAACAAGTTCGCCGCCCTTAACACCGCCGTCTGGTCGGGCGGTTCCTTCATCTACGTGCCGCCGGGCGTCAAGGTCGAGATCCCGCTGCAGGCCTACTTCCGCATCAACACCGAGAACATGGGCCAGTTCGAGCGCACCCTGATCATCGCCGACGAGGGCTCCTACGTGCACTACGTGGAGGGGTGCACCGCCCCCATCTACTCCACCGACTCTCTGCACGCCGCCATCGTGGAGATCATCGTCAAGAAGAACGCCCGCGTGCGCTACACGACCATCCAGAACTGGTCCAACAACGTCTACAACCTGGTCACCCAGCGCGCCACCTGCGCCGAGGGCGCCACCATGGAGTGGGTGGACGGCAACATCGGTTCCAAGCGGAACATGAAGTATCCGGCCGTCTTCCTGATGGGGCCTCACGCCCGCGGCGAGGCGCTGTCAATCGCCTTCGCCGGTGCCGGCCAGCACCAGGACACGGGCGCCAAGATGATCCACATGGCGCCCCACACCTCCAGCCACATCGTCTCCAAGTCGATCTCCCGCGGCGGCGGCCGCTCCGGCTACCGCGGTCTGGTACAGATTCAGAAGAACGCCCGGCACTCCAAGTCCAATGTCCTGTGTGACGCGCTGCTGGTGGACGAGATCTCCCGCTCGGACACCTACCCATATGTGGATGTGCGCACCGACGACGTCGAGATGGGGCACGAGGCCACCGTCTCCAAGGTCAGTGCCGACCAGCTGTTCTACCTGATGCAGCGCGGACTGACCGAGACGGAGGCCATGGCCACGATCGTGCGCGGATTCGTCGAGCCGATCGCCCGCGAGCTGCCCATGGAGTACGCCCTGGAGCTCAACCGGCTCATCGAGCTGCAGATGGAGAACTCCGTCGGCTGACGCCGTCCCCCGTACCCTCCCCGACCACGAGCCGCCGGCAAAGCGCCGGCAAGGAGCACCAATGCCCGAACTGAAAACCGACCACTCGCGTGCAGCGCTGGAGGGGGCACATTCGCACGGCCAGCGCCGCTACGTCTCCTCGCGCGCCGACCGGCCCACCTCCTTCGACCCGGCCGACATCCCCGCGCCGCATGGACGCGAAGAGGAGTGGCGTTTCACCCCGATCAAGCGCTTCGCACCACTGTTCGACCTCGACGCCGTCACCGCCGGCACCGCCGCAAACCCGCTCAGCGTGGACATCGACGCCCCGGCGGGAGTTGACGTCGAGACCGTCTCCCGGGACGACCCGCGGCTGGGCGTCGTCGGCGCCCCTGTGGACCGCACCGGCGTCGTCGCCTGGGCCGCCTTCCACGACGCCACGGTCGTCACCCTGCCGGCGGGCGCCGGGCTGGAACGGGCCGTGCGCGTGACCACCACGGGCACCGACACGGGGCTGGAGCACCCCGCCGCCCAGCACATCCGCATCGCGGCCTTGGGCGACTCCGTTGCCACGGTTGTTCTGGACCACCGTGGCACCGCGGCACTCACGCAGACGGTGGAGGCGACCGTCGCCGACGGCGCCGAACTGACCCTGGTCACCATCCAGGGCTGGGAGGACGCTGCCATCCACGCCTCCAACCACCGCGTGCGTGTGGAGGGGCGGGGCACCCTCAAGCACGTCGTCGTCTCCCTGGGCGGAGACGTGCGTATCTGTTCCGACCTCGGCTTCAAGGGCGAGGGCGGCCACATCGACGCCTACGGCGTGTACTTCACCGATGCCGGCCAACACCAGGAGCACCGCCCCTACGTGGCCCACACCGAGCCGCACTGCTACTCGCGGGTGGCCTACAAGGGCGCCCTACAGGGGCAGGGGGCGCATTCGGTGTGGGTGGGCGACTGCCTGATCGGCGCCGGCGCCCGCGGCACCGACACCTACGAGCTCAACCGCAACCTGGTGCTCACCCAGGGCGCCAAGGCGGACTCCATCCCCAACCTGGAGATTGAGAACGGCAACATCGTGGGCGCCGGCCACGCCTCCGCGACCGGCCGCTTCGACGACGAGCAGCTGTTCTACCTGCGCGCCCGCGGCATCCCGGAGATGGAGGCCCGCCGGCTGGTGGTACTTGGCTTCTTCAACGAGATCGTCGCCGAGATCCGCGTGCCCGAGGTCGAGGAACGGCTCATGGCCGCCATCGAGCAGGAGCTCGAACTGAACGCGCTCGTCTCCGCCCGCGAACAGGCCACAGCGGCCGAGTAGCCCCGCGTCACCCCGTCCGGGCCACCCCGGCAGACCATCCACCAATCAGCCTCACGGATAAAGAAGAAGACAAGCAGCGATGAGTACCCTCGAGATCAAGAACCTCCACGTCCAGGTCGCCACCAACGACGGCCCCAAGCCCATCCTCAAGGGCGTCGACCTCACCGTCGCCTCCGGCGAAGTGCACGCCATCATGGGTCCCAACGGCTCCGGCAAGTCGACCCTGGCCTACTCCATCGCCGGCCACCCCGACTACGAGATCACCGACGGCGAGGTGCTGCTCGACGGCGAGAACCTCCTGGACATGACCGTCGATGAGCGGGCCCGCGCCGGCCTGTTCCTGGCCATGCAGTACCCCGTGGAGGTCCCCGGTGTGACCGTCTCCAACTTCCTGCGCACCGCCAAGACCGCCATCGACGGCGAGGCCCCCAAGGTGCGCCAGTGGATCGGGCAGGTCAACCAGGCCATGGAGAACCTGCGCATGGACCCCGCCTTCGCCCAGCGCGACGTCAACGCCGGCTTCTCCGGCGGCGAGAAGAAGCGCTTCGAGATCCTGCAGATGGAACTGCTGCGCCCCCGCTTCGCCATCCTGGACGAGACCGACTCCGGCCTGGACATCGACGCCCTGCGCATCGTCTCCGAGGGCGTCAACCGCCTGCACGACTCCTCCGACGCCGGCTTCCTGCTGATCACCCACTACACGCGCATCCTGCGCTACATCAAGCCCAGCCACATCCACGTGTTCGTGGACGGGCATGTCGCCGAGGAGGGCGGCCCGGACCTGGCCGACCGGCTGGAGGAAGAGGGCTACGACCGCTTCGTCGCCTGAACAGCCCCAATCCGCCGGCGTCTCGCCAGCACCAGCCTCCGCAGGAGACCAAACGCAAATGATTGAAACGCCCCAGTCGCCCCAGAGCCAGGTGGGTGACGCTCCCGGCGCGGACGCGCCGCTGCCCGCTGCCGAGGTCGACGCTCTACGCGCCGACTTCCCCTACCTGGAGCGTCCGGCCCGCAACGGTGAGCCGCTGGCCTACCTCGACTGGGCCGCCACCAGTCAGAAGCCGGTCGGCGTCATCCTCGCGGAGGCCGACTTCTACCGCCGCTCCAACGGTGCCGCCGGGCGCTCCACCTACCAGCTGGCCGACGAGGCGACCGCCGTGTGGGAGGACGCGCGCGACGCCGTCGCCGCCTTCGTCGGCGCCCGCGGCAGCCAACTGGTGTTCACCAAGAACGCCACCGAGGCCATCAACCTGGTGGCCCTGGCGATCGGGCACGCCAGCCTGTCTCGGCCCGCCGGCCACGGCGGGCCGGCCGCGGGAGCCACCGACCCCTCCGCCCGGTTGCGCCTTCGCCCCGGCGACGAGATCGTCGTGACCGTGGCCGAGCACCACGCCAACCTGGTGCCCTGGCAGGAGCTGGCCGCCCGCACCGGCGCCATCCTGCGCTGGCTGGACCTGACCGCGGACGGGCGCATCGACCTGGGCACGGTCGACGTCATCACCGACCGTACCAAGGTGCTCGCGCTGACTCATGCCTCCAACGTCACCGGCGCGGTCACCCCGCTGGAGGGCATCCTGCCGGCCGCCCGCAGCGCCGGCGCCCTGGTGGTGCTGGACACCTGTCAGTCCTCTCCGCACCTGCCCCTGGACTTCGCGGCGCTGTCCGCGGCCGGAGTGGATGCGATGGTGCTTTCCAGCCACAAGATGCTGGGCCCCACCGGTATCGGCGCTCTGGTGGCCACCGAGGAGCTGCTGGACGCGATGCCGCCGGTGCTCACCGGCGGGTCCATGATCGAGACCGTCACCATGGCCTCCTCCACCTATATGCCCGCACCCGCCCGTTTCGAGGCCGGCAGTCAGCCGCTGGCCCAGGCGGCCGGATGGCACGCCGCCGTCGACTACCTGGCCGAGGTGGGCCTGGGGCGGCTGCACGAGCGCGAACAGGCGCTGCTCGACCGGGCCCTACGGGGCATGGCGGAGGTGCCCGGGCTGCGTCTGCTCGGTCCCGCCGATGCCCACGACCGCGTCGGCGTGGTCGCATTCACGCTCGACGGGGTGCACCCGCATGACGTCGGTCAGGTGTTGGACGCCGCCGGTGTAGCGGTGCGCACCGGCCACCACTGCGCCCAGCCGGTCCACGCCCACTTCGGGGTGCCGTCTTCTTCACGGATATCCTTCGGCCCGGTGACCACACCCGCGGAGATCGACCGCTTCCTGGAAGCCGTCGCCTCCGTCCGCGGATACTTCCAGAGGTGAACATGAACGATCTTGATCAGCTCTATCAGCAGGTAATCCTCGATCACTCGCGAGAGCGCCACGGCTCCGGGGCGCTGGAGGCCCCGGACTCCACCTCCCACCAGGTCAACCCGACCTGCGGGGATGAGGTCACATTGGGTGTGCGCGTGCGCGACGGACGCATCGAAGCCGTCGGTTGGGAGGGGGACGGCTGCTCCATCTCCCAGGCCTCCATCTCCATCATGCACGACCTCGTCGACGGCGCCGACCTGACCACGGTGGCGCGGCTCGAGGGCGACTTCGATGCCCTCATGCACTCGCGCGGCCGCGGCGTGGACGACTCGGTGCTGGACGAGCTGGAGGACGCCGCAGCCTTCGAGGGCGTGTCCAAGTACCCCAATCGCATTAAGTGCGCGCTGTTGGGATGGATCGCGCTCAAGGATGCGTTGCTGAAGGCAGGCGTCCCGCTGGACGCCGCCAAGGCGGACTGAACCCGCCTGTGCGGCGGGCTTCCGCCCGGCCGCCCCACCAAACCACAGCCCCTGTCTCAATCCACCAGGAGGAGTTATGAGCGAGACCGCTCCGGCCACCAACCCGATGGCCGCGCAGCACGCGCCCACCAGCGTCGCGGACGTGGACGTCGCCGCCATTGAGGAGGCACTGCGCGACGTCGTCGACCCCGAGCTGGGCATTAACGTCGTCGACCTCGGCCTGCTGTACGGCATCTCGATCGAGCCCGACGGCACCGTCGTGCTCGACATGACCCTGACCACCGCCGCCTGCCCGCTCACCGACGTGATCGAGGAGCAGGTCCAGCAGGCGCTCGGGTTCATCGTCGACAAGGTGCGTGTGCAGTGGGTGTGGCTGCCGCCGTGGGGCCCGGACCGGATCACCCCGGAGGGTCGCGACCAGCTGCGCGCCCTCGGCTTCAACGTCTGAGACGCGCGTAGGCGAAGGCAGACTGCAGCCCACGTCCGGCAGGCTGCCGCCCGATGGCCGGGTGCAGGTCACGGCGGTGCGCC
>NZ_LK995496.1:7025-68075 GCF_900002405.1 Actinomyces succiniciruminis | reverse complement strand
CCCGCCATTGTCCCCATCGCGCCGACCAGGACCAGCCAGACCATTGTTGGATCGCCCGCCTGAGCGAACAGCCCTGCGTCAATCATCGACTGCGGCAGGTCGAGGCTGGGGCCGAGTTGGGCAATTCCGAGCCCGGCGAGCAATGGTGCCCATGCCAGCCACCGTATCCGCGGCCAGGCGCCACCCAGCAGCGCGGTGACGCCGGTGCAGGCCGCTGCGGCGGGCCACTGGCCGGCGACCAGCCGCAGCGCGTCATCGGCGGTGGTGTCCAGCAGCGCGTGTCCCACCAGCCCCGCGACCAGAGCGGCCGCTCCGAGCGTGAGCCCCGCTGCGAGCAGGGCGACCAGACACTGACCGATTAGCAGCCGCGCCGGTCCGGTGCCGGTGGAGCGCTGCGCCTCAACCAATCCGGAGCCCTCCTCGGCCGCGAAGCGTCCCGTCAACGCCACCGATTGCGTGCAGGCCAGGGCCGCCACCAGCACGCCGATGTAACCCAGGAATCCCGCGCCTGGATCGCCACCGCCCAGCAGCGAGCCGAACGTGCCGCCGTCCACCGCTCCCTGCCGGGCCAGCTCAACCATGTTCTCGCCCATGGCCGTGAGCACCCCGGCGATGGCGGCGGCGGCTAGCGCCCACGCCAGCAGCTGGCCGCGCGAGCGCCGCAGCGCGAGCGTCATCGGTCCGCGAACCCGCAGTGGACGGCGCCGTCCCGGCCCGATGCGGATCAGCCCGGCCCCCAGGTCCCGGCGGCGCGCGGCGCCCGCCGTCGCGGCAAGCTGAATCACCACGGCGGCGCCCGCGATCGCTGCGGGCTGCCAGTTGTTCGTCCCGCCGGGATCGATCGCGCTGCGCAGCGCGAACGGCGACCAGGCACCCGCCCACCTCCACCCCTGGGCGGCCCACGCCCCGTGCCCCGCATACAGCGCAGCCAGTGCTGCGAGCCCGGCGCCACGCGCGCCGGTGGCGTCGCTGGTCAGCTGCGCGAGCAGGACCGTGACTGCCGCCAGCAGGGCACAGGTTCCGGCCACGGCGATCCCATAGGCGGTCGCATCCGCCGCCCCGGCGCCCTCCAACGGGAGGATCCCAACGCCCGCGCCGATGCCGAGCAGCACACACTGCGCTCCGAGCATCAGGCCGACGCCGACCAGCTCACCGACCGGACCGACGCCACCGCCGCGCAGCATCTCCGAGCGCCCACCGTCCTCCTGGCCGCGCGAGACCGCGACCGCGCGCAGCACCACCACGACTCCCAGCAGCAGGCAGGTCAGCGCCCCGAGTTCCCAGACCGCGAGCTGCACGGCGTCGGCGCCCTCGGGCAGCTCACCGTAAAGGGCCGTTAACGACTTGGATATCCTGCTCATCGCCACGGCACGCGCCAGATCGGCGGCTGTGGCGTAGGTGATCGCGTAGTTCGGGGCGAGTAGACCGGTCAGCAGGGCGACCGCCGTCGGCAGGGCCAGCAGCCAGGCGCGTTCCTCCCGGGCGATGATGCGGGCGGTGCGCAGGGCGGGTCGCATGAATGTCGGCCGCGTGATCATCGGGCCTGGCCCTCGTAGTGACGCAGGAACAGGTCCTCCAGGGACGCCGGGGTGCAGGTGATTCCCTGGGCACCCGCGGCAATGAGGGCGCTCAATGTCTCCCGAACCTCGGCAGCGGGAACCGACATCCGCGTCACACCATCGGTTCCCGGTGGCGGAGCGTTCGAGCCTCGGGGGAGAGCGGGAGCGGCGCCGTCGGGGAGGCGGCAGGTAATGGTCGAGTTGCGCAGGTGCCGCAGGGCGGCCAGCGTGCCGGTCTCCACGGTGTGCCCGTCCTTGATGATGGTGACTGCGTCGCATACGCGGTCGACCTCGTCCAGCAGATGGCTGGACAGCAGCACCGTGCGGCCCCCGGTGGCCGCCTCGCGCACACAGGTCTGGAAGACCTCCTCCTGGAGCGGGTCGAGCCCGGTGGTGGGCTCATCCAGGATGAGCAGCTCGCAGGGCGCCGCCAGGGCCGCGATCAGGGCCACCTTCTGCCGGTTGCCCTTGGAGTAGCTGCGCACCGGCTTGGAGGGATCCAGGCTGAATGCCTCGATCAGCTCCGCCTCACGGCGTCGATCGCGGCGGCCGCGCAGCGCGGCGAAGGCATCGAGCGTCTGCGCCCCGGTCAGACTCGGCCACAGCGCCACATCCCCGGGCACATAGGCGGTGCGACGGGTAATGGCGCCCGCCTCCTGCACCGGATCACGGCCCAGCACCCGCACCTCGCCGGAATCGCGACGGTACATGCCCAGCAGCACGCGAATCGTGGTGGACTTGCCGGCGCCGTTAGGGCCGAGGAAGCCGTGGACCTGACCGCGGCGCACGCGCAGGTTCAGGCCGTCCACTGCGCGCAGGCGGCTAAAGGTCTTGACCAGTCCGGCAACCTCGATTGCCGGTTCCTGGATTGGTGAATCGACGGGGGCGGACCTGATGGCGGTAACCGTGGGTGTCATGCGCCCAGGTTCGGGTGCGACGTCGCGTCGCACTCAAGGTGTTGCGCGCCAGCGGGTGATCGCCTCTGTTAGTTGCCGTTCCATTTCGCCGGCCAATCTGGCGCCACCGGCTCCAAGGTGTGCAAACAGCTTGAACAGGGGCGCAATGGCAGCGGCATCGACGCTATCGGCGAGTTCACGGCAGCGCCTTGGGCCGAGCGTGCGCTCGAACCGCGCAATGTTCTTTGCGGCCCGCTCCTCGACCTGGGCGTCGGTCAGATCCTCGGTGTCCTGACCGTAGGTCACCAGCGCGTCGGCGTCCTCGCCGTCGTTCGGTCCGGGGAACAGGTACTCTGCCTCGGGCGGCATGTGCCCGCTGTAGCAGGCCACATCGACCAGGTCACGGTCGCGGCGCACGGCCGCCCGTGTCCGCTCATCGGGGGCCTCCGCCTCCAGCCGGTCGAAGAAGGCGACCATGCGCGGCGGCATGGGGGAGACGGCCAAGCCCTCTCGCGCGCGCTCCAGCAGGGAGGCGAGCATGTCGCGCTGGCGGGTCACCTCCGTCAGATGCTCCTCAATCACGGCCAGGGCTCCGGACAGGTCGTCGAGCACGGCGGCGTCCGTGGAGACCACTTCGTCGGTGGGGGAGTCCAGGATGCGGGCGATGGACTTCAGCGGGACGCCGGCCTGGACCAGCCAGCGGATGCGTGACAGGCGAGCCACATGGCTTATGTCGTAGTCGCGCCAGCCGCCGCGCTCTTCGGGCACGGGCAGAAGACCCTGCTTGTGGTAGTAGCGCACGGTGCGGACCGTGGTGCCGGTGAGTCGGGCAATTTCGGCGACGCGCATGGGAGGGGGCTTTCTCCTTCGGTCGAGTCCAGGCGCCCCGGCTCAGGGCAGGTCCGGGTCCTGGGCACCCAGGACGGCCTCGCGCAGCACGCGGGCGTGGGTGTGTACGTGGTCGTGGCCGGCGAACAGCAGCGTCACCCGGCCGGCCAGGGCGCGACGGCGCAGCTCCGCCACGGCTGCGGCCGCCTCGGGCCGCTCGGCGAGTTCGGCGCGGTAGGCGTCGACGAACCGCGGCCAGTCCAGCTCGCCGGAATGGAATGCCTTGCGCAGCGTCGTCGTGGGGGTGGCGTCCTTCGCCCAGTCGTCCAGCGCGGCCCGCTGCTTGCTCACTCCCCGCGGCCACAGCCGGTCCACGAGCACCCGCAGGCCGTCGTCGGGCGCCGGAGTCTCACGCACCCCCTTCAGGACGACGGCGTCGGAACAGGGCAGGGCGGCGGACGGGACGACGGGGCCGGAGGCGGGGCACATGGCACCACCGTAGGCGTCCACGGCCCTGCCGTCACCGGGCCGGGTGACTCGTGGCCGCGGTCGACAGCCCCGGTCGGGCAGTGCCTGACATACGACTCCTCGTCACACGTACGCGTTATGGAGATATTCGACGTCCCGACACGGGGAAACCTCCAAAACGCGTACGTGAGAGGCGAACGCGTACGTGCGATGGAGCTCGGCCCGATTCGCGCCGGGACGGGACACCGCTGGAAGCCGCAACGGCGGTGAAGAAACTCCGAGTCGAGCCACAACTCATCGAACTGTGCGTCCGGAGTTAGGCACTGCCCGCCACCTTGCCAGTGGGACCGCAGGGGACTCGCAGCTGCACATCGTGGGATGGAGGCCGGCGGGCCGTAGGGCTCCGCCAACCAGCCGCTCACGGTCGTGTCCGTGAGCGAACCACATCCACGACCTACAGACGAGGGAGAACAAGCATGACTGTGCGAATCGGAATCAACGGCTTCGGTCGGATCGGCCGCACCTACCTAAGGGCCGCCCTGGCCAACCACGCCGACATCGAGGTGGTCGCAGTCAACGATCTCACCGACGCCGCCACGCTGGGCGTCCTGCTCGAATGGGACTCCGTCAGCGGCCGCCTGGACGATGTCCACGTCGACGGCGACGCGCTCGTGGTGGGCGGCCGCCGCATCGCGGTCTTCTCCGAGCCCGACCCCGCAGGTATCCCGTGGGACAGCGTGGGGGCCGATGTGGTCATTGAGTCCACCGGATTCTTCACGGACGCAGCCAAGGCCGCTGCGCATCTGGAGGGCGGCGCGAAGAAGGTCATCGTCTCGGCTCCCGCGAAGGGCGACGTCCCCACCTTCGTCCTCGGCGTCAACGACCGTGAACTCGACGTCAATGCTGCCGACGTCTTCTCCAACGGCTCGTGCACCACGAACTCGCTGGCACCGCTGGCGAAAATCCTCAACGATCTGGTGGGCATTGAAACCGGCCTCATGACCACGATCCACGCCTACACCGGCGACCAGCGCCTGCACGACGCACCGCATCGCGACCTGCGCCGTGCCCGTGCCGCGGCCGAGTCGATCATCCCGACCTCGTCGGGAGCGGCCCGCGCCATCGGGGCCGTCATTCCCGAACTCGAAGGCCGCCTGACCGGGGCCGCGCTGCGTGTGCCGGTTCCCGTTGGCTCAATAACCGACCTGACCGTCGTCGCCCGCCGGACGGCGACCGTCGAGGAGATCAATGCGGCCTTCCGGGAGGCAGCGACCAACGGGCCGCTCGCCGGGTATCTGCAGTACTCCGAGGCACCCATCGTCTCCCGCGACATCGTCGGCAACCCGCATTCGTTGATCTTCGACGCCCCGCTGACCGCGGTCAGCGGCAACGAGGTGAAGGTCTTCGGCTGGTACGACAACGAGTGGGGCTTCTCGAACCGGCTCGTCGAGTTCTCCTACATGGTCGGCTCGCAGCTGGCCGCCTGACGTAAGACTTCTCGTCACACGTACGCGTTTTGGAGATATTCAACATCCCGACACGGGGAAACCTCCAGAACGCGTACGTGAGAGGCGAACGCGTACGTGAGATGGAGCGCCGCTGCCGCGGCGGGGCCAAGCCGCATCCGGAAGGCTCAGAGCCGGGAGCCGGCCACGGCGAAGGTGTCGCACTGCTCCAGGGAGCCCGACTCCATGCCGGTGGTGAACCAGCGCACCCGCTGCTCGGAGGAGCCGTGCGTCCAGGTGTCGGAGTTGACGGTCCCGCTGGAGCGCTGCTGAATGTGGTCGTCCCCCACCGACTCGGCGGCGTTGATGGCGGTGGCGATTTCGGCCTGGGTGGGTTCGACCAGGAAGGCGGTGCCCGTGTCGGGATCCACCGTCGAAGCGGCATAGTGCACCCACACGCCCGCATAGCAGTCGGCCTGCAACTCGGTGCGCACCGAGTCGGAGTCCGCGCCCGTGCCCGAGCGGTCCGTGGAACCCATGACGCCCAGCAGGTTCTGGATGTGGTGGCCGAACTCGTGGGCGACGATGTACTCCTCCGCCAGCGGCGTGTCCTGGGCGCCCAGTGTGGACTCCATGTCGGAGAAGAAACTCATGTCCAGGTACACGTTGGAGTCACCCGGGCAGTAGAAGGGGCCGACGGCGCTGGTGGCCGAGCCGCACGCCGTCGACACCGACTGCCCGTCCCACAGGATGAAGCCCGGCTCGGCATAGGCGGTGCCGGCCTGGCCGGGCAGCTGCTCATCCCACACCGCGTCCAGCGACTCCGCGGTGGCGATCATGCGGCACTGGGTGTACTGGTTGGCGGCCTGACCACTGGTGCACACGGAGGTGTCGATGGTGGAGGAGGTGGAGGTGCCGGAGGCCGCGTCCTGCCCGCCCAGCAGACCGGACAGGTCCACTCCGGTCACCTGCGAAAGCAGGAAGACCGCCAATACGGCCAGCACGGAGCCGCCCCCAATGACGGCGCCACGGCCACCGGAGCGCGTCTGCACCCGGTTGGGATCGAGCTTGATGTTGCGGTTGAATGACACGGAACCCACCTCATTGCCGGGGCGTCGCTGCGCTGATTGTTTGCGGTCTGCGCCCAAGGCTAGCGGACACGGCGGATCCCGGTGACGCATCGGTGCGCCGTCGCCCCCACCACGAGTACCCTGGAGCCGTGCTGTACGACCTGCTGTACAAGACCGTCTTCGCCCGCATCGACCCCGAGACCATCCACGACGTCTGCATGGAGGCGATCGAGGCCACCAGCAAGGTGCCGCTTGTGCGCGACGTCGTCCGGCAAGCCGTGGGGCGGCGCCCCGCCTTCCCCGTGCCGTCCGCGAACCAGGGCGGCCCATTCGTCCGCCCAGTCCCCGGGATCCTCGGCCTGGCCGCCGGCATGGACAAGGAGGGACAGGCCGTGGAGGGCATGGACATGCTCGGCTTCGGCTTTGTGGAGGTGGGTACCTTCACCGCCCGTCCTCAGCCCGGCAACGACAAGCCGCGCATGTGGCGTTACCCGACCATCCGCGCCGTACGCAACCGCATGGGCTTCAACAACTCCGGTGCCGACGAGGCCGCCGCGCGGCTGCGGCATTTGCGCTCCACCGTGCGGGGCCGCTCCATCGTCGTCGGCGCCAACATCGGTAAGACCAAGACCACGCCGCTGGAGCAGGCCGCGGATGACTACGCCTACTCCGCCTCGAAGGTCGCACGCTGGGTCGACTACCTGGTCGTCAACGTCTCCAGTCCCAACACCCCCGGGCTGCGCAGCCTGCAAGAGGTCGAGTCGCTGCGGCCGATCCTCACCGCCGTGCGCGAGGCCGCCGACGCCGCCGCTCACAGGCACGTGCCGCTACTGGTCAAGATCGCCCCCGACCTGGCCGACGAGGACATCGACGCCGTCGCGGACCTGGTCCTTGACATGAAGCTGGACGGGGTCGTCGCCACCAACACCACTATCGACCACGACCTGGGGGAGGGCGGCCTGTCCGGGGCGCCCCTGCTGCCGCGCTCACTACAGGTGGTGCGTCGTCTGCGCAACCGGATGGGGGAGGGCCCCACGATCATCGGCGTCGGCGGGATCTCCTCCATCATGGACGCCGAACTCATGCTCGACGCCGGCGCCGACCTGCTGCAGGCCTACACGGCGTTCATCTACAACGGCCCGGCCTGGCCCGGCCGCATCAACCGCGCCCTGGCGACCAGCCCGCGTCACCTGCGCTGACCCCGTCTCGCTCCCATCACCGAGGTCGGCTGATCTTACGTACCCAGATCGGTGGAAGATACGCACCGAGACCGGTCGAAATGGTGCGTGCCATCCGACCGGTCTCGGCTATTCGGGTACTTGGTTGACCAAACAGCGTGCGTCAGGCCGGACGCTGCTCGGGGGAGCGGGTCAGGGCCGGATCGCGCTCGACGACGTCGCCCAGAGCCGCATCGATTGCGGCCATGACGTCGTCGCCCAGCTTCACACCGGAGGCCTTGACGTTCTCGACCAGCTGCTCCGGCCGCGAGGCGCCCACCAGCGCCGCGGAGATGAAGTCGTGCTGGAGCACCCAGGCGATGGCCAGCTGCGGCATGGACAGCCCGGCGTCGTCGGCAATCGGCTTCAGCTGCTGCACCGCGGTGAGCACGTCGTCGCGCATCCAGCGGCTGATCATCTCCTTGCCGCCCTTCTCGTCGGTGGCGCGCGAGCCGGCAGGCGGCTGCTGCCCGGGCAGGTACTTGCCGGACAGGACCCCCTCGGCCATCGGCGACCAGACGATCTGGCCCATGCCGAGCTCAGTCGAGGTCGGCACGACCTTGTCCTCGATGACGCGCCACAGGGCGGAGTACTGCGGCTGGTTGGACACCAGTCGGAAGCCCATCTGGGTGGCGAGCTCCTGGCCGGCCCGGATCTGCTCAGCGGTCCACTCCGAGACGCCGATGTACAGGGCCTTGCCGGCGCGCACCACGTCCGCGAAGGCCTGCATGGTCTCCTCCAGCGGCGTGGCGTAGTCGTAGCGGTGCGCCTGGTAGAGGTCGACGTAGTCCATGCCCAGGCGGCGCAACGAACCGTCGATGCCCTCCATGATGTGCTTGCGGGACAGGCCGACGTCGTTGGGGCCCTTGGGGCCGACGGGCCAGTACACCTTGGTGAAGATCTCCAGGGATTCGCGCCGCTGCCCCTTCAGCGCCTGGCCCAGCACCTCCTCCGCGACGGTGTTCGCGTACACGTCCGCGGTGTCGAAGCTGGTGATGCCCAGGTCGAGTGCCGTGTGCACGCAGTCAATGGCGGTGTCGGCCTCCACCTGGGAGCCGTGGGTGAGCCAGTTGCCGTAGGTGATTTCGGTGATCTTGAGTCCGGAGCTGCCGAGATGACGATATGCGACCATGACACCAGCCTAGACCGGTAAGTACCTCCATGGAACAATCCCGCGCGATCTGCGGGACGTCATATCAACCGACCTCGGCACGTAACATCAACCGACCTCGGCACGTAACATCAACCGACCTCGGCGAGGGGGGGAGGGGCGCTCGGCCACTCAGGCGCTTATTCGCTCATTCGGGGTACTGGCGGCGCGCCACCTGGGGGGCGGGCTGGCGCCAGCGCCGCAGGTTGAAGCAGCGGGAGAAGATGTACCAGAAAATGTGCCCCTGCGACTGGACCTTCTCCTGGCCGAACTTGGCGTACAGCCGCCGCCGCAGCAGCCGCCAGCAGATCACGGCGTCGATCATCGCGATGAACAGGAACAGGTAGACCGCCAGCATGAAGTAATAGCTGAGCAGCGTGTTCCGCGAGGAGAAGCCGATGAACACGATGATCAGCAGGAAGCTGAAGGGGATGAACAGCTCACCCAGCGAGTAGCGGGCGTCGATGTAGTCGCGGATATAACGCTTGATCGGACCCTTGTCGCGGGCGGGCAGGTAGCGCTCGTCGCCGGTCTGCATGGCCTGGCGCTGGCGCTCCCAGGCCGCATCCTGCCTGGCGCGGGCCTCCCGCTTGGCCGCCTTGCGGTCCGCGGGCACGATCGGGTGCACGTTGCGGGCCTGCGCATCCTTGCGCTTGGGGGTGGGGCGGCCCTTCTTACCGGAGGTCTTGGCGGGGGCGGCCGTGGCGGCCTCGGCGGCGTCGCCGGACCGGTCGCGCTTGATGAACGGCAGCTTCTCTAACAGACTCACGGGCCACAGGTTAGCGGCTCAACCGCGCTACCCTGCAACTCATGATCAATGCCGACGCCGTTTCCGCCGCCGTCCACGACTCCTTCGACCGGGTTGTCCGCGACCTGACCGAATTGGTGGCCATCCCCTCCGTCTCCGCATCCGGGCACGACCCCGCCCAGGTGGAGCGCTCCGCGGAGCACGTGGCTGCCCTGCTGCGCGACGCCGGCCTGGAGGCCCGCATCACCTCGGTGCCCGGCCCCGACGGCCCCGGTCGTCCGGCGGTGCTGGCCCACCGGGACGGCCCGGTCGGCTCCCCGCGCGTGCTGCTGTACGCCCACCACGATGTGCAGCCGGTCGGCGACCCCTCCAAGTGGCGCCAGTCCGACCCCTTCACCGCAGAGCGGCGCGGCGAGCGGCTGTACGGGCGGGGCACCGCCGACGACGGCGCCGGTGTCATCTCCCTGGTGCACGCCCTGCGGTTGGCGTCCGAGCTGAACGACGGCCAGCTGCCCTGCTCGGTGACCGTGTTCATCGAGGGGGAGGAGGAAGTCGGGTCGCCGTCCTTCGAGGCGTTCCTGGACGCCTACCGCGAGCAGCTGGAGGCCGACGTGATCGTGGTGGCCGACTCCTCCAACTGGCGGGTGGGGGTGCCCGCACTGACCACCTCCCTGCGTGGGGTGATCCAGGTGGATGTGCGTCTGGACGTGCTCGACCACGCCCTCCACTCCGGCCAGTACGGCGGTCCGATCATCGACGCCGTTACCGCCATGTGCCGGCTGGTGGCGACCCTGCACGACGACGCCGGCGATGTGGCCGTGCCCGGTCTCGTCTCCCGGCCCGTGGCGGCCGGCGCTCCGGACTACTCCGACGCCGACTTCCGCGCCGACGCCGGCGTGCTGGATGGCGTGAGGCTGGCGGGCAGCGGTGAACTGACCGCCCGGCTGTGGACCAAGCCGGCGCTGTCCGTCATCGGCATGGACGTGACGCCGCTGCGGGTGGCGGGCAACGTGCTCGCCCCCTCCTGCACCGCTCGACTCTCGATGCGCATCGCCCCCGGGCAGGACCCGGCCGCCGCACTGGCGGCCCTGAGCACTCATCTGGAGACCCATGCGCCCTTCGGGGCGCGGGTGACGGTCAGTGCGGGCGAGATGGGCCCCGCCTTCGACGGTGGTGCCGACAGCCCGGCTGCCCGCGCCGCCCACTGGGCGCTGACCGAGGCCTTCGGCACCGAGGCGGTCAACATCGGCCAGGGTGGCTCCATCCCCTTCATCGCCACGCTGAAGCAGACCTTCCCGGACGCCCAGGTACTGGTCACCGGCATTGAGGACCCGGACACGCGCGCCCACAGCGAGGACGAGTCCATGCACCTGGGCGACCTCGAGCGCATCGTCGCCGCGGATGTCCTGCTGCTCGCGCGCCTCGGCGGCGTGGCGGCCGCCGACTGACCTCGCGCAGGCGGACACGTATATGCGCGTACTTCTGGCGCCCGGCCCCATGTACCCCGAGCCGGGCGGTGTCCCGCTGGTGACCCCGGAAACCGGCCTGGCTGCGCCCGCCGTCGCCGACGCACTCGCCTCCGGTTGGGCGGGCGAGCGCCCCGACGACGTCCTCACGCTGCTGCCGCTTCCCGACGGCGGCCCCGGCACGGCCCAGGCGATCTCCGCCGCGGCGGTCATCTCCCGAGCGGTGCTGCACGCCCGTGGGCCGCTGGGACAAGTCCGCGAGGTGGACCTGCTGCGCCTGCGGCCGGCGGTCGCGCCCCGCGCGGGCGCGACGGGAGCCACCTGGCTGCTGGACGCCGCTCGGCTGGTCGGTCTGCCGTCCGGCCGCGATGAGGCGGCCCGCGAGGCCGAGGCCGGGACGACGCTGGGGCTCGGACAGGCGCTGGCCGCGGCCCTCGGTGCTACCGCTCCCGGTGACACGCTGATCGTGACCCTGGCATCCACAGCCGTCCACGACGGCGGAGCGGGCGTGCTGGACGGCATGGGCGGACTGGAAGCCGCCCGGGGACTCTGCGACGGACGTGAGCTGCTGCTCGCCCTGGCCGACGACACGCCGCTGGGGGGTGTGTCCGGTGCCGGCCAGAGCCTGACCGACCTAACCAGCCTGCCGAGCGCGCGTGCGCAGGCGCTGAACCGGCGGGCCTGCGCCGCGGCGTCGCAGATCGCGGCCCGGGCCGCCGTGCCCCGGCCGGACTCGCTCCCGGTGGTCGGCGGCGAGCCCACGCAGGCACAGTTGCTATCGACCACCGCCCGGGGCACGGGGGCCGGCGGGGGAGCGGCGCTGGTGTTGCGGGCCCTCGGCGCCCGCGCCCTGCCCGGCCCTCGCGTCTTGGCGCTGCTGCTGGGGCTGGAGGATTCCGTGGCCGGGCAGGATCTGGTGGTGACCGCCACCGGCGAGGCCTACGACGTCGTCGCCGACTCCGTGACGGCGGTGGTCGGTGAGGCGGCTGGGGCCTGGGCCCTGCCGACAGTGCTGGTGGCGGGCCGGTTGGCCGTGCCGCGCGGTGAACTCGCGGAGGCGGGCATCGTGTCGGCGTACTCGCTTGAACAGCCGCGCACAGTGGAAGACCAGGCGTGGAATGCCGGCGGGGCGGTGGCAGTGGGCGCGCGGTTGGAGGCGATCGGCGCGCGGCTGGCCCGCACCTGGTCCCGCTGAGAGCCTCGCACCGACCTCGGCACGTAACTACCACCGACCTCGGCACGTAACTACCACCGACCTCGGCGGGATTTGGGGCCGGGGGGAAGAGATCAGGAGACCATGGTGTGCGGGGCGGGGGCCGTGGAGCCGCGCACAATCAGGTCGGGCTTGAACAGGAGTTCCGTGTCGGCCGGATGCTCGCCGGCGATGGCGGACAGCAGTGTGGTTACCGCCGCCCGGCAGATCGCGGCCACCGGCTGACGCACCGTGGTCAGCGGCGGATTCATCATGGGAATCAGCGGGGAGTCGTCGTAGCCGATGACGGACACGTCCTGCGGGACGTGCTTGCCGGCGGCGCGCACCCCGGAGATGACGCCGAGCGCCATAATGTCCGACCCGCAGATGATGCCGGTGCAGTCCTGCTCCAACAGCCTGCCTGCGGCGCTGGCACCGCCCTCATAGGTGTACAGCGTCTCCACGATGCGCAGGGGCTGGTCGGGCAGGTTGGCGCGCATGCCGTCCTCGTAGCCGGCGGTCTTGCGCTGTGCGGGCACCATTCGCCCGGGGCCGGTCGCCAGACCGATGCGGGTGTGCCCCAGGCTGGCCAGGTGGTCTACCGCCATGCGGGCCGCGGCCCGATCATCGGTGGCGAATCCGGGCACCTTGATGGTGGATGCGTTGCCGTTGACGGTTACCAGGGGCACGCCCCGGTCCCGCAGCCGCTGGTAGCGGGTGACGTCGCCACCGGTGTCGGAGTGGCGGCCGGAGACGAAGATGATGCCGGCCACGCCCCGGTCCACGAGCATCTCAATGTACTCGTCCTCGCTGGTGCCACCCGGCGTCTGGGTGCACAGCAGCGGGGTGTGCCCGCTGGGGGCGAGCAACTGCTCGATCTCCTGGGCGTACAGGGGGAAGATCGGGTTGGTGAGCTCGGGGACGATCAGCCCCACCAGTCCCTTCGAGGTCTGGCGGAGTGACTCCGGGCGTTCGTAGCCGAGCAGGTCGAGGGCGACGAGCACCTGACGCCGGGTCGCTTCGGCTACGTTCGACTTGCCGTTGAGAACCCGTGACACGGTCGCCGTCGAGACGCCCGCCTGCTCGGCGATGTCGGCGAGGGTGATGCGCTGTTGCACGATGCCCATCCTAAAGGGAAACCAACTGATACTGCCGCCACGCGGCGGTACTTGGTACGGGTTGAGACGAGCCATGCATACCGCGCCTAGTGCGTGCAGATCTTATCGGTGCGGGGAAGCGCCGCTTTCAGCGTGACGACGGCTGAACCGGGCCCGGTGGCGTTCACGGTCAAGTGGCCGTCCGCGCCGCCGATCACGGTGACGTCGACGCCGTCCATCGCATGCACGTCGTCCACCGCCCCGGCGGGCAGGCACGCCAGCGGCAGGTCCATCTCGGCACCGGCCGCCCGGGCCAGCGCCACCAGCACGTCGCCATCCGGGTGAGTGCGCAGCCACACCAGCAAGTCGTCGTCGGCGTACACCCAGCGCATGCCGCCGCGGCGCAGCGCCGGCAGCTCATGCCGCAGTCGGCTCAACTGCCGGTAGCGCCCCAGGGTGACGCGGTCCACAGGGCCCCAAGCGCCGTCGGGGCCGAGCTCGTCGGTGGGGTCGGCGCCCGGCGGGGCGGTCCACGGCATGGTGGTGCGGGAGTGCTCGCCGGTGCGGCCCGTGGCTCCGAGCTCATCGCCGGAGAACACCGTCGGTACGCCCGGTGCGGTGAACAGGGCCGTGGCCGCCACCAGTTGTGCCTCCCGGGAGCCGACGACGGTGCGGATGCGCGGCGTGTCGTGCGAGCCCAGCAGGTTCATGGAGTGGGTGATGGAGGTGGCCGGCATGTGCGCGGTGTACTCGCGCACCCCCTGGGAGATCGTCCCGCCGGGAAGGCGCGGAATCCCGGTGGGGATACCCAGCCAGTTCAGGCCGTCGGCCGGGTCGGGGTGGGACAGCCAGGACCACAGCGGCCGGGTGAACCCGTGATAGTTCATGGTGCCCTGCCAGCCGGCCCCGGTCAGGTCGCCGGAGGCGTCGTGCCCGTGCTCGGCCACCAGCCACAGCTGGCGTCCGGTGTCGGCCTGCACCTGTCGCATGGTGGCGCGCATGTCCGCCGCGGCCTGGTGGGCCAGGTCGACCATGCCGGCGCGGCCCGTCATATTCGCCACGTCCGTGCGCCAGCCGTCCGCGTTGTAGGGCGGGCGCAGCCAGTGCGCCGTCACCGACTCGGGGCCACGCACCAGCCGGTCGCGCATCGCCTCGCTGCGGTGGTCGAGCTTGGGCATAGACTCCACATTCATCCAGCTGACGTACTGGTCGGGGTAGTGATTGAACGAGTAGAAGCCGGCCTCGGGGGAGTCCGCATCGGTGATGGCCCGCCGGAACCAGTCGTGGGTGACGCCCGTGTGGTTGGTGGTCAGGTCCAGCACCAGCCGCATGTCGCGGTCGTGCAGGGCCTGAGTCAGCCGGGCCAGCGCCGCGTCGCCGCCGAGCAACGCGTCCACATGGTCGAAGCTGGTGGAGTCGTAGCGGTGGACGGAGCCGGCCGGGAAGACCGGAGTCAGGTAGACGGTGTTGACGCCCAGCTCTTGCAGGTAGTCCAGATGATCGACGATTCCATCCAGATCGCCGCCGTACCAGGCCGCTCCGCTGGGGTCTCCCGCGACCGGCGGCTCGTCGAGCCACGCGTGTGCCTGCGCCCAGGCGGGGGCGGTGCGCTCACGCGGCGGGGTATGGGCGGAGAAGCGGTCCGGGAAGATCTGGTAGCACACGGCGTCGAGCACCCAGTCGGGCGCGTCGTCGTCGGCCAGGACCCGGAAGTCCGTGGCGTCGGGGACGTCGTGGTCGGCCAGGCCGGCGGCGTGGAACCAGACGTAGGGGCGGTCGGAGTCCGGCGTCAGCAGCAGGAACCGGTAGTGGTTGGTGGGGTTGACGAGCCGGACGGTCGCCTCCCACCAGGCCCCGGCATCGGTGCGAGCCACCAGCTGGGCGGCGGACAGGGCCGGCTCGCCGTCGACCACCTGGCGCAGGATGATGCGCTCGGGTTGCCAGGGGGCGGGCACCCACAGTCTGGCGGTGAGTTCGGCGCCGGGACGGCGCGTGCCCAGCAGGTAGGCGGGCCCGGTGTCATGATGGGGCTGGTTCAGATAGTGCGTGGTGTTAAGACAGGTCATCGATCGGTTCTTGGTATGGCTATTACGGTCGGGGTCAGCCCTTGACGGCGCCGGCGGTGGCGCCGCCGACGATGTACTTCTGCAGGTACTGGAACAGGGCGATTACCGGCACCATCGTCATGACCGAGCCGGCGGCGAAGATGCCGAGGTTGTTGGAGCGGTCGCCGGAGAGCATGCCGTACAGGCCGACGGCGAGGGTCTTCTTGGAGTCGTCGGTCAGGAAGATCGAGCCCAGCAGGAACTCGGAGATGATGCCGACGAAGGCCAGCAGGAAGGTGGTCGCCAGGATCGGCTTCAGGGAGGGCAGCAGAATGCGGTAGAAGACCTGCCAGTGGGTGCAGCCGTCGAGGATGGCGGCCTCGTCGAGCTCCTTGGGAATGGTGTCGAAGGTGCCCTTGATCAGCCACACCTGGCCCAGGGCGCCGCCCATCAGCGCCAGGCAGTATCCCAGCAGCGTGTTCAGGCCGATGCTGGGCAGCACGTCGCCGATGCCGGAGATCATGTTGTAGATGGCGATCATCGACAGGGTGGTGGGGAACATCATGATCAGCAGCAGCGCCAGCAGGCCGCCGCGGCGCCCCTTGAAACGGAAGCGGCTGAAGGCGTAAGCGGCCAGCACGGAGAAGAAGATCTGTGCCGCGGCCACGACCGCGCACACGATCATGGTGTTCAGGTACCAGCGGGTGAACGGCCCCTTGTCGCCGCCCAGCAGTGTCTGGTAGTTAACCAGGCTTACCCGGGTGGGGATCAGCGAGGTGGAGGCCACGGTGCCCAGGGGGTTGAGCGAGGCGGAGATGACGTACAAGATCGGGAAGGCGGCGAACACGAGCGCCAGCACGCCGACGACGTGACGCCAGCCGATCTCGCGGAACCACCGGCTGAAAGGCATCCGGTTCTGTTTCGGTGCCGCCTCGGGGGCGCCGGCGGGGCGGGGGGCCGCAGAAGTAGCGGCGGTTTTTGCTTCAGTCATTTTCAATCAGTCCCTTCCGGCGCTTTCAGTTGATGTCCTCGAGGCGGCGGGTGGCGGTGAATTGCGCCGCGGCCAGGACGCCGGTGATGACGAACAGGACGACGGAGACAGCGGAGGCGAAGCCGTAGTCGGCCCCCGACCCGCCGAAGGCGATGCGGTAGACCATCGAGATGAGGATGTCGGTGCCGCCGCGCGTGTACTCGCCGGCGGCAAAGGGTCCGCCCTCGGTGAGCAGCTGGATGGCGTTGAAGTTGTTGAAGTTGAAGGCGAAGGTGCTCACCAGCAGCGGCGCCACCGAGACCAGCAGCAGCGGGGTGATCACTCGGGTGGTGGTCTGCCAGCCGGAGGCGCCGTCGATACGGGCGGCCTCCTTCAGGTCGTCGGGGATCGACTGAAGGGCGCCGGTGCACACGATGAACATGTAGGGGAAGCCCATCCACAAGTTGGTCAGTAGCACGGCCACCTTCGCCCAGTTCGGGTCGCCCAACCAGTTGATGTGCAGATTTAGCATCTCGTTGATCAGGCCGAAGTCGCGGTTGTAGAAGTTGGACCAGATCAGCAGCGAGATGAAGCCGGGCACCGCATAGGGCAGCAGCAGGAAGGAGCGGTACAGCTTCTTGCCGCGAATGCGGTCGTCGTTGAGGGTGAGCGCCAGGAAGTAGCCGAGCAGGAAGGTCAGCAGCATGGAGCCGCCGGCGAAGACCAGGGTCCAGGCGAAGGCGCCGCCCAGCTGCTTGAGCAGGCTCTGGTTGCCGAATAGGCGCTGGAAGTTGGCCAGGCCGATGTTCTGCTTCCAGGACTGGGCGAGCTTGTCGCCGTTGGCGTTGACGAAGTAGTCGGAGTTGCCGACCTTCTGCACCGTGTAGACGTCTCCCGTCTGGACATTCGTGATGGAGTCGGCTGCTTCGTCGTACACCATCGTCTTGGTGCCCTCGAAGGCGGAGCGCACGCCCTGAACCTTGATGGCACTGGTGTCAGAGACCGACAGGGTCAGGTTGGAGATGGTGTCGTAGGCGGTGTTGATCTGCTTGCCGGTAAGGATGGTGTAGCCGTCGGCGGCGGTGACGAAGCCGTCGGTGACCGTCAGGTCCACGTCGGTGGCGGGCTGGACCGTCTCGCCGTCGGCCCCGTAAAGCACCTCGTCGGTTTCTTCGTCCACCAGGAACAGGGTGAAGGGGCCCTCCTCGGCACTGCCGGTGGTCGCTACCGACAGGTTGTACAGCGGAGAGTCGGCGGCCTGGACCACGGAGTTGTTGGTGATGGTGGTGATGGCGTCTTCCTTGGTGCCGCGGAAGCCGTCACCGAAGTTCGTGAAGGCGGTTTGGATCGTCATCACGATCGGGACGATCAGGAATACCGCCAGGAAGAAGGTGCCGGGGAAGAAGTATTTGCCCGGGATGAACCGGTGAGTGGAGTACAGCACGAAGATGGCGACGGTGGCCGTCACCACGATGAACAGCCATAGCCACATGTGCGCGGCGATGAGCAGCGGCACCAGGTAGGCGGCCAGGGCCAGGGCAGCACCGAGGACGAGCACTCGTCCGAGCACGGAGCGGATCGTCGTGGTCCGCTCCCGCGCCGTGCGCCGGGAGGATTCGGGTTGGTCCGCGCCTGTGGCGGCGTGGGCGCCGCCTTTGTGGGCGGTTGGGGACGTCATCGTCGAAGGACCTTTCACAATGCTGAAAGAGGTTGAAAAGACAGGCGTGAAAACGGATATGAAGAAAACAGGCAGAGCGAGTGTCCGGCCGACTTGGGGGAGCGGCCGGGGCGGGTCAGGGGGCCGGCGGGCGACGGCTGGGAGGCGCGGTCGCGGTCATGGGTGAGGGCCGGCGGCTCAGCCGCCGGCCCTCACCCGCCGTTTACAGTCCGAGCGTGGAGCGGATCTCGTCTCCGGCGCTGGTCATGGTGGACTCGGGGTCCGAACCACCGACGATGTTGGCCTCGGCCATACCCAGCGGGCCCCAGATGGCGGACATCTCGGGGATGGCCGGCATCGGGTCGGCATTCTCCGCGAACTCCATGAACTTGACCATGTTGGCGTCGCTCGACTCCAGCTTGCTGGCCAGGTCCTCTTGGACCGGCGGCAGCGGGTTGATGGCGTACATGGCCTCCGCGATGGTGGAGTCCTTGGCGACGTCGGCCACGAAGGTCTCCGCGAAGGCCTTGTTGGCGCCGCCGGCGGCCACGTAGAAGGCGTTGACGCCGGCGAAGGGGCGGGCGTCGTCCATGCCCTCGAAGCCGGGGATCTTGGACAGCTCGAAGTTGATGCCGGCGGTGTTGATGTCGCCCAGTGCCCAAGGGCCGGAGATCAGGTAGGCGGCCTTGCCCTCGGTGAACAGGGAGATGGCGTTGTCGCCGGTGACGGAGGTCGCCAGCACACCCTGCTCGCCCAGTCCGCCGATCTTCTCGGCGGCGGCGATGGAGCCCTCGCCGCCGACGCCGACGTCGGTGGCGTCCAGGGAGCCGTCGCTCTTGGTGCCGAACAGGTAGCCGCCACCGGAGGTGTACAGCGGTTCCATGTGGTAGGCGTCGCCGGACTCGCCCACGGGCAGGGAGAGCACGACGTCGGCGCCGGAGGCCTGTCCGGCCTCGACGAGCTCCTCGATGGTGGCGGGCTCGGTGACGTCGGTGAGGTCCTTGTTGACGAACAGGCCCAGCGTCTCCACGCAGTAGGGCACGCCGTAGTACTGGCCGTCATAGGTCACGGCGTCCAGGGCGACCTGGCTGTAGTTGGACTCGGCGGCGGAGTCGAGAGTGATGGGGGAGATGGAGCCGTTCTGCACCAGGTTGCCGATCCAGTCGTGTGCGGCCACGACCACGTCCGGGCCGTTGCCGGCCTGGTTGGCGGCGATGAAGTTGCCCTGGAGGTCATCGGCGACGATCTGCACCGCCACGGTGATGCCCTGATCATCTCCCCACTGCTGGGCGACGTCCTTGAGGGCGCCCGCCTTGACCTCGTCGGTCCAGATGACCAGGTCGGCGTTTGCGTCGCGGACGACCTGCTCGTCGGTGGAGCCGTCGGTGGCCTCGTCTGGGGCCTCGGAGGTGGCGGTGGCGGTGGAGGTGTCGTCGGAGCCACAAGCGGCAGCGGCGGCGAGGGTGGTGGCGATAGCGGTCATAGAGAGGAACGACCGGCGATTGAGGGACACCGTGATTCTCCTTCGAATCGGATGGGAACTGACGGTTGACGGCAAAAAATGTAACGCGCCTGTGCAAGCCATGCAAGGAGAAGGGGGTCTTGCTGCAAAGTTGTTGCAGAAAAGTGCCCTAGGCAACAGTCGCCGCGGCCGCCCAGACCGTCGTCGCCGGGGGGCACGACCAGGTTGTCGCCGTCTTGCCCGAGCTGCGCGGAGGACAACAGCACCTCGGCGTGCTCCGGCAACAAGAGCGCCCGTGAGGAGGTGTTGACCAGCACCAGCACGTCCCGCGTCAGCGCCGTCAGCACGTCCCGTGGAGACCAGTCCAGGCCCTGCACGAAGGCGAAGGGCGCCGCTGCAAGATGGTGCTCGTGGCGTACATAGGTGGCATGGCGAACGGTGGCCAGCGGTGAGCCGAACTGGGTGCCCTGAGAAGCGGCCTGTGTCTGCACCAACTCGGCCAGCGCCAGCGGGTCGGTGGGCTTGTCTGCGTCGGGCAGACCGATCTCATCACCCTGGCGCAGGTAGACGGAGCCGGGCAGCGCCAGTACCAACGCCTGCAGTGCCAGCGCACGCCGCCGCAGCTCCGGGTCGGGCGCGGTCTCGAACCAGCGGCTGCCGTCACCGGGGTTGGCCCGATCCACCAGCCGGTAGCCGGGTAGGAAGCGCCACACGGGGGCGGCTCCGAAGCGGTCGTGCTCACGCAGGGAATGAGTGATGGCGTCGGTGAGCGACTGGGGGTCCCAGCGCGAGAGCATGAGCCGGTCGTCGCGCAGGTGGTGCAGCCAGTCGTCCTGGAGGTGATGGCGCAGTGCGTCGGGATAGCTGGCGGAAACGTCCGCCCCCAGCGTCCCATCGGGCACGTGCTGCGCCAGCAGGGACTGCATCAGTGTGAAATAGTCGCTGAGCCGTTGCAGGTCCGACTGGTCCCACACCTCGGGCGGGATGATTGTGCCCAGATCCACACCGTCGGCGCCGGCGGCAAGGAAGCAGCCGGCCCTTTCCACCAGGCCTTCGAAACCGCGTTCCTCGCCGACCAGAATCGGATTGGCCTCATGGGCGTGGGGGCCGGTCACCGGCCCCAGTGCGCCGGAGATGCGCACGATTACGCGTAGACCCTGCTCGTGGGCGCGTTCGGCGAAGCGGCGGAACTCGGCGATGTCGGTGCTGGTAGCCAGACGGGAAGGGCGTATCAGTATGGCCCCGAAGCCGAGGGAGACGACATGCTCGCAGACATTGCCCAGATCGCCCAGCTGCTCAGCCCCGAGTTCGGGGGAGGCGACCTCGTATACGAGCGTGTCGCGCCACCACTCGACCGGGCCGGCGTATGCGCGGTGGATGAGCGTCGTCGTGGTGCTCACGGCAACTGGCTCCCTTCCGCCGGGTTGTGCCCCGGACCTGCGGGCTGACCCGGGCCCGCACGGGCACGGGCGCTGCCCGATGACAAGACATCCTGCTAAGCCATTCGGCTAGAGCGTGACTCATAGTAACCCGCCGTCAGGAACGCCGCTGCCACAAGTGCTGCGATACGTTGGACTCATGTCCATCTCACATCCGCACTCACCGGCCGCCGCCGCGCCGGAGGCAGGCGGCGTCATGGGCGAGGACACCGGTGACCTGGTGGGCTACGACGCCGACGATGTGGCGCGCTTCTTGCCCGAGCCGCCCAAGAATCCGCAGCGCACGCCCTTCGAGCGCGATCGCGCCCGGGTGCTGCACTCCTCCGCCCTGCGCCGCCTGGGCGCCAAGACCCAGGTGCTGGGGCCCTCCGCGGACGACTTCGTGCGCACCCGGCTGACTCACTCCCTGGAGGTCGCCCAGGTGGGTCGCGCCCTGGGGCAGGCGCTGGGTTGTGATCCCGACGTCGTCGACGCGGCCTGCCTGTCCCACGACCTGGGCCACCCGCCCTATGGGCACAACGGGGAGCAGGCCCTGAACGTGGTGGCCGAGTCCATCGGCGGCTTCGAGGGCAATGCGCAGACCTTCCGCATCCTCACGCGCCTGGAGCCCAAGACCGTGGACGGCCACGGGCGCGGCGTGGGCGTGAACCTCACCCGCGCCAGCCTGGACGCGGTCGCCAAGTACCCCTGGGCCAAGGGCGAGGGGCCGGGCGGCCCCGGTGGTCGCTCCGCGGTCAAGTACTGCTGCTACGACGACGACCGCGAGATCTTCTCCTGGATGCGTGCCGGCGCCCCCGCCAACCGCCGCTGCCTGGAGGCCCAGATCATGGACTTCTCCGACGACGTCGGCTACTCCGTGCACGACGTCGAGGACGCCATCGCCCTGTTCAAGATGGACCCCGCCCGGCTCGCCGACCCCGCCGAGGTCGTCACCGTCGTCGACGCCACCCGTGCCTGGTACGGCGGGCGCATGAGCGCCGACGCGCTCGGCGCCGCCTGGGAGCGCCTGGCCGCGCAACCGTTCTGGATACACAGTTACACGGGGGCGCTGGCGGACGCGGCACAGCTGAAGAACCTCACCAGCCAGCTCATCGGCCGCTTCGTCTCCGCAGTCGCGCGCGCCACCCGGGAGGTCTTCGGGGAGGGGCCCCTGACCCGCTACGACGCCGACCTGGTCATTCCCGAAGAGACCGCCGCCGAGATCCTGGTGCTCAAGGGTGCGGCCGTGCGCTATGTGATGGCACCCCGCGAGCATGAGCCCGTCTACCTGCGCCAGCGCACCGAACTGTTCGACCTCGCCGACGCCCTGCTTGAGAGCAACGGCGAACACCTGGAGCCCATCTTCGCGGCCGCCTGGCACGAGGCAGCCGACGACGCCGGGCGCCTCCGGGCCGTGGTGGACCAGATCGCCTCCCTGACCGACACCTCCGCGCAGGCCTGGCATGCCCGCCTGTGCGGGTTGCTGTCCGCGGTGTGAGCGGTTCCCGCGGTGCAAGCCATTACTGCCCGGCCCTGGGCGGAGTCGTCCGGGCGGTGCGGAGGCGGCATCGGCCGAAGGTGTTCGCCGTCCATTCCTGTCGCACCCCTCGCCTAGGATGAGGGCATGGCGGGACTGATCAAGCGCGAGGACATCGACGCGGTGCGCGAGCGCGCCAAAATCGAGGACGTCGTCGGCGAACACGTCACGCTCAAAAGCGGGGGAGTGGGCTCCCTGAAGGGCCTGTGTCCCTTTCACGACGAGCGCACCCCCTCCTTCAACGTCCGCCCCCAGCTGGGGCTGTGGCACTGCTTCGGCTGCGGCGAGGGCGGCGACGTCATCGACTTCGTGCAGAAGATCAATCACCTGTCCTTCACGGAGGCGGTGGAGTACCTGGCCGGCCGCGTGGGCGTGCAACTGCGCTACGAGGAGGGCGGGACGGTCAAACGCGGCGTCGAGCCGGGCACTCGCCAGCGGCTGTTGGAGGCCAACCGCCTGGCCGAGTCCTGGTTCCAGGAGCAGCTGGCCACACCGGCCGCCCAGACCGGACGGGACTTCCTGACCGGTCGTGGTTTCGACCGCAACACCGCCGCCCACTTCGGGGTGGGCTACGCCCCGGAGGGCTGGGACAATCTGGCGGGCGTGCTGCGCTCCCACGGCTTCACCGAGCGGGAACTGGTGGAGTCCGGACTGTGCGGGCGCGGCAGCTCCGGGCGCATCTACGACCGCTTCCGCGACCGGCTGATGTGGCCCATTCGGGATGTCACCGGCGCCACGGTCGGCTTCGGCGGGCGGCGCCTGTCGGACGCGGACAAGACCGTCCCCAAGTACCTCAACACCCCCGAGACCGCCATCTACCACAAGGGCCAGGTCCTTTACGGCCTGGACCTGGCCAAGGCGGAGATCGCCCGCTCCCACAAGATCGTCGTCGTCGAGGGCTACACGGACGTGATGGCCGCCCACCTGTCCGGGGTGACCACGGCCGTGGCCACCTGCGGCACCGCCTTCGGCCCGGACCACGTGCGCATCGTGCGCCGCCTGCTCGGGGACGCCGCCGACCCCTCCGCCGGGGTGATCGCCGGCAACCGGACCCGCGGCGGGGAGATCATCTTCACCTTCGACGGCGACGCCGCCGGCCAGAAGGCCGCCCTGCGCGCCTATGGGGAGGACCAGCACTTCGCCGCCCAGACCTTCGTCGCCGTCGAGCCGCGCGGCCTGGATCCGTGCGACCTGCGCATGGAGGAGGGCCCGGATGCGATTCCCCGCCTGCTGAGCCGGCGCGTGCCCCTGTTCGAGTTCGTCATTCGCGCCTCCCTGGCCAACCTCAACCTGGACACCGCCGAGGGGCGCGTACAGGGCCTGCGCTCGGCCGCGCCCGTCGTCGCCGGTATCCGCGACCGGGCGCTCAAGCGCGAATACACCCGGCGCCTGGCCGGCTGGCTGGGACTGCCGGAGTCCGAGGCGGTGGGCGCCGTGCGCGCCTACGAGCGCCGCGGTGGGCACGCCGCCAACCCCGCCGGCGGGCCGGGACCGTACAGCCAGAACAGCCAGTTCGGGCCGCCCGATGAGTTCACCACAGCGGGCCCGGTCGAGCGGCCCGGCCTGCCGCCGGTGACCGATCCGGTGGAGAAGCTTGAACGGCAGGCGCTGGAGGTCATCGTGCAGGCACCACAGGTGGCGGCCCGCGTGGGTGCGGATGACATCAACGCGGTGGCCTTCTCCGTGCCGGTCCATCGCGCGGTCTTCGAGGCGATCGAAGCGGCCGGGGGAGCGGCCGAGGTGGACGGGCTCGTGCAGCAGGCGCAGGCGGCGGGACTAACGGGACCCGACGCGGTCAAGCGCGCCACCACGCACTGGCTGGAGCAGGTGCGTGCGGGTGCCATTGGGCCGATCGCCGCCGCGGTGACCGAGCTCGCCGTCGCCCCGCTTCCGCTGCCCGCCCCGCGGGGCAACCGCGAGGCCGAACCGGATCCGGACGCCGTCGAGCGCTATGCCTCGGGCGTGCTGTCCTCGCTGGCCCGCACGGGCATCAACCGGCGACTTACGGAGCTGCGCTCACGGCAACGGCGCATGAGCCCGGATGAGGACGGCTACCGGGAGCTGTTCGAGGAGATCGTCGGCCTGGAGAACCGGCGCATGCAGATGGCCCGCGGGGCCTGAACCGGTTAGGCTGCGAGCAGACCGCGAGGATCGCTCGGAGCAGGTCGGCGAGCAGTGGCCCGGCCGGCGCGGGGGTTACAGCCCGCGTTCGCGCAGCTCGCGCATGGCCTTGGCCCGGTTCTTGCGCGACAGGCGGTCCAGGTACAGGTGTCCGTCCAGGTGGTCGCATTCGTGCTGGATGCAACGTCCCATGAGCTCCTCGCCCTCGACGACCACCTTCTTGCCGTCCAGGTCGATGCCCTCGGCGCGCGCGTACCAGGCGCGCTCCGTCGGGTACCACAGGCCGGGCACCGACAGGCAGCCCTCCTCGCCGTCCTGGAACTCGTCCTTGGAGAGCTCGACGATCCGCGGGTTGAGGATGTAGCCGATCTCGCCGTCGATGTGCCAGGAGAAGGCGCGCAGGCTGACGCCGATCTGGTTGGCGGCCAGGCCCGCGCGGCCGTCCTCGTTGACGGTCTCGAGCAGGTCCTCCACCAGTGACTTGACGGAGTCGTCGATATCGGTGATCGGGTCGCACACGGTGCGCAGCACCGGGTCGCCGATAATGCGGATGTCGCGGTATGCCATGGGGCCATCCTCGCACGTTCCGGGGCGCGTCTCGCACTCGGGTGCGCGTCGCCGTCGGTGGCGGCTAGCCTGAGGGGCATGATGGCGCCGATCCGTAAAGCCTCTTCCGCCCGGCCCGCATGGCGCTCCGGCGTTGCCGCGCGCCTGCGTCGCCGCGCCGCGATCCCACCCGTTCTGGCGGCAATGGTGCCCGACGACGGCCCCCTGCTCGGGGCGGTGCCACTGGTTGCGGACGACTCCCGCTGGGCCGCGGCCACCGCCAACTACCTGACGGTTGTCGGCCACGGCGGGGTCGAACTGCGGCGGGGCTGGCATGAGGTTGAGCGCGGCCGCTGGGACGCCCAGGCCGCCACCTTCACCCTCACCTGGACGGATGCGACCCGCCGGCCGCTGGTGCTGACGGTGCCCGAGGCGGTCAGCCGCGGGGAGAAGGCCGTGGCGGTGGATGTCGCCCCGTTCGCCCGCGCGCTGCGGCAGGGGGTCGAGTCGGCCCTGGTGTACGCGGTCACCGGGCAGCTGCCGGGTGGTCGACGTGTAACCGTCAGTGTGCGCCGCGACTCGGATGGTCGCTTGTACACGGCCTCCGACCTGTCGGGCGATGACGCAGCGGCACTGGACGAGGCCGACGGCGCGGCCCTGGAGGAGCTCATCCGGCGCGCCCGCGACGGTGTGGGACTGCCCACAGACTGACTTTCCGGTGGGCTGGCGCCAGGTTGAGCGGCGGGGCCGATTCGACGTCGGCGCCCGCGGCTTGCTAAAGTTCCACCCGCGCCAAGCGCGATCCCGCGTAGCTCAATGGCAGAGCATCCGACTGTTAATCGGAGGGTTGTTGGTTCGAGTCCAACCGCGGGAGCCGAACGTCGGCCTCGCCCTCACGGGCGGGGCTTTTGTCGTCTTCAACCAGCGCGGCGTCCGCGACTGCGGCGCGTGGCTCCGTAAGGCGCTGGATCTGCTCGGAGAGTGCGGCGATCTCACCTTGTAGGTCTGCGACCTGAGCGCGCGTAGCCGCCTCCTGTTCGGCGTTCTCCTCGGTGACCAGGGAGATGATCCAGGAGGCGAGTGTGGCGGTCACCACGCCGATCAGCGCTACGCCGCCAATCATGAGCAGTATTGCGGTGGCTCGGCCGACGGTCGTGACGGGTGCGAGGTCACCGTAACCGACGGTGGTGATGGTGACCAGCGACCACCACAGCGCGTCCGGAAAGCTGGTTATGGAGGCTCCCGGTGCTCCGCGTTCGGCGTCCAATACCGCCAACGAAGCCACGAGGGAGAGCAGTGCCACGCTACCTGCCGTGTAGGCGGTGATCCGTCCTCGCAGGGCGGTCCCGGCGCTGCGCTGAAGGACGCCGACCAGGGCCAACAGCCGTACCAGCCGAAGCGGCCGCAACATGGGCAGCGCCACCATGGCGAGGTCCAGCAGGTGGTGGGTGAACCAGTGGCGACGATCGGAGGCCAGGGCGAGACGGGCACCGTAGTCCACGGCGAACACGACCCAAACGACGTTCATCACCGCCTCGGGGAGACGCCGGGCAGAACCCTGAAGGTCCGCGATCACCTCCCAGGCATAGGCGGTGAGGAAGAGGACGGCGGCGACGATGAGCGGCCACTCGGTGACGTGCTCCCACAACTGCAGACGTCGAGAAGAGTCCTTCGTTTCAGCTGGCATGCCCGTGATCGTAGAGGCAAGCGGACGGCTGATCGCCAAGCGTGCGGCGGAGGGCTGGTGTACCGGTGGGCATCCTGAGGACACCGCCGGCGCCACGGGTCGGCGGTGTGCAAGTGGCGGCCTGTCCCTGCTTGGACCGCCCACGCTCCGTTGGACCGCTGTAACCGGCGGCTACGGCGGTCCAACGGGGGGACAGGGGTCCAACTGGAGGAACGCGGTCCAACTAGGCGCATCCCTCCCTGCGCCTGCAGGACCCGCCGGCCCCTGAGCGCTTGCCCAGTAGGTACACGGTCCTGGCGATGCTGGACCACACGCCGTGATCCGCGCCCGCCGCGGCACCGGCGCGGCCTGAGACGGGTGGCACGTCTTCGGATGCGGTGATGTCGGCCCGGCGGCTGGCATTGCGCCTTCGGCTCTGGCATCATGAAGCCGCACGCCGCGTGCGTCACGCGAAGCGCCCGGATGATTCGAGAACGTTGGGGAAGACGAATCTCGGAACAACCAGGAGGCGATCCCCGTGAACGGTGCCTACACCCGCGGTGTACTTTTCGTGCACTCCGCGCCCCGCGCCCTGTGCCCGCACATCGAGTGGGCCGTGGCCGAGGTGCTGGGTAGCCGCGTCCACTTCGAGTGGACCGAACAGCCCGCCGCACCCGGGATGATGCGCGCCGAGACCAGCTGGGTCGGACGCGTCGGCACCGGCGCCCAACTCACCAGTGCCCTGCGCGGCTGGGCGAACCTCCGCTACGAGGTCACGGAGGAGGCGTCGCCCGGTTACGACGGCGGACGCTGGTCGCACACCCCCGACCTGGGTATCTTCCACGCGCAAACCGACGTGCACGGCAACGTCGTGGTTCCCGAGGACCGGGTGCGTGCCGCCCTGGCCCACGCCGACCAGCCCGCGGTCATGCGCCGCCAGCTCGACCTCGCCCTCGGGCAGGCCTGGGACGACGAACTCGAGCCCTTCCGCTACGCCGGCGCCGGTGCCCCCGTGCGCTGGCTGCACCGAGTCGGCTGAGCCTCCGCGACCGGCCGCCTTGCAGCCCCAGCGCTCCGCCCGCCACTTCTACCGACCTCGGTACGTAAGATCAACCGACCTCGGTGGTTTTGGCCACCGGTCTTGGGGCGGGCGGGCCCACCGGTCTTGGTGACTTGGGAAGCTAGGGAAGGCGGGTGAAGGCGAGCGCCACGTTGTGGCCGCCGAAGCCGAAGGACGTGCTCACGGCCGCCTCCAGCCCGTGGGCATCCCGTCCCTCCGGCCCCACCACATCCAGGCCGAGTCCCGTGATGGCTGGGTCGACGCCACCGGGCAGCAGCGTCGGCGGCAGCCGACGCTCGTACAGCGCCATCACCGTCAGCACCGCCTCCAGGCCACCCGCCCCGCCGAGCAGATGCCCGGTGGCGGACTTGGTCGCCGACACGCCCGCCCCGGGCACGGTCCGCGCCAGCACCGCCGCCTCCACCGCGTCGCCCGCGAGCGTGGAGGTGGCGTGGGCGTTGACGTGCCCGACCTGTGCGGCCTCCAGCCCGGCGCGCTGCAAGGCCAGGCGCAGCGCCCGCTCCTGCTGGGCACCGCCTGGCTCCGGGCGCACGGCGTCGTAGGCGTCGGCCGTGACCGCGCTCCCGGCCAGGACCGCCAGCGCACGCGCGCCCCGCGCGGCCGCATGCTCGGCCGCCTCCAGCACCAGCACGCCGGCCCCCTCACCCAGCACGAAGCCGTCCCGATCCGGAGCGAATGGGCGCGAGGCGCCGGCCGGGTCGTCATTGCGGGTGGACAGGGCGCGCATGGCGGCGAAGGCCGCCATCACCATCGGGTGCAGGGCGGCGTCCGTGCCGCCGGCGACGACGACGTCGGCGCGGCCCAGGGCGATCAGGTCGGCCCCGTAGGCGATCGCCTCCGCCCCAGACGCGCACGCCGATACCGGCGCGTGCACGCCGGCCTGCGCCCCCAGCTCCAGCCCCACCGCGGCGGCCGGCGCATTGGGCATGAGCGCCGGAATGGCCGTCGGCGGCACCCGCCGCGGCCCCTGCTCGCGCAGGGCGTCCCAGGTACCCATGACGGACAGCACCGGCCCGATGCCGGGCGACACGGACACCGCCAGCCGCTCGGGATCCGCCTCCGGGGCACCGGCGGCCGCCCACGCCTCGCGGGCGGCCACCAGCGCGCATTGGCTGGACCGGTCCAGCCGACGCCGCTGCCGGGCGGACAGCTGCGTGGCGGGGTCGACGGCGAGCGCTGCGGCGATCCGCACGGGCAGGTCGCCCGCCCAGTCGGATTCCAGTGCGTGCACCGCCGAGCGGCCGGCGTGCAGCGCCCGCCACGTGCCGGGCGCGTCTCCGGCCAGCGGGTTGGTGCTTCCCAGCCCGGTTACGACGACGGCGCGTGGATCGAGGGCGGATGCGGGCGACACGGGCTGCTCGGGGACGTCGAGAGGGACGGAGAGCGTCAGCGCTTCTGAGCGCCCACGAGGTCCACGAGTGCGCCAACGGTTTTCACGGTAGGAATGAGCGCGTCGTCGAGTGTGATGCCGAAGCGTTCCTCCACCTGGGTGGCGATGGTCAGCAGCCCCAGGGAGTCGATGTCGAGGTCGTCGGCGAAACGGGTCTCCGGCGAGACCAGTGTGGTGTCCACGTCGGCCTCTTCCGCGACGATTTCGGTAACGGCGGCGAGGATATCGGTGGGGGCGTCGGCCATGGCGTTCTCCTTGATGTTTTCGTGCTGATGGGCTTGGTTGTGAAGGATCGGTGGTGTTGGGGCCGGTCCGGGCGGCTAGTGCGCGTTGCCGGCGGCGAGCCGGCCGACGATCACCGCCAGGTGCAGCACCAGGCCGTCGCGGGCGTCGGTCGCGTCCCAACCGGTCTGCTTGCTGACTCGCCCCAGCCGGTAGCGGACGGTGTTGGCGTGGACGAACAGAGTACGCGCCGTCATCTCCAGGCTCCGGCCCAGTGCCAGGTAGGTGGCGACGGTCTCCTCGTAGAGCTCGCCCATCTCCCGCAGCGGTTCGGTTACCAGCGCCCGAATCTGTTCGACCGCCAGCGGGTCGCCGTCGAGTAGGCGTTCGGGCAGCAGGTCGTCGGCGCGCACCGGGTTGGGGGCCTCGGCCCAGCCGGGCAGCGCACGCAGCCCCGCCAGCGCCGAGCGCAGGGACCGGCCGGCCTGGGCGACGCCGTCGACCACCGGCCCGATCACCACCGCCCCGTCCAGTTCCGCGGCGATGCGGTCGGCGGCGGCGAGCAGCTGTGTCCGTTGCGCCGCGGCATCGGTCGGCTCATCGGCGGAATCGCCGCCGAGTACCACGATCACCGAGTCGCTGTGCACCGAGACCAGGCAGTCCTGCGCCCACTGGCGGCACTCGTGCCGCAGCCGGGAAGTGGCCAGGGCATCCAGCACCGTGCGCGCCACGATGGCGACGACGGGCCCGGTGCCGCGCCAGCCGGCGGCGCCGGCGCGGGTGGCGGCGTCGTCGGCGGAGTCGTGCAGCATCGCGTCGACCGCCACCGACTCCAGACGGGCGTCCCAGGCGCCGCGGGCCTCGGCCACGCGGGCGTACACCTTCGCCGCGGCGAAGCCGACGTCGCGGCCGAAGGTGAGTACCCGCACCCGGACGGCGTCATGCCCGGCGGCCGGGACGACGTTGGGGGCCTCCTCCTCGACGACGTCGACGACGGTGCGCACCAGATCCAGGGTCTGCTCCAGCGTCACGGCGCCGGTCAGCGCAACCGGGGCGACGTTGAAGATGCCTGAGGGGTCCACCTCCGCGCCCCGCTCACCCACCGAGTCCACGAACATGGTCACGCCCACCCGTGCCACCTTCTGAATCTGGTCGCGCGAGGCGGATGACAGCGTGTGATACCAGGGGAGGGCCGCGCTGATGCGGTCCAGGGAATGCTCGATGAGCGTGTTCTGCGCCTCCCGCAGGGCCGTGACGGCCGGGGCGCTGAGCTGGTCCATGCGCCGATGCTAGCGGCCCTTGCCGCCGGGGACGGAATGCCGGCGGACGGCGCTGCGCGGCACCCGCAGGCGCGCGGGCCGGTAAGGTCGGCAGGGTGCGGGGCAGGCGCCGTCGACTCCCCGCGGGGCACCCCGGCCGACGGCGGTGAGCGCCCCGCGGCGCGGACGGAGGAATCATGACCCCAGCCACCACAGCCACCCGTACCGAGGAGGACCTGCTGGGCACCCGGCAGGTGCCCCTGGACGCCTACTGGGGGATCCACACCCTGCGTGCCACCGAGAACTTCCGCATCTCCAAGGAGACCGTGGGGGACCAGGAGGAGTTCGTGCGCGGCATGGTGGAGGTCAAGCAGGCCTCCGCCCTAACCAACAAGGAACTGGGCACCGTCGCCGAGGACATCGCCGACGCGATCGTGTGGGCCTGCGAGCAGGTGCTGAAGGCGGGCCGCTGCCTGGACCAGTTCCCGATCGACGTCTTCCAGGGCGGCGCCGGCACCAGCGTCAACATGAACACCAACGAGGTCATCGCCAACCTCGCCCTGGAGCACCTGGGCTATGCCAAGGGCCGCTACGACATCGTCAACCCCAACGACCACGTCAACAAGTCCCAGTCCACCAACGACGCCTACCCCACCGGCTTCCGGCTGGGCATGTACCGGGCCGTCAACGCCCTGGAGATGGACCTGTGCGACCTGATCGACGCCCTGCTGGCCAAGGGCAAGGAGTTCGCCGACGTGCTCAAGATGGGGCGCACCCAGCTGCAGGACGCCGTCCCCATGAGTCTGGGTTCGGAGTTCCGCGCCTTCGCCGAGTTGTTGGACGAGGAGATCCCGCGGCTGATGAACAACTCGGCGCTGCTGCTGGAGGCCAACCTGGGGGCCACCGCGATCGGCACCGGACTGAACACCCCGCCCGGCTACCGGGAGGCGGTGGTACGCCACCTGGCGGAAGTCACCGGGCTGCGGATCACCGGCGCCCACAACCTGCTGGAGGCCACCGGCGACACCGGCGCCTACGTGTCCATGCACGCCGCCATCAAGCGCCTGGCCGTGAAGCTGTCCAAGATTTGCAACGACCTGCGGCTGCTGTCCTCCGGGCCGCGGGCGGGGCTGGCCGAGATCCGACTGCCGGAGCGGCAGGCCGGCTCCTCGATCATGCCCGCCAAGGTCAACCCGGTCATCCCCGAGGTGGTCAACCAGGTCTGCTTTAAGGTGATCGGCAACGACCTGACGGTGACGATGGCCGCGGAGGCCGGGCAGCTGCAGCTCAACGTGATGGAGCCGGTGATCGCCCAGGCCTGCTTCGAGTCCATCCGCCTGCTGCGCCACGCGCTGGTGACGCTCAAGGACCTGTGCGTGGTGGGAATTCAGGCCAACGCGGAGGTCTGCCGCCGCAACGTCATGAACTCCATCGGCATCGTCACCTATTTGAACGAGGTGATCGGCCACCACAATGGCGACCTGGTGGGTCGCGAATGCGCCCGTTCCGGACGCAACGTGCGCGAGGTCGTGCTGGAGATGGGCCTGCTTGACGAGGCCACGCTCGACGAACTGCTCAGCCCGGAGAACCTGATGCGCCCCCGCTACCGGGACGCGCACTACTACTCCGGCACCGACCCCGACGTGCGTGCCGTGGCTGAAGACTGACTGAAGGAGCTGCGGCGGCGTCGGCGAGCCGAGACTCGCCGACGCCGCCGCACGCCCCACGGGCAGCGGCTCAGGCCTCCCCGCCCTGAGCGCCGGAGCGACCCGCGGAGACGTCCTCGAGCCGGTAGCGGGCGATCGCCTGGGCGACCGCGGACCGATCCACCTGCCCCTGCTCGGCCAACGCCTGCAGCGCCTTGACGACGACGGATTCGGCGTCGATCAGATAGTGGCGGCGCGCGGCCGCGCGCGTGTCGGAGAAACCGAAGCCGTCCGCGCCGAGGGTGTGGAAGTCGCCGGGCACCCAGGCGCGGATCTGGTCGGGCACCAGGTGGTCGAAGTCGCTGGTGGCGACGAACGGCCCGGAGGCGTCCGCCAGCTTGGCGGTCACGTACGGGGTGCGCGCCGGCTGGTCCGGGTGCAGGAAGTTGTGCTGGTCGGCCTCCAGGGCCTCGCGGCGCAGCTCGTTCCAGCTGGTCACCGACCACACGCCTGCGCGTACGCCCCAGTCCTCGGCCAGCAGGCGGCGGGCCTCACGGACCCACGGCACCGCCACCCCGGAGGCGAGCAACTGCACCTCGGGCCCGTCGCCGTCGGGCGCATCGTCCAGCCGGTAGATGCCGCGCAGGATTCCCTCGACGTCGACGCCGTCCGGTTCGGCGGGCTGCACGATCGGCTCGTTGTAAACCGTCAGGTAGTACATGACGTCCCGGTTGCGGCCGGTCTCCGGCCCGTACCAGCGCTGCAGCGCGTCGCGCACAATGTGGCGGATCTCGTAGGCGTAGGCCGGGTCGTAGGAGACCACCGCCTCGTTGGTGGCGGCCAGCAGCGGGGAGTGCCCGTCCATATGCTGGGTGCCCTCACCGGTCAGCGTGGTGCGGCCGGCGGTCGCCCCGATGATGAAACCGCGGGTCAGCTGGTCGCCGGCCGCCCAGAACTGGTCGGCGGTGCGCTGGAAACCGAACATCGAGTAGAAGATGTACACGGGTATCATCGGCTCGCCGTGGGTGGCGTAACTGGTGCCGATCACCTGGAACAGGGCCGCGGAGCCGGCCTCATTGATGCCGGTGTGCATGATCTGCCCGGCAGTGGACTCCCGGTAGGACAGCATCATTTCCGCATCCACCGGCGTGTAGTGCTGTCCCTGCGTGTTGAAGATCTTGCGGGTTGGGAACAGCGACTCCAGGCCGAAGGTGCGCGACTCGTCCGGGACGATCGGCACGATGCGCCGCCCGATGTGCTCGTCCTTGATCAGTTCCTTCAACAGCCGCACGAAGGCCATGGTGCTGGCGACCTGCTGCTTGCCGGAGCCGCCCTTGAGGATGTCGTAGGAGGCCTCGTCCGGCAGCTGCAGCTGCGTGCCCGGATCGCGGCGCTCGGGCAGGAAGCCGCCCAGCTTGCGCCGTCGGTCGAGCATGTAGGCCAGCGCCGGGTCGTCGGGCTCGGGCCGGTAGTAGGGCGGCCGCTTCGGGTCGGCCTCGAGCTGGGCGTCGGTGATGGGAATGTGCAGGCGGTCGCGCAGCCCCTTGAGGTCCTCCAGGCTCAACTTCTTCATCTGGTGGGTGGCGTTGCGGCCGGCGAAGTGGGAACCCAGCAGGTAGCCCTTGACGGTGTGGGCCAGGATGACCGTGGGCTGTCCCTTGTGCTCGGTGGCGGCCTTATAGGCGGCGTACATCTTGTGGTAGTCGTTGCCGCCCCGCTGCAGCGCCCAGATCTCCTCATCGGTCCAGTTCTCCACCAGCGCGGTGGTGCGCGGGTCGCGGCCGAAGAAGTGCTCGCGCACGTAGGCGCCGTCGTTGGCCTTGAAGGTCTGATAGTCGCCGTCGAGCGTCTCCATCATCAGGTGCTCCAGGGCATGGTCCTTGTCGGCCGCGAGCAGCCGGTCCCAGCCGCGGCCCCAGATCACCTTGATGACGTTCCAGCCGGCGCCCTTGAAGCAGGCCTCCAGCTCCTGAATGATCTTGCCGTTTCCGCGCACCGGGCCGTCCAGGCGCTGGAGGTTGCAGTTGACCACGAAGGTGAGGTTGTCCAGCTGCTGGGAGGCGGCCAGCTGCAGCATGCCGCGCGATTCGGGCTCGTCCATTTCCCCGTCGCCCAGGAACGCCCAGGTGTGCTGGGAGGAGGTGTCCTTGATGCCGGCACCCTGCAGGTAGCGGTCGAACCAGGCCTGGTAGATGGCCTCCGCCGGCCCCAGGCCCATGGATACAGTCGGGTACTCCCAGAAGTCCTCCATGCGCCGCGGGTGCGGGTAGGAGGGGAGTCCGCGTCCGCCCGCCGGGCGGGAGACCTCCTGGCGGAAGCCGTCCAGGTCCGCCTCGCTCAGGCGGCCCTCCAGGAACGCGCGGGCGTAGTTGCCGGGGGAGGCGTGCCCCTGGAAGAACACGTGGTCGCCGCCCCCGGGGTGGTTCTTGCCGCGGAAGAAGTGGTTGAAGCCGACCTCGTACAGGGTGGCGGTGGAGGCGTAGGAGGAGATGTGCCCGCCGACGCCGATGCCGGGACGCTGCGCGCGGGTGACCATGACGGCGGCATTCCACCGCAGCCAGCGGCGGTAGGTGCGCTCGACGTCCTCGTCGCCCGGGTAGTAGGGCTCATCGATGACGTCGATGGTGTTGATGTACGGGGTGGTGGTCTGGGCGGGCACGCGCACGTTCTTGCGGCGCGCCTCCGCCAGCAGATTCAGCAGGATGAAGCGGGCCCGGGGGCCGCCCCGCTCTTCGATGAGGGCATCTAGCGAGTCTCGCCACTCGGCGGTCTCCTGCGGGTCATTGTCCGCGACCTTGTGCAGCAGACCGTCGATCAAGGGCGGGTTTTCGTTGGTGGGGCTCACGGAGATTCTCCTTCTTCGTATCCGCGACCAGCGGGGCTAATCTATGCGGTCCGCGTCCCGCAGCACACCCCAAATCGGGAATAAGGTCCCAGGTGAGGCGTGATGTCGAACACCTCATAATACGTGGGGATTCATAGAAGAGCGACAGCAGGCGCAAGGTAGTCGAGCCGTTCGGGCGTGTTCGCTTGCGCCGAGCGGGTCCGGTGCGATGGGCTATCCCCGTAGTCATTTCGGCGCGTCACAGCGGCAGCCGAGAAGCGGGCCATCCAGCCCAGGCACGGAATGGAGAGGACAACAGTGACGAGTACAGCGGCCGGAGCCTTCGGCTTCGCCCCCGGTCTCATCATCCAGGAGTTCGGATACGACGACGACGTCGACGAGACCCTGCGTCAGGCCGCCCAGGCGCAGACCGGTACCGAACTGGTAGACGAGGACTTTGAGGACGTCGCCGACTCCGCCATCATCTGGTGGCGCGATGACGACGGCGACATCGACGACCTGACCGACCTGCTGGTCGACGCCCAAACCAACCTCGACGGCGACGGCCTGGTTTGGGTGCTCACCCCCAAGGCGCGCACCACCGGCGCGGTCGACGCCACCGAAATCGAGGAGGCGGCCCGCACCGCCGGCATGCACGCCACCTCGGCCGCCTCCATGGGCGAGCATTGGAGTGGCATCCGCGTCTCGAGCCGGCGGCACTGAGAGCGCCGCAGCTGGCGTAGAGTATGTGCCCACGCCACCGGCAAGGGCGCCGGCGGCGCAAATGGACCTGTAGCTCAGCTGGTAGAGCAACGCGTTTACACCGCGTAGGTCGTCGGTTCGAGCCCGGCCGGGTCCACTGCTTAAGGCTCTGCAGGAGTTTCCGTGTCCCGCTTACCCCAGTCCAAGCGCTCCCTGCGGGCGGTGGGCGTCGTCGTCGGGGTGCTGGCGGCCGCGGAGGCCGTCTCCTGGGCCGCCTCTCACTGCCTGCTCGGTGAGGCCGACGACGCCGCGGTCGCGTCCGGGGGAGAGGCGGTGGTGGTGCTCGGCCACGCCGACCCCGGCCCGACCGCCGGCAGGGACAATCGTCGGCGCGTGCGGGCCGGGCTGCGCAGTCGTCGGCTGCCCGACTCCCGGCTGATCCTTTCCGGCGGGGCGGTGGCCGGAGCTGTGCCGGAGGCCGAACTCATGGCCCGATACGCCACCGACCGCCTCGGTTATGCCGGTCCGCTGGAGCTGGAGACCACCAGCCGTTCCACCTGGGAGAACATCGCCGCCGTGATCCCAATCATCGAGGACGCCGGTCGCATCATCATCGTCTCCGAGCCCGTGCATGCGCTCAAGGCCCGCCTGTTCCTACGGCGGCAGCGCCCCGACCTGGCGGCCCGCCTGGCTCGGGCGCGCGATTACCGGGCGGGGGAGGACCTGCCGCACAAGCCCGCCGTGGTGGCACTGGGCCTGGTGGACCTGGGACTGTCGGTATGGGTGCCCGGTTGGGCGTGCAACTCCGCCACCGGCCTGGCCGGGGCGCGCCGCCTGCTCGCGGGTGTTCAGCCCAGACGGTCCAGGAAGCCTCCCAGGCGATCCAGCCCCTCGGTAATCTCCTCACGCGCGGCGGCGTAGGACAGGCGCACGTGCGTCTCCGCGGTGCGCACCCCGAAGTCGCGTCCCGGCGTCAGCGCGACATGCGCCTCCTCCAGCGCCCGCATGCAGAAGTCCCAGGAGGACAGGCCCGTGTGGGAGACGTCGAAGTAGATGTAGAAGGCGCCGTCGGGCTCCACCGGCACCTCCATCCCCAGCGCGCGCAGCCGATCGAGGGTCATCCCGCGTCGCTGAACCAGCTCGACTCGGTGCTCCTCGCACAGGGCGAGCGAATCGGGGGTGAATGCCTCCAGGGCCGCGAGTTGAGCCGGCGTGGGGGCGCACAGGAAGTAGTTGACCGCCAGGTTGCGGGCCGGAGCGACCAGCTCCTCCGGCACCACCAGCCAACCCAACCGCCAGCCGGTCATCCCGAAGTACTTCGAGAAGCTGGATACCACGATCGCATCCGGGTCTGTCGCCAGCACGGTGCGGGCCGGGCGCCCCTGCGCATCCGGGTCCGCCAGGCCGAGGTAGATCTCGTCCACGATCCGCCAGGCCCCCCGCGCGCGTGCCGCCTCGCACAGCCGCCCCAACTCGTCATGGGGGATGGACGTGCCTGTGGGGTTCGACGGCGTGGCCATCTGGACGGCATTGGTGTACGGCGTCCAAGCGGTCTCCATGGACTCCAGGCTCAACTGGTAGCGGGTCTCCGGGAAGGTGGGGGCCAGCACGACGCGCCCGCCGAAGGAGTCGACCAGTTCGCGGTTGCACGGATAGCAGGGGTCGGCGATCACGACGTCGTCGCCCGGTTCGGCGGTCAAGGCGGTGGCGAGCAGCAGGGCGGAGGAGGCGCCGGAGGTGATCAGAATGCGCTCCGGGTCCACCTCCACGCCGTGGTGCTCCCGGTAGAAGCCCACGATCGCCTGGCGCAGCGCGAGCAGACCCTCGGCGGGCGTATACGGCAGGTCCTGCCCGGCTACGACGCTGAGCGCCTGGCGCACCGCCGGCGGGGCGCCGAAGCTGGGCTCACCCAGGCTGAGTTTTGCCACCGACTCGCCGCGCGCCTCGATCTCGCGAGCGCGGGCACCGATACTCATGGCGTGGAATGGCGGTGCGGAAGTGGCGCGCTGCGCGGGCTTCATGGTTCTCTTCCCGAGACGTGTGCGCCGGGCTGGGCGCGCGAAACATGACAAGCGGCGGTGTGAGGGTAGCCCCTCCTAGTAGATGACACACGGGGGCCGGGATGGGAAATGCGCCACCCGTGTCCCCTGCTAGTGTGAGCACGTCGGCCGCACGACCGACGCCGAAGTCGCCCCCCGCGCCGGGACGCCTTCTCGCGCCCCCTTAGCTCAGTGGTTAGAGCAGCGAGCTTATACCTCGTCCGTGCCTGATAAGCACATGGTCCTGGGTTCGAATCCCAGAGGGGGTACCGGATTGCAGATGCTGGCCCCTGTGGTGGAACGGTAGACACGGCGACCTTAAAAGTCGCTGCCTGAGGGCATGCGGGTTCGATCCCCGCCAGGGGCACCGGCCGCTAACCTGGCCCCATGACCGATCCTTGCGACGCCGCCGCGGCGGCCACGACCACCCGGCCTCTGACCGTCGGGGAGGTGGAGGCCCTGCTGCGCGCGGCCGCCCCACCGCAGCTGGCGGAGTCGTGGGACTCCAATCAGTTGATCTGCGGCGACCCGGACGAGCCGGTACGCAGCATCCTGCTGGCCGTCGACCCGGTCGGCGTCGTCGTCGACGAGGCCGTGGCGCGGGGTGCGGACATGATCATCACGCATCACCCCCTGTACCTGCGCGGCACCGATCATGTTTCCGCGACCGACCCGAAGGGCAAGGTCGTGCACCGCCTGGTGCGCGCCGGGATTGCGCTGGCGAACGCCCACACCACGCTGGACGCCGCCCACGGGGGCGTGGCCGCGGCGCTCGCCGACCGCGTCGGCCTGCTGGACACGCGTCCCCTGCAGCCCAACCCCGAGGACCCGACCCAGGGGATCGGGCGCGTGGGTGCGCTCCCGGCGCCCACCCGGCTGCGGGACTTCGCCGCCGTCGTCGCCGCCGCCCTGCCGGACTCCGCCCCCGGCCTGCTCGTGGGCGGTGAACTGGACGCCGTCGTCGAGACGGTTGCGGTCTCCGGCGGCGCCGGCGACTCACTGCTGGGGACGGCTCGCGCCGCCGGCGCCGACGTATTCCTGACCGCCGACCTGCGTCACCATCCGGCCAGCGAGCACCTCGAGGCCGGTCGCCCCTACCTGCTGTGCGGCACGCACTGGGCGACCGAGTGGGTCGGGCTGCCGCCGCTGGCCGCCCGGCTCGAGGCGGCGGCGCACGCGCGCGGGCATAGACTCTCCACACACGTGTCGCAGACCGTCACCGACCCGTGGGTACTGCGTCTGAGCACCGGTAGCTGAACCGGCGGCGGATGCGGCCCTGAAGAATTCGATACTCACCCCGACTGACCAGCGAAGGATCAAGCCGTGACCAGCGCCCCCCTCAGCCAGCAGCGCCTGCTCATCGACCTGCAGAGGCTCGACTCGCAGCTCGCCCGCCTCACCCACGAGCGCAAGCACCTGCCCGTGCTGGAACGTATCGAGGCCACGGTGCAGCAGTTGAAGCTCAACCGTCGGCGCGCGGTTGTAGCCGCGGCGGCCCTGGATGAGGCGCAGGCCAACGCCAAGACGCGCGAGGAGGAAGTGGACCAGGTGGTGCACCGTGCGCAGGTGCTGCGCGAGCGCCTGTCCTCCGGTGCGGCGCCGGCACGTGAACTCACCGCCATTCAGTCGGAGATCGACCAGCTGGGGCGCCGCCAGGCGGTGTTGGAGGAGGCCCAGATCGCTGCCATGGAGCAGCTGGAGGCGGCGCGCACCGAGGTTGACGCCGCCGCTGCGGAGGAGAAGGAGATCCGCGCCGGCGGACGCGAGCTGACGGCCGCCCGCGACGCCGACTTCGCCCGCCTCGACGCCGAGATCGCGGACGCCCGCGGGAAGCGGAACGACCTCGCCGCGGCGATTGGGGACGCACTGCTGGCCGAGTATGAGGCGGTGCGCAAGTCCACCGGCGGCTTGGGGGCGGTGGCCCTGCACGGTCGCCGCGTCGAAGGCGGCGGGGTTGAGATCAGCCCGCAGGAGTACGCCCGGATCGCCGCAGCACCGCAGGACCGGGTCATTCACGCCGAGGAGAACGACGTGATCGTGGTCCGCATGGAGGACTGAGCATCAGGTGCGCCGGTGCGCTACCCCATGGGCGCACCGGTCGTTTAGAATCGCCGCTGCGGACGAGCCGACCGGGCGGCCGCGGTACCGTCGGGGAACCGGCGGGTCGAGGAACGTCCGGGCTCCACAGAGCAGGGCGGTGGCTAACAGCCACCCGGGGTGACCCGCGGGACAGTGCCACAGAAAGCAAACCGCCGGCAGATGCCGGTAAGGGTGAAACGGTGGGGCAAGAGCCCACCAGCGTGACGGGTGACCGCCACGGCTAGGTAAACCCCGCCCGGAGCAAGACCGCGCAGCAGGTGCCCGCCGCAAGGCGGAAAGGGCTGCTCGCCCGAGCCTGCGGGTAGGTCGCGTGAGGCCATCGGCAACGGTGGTCCAAGATGGATGGTCGCCACCGCCAGGCCGGTAACGGCGGGCGGCAACAGAACCCGGCGTACAGGTCGGCTCGTCCGCGCTCTATTCGCGCAGGTGTTTCCGCGCGCCAACGGCGGTGCGTTCGCAGCTACGGGGAGCGAGGACTGCGGTGCGTGCAGTTCTCGCTCCCCGTATACGCCGACGGCGGCCCCGCTGGATTGCGGGGCCGCCGTCGAGGTGCAGCGGTGGGCGCGGGGCCCGTCAACTGGTCTTAGAAGGACTTGGCCTCCATGTACAGCTCGTCGGTGCCCCAGTAGCCTTCGACCGCGAATACGCCCTGCTGGGCCTTGGCGTCCTCCTCGCTGAGGATGAACATGAAGTAGCCCGTGGCACTGCCCCCGTCGCGGGGCATGTCCTGCTGGCCGAACTCGCTGTCGATGTACAGGGAGGTCGCCTCGGTGGTGTTGCCGTCCTTGACAAAGTCGACCGTCAGGTCGTACGAGTCCATCTTGCCCTTGCCGTGGTACGTGACCGTCACCGGCACCCGCATGTAGACATTGCCGTTGCCCGGGTCCTCGTAACGGTACTTGCCGGCCTCGGTCTCGACAGCGGAGGTGGCATCCCACTCGACCGAGCCGAACTCGACATCGAAGGACGCGTCCGGGTCGTCCTCATACTCACCGGCCTTGAAGGTGATCGGCCCAGCCTCCGGATCGGCCGGGTTGTCCATAGTGGTGCCGACGTCCGATGACGAACCGGAGTTGTCCGCGTCGTCACTCGTGGCGTCGTCGCTGTCGGTGTCATCCGACGTATCGTCACCGCTGGTGTCATTCGAGGTGGTGTCGCGCGAGTCGTCGCTGCTGCGGGAGGACGTCGTAGTGCCCGTGCGCGTGTCGGACTCGTCGTCGCCGCCGGTCAGCGCCACGATGAGGCCGATCACCAGCGCCAGCACGACGACGGCGATGATGGTCCAGAACCACCACTGCTTGGTCACCGGCTTGTTACCACCGGGTGCGCCGCCCTGGCCGACGTCGATCGGCTGCCAGCCGGCGGCCTGCGGGGAGGCACCCGGTGCCGGCTGCTGGTTGTGGTACGGCGTGGGGGACTGGGCGTAGTCCATGTTGGCCGCGTACGGACTGGCGCCGCCGGCGTAGTCGCCGGAAGGCGCCGACGCCGACTGGCCGGTCGGATCTGCAACCGGTGCAGATGGGCTGGAAGGGGCCTGGCCGGGAGTCAAGCCGGCCTCGGCGGGACCGGACTGCGCGGCAGAGCCGGCGGAGGCGCCGGGGGTAGAGTCCTCGACCCACAGCTGCCAGCCCTCGGGGGCCGGGCCCCAGGCGGGATCGGGCTGCCACCCCGGGGGCGGGGTAAAGCCCTCGGGGGGTGCCGGCCAGTTCGGTGGCGGGTTGAAGCGCAGAGCCATGAGTCAATACCTCCGGGAAGTGGGGATGCTGTTGTCACGCGATGCCGCGAACAACGGTCGCGGACGGATCACAAGCGTGAATGTACACGCGTACCGGCGATTGCAGGGCATCCGTCTTAGCCTGGGGGATGGGTAGCACTACCCCTGATGCGGTGGTTCAGGGGAGCGTGAGGATGTCGGCGCCGTCCTCCGTGACCACCAGCGTGTGCTCGAACTGGGCCGTGCGCGAGCGATCCTTGGTGACTACTGTCCAGCCGTCGTCCCACTGCTCCCAGTCCTCGGTCCCCAGGGTGAGCATCGGCTCAATGGTGAAGACCATACCCACCTCCATGACGTCGTCGAACCGGGGGGTGGAGTCGTAGTGGGGGATGATCAGCCCCGAGTGGAAGGCCTCGCCCACCCCGTGACCGGTGTAGTCGCGCACCACGCCGTAGTTGAAGCGTGTGGCGTACTTCTCAATGACTCGGCCAATCACATTGACCTCCCGGCCCGGCTTGACCGTCTTGATCCCGCGCTCCATGGCGATGCGGGTGCGCTCGATCAGCAGCGCCGTCTCCTCGTCCACCTCGCCGACCGGGTAGGTCGCGTTGGTGTCGCCATGAACGCCTTCGAAGTAGGCGGTCACGTCCAGGTTGATCAGGTCCCCCTCCTTGAGCACGGTCGAGTCCGGGATGCCGTGGCAGATCACCTCGTTGATGGAGGTGCAGATCGACTTGGGGAAGCCCATGTAGCCCAGGCAGGAGGGGTAGGCGTGATGGTCGCACATGTACTCGTGGGCGATCCGGTCCAGCTCGTCGGTGGTGACCCCGGGCGCGATCGCCTTGGCGGCCTCCGCCATGGCCCGCGCCGCGATTCGCCCCGCTGCCCGGATCCGCTCAACCGTTTCGGCATCCTTGACGTCCGACGCGGTTACGCGCTCCGGGCCGTCGTGGAACATGTACTCGGGGCGGGCTATGGAGGCGGGCACATGCCGCTCGGGGGTGAGAACGCCCTTGGTGAGAGTGCCGCGCGGAGCCCGGTCCGCAAGTGAGATCGTCGGTGTAGTCATGGCGTCAGCATAGGAGCCGACCGACCACGGGTACCCCACGGCCACCGCCGGGACGCGATTGACAATGGCCAATACAATGACATCAGTTCGTCGGCCCGTCCCGCGCCCCGTGTACTGCTCTGCTTCGCTACCACGGGTCGGGATCTGGGCCGTTCGCATTCGGTGCCGCCGGTCGACAAGGTAACCGGGCAGCTGACCGTGCGCGAGGAAACTACCTCCTGTGATTTCGCTCGGAAACGGAGACTGAATGAGCACTCCCGACGTTCGTGCCGCCAGTGACCAGGGGCACATCCGTGACGTCGTAGACAGTTACCTGCGCCGCCGAGGGCGGCTGCTCGAGTTGCAGACCAATGAGACCTATGCGGCGATCGCCCTCGCCGTGGCAACGATCGTCGCCCTGATCTGGGCGAATGTGGGCGACAGCTACCACCATTTCTGGCAGACATCCGCGGCTATCACGGTTGGCCCGTTCGCGGTGGATCTGACGCTGCACGAGTGGGTGGATGAGGGCCTGATGGCGGTCTTCTTCTTCATGGTCGGGTTGGATGTGCGCCGGGAACTGACACTGGGCGAGCTGCGGCTGCCGGGACGCGCGCTGCTGCCCACGGCGGCCGCGGTGGGCGGCCTGGTGGTGCCGGCGCTGATTTACCTGGCCATTATGGGTGGCTCGGACGGGGCCCACGCGTGGGGATCGGTGATCTCCACTGACACGGCCTTTGCGCTGGGGATGCTCGCCCTGGTGGGCCCCAAGCGCGCCCCGCGGCTGCGGCTGTTCCTGCTGGCCTTCGCCGTCATCGACGACATCGGCGCCCTGGCGGTCATCGCCATCTTCTACTCCGAGTCGCTGAACTTCGGCGCCCTGGCCGTCGCGGCGGTCGGACTGATCCTGGTGTGGCTGATGGCGCGTCGCGGGGTCTGGCGCGTGCCGCCCTACCTGGTGCTCGCCGTCGTCATCTGGTACGCGGTCTACCGTTCCGGCGTGCACGCCACGCTCGCGGGCGTGCTCATCGCCCTGCTCATGCCGGTGTACAACGTGCGCAGCGAGGACGTCGACGCCGCCGGGGAGTTCGCCGCCCTGTACCGGCAGGCTCCGGCGCCAGGAAGCGCCCGGATGCTGCGGGAGTCCCTGAACTACTCCATGCCGCTCAATCAGCGCTTGGCCTTCCTGCTGCCGCCCTACGTCAACTTCCTGGTGGTGCCGCTGTTCGCCCTGGCCAACGCCGGAGTGGCGCTCGGCGCCGAGACCATCGGCGCCGCCATCTCCTCCCGCATCCTGTGGGCCGTGATCGGCGGCCTGGTGATTGGCAAACTGATCGGCGTCGTCCTCGGGGCCGGGCTGGTGCTGTGGTTCGTGCCCGCCTCCCGCATGCCGGGGCTGGACCTGCCGCGGATCGTGGGCCTTGGCGCCCTGTCCGGCATGGGCTTCACCATCTCCCTGCTGGTGGCCAACATCGCGCTGGAGGACGAGACTCTGCGCGACCAGGCGCGCCTCGGAGTACTGCTCGCCTCGCTGCTGGCCCTGGTGCTGGCCGCCCTCGTCTTCCAGGTGACCGACCGGCTCTGCCCGCTGCCGGAGCCCACGGGGATGCGCCTGTGCCGCCCGCCCGCGCCGGAACACGAACTGACGTTCGGCAGCATGGACGCGCCGCATGTGCTGATCAACTACGCCGACATGGACGACGAGGACCGGTGGCGGCTGACGGAGGCACTTTATGGCCTGCAGCCGCTGATCGACTCCGGTGAGGTGCTCCTGATCCTGCGGCACAAGTTGTCCGGTCCCGGGAGCCTGCTGGCGGCGCTCGCGCTGGAGGCCGCCTCCGGAAACGACGAGCCGGGCCTCTGGGCCTTCCACGATGCCCTGGCCGGGCTGCGCGGCGGGATCACCTCCCACTCGATCACGCGTGCGGCCAGGGATGCCGGAGTCGATGCCCACGCCATGTGGGAGCGCATCGACTCCGGGGTCGATGAGGCGAAGGTCCTCGCCGATGCCAGCGACGTCGAGGGACTGACGGACGACGCGAGCCCGGTCGTCTACATCGACGGTCGGCGCTTCGAACACCTGCTCAACCGCTGGACCTTCTCCGAGGAGATCAACCGGCTGCAGCGGGCGGCGGCCGCCGGCGGGGAGAACCCGGGGGACTGAAACGTGGGCAAACCGCCGGGGCCTCCAAAATACTGGGCTCCGGTGGGTGCCGACGACCGGCCGCACCGTATGCAGAGCATTGCCATACGATTACCGCATGGCGATGATCTACTTCGTGCGGCACGGCCGTACCGTCCTGAATGAGCAGCGCCGCACCCAGGGACGCTCGGACTCGCCGCTGACTCCCGAGGGACGCGTTGGCGCTGAGATCTGCCGTGACTACCTGGCGGACGTCGGCTTCACCCGCGCCTACTTCAGCCCGCAGGGGCGCGTGCAGGAGACCGGCGGCATCCTGCTGCAGGCACACCCCGGCGTCGCCCCGGTGAACCTGACCGGCCTGCGCGAGTACAACTACGGCGTCTACGACGGTGGGCCCGATCCGGTCATGCACGCGGCCCTGCCGGCGGAGCAACACCTGCCCGCCGTCCTGACCGGCGTGCACCCCGGCGCCCCCGGCGGCATCACCGCCCGCGACTACCTCGCCGACGTCGATGGCGCCATTGCGCGGGTCCTGGCGGATATGCGCGCCGATGCGAACAACGGACATGGAGAGGGCAATGTGCTCGTCGTCTCCCACGGCATGACGCTTATGACCATCCTGGCCCGCTGGGTGGGGCCGCAGATCTACGGCATGGCCCCGATGGCCAACTGCGCAGTGACAACGGTGGAGGTGACTCCGACCGCCGTCGACGGCGCGCCGCGCTTGCTTACGTGGGCCGCGGATCCGGGGCACCAGGGAGTCACCTACCCGGCGCGGGACTTCAGTGACGCCTTCGTGGGAGTGGTGCCCGTTCCGATCGACTGGACACACCCGGAGGGGCTGGCGGCCGACGTGGCCGACGCCGTCGGGAGCGATGTTAGGGGCAATGCATGACGTTGCCGCAGGCGCTCGCCGGATTCGCGGCCATCGTGGTTGTGCTTACGCTGGTGCCCGGACTCGACACCGCGGTCGTGCTGCGGGGCGCACTCAACCATTCTCGCGGCTACGGCCTGGCGACGGTTGCGGGCATCTTCACCGGTCTGGTCATCTGGGGCGCAGCCGCCGGCGCCGGGGCGACGGCGGTGCTGGCCGCCTCCCGCACGGCTTACCGGCTCCTGTCACTGGCCGGTGCCCTGTATCTGGCTTGTATGGGCGCCAGCATGCTGCTGCGTTCCTTCCATCGGGCCTCCCGTGGGCGGCCGGCCATAGACCTGGGAACGGGTGCGGCACAGGCGGAGACCGCGTCGGCGGAAGCGCCGCTTACAACGGGTGCAGGTGCCGCTGACGCCGGCGGTGCTCCGCTGTGGCGGGGCTGGCTCACCGGGCTGGCGACCGATCTGCTCAACCCCAAGGCGGGTGTCTTCTACCTCGCCACCATTCCGCAGTTCATGGCCGTCGGGGTGCCACCACTGCTGATGGGGGTGCTGCTCGCCGCCGTGCATGGGCTGTGCTGCGTGGTGTGGATGGGCGCACTCGCCATCGGGGCGTCGTGGATTGCGCCCCGGCTGGAGTCTGGTGCCGGGGCCGCGCTGGAGCGCTGGACGGACCGGGTCACCGGCGGAGTGCTGCTCGGATTCGGTGCGAAGCTGGCCTTCGACGCCCGCGTATAAGTGCGGGCATCACCAAGGTCGGGCAGCACTTGGCGCCGGGCGCGAGCCTAGGCCTCGAAGCTCTCCGCCGCCCCCGGGAATGAGGCGTCGCGGACCGCGGCGTTGTAGTCCTGCGCGGCCTGCTGCAGCGCCTGACCGACTTGGCCGAACTGCCGCGCGAAGCGCGGCTTCCACTCCTCCATGCCGGCCATGTCGGTCCACACCAGCACCTGGCCGTCGCAGTGGACTCCGGCGCCGATACCGATCGTGGGCACCGGCACCGCCTGCGTGATGCGCGCCGCCACCGGCTCGGGCACCATCTCCAGAACCATCCCGATCACGCCGGCGTCGGCCAGCTCCGCGGCGTCGGCCAGCAGGGCCTCCTGCGCGTCATCGCCGCGGCCCTGCACGCGGAAGCCGCCGAGCTTGTTCACCGACTGGGGAGTGAAGCCGAGGTGGCCGACCACCGGGATGCCGGCGTCGGACAGTGCGCGCACCGTTGCCGCCCGGGGGCGGCCGCCCTCGAGCTTGACGGCGTTGGCGCCCACGCGCATGAGCCGCACGGCACTGGCCAGGGCCTGCTCGGGGCCGGCCTCATAGGTTCCGAAGGGCAGATCCGCCACCACCAGGGCCCGGCTGGTGCCGCGGGCCACCGAGCGAGTGGCCACCACCATCTCGTCGAGGGTGACCGGCACGGTGGAGTCGTAGCCGAGCATGACGTTGCCCAGCGAGTCGCCGACCAGCAGCATGTCGGTGCCCGCCGCATCCAGGATGCGTGCGGTTACCGCGTCGTAGGCGGTGAGCATGGTCAGCTTCTCGCCCCGCTGCTTCGCGCCCAGGAGGTGGTGCACGCGCACCTTCTTGACCTGTGAGATCTGCGGCCCCGCTGCGGCCGGGGTGGTGACCGCGGCGGCAGAGCGGTCGGCGGCGGGGGAGGCGCCTACCGTGGCGGCGTCTGCGGATGACTGGTCGGAAGCGGAAGTGCTCATATCCGGAGCCTACTCGCCGGGCGGAGCTCCTAATCCGATTCCTTGACGGCGACGATCGGCAGCGGAGCCCCGGCGGCGAGGCTGCTGTCGGTGTGACGGTTCAGGTCTGCACACTCAAACTGGCTCTTCGGGTCTTCGGGTTCGAGGGCGTGGTGTCCACGAGCCGGTCGGGAGCCTGGGGCGGGCGTGTGAGTGGACCGGTGTGTCTGCTACGCCGGTTCGGCGTTAACAACGCTACTTAACGGTCTGCTGTATACCTCGGAGCCCTTCAGCAGACCGTTAACCGGCGTTGTTAACCCCGAAGTGGCGTTGTAGACGTCGTGGATGGCGAAGTCGCATAGCAAATGGCCCCGCTTCCGGGCAGGGGGGATGGCGGCAGACAAGTCCGGCGCAGTGAACCGGCAGGCTCACTAGGTCCCTCACCCCGCAACACGCCGGTCTATAGCACCACGTCCGCGCCGATAACCCGTGAATGGTCCTGCCCAGCCGTGCCCGCCGCACCGCCGCGTGAAACCCGGCGGACTCCTTCAGCCGATAGGCTGGCCGAGGAAGCCCGCGGTAGCCGGACCCGCACACCGCACCGGTCCACACCGCCCGCGCAAGGAGGCAACGTCAGCATCATGGACAAGCAGCAGGAATACGTACTGCGCGCCATCGAGGAACGCGACATCCGCTTCATCCGCCTGTGGTTCACCGACGTGCTCGGCCAGCTGAAGTCGGTGGCGATCGCGCCGGCCGAGGTTGAGGGCGCCTTCGAGGAGGGCATCGGCTTCGACGGCTCGGCCATTGAGGGACTCACCCGCGTGTACGAGTCGGACATGCTGCTGTCCCCGGACCCCTCCACCTTCCAGATGCTGCCGTGGCGGGAGGAGGTCAACAGCGTCGCCCGCATGTTCTGCGACGTGCTCACCCCGGATGGCGAGCCTGCTCGCACCGACCCGCGCGCCGTGCTCGAACGCCAGCTGGCCCGCGTCGCCGACGCCGGCTTCACCTGCTACGTGCACCCCGAGATCGAGTTCTATCTGGTGGGTCGCGACAGTGACGGTCGCATCGTCCCCACCGACCACGCCGGCTACTTCGACCACGTGCCCGGCGGCACCGCGCACGAGTTCCGCCGCCACGCCATTCTCATGCTCGAGCAGATGGGCATTTCGGTGGAGTTCTCCCACCACGAGGGCGGACCCGGCCAGAACGAGATCGACCTGCGCTTCGCCGACGCGCTGTCCATGGCCGACAACATCATGACCTTCCGCGCCGTGGTCCAGGAGGTGGCCCTGCAGGAGGGCTGCGAGGCCACGTTCATGCCCAAGCCCTTCGTCGGCCAGCCCGGAAGCGGCATGCACACGCACTTCTCCCTGTACGAGGGCGACCACAACGCCTTCCACGACCCGTCCGGGCAGTACCAGCTGTCCGCCACCGGGCGCGCGTTCGTCGCCGGTCTGCTGCACCATGCCACCGAGATCTGCGCGGTCACCAACCAGCACGTGAACTCCTACAAGCGGTTGTGGGGCGGCGACGAGGCCCCCAGCTACGTGTGCTGGGGCCACAACAACCGCTCGGCCCTGGTGCGCGTCCCCATGCACAAGCCCGGCAAGGCCCAGTCCGCCCGCGTGGAGTTCCGGGGCATCGACTCCTCCGCCAACCCCTACCTGGCCTTCGCCGTGATTCTCGCCGCGGGCATGAAGGGCATTGAAGAGGGCTACGAGCTTCCCGCCGAGGCGGAGGACACCGTCTGGGCCCTGTCCGAGTTGGAGCGCAAGTCGCTGGGGATTGGGGCACTGCCCACCTCGCTGAAGAGCGCCGTGGCCGCCATGGCCGAATCCGACCTGGTGGCCGACACACTGGGGGAGGACGCCTTTGAGTTCTTCCGCCGCAACAAGCGTCGCGAGTACCTGGCCTACGACGCCCAGGTGACCGACTTCGAACTCAGCCAGTTCTTCCCGAGACTGTGATGACTCGTGCCCACCAACCGTGAAGCAGGGCAGCAGCATCGGAATGCGCGCCCCGACACGCCCACCGGTCGCGGCCCGGCCCTGACCGGGCACGGCCCGTGGCCCAGCACGCGCGCCCGGCTCCTGTGGGCGGGCTTCACCGAGGTGGATCGCGCCTACGGCCTGCTCACCGACCCGGCGCTGTCCCCCCTGCTGCCCGCCGTGTCCCCGGCGCCCGACGCCGACATCGGGGAACTGCCCGCCCTCGATCCGGCCCGCATAAGGCTGGTGGACGAGCTCGGCCGCACCGCCGACCCGGACCTGGCCCTGCTCGCCCTGGTCCGGCTGGCGGAGGCATGCACGGTCATCGGCGGCCCAGAAACCGCCGCCGAGCCCACTGCGGGTCCGGATACGGTGCCCGCCGACGCCGAGTCCGACGGCGTGGGCGCTCCCGCTCGCACGCTCGCGCGGCTGCTGCGCCTGGAGCCAGTGGCTGGGCACACAGACACGGGAGCCCCCGACGCTGAGGCGGACGTCGACTCCGCCGAGCAGGAACTCACCGGCCACCGCAGCCGCCTGCTGGCGGTGCTCGGCGCCTCCCAGGCGCTCGGCGACTTCCTGATCTCCCACCCCGAGCACCTGGACGCCCTCGCCCCCGCGCGTGCCTGGGACGCCCCCGGCCGCCCCGACGTCGCCACCGGCCTGCACGACGCCGTTGCCGCCGTGCTTGTAGACGCCCCCACCCCCCTTCCCGAGGCGTTTACCGGCCGCGCCATAAGCGCCTTGCGCGTGGCCTACCGCGACCGCCTGCTCGCCGTGGTCGCCGACGACCTGACCGCCGCAAGCCCACTGGCGCACCTGCCTACTGTGGGCGGGCGCATGTCAGACCTGGCCGACGCCGCCCTGGAGACCGCCCTGACCATCGCCCGCGCCGTCGTGGGACCCGCCGCCGCGGACGTGGCCATGGCGATCATCGCCATGGGCAAGACGGGCGCCCGCGAACTGAACTACATCTCCGACGTCGACGTCGTCTACGTCGTCGGCCCCGCCCACCGGGACGGCATAGAGCGTGCGGCGGACTCCGACGCCGCGGCGGACGAGGAGAACATCCTGCGGGTGGGGGCACAGATCGCCACCGAGATCGCCCGCATCACCTCCGCGTCGGGCGCCGAGCCGCCGCTGTGGCCGCTGGACACCGCGCTGCGCCCCGAGGGCAAGGACGGCGCCCTGGTGCGCACCCTGGACTCGCACCTGGCCTACTACCAGCGCTGGGCCTCCTCGTGGGAGTTCCAGGCACTGCTCAAGGCGCGCGCCTGCGCCGGCGACCGGCAGCTCGGCGCCGCCTATGAGGCCGGTGTCGCACCCCTGGTGTGGTCGGCCAGCCAGCGGGAGAACTTCGTCGACGACGCGCGCGCCATGCGCCGCCGGGTCGAGTCCGAGTCCGCACAGCCGGGTCCCGACGACCGCCGCATCAAACTCGGCCCCGGCGGCCTGCGAGACGTGGAGTTCACCGTGCAGCTGCTGCAACTGGTGCACGGCCGTGCCGACGCGCGCCTGCGCGTGCGCGGAACCCTGGATGGGCTTCAGCAGCTCTCCGCCGGCGGCTACGTGGGGCGCGCCGACGCGGCCGAGCTGGCCGACTGCTACCGGATGCTGCGGCTGCTGGAGCACCGCGCCCAACTTCTGCGCATGCGCCGTACCCACGACCTGCCGGCCGCCGACGCAGACCTGCGCCGCATCGGGCGGGGCATCGACCGCAGGCGGCTGAAGGACGCCGACGCGGTGCGCAGGCTCTTCCACCGGGTGCGCCGCCGGGTGCGGGCCCTGCACGAGGAGATCTACTACCGGCCGCTGCTCAGCGCCGCCGCCAGCCTGACCACGGAGGAACTGAGTCTCACCCCCGCCGCCGCGCGCGAACGCCTGGCGGCCTTCGGCTACCTCGACCCCGACGGCGCGTTGCACCACATCCAGGCGCTCACCGAAGGCGTCAGTCGCCGCGCCGCCATTCAGCGCCAGCTGCTGCCCGTGATCATCGGCTGGATCGGGCAGGGCCCCGACCCCGACCACGGCCTGCTGTCCTTCCGCCGCCTGTCGGAGTCCATCGGCGGCTCCCACTGGTACCTGGCCATGCTGCGGGACTCTCCGGTGGCCGCCCGCCGCCTGTGCCAGGTGCTATCCGGTGCTCGCTGGACCACCGACCGGCTCGCCGAGCGTCCGGAGTCGATCGCCTGGCTCGACGACGACGCCGAACTGGCCGCCCGCCCGCCCGGCGCGATCTGCTCCGAGACGGAACGGGTACTGCGGCGCCGCTCCTTCACCGCCACGGACCCTGCCGGCATCGAGCAGCAGGCCGCGGAGGCGATCCGCGCGGTCATGGGGGTGCGCACGCGTGAGCTGATCCGCGCCGCCCTGGCCGACTCACTCGACGGCGTGGACCCCGCTCGCACCGCCCGCATCCTCGGCGACGCCACCGACGCGGTCCTGGGGGCCGCCCTGACGGTGGCCACCGGCTTGGTGATCGCGCAGCGGGACGGGCCGGCCGCCGTCGCCGCCGGCCCCGATGCCGAGGGCGCCTGGCCCGGTGCCGCCGCCCGTCACGCGCTGATCGCTATGGGGCGCCTGGGCGGACGGGAGATCACCTACACCTCCGACGCCGATGTGCTGTTCGTACACGAGCCGCGGCCCGGCGCCGACCCGGACGTGGCCGCCGCCGAGGCGGAGGCGGTCGCGAAATGGGTCACCCGGCTGCTGGCCCAGGCGCGCCCCCACCCGCTCGAGGTGGACACCGGGCTGCGCCCCGAGGGGCGCCAGGGGCCGGTCTCCCGCTCCCTGGACTCCTACGCCGAGTACTACCAGCGCTGGGGCTCCGTGTGGGAGCGGCAGGCGCTGCTGCGCGCCCGGCCCTGCGCCGGCGATCGCGACCTGGGAGCGCGCTTCGAGGCGCTCATCGACCCGCTGCGCTGGAGCCCGGACGGGCTCGACGACGCCGGGCTGCGGGAGATCCGCCGCCTTAAGGCCCGCATGGAGGCAGAGCGGCTGCCGCGCGGCGCCGACCCCAGCCGGCACGTCAAGCTCGGCCCCGGGGGCCTGTCCGACGTCGAATGGTCCGCGCAGGTGCTGCAACTGACCCGGGCGGCGCAGGTGCCCGGACTGCGCACCACCTCCACGCTGGAGGCCCTGTCCGCCGCCACCCAGGCGGGCCTGCTCGGCGTCGATGAGGCCGGCAAGCTCACCGCCGCCTGGGTGCTGGCCTCCCGGGTGCGTGCCGCCACCGTGCTGGGAACCGGCCGCGAGGGTGCCAGCCGGGTGGAGGTACTGCCCACGGAGCCGCGCGAGATCCGCCTGGTCGGCCGGCTGCTGGGGCTGCCCGCCGGCAGGGAACGGGACCTGGAGGACATCTACCGCCGCACCGCCCGGCACGCCCGGCGTGTGGTGGAGCACGTCGTCTTCGGCGACGCCGCCCCGGCGCGGCCGGCCCCGCCCACGACCGCCGCGGGCACCCGCCCGGCGGGTCCGCGTGGGAACGGACAGGCACGCACGGGCGGCACCAGCGGCGCCGCCGGCAGCGGCGGGAGTGTCAGGCCCCGTCCCCCCAGACGCCCCCGCGGCGCCGGCCCCTACCCCTGGTCCTGAACGGTCCTGACGTCGCCCTCGGCCCGCGAGCCTGACAGTATAGGCCCGTGAAGCTTCTGCTAGTCCGACACGGCCGCACCATTGCCAACGTCGCCGGCGCCCTGGATACCGCCTTCCCCGGCAACTCCCTGGACGCCGTCGGGGTGGAGCAGGCCTCGCTGCTGCCGGGTCGCCTGGCGTCCAGCGGGGATTTGGACGCCATCTCCTCGCTGTGGGTGTCCCCGATCCAGCGGGCCCGGGAGACGATCGCTCCCATTGAGCAGGCGACCGGCCTGGCCGCCCGCATCCGCCCCGGCCTGCGCGAGGTGCTGGCCGGCGACATCGAGATGAACACCGACATCCGCTCCGTGGCCTGCTACACCGACACCACCCGCTCCTGGATGGTGGGGCGCACGGCCGCCCGCATCCCCGGCAGCCCCGAGGACGGTGCGGATACCTTCGCGCGCTTCAACGGCGTGGTGGAGGAGATCTACAACTCCACCCGCGCCGGCGGCACCGCTCTGCTGGTGGCGCACGGCACCATCCTGCGCCTGTGGACGGCGCTGGCCGCGGCGGTCGGCGGGGGTGCGGACCCCGCCTGGATTGCGGACCACCCCATGCGCAACACGGCCGTCAGCGTGGTCGAGGGCGACCCGCAGTCGGGCTGGCGGCTGGTCGACTGGGACGAGGGCACCTGGCGGGCCGACGCCGTCGGCTAGTGCGCCGGCCCGGAGGTGTCGTAGCAGCGGTTATGCCGCGCGGCCGGCTACAGCACGGAGGACAGGAAGGCCCGGGTGCGCTCCTGAGTGGGATGGTCCAGTACCTCGACCGGGTTGCCGGACTCGCACACGAGGCCGCCGTCCATGAAGACCAGCTGATCGCCGACCTCCCGGGCGAAGCCCATCTCGTGGGTGACCACCACCATGGTCATGCCGTCGGCGGCCAGGTCCTTCATCACCTGGAGCACTTCTCCGACCAGTTCCGGGTCCAGGGCGGAGGTGGGCTCGTCGAAGAGCATCAGCTCCGGGTCCATGGCGAGCGCCCGGGCGATTGCCACGCGCTGCTGCTGCCCGCCGGACAGCTGCGAGGGGTAGTGGTCAAGCCGGTCGCCCAGCCCCACCCGATCCAGTAGCTGGATGCCGCGTGCGCGGGCCTGGTCCTTGGGTACGTGACGCACGTGGACGGGCGCCTCAATGACATTCTCCAGCGCGGTCATGTGCGGGAACAGGTTGAAGCGCTGGAAGACCATGCCGATCTTGGAGCGCTGGGCGGCGCGCTGCTTGTCCGTCAGGGCGTGCAGCCGTACGGAGCCGTCGGGGCGCTGCTCCTCCCGCATGCCGATCAGCTCGCCGTCGACCCACACGCGGCCGGCGTCGATGGTCTCCAGTTCGTTGATGCACCGCAGCAGCGTGGACTTCCCGGATCCGGACGGGCCCACCAGCACGGTCACGGAGCCGGGCTCGACCATCAGGTCGATGCCCTTGAGTACGTGCAGCTCCCCGAAGAACTTGTGCAGTCCGGCGATGCGGACCTTTGGCGTACCCAGCGGGACGGGCTGGGCGGTGGTCGAGTTCGTGCTGCTCACGGGGTGACCTCCAGGAAGGGGGAGTCCTTGGTGGTGTGGGAGTCGAGGATGGCCTGCTGACGGGCTGACAGGCCGCGGCCTGTGCGGTTCCCGGCGGTGGCGGCGGACCCGTCGAAGCCGCGGCCGTAGTAGCGCTCAATGAAGTGCTGGCCGACCATCAGGATGGACGTGATGATGATGTACCACAGGGCCGCCACGATCAGCAGCGGGATCGTCTGGTAGGTGTAGGAGGCGTAGGAGTTGGTGACGAAGGTGAGGTCCAGCGTGAAGGGGACGGCCAGCACCAGCGAGGTGGTCTTGAGCATGGAGATGGTCTCGTTGCCGGTGGGCGGCACGATCACGCGCATGGCCTGCGGCAGGACGATGCGGCGCAGGATCTGCCCCCGGCTCATTCCCAGTGCGCCGGCCGCCTCGGTCTGGCCGGGATCCACGCTGGCCAGGCCGGAGCGCACGATCTCCGACAGGTAGGCGCCCTCGTTGATGCCCAGCCCCAGTACGGCGGCGACGAAAGGCGTGAACACCGCCGTGGTGCGGAAGGTGATCAGCTCCGGCCCGAAGGGAATGCCCAGGCTCAGGTACTGGTACAGGGCGGACAGCGCCCCCCAGAACACCAGCTGCGTGTAGATCGGGGTGCCGCGGAAGAACCACAGGTACGCCAGCGACACGCCGCGCAGCACCGGGTTCGACGACTGGCGCATGACCGCCGTCGTCACCGCCAGCACGATGCCGATCAGCATCGCCAGGAAGGTCAGCAGCAGCGTCCAGCCGACCGCCCGCACCACGTGCACCTCACGGAAGAAGAACCAGACCGTGCCCCAGTGGAACTTCTCATTGGTGAGCAGGGCGTGGATGAGCATCGCACCGAGGATCGCGACGATGGTGGCGCTGATCCAGGTGCCGGGCCGGGGAACCGGCTTGGGCCGGTTCAGCTGGACCGATTGGTCGGCGCCGGAGGCGGCCGCAGCAGAAGCGGGTTGGGTGGGCTGAGGGGGTCTCATGGTGGTGATCACTGCTCCACGTTCGGGTTCAGCTCGGCGGTGGTGAGTGCGGCATCCTCAATGCCCCAGGCGTCCAGGATCTCCTCCCAGGTGCCGGAGTCCATGAGGTACTGGACGGCCGCCTGGATGGCGGCGTTGAACTGCGGATCGTCCTTGGTCAGGACGATGGCCTGGGGGAGTGCATCCTCGATCTCGCCGACGGTCTCCACCCCGCCGTCGGTCAGCTCGATGGCGTAGCCGGCCACGGTCGAATCGGAGTAGACGGCGTCGATCACGTGCCCCATCAGACCGGTGGTCGCCTCCGACTGGGTCGAGTAGGAACGCACGGAGATGGCCGGCAAGCCCGCCTCGGTGCAGGCGGCGGAGTCGGCGTTCATGGCCTCCTCCTGGGCGGTGCCCGTCTGCACGCCAATGGTCAGGCCGCACAGGTTCAGGTGGTTGGAGGGGTCCACGCCCTCCGGATTGCCGGCGACCACGTTGAAGCGGGAGCCGACGTTGATGTAGGCGATCATGTCCATGGCCGACTCGCGCTCGGCGGTGACGGTGAAGGAGGAGATGCCGGCGTCGTACTTGGAGCCGACGGCGGCGATGATGGAGTCGAACTCAGCCGTGTGCGTGGTCGAGTCGACACCCAGCACGGCGGCGATGGCCTTGGTCAGATCGACGTCGTAGCCGATGGCGGTGCCGTCGGTGTCCAGGAACTCGGCGGGCGCATAGTCGGTGGAGGCGGCCACGTCGAGCACGCCGTCGGCCAGGGCGCCTTCGGGGAGCATGTCGATGATGTCCTGCTGTGCCTGGATGCCGGAGGTGTCATAGCCCGTGAAGGCGGCGGCGTCGCCGGTCTGGGTGGCCTTCCAATCGGCGGCGTCGGTACAGGCGGTCAGCGGCACCGTCGCCGTCAGCGCCAGGCACAGCCCGGCGGCGACGCGCGCGCTCAAGGTGCGTGCGGATCTCATGCGGCTCCTTCGAATCGAGGACTACGGCCGCCGCCAGGATATCCACATCAGAGCATAGATATGCAAATGGTTGGGGCGGGCCGGCACGAGAGGCCGCTCACAGGTCGTAGTACAGCTCGAACTCGTAGGGGTGGGGGCGCTGGCGCATCGGGGCGATCTCGTTGGTGCGCTTGTAGTCCACCCAGGTCTCGATCAGGTCGGGGGTGAAGACGTCGCCCTCGCCCAGGTAGTCGTGGTCGGCCTCCAGCGCCTCCAGCGCCTCATCCAGCGTGCCCGGGAGCTTGTCGATGTCGTGGTAGTCCTCGGGGGCCAGCTCGTACAGGTCCTTGTCCACGGGCTCGCGCGGCTCGATGCGGTTGCGGATGCCGTCGATGCCGGCCATGAGCGTGGCGGCGAAGGCCAGGTAGGGGTTCGCCGACGGGTCGGGCACGCGGTACTCGATCCGCTTGGCCTTGGGGGAGGAGCCGGTCACCGGGATGCGGATGCAGGCGGAGCGGTTGCGCGCCGAGTAGACCAGGTTCACCGGCGCCTCGAAGCCCGGCACCAGGCGGTGGAAGGAGTTGACCGAGGGGTTGGTGAAGGCCAGCAGGCTGGGGGCGTGACGCAGGATGCCGCCGATGTACCAGCGGGCCAGGTCGGAGAGCTGCCCGTAGCCGCGCTCGTCGAAGAACAGCGGCTTGCCGTCCTTCCACAGGGAGTGGTGCGTGTGCATGCCCGAACCGTTGTCGCCGAAGATCGGCTTGGGCATGAAGGTGGCGGTCTTGCCGTTGCGCCAGGCCTCGTTCTTGACGATGTACTTGAACTTCATCATGTCGTCGCCGGCGGCGAGCAGGGAGGCGAAGCGGTAGTTGATCTCCTGCTGCCCGGCGGTGCCGACCTCGTGGTGGGCGCGCTCGATGTCGAGGCCGGATTGAATGCAGGTGCGCACGATGCGATCGCGAATGTCGGCCATCTGGTCGTTGGGCGATACGGGGAAGTAGCCGCCCTTGAAGGCGGTCTTGTAGCCCTTGTTGCCGCCGGGCTCGTCACGGCCGGTGTTCCAGGCCGCCTCGGCGGAGTCGATCAGGTAGCGCGTGGAGGCGGGTGTGGTCTCGTACTGGATGGAGTCGAACAGGTAGAACTCGGCCTCCGCACCGATGTAGCAGGTGTCGGCGATGCCGGTGGAACGCAGGTAGTCCTCTGCCTTGGCGGCGATCGAACGGGGGTCGCGGGCGTAGACCTCGTCGGTGAAGGGATCCACGATTGAGAAGTTGATTACCAGTGTGCGCTGCTCACGGAAGGGGTCCAGGAAGGCGGTGGTGACGTCCGGGATGAGCTTCATGTCCGACTCGTGGATGGCGGTGAAGCCGCGGATGGAGGAACCGTCGAACATGAGCCCCTCGGTGAGCGCCTCATCCTTGAAGGCGGCAACCGGAATGGTGAAGTGCTGCATCACGCCGGGCAGGTCGCAGAAGCGCACATCAACCAGCTGCACATCCTCCTTCTCGATGTAGGCCAGCGCTTCCGCAGCGTCACTGAACATGTGGTCCCTCCGTCAGGGTGTGCGTGTCGTTTGCCCGAGAGTTTCCGGGCGTGGGTATGCAGGCTAGGTGGGCGTGGTGTCGTGGCGGTGCCGCGAATATGTCCGCCGTGTTTCGGCTGCATGGCCGAGCCGGTCCGCAGACGTGCGGCGCGCCGGCCTCGGGCGGGCGCGGCGGCGGTTCAGTGGCCGCGGATGGCGCGGCGGTCCGGACGAATGTTGTTCGGGTCCATGTACTTCGGGATGGGCAGGCCCTTGGAGGACAGGGACGACAGTCGCTTGGCGACCCGGTCGATCTCGGTGTTGGTCAGCTTGGTGGGCTTGGTGGGTAGGCGCCGCAACTCGCGCTCGAGGTGGATCAGGCGTGTCTGTCCCTCTGCGGTGCCCACGCTGATCACGTGCACCGGAACCGTGGACAGGATGCGCCGCAGCACCTTCTTCTCATCCTCAACCAGGCGCTGGGTACGACCCGGCGCCCCTTCGGCCACCAGCACGATGCCCGGGCGTCCCACCAGGCGCCATACGAAGTCCTGGCCCTTGGGGCTGAAGGCGACCGGATCCGACTCCACGTACCAGCCACGGCCCGCCTGATCGAGCACGGCCTTGACCGCACCGGGGTGGCCTTCGATCTGCATGTAGGAGGCACGGCGGGTGGCCAGTGAGAGAACCACCATGTCTGCCATTAGCGCCAGCAGCACGCCCATCAGCAGCCAGTACCACAGCGCCTGGCTCGTGACGGCTGACAGCACAACGGCCAGTGCCACCAGGGCAACCAGGATGCCGAGCAGGGCCCAGCCGATCCACGGATAGCTGCGCCGTGAGATCGTGTAGGAGTCTTTGACGTTCTGGGCGACCTGTGCGAGGCGCCGCTTCTTCTTCGGCTGGGCGCTCTGGGCTGTGCTCACGATCCCACCTTAGCCGACGACGGCGCACGCCGTCCCTCAGGAGGCGGCCCGGCCCACCGGGCTCGGCGCCGCCCGGTCGGCCGCGGAGCGTGGGGCGGTCCCGGCGGCGCCGGCGGCGAGCAGGGCGGCGGCCTCCTGGCGGGCCGTAGTCGGCTCGGCCAGGTCGCGCATGTTGGCGGGAATCTCCCGGCCCGTGGCACGCATCGCCCGCGCCCACAGCATCCCCGAGCGGTAGGAGGAGCGCACCATGGGGCCGCTCATGACCGCGTCGATGCCCCGGTCCTCCGCGAGCGCCGCCAGCTCGAGGAACTCCTGCGGCTTGACCCACCGGTCGACCGGATGGTGCAGCTTGGACGGGCGCAGGTACTGGGTCAGGGTCAGGATGTTGACACCGACCGAGATGAGGTCCGCGATTGCCTGCTCGATCTCCTCGCGGGTCTCGCCCATCCCCAGGATCAGATTCGATTTGGTCAGCAGTCCGGCCTGCGACGCGCGCGCGAGGACGTCCAGGCTGCCGGCGTAGGAGAAGGCGGGGCGGATCTGCTTGAAGATGCGCGGCACGGTCTCCAGGTTGTGGGCGAACACCTCCGGGCGGGAGGAGAAGACCTCCTGCAGCGACTCCGGGTGGCCCCTGAAATCGGGCACCAGCAGCTCAATGCCGCAGCCGGGAACTTGCTCATGCACCTGGCGGGCGGTCTCCGCGTACAGCCAGGCACCGCCGTCGGGCAGGTCGTCGCGGCTCACCCCGGTGACGGTGGCGTAGCGCAGGCGCATCTCCCTGATCGAAGCGGCCACCCGGGCCGGCTCGTCCGGATCGTACTCGGTGGGACGGCCGGTGGCGATGTCGCAGAAGTCGCAGCGGCGGGTGCAGATGCTTCCGCCCACGAGGAAGGACGCCTCGCGGTCGTTCCAGCACTCGTAGACGTTGGGGCAGTTGGCTTCGGCACAGACCGTGTGCAGGCCGTGGCTGCGCACCAGGCCGCGCACATCCTGGTAGGTGTCGGTCACCACGGCGCGGGTGCGCAGCCAGGCGGGCTTGCGTTCGATCGGCGTCTGGGCGTTGCGGGCCTCCACACGCAGCAGGCGGCGGCCCTCAGGGGCGACGGCGTCGGGCACTGGAACTCCTCCCGTAGGACCATTGGCGTAGGACCATCGGCCCGTAGTCTATGCGGTCCGCCCCGGTCGTCACTCATCCGCCACCCCGCGTCGCTACCGGCACGAGCAACGCGCCGCCGCACGGGTCTCATCTAGGCTGGCGAGGTGCACGGATTGGAACGCGTCGACGTCGGCTTGGGGACCCGCCTGGTGCCCTTTGACGAGGGCTGGGCGCTTCAGCGCGCCGTGCACGCCGACGTCGCCGCAGGCCGCCGTTCTGCGACGGTGCTGCTGCTCGAGCACGAGAGTGTCTACACGGTGGGGCGGCGCACGCACTCATGGGAGCGTCCGGCCGGCCCGCTGGCTGGGCCCGAGCGCGTGCCGGTGGTGGACGTAGACCGCGGCGGCAAGGTGACTTGGCACGGTCCCGGGCAATTGACCGTCTACCCGATCATCCGCCTGGTCGAGCCGATCGACGTGATCAAGTATGTGCGCGCCCTGGAGGCGGCGGTGATGGACGTATGCGCCGACTACGGCGTAACCACTATGCGCGTGGCGGGGCGCTCGGGGGTGTGGGTGCCGCCGGGCCCACAATCGGGCCACGGCGAGGCGCGTGAGCGCAAGGTCTGCGCCCTGGGGGTGCGGGTGGCGCGCGGCACCACCATGCACGGCATCGGCCTGAATGTGGACCCCGACCTGGCCGCATTCGACCTGGACCGGATCATCCCCTGCGGTATTACCGACGCCGGGGTCACCTCGCTGACAGCCGCGACCGGCATCCACTACACGGCGGCCGAACTGGCCGATCCGGTGATGGCGGCGCTGGAGACTCACCTGACCCCACTCATGGCCGACGCCTAGCCCGGAGCCGTGGCGGTGGATGTCGGCGTGGTCGCCCGCCCGGCCGGCCTCAGCGACTTCGACCGGTCTGGGCGCGTTGCCGGCGCCGGTCCTGGCGGGTGGGCGGTGGCAGGTGTGACGGGTTATCCACAGGCGACGCATTGACCCTGGCGCCGTGGCGCCGCTCCGGCGAACATGGAGGCCATGGGCACCAACCAGCACCGCAGCCGCCGGCGGGACGAGCGGGCGGAGGATCCCGACGCGCTCGCGCCGCAGCTGCAGTACGCACTGATCGAGGCGGGCC
>NZ_LK995496.1:0-6961 GCF_900002405.1 Actinomyces succiniciruminis | reverse complement strand
GGCGGGCCTCGCCGTCGGCCCGCCCCTGGGCGCCGACGCACCGGGCCGGCTAGCGCCCCGCCGCGGCCTGGATGGCGCCGGCCGCGACGTCGTGATCCATCTGCTCGAACTGCCCGACGACGCCGCGGGGGCCCGCACGCTGCGCCGCCTGAATGAGCTGCGCGGGCTGACCCACCCCGCCATCGCCCCCGTGCGCGACGTCATCTTCCTGCCCGACGGGTACGCGGCGGTCGTCGTCGACCTGATCGCGGGCGCTGACCTGGCGGTGGTGCTCGGTGCGCGCGGTGGCTTGACCCGCGCCGAGGCCGCGCGGGTGCTCGACGACGTCGGCGGCGCGCTGGCACACCTGCACGCACACGGTCTGGCACACGGGGACGTCTCACCCGCCAACGTCATGGTCACCACCGATGGCGGGCTGGTGCTCATTGACCTGCTCGGCGGCATCCTCGAGTCCGGGACCGACCGCTGCGCCGCCCCCGAGCGCCACGCTGGCGGCCCCGCGACCCCGGCATCGGACGTGTATGCGCTGGCGGCGCTGCTGCGCGAATGCGCCTCCGGTTCGGCGCTGCTGCGGGCCCGCCTTGAACGCATCCTGCCCGACGCGCTCGACGCCGATCCGAGCCGTCGCCCCACCGCCCGTGCCCTGGCCGCCCGGGCGCATGAACTGGCCCAGCCCGGCCGCCTGGTCCTGCCCGAGGGCGCCCGCCTGGCCGCGGGCGCCCTGCGTGCCGCGGCGGCCAGACCCACCCGCGTGGTCCCCACCCGCCGCGCGCTGCGCCGTCGTGAGGGGCCGGCAGCGCGGACCGAGGCGGGACGCGGGCGCCGGCGCGGCCGATCTCGCACGGGGCGGCGGCTGGCTGCCGCACTAGTCGGCCTGGTGGCGCTGGTGAGCGTGTTGGGTTTGGGCGTCGGGTTACTCGGCGTCGGCCAGGCGGCACGGGCCACGGCGCCCGGCACCGGCGCAGCCGCCGGCGCCCCGGCCACGGTCCCTGCTCCGACGCAAGTCGCGGAGGAGAGCCTGTTGGAGGTGGTGGTGGACCTGACCGGGCGGCGCGACGCCGCCTTGAATGCCGGTGACGGCGTCGCCCTGGCCGACACCACGGTGCCGCACTCGCCGGCGGCGAACGCCGATGCGGCCGTGTTGGAGGCGCTGGCCGCGGCGGGGGAGAGCGTCGACGGGCTGGACACCGATGTGCTCGGCGTGACCGAGGTGGACGTGCCGGAGGACTGCGAGCAGACCTGGGCGGGCGCCCGGGCCGTGCGCATCCGCCAGTCCCAGCCGGCCTCCACCCGCACGGGCGCGGACGGCACCGTGCGCACCGTGCCGGCGCTGGCGGCACGCGAGGTGCTACTGATCCTCGTCCCCGACCCGTGGCGCGTGGCCGAGGTGCGCGCTGCGTAGAGCGCAATCCCGGTCACTGCGGGACTTGCTGGGGCCTGCCCATGCAACCACGGCGGGGCCCGCACGCGTTGCGTGCGGGCCCCGCGGCTGCCTTAGGCGGTGTCGGCCGTGCTACAGCCCCAGCTCACCGGCGAAGTCGCCGTCCTCCAGGCGCTTCTTGACGGTCATGAGGTACCGGGAGGCGTCCGCGCCGTCGACCAGTCGGTGGTCGTAGGACAGGGACAGGTAGCACACCGAGCGCACGGCGATCACCTCGTTGCCGTCGCCGTCCTTGACTACGCGGGGCTGGCGGGTGATGGCACCCAGGCCGAGGATGGCGACCTCGGGCGGGTTGACGATCGGGGTGTCGAACAGGGCGCCGCCGGAGCCGGTGTTGGTGATCGTGAAGGTCGCACCGGACAGCTCACCGGCGTCGACCCGGTTCTCGCGAGTACGCGCGGCCAGGTCGTTGATGCGCTTGGCCAGGCCCGGAATGTTCAGATCGCCGGCGTGCTTGACCACGGGCACGTACAGCCCGCGCGGAGTGTCCACCGCGATGCCGATGTGCTCGACGTCGTGGTAGGTCACCTCGTCCTCCGCGATGGTTGCATTCAGCTTCGGGTGTGCCTTGAGCGCCTCCGTGGCGGCGGCCACGAAGAACGGCAGGTAGGTGAGCTTGGTGCCGTTGCGCGCCAGGAACTCGTCCTTGGCGCGAGCACGCAGGGCGGCGATGCGGGTCACATCCACCTCCACGACCGTGGTCAGCTGGGCGGAGGTCTGTAGCGACGTCATCATGCGGTCGCCGATCAGGCGGCGCAGGCGGCTCATCTTCTCAGTGCGGCCACGCAGCTCGGACTCGCCGGCCGACGGCGCGGGGCGGGTCGGGCTCGCCGCGGTGGGAGCGGCCGAAGACACCTCCGGCTGCGGTGCGGAGGCGGGTGCAGCAGGCTCGGCCTGCGGTGCCGGCGTGGCCTCGGCCTGCGGTGCAGGCGCGGTGGCCTCCGCCTGCGCCGCCGCCGCGGCCTCCACGTCCTGCTTGCGGATGCGTCCGCCGACGCCGGTGCCGGTGACGGTGGCCAGGTCGACGCCCCGTTCACGGGCGAGTTTGCGCACGATCGGAGTGACATAGCCGACCGACGGCGATGCGTCCGGGGCGGCGGGTGCCGTTGGAGCCGGTGCCGCGGCGGGCTCGGGGGCGGCCGCGGCCTCCTGCAGCGTCGAAGCGGCGGGCGCGGGCTCGGCGGGCGCGCCGCCGGCCTCGGTCGGGTCGCCCACGATGGCCAGGACGGTGCCGACCTCGGCGTTCTCGTCCTCGGCGACGCGGATCTCCAGCAGGGTTCCGGAAACCGGGGAGGGGACCTCGGTGTCGACCTTGTCGGTGGCCACCTCCAGCAGGGGTTCACCGACCTCGACGGTGTCTCCCACGGACTTCAGCCAGGAGGAGACGGTTCCCTCGGTTACCGACTCGCCCAGGGCGGGCATCTTCACGGACTCAGCCATTAGAGCTTGCCTTCCTAGTTGGTTTGCTGATTGCTAGTTCAATTCGGGTGGAGCGAGTATGCGGTCAGCCGTGGTTGTGCAGCGGCTTGCCGGCCAGGGCCATGGCGGCCTCGCCGATGGTCTCGTTCTGGGTGGGGTGGGCGTGCACCAGGGCGGCGACGTCGTTGGCGTCGGCCTCCCACGACACGATCAACTGGCCCTCGCCGACCTGCTCACCCATGCGGGCACCGATGGCGTGGAAGCCGAGGATGGGACCGTCCTTCAGCGACACCAGCTTCACGAAGCCCTGCGTGCCCAGGATCTGGGACTTGGCATTGCCGGCCACGTTGAACTGGCTGGTGACGATGTTCTCCGCGCCGTGCAGCTCGGCGGCGCGCGCCTCGGACAGCCCCACGGAGGCGATCTGCGGCTCGCAGAAGGTCACCTTGGGCACCTTCACGTCGTCGACCGGCTCGGGGTCCAGGCCCGCGATCCGCTCGGCGACGGCGATTCCCTGCGCGAAGCCGCGGTGAGCCAGCTGCACGCCGGGCACGATATCGCCCACGGCCCACACCCCGGGAACGTTCGTGCGCCCGTGCGGGTCGGCGAGCACAAAGCCGCGGTCCATGGCCACGCCCACCTCCTCAAAGCCCAGGTTGGCGGTGGCCGGGCCGCGGCCCACCGCGATCAGCAGCACCTCGGCCTCGGTGACGGTACCGTCGGCGGTGCGCACCCGCACGCCGCTATGCGTGCGTTCAACGGACTCGAAGCGGGTGCCGACGCGGAAGTTGATGCGCCGCTTGCGGAAGGCACGCTCGAGCTGCTTGGAGATCGCCTCGTCCTCGTTGGGAACCAGGTGCGGCAAGGCCTCGATGATGGTGACCTGGCTGCCCAGGGAGGCCCAGGCGGAGGCGAACTCCACCCCGATCACCCCGCCTCCCAGGATCACCGCGGACGCGGGCACGTGGTCGAGTTCGAGGGCCTGCTCGCTGGTGATCACCGGGCCGGAGATCTCCTGCCCCATGGTCTTGGAGTAGGAGCCGGAGGCGAGAACCACGTTGCGGCCCCGGTAGTGCCGGCCCTCCACCTCGACCGTGTCCGGCGCGACCAGGCGGCCCCAGCCTCGCACCAGGTCGATGCCGCGGGAGGAGACCAGGCCCTGCAGCCCCTTATACATGCGGGCGACGATGCCGTTCTTGTACTCCTGGACGGCGGGCATGTCGATGCCGTCCAGGGCCGCCCGGATGCCGACGGCGGAGGCCTCGCGAACCGCGTCCGCGGTCTCCGCCGCGTGCAGGATGGCCTTGGTGGGTACGCAGCCGCGGTGCAGGCAGGTGCCACCCACCTTGTCCGCCTCAACCAGTGCCACGCGCAGCCCGAGCTGGGCGCCGCGCAGCGCCGCCGCGTACCCGCCCGAGCCGCCCCCGAGTACCACCATGTCGTAAACGGCGTCTTGACCGGTTCCGGCCCCGTCGATCGCACCTGCTTGTGTCACGTGCATGCTTCCTTTCAAAGTCGGCCGTGAGCGGCGGTGTTGTTCGGCGGCCAGCGATGGCCGCGGTCCCGCGAATGGGGACGAGAGTCCCGGGTAGCCTACGGCATGGATCACCTTCGCGGCGAGTGTTTACTCAGCTTGGTCGGTGCCCTGCCGCGCGCCCGTGATCCGGTCCTCCAGGAAGGCCAACAGCGTGGCGACGCCGAAGCCGGTCCCGCCGATGGGGGTCATCCCCCAGGCGGACTTTTCGTTGTACGCAGGCCCCGCAATATCCAGGTGCGCCCACGGGGTCCGGCCCACGAACTCGCGCAGGAACAGCCCCGCCACGAGCATGCCGCCGGCCCGGCTGCCGACGGCGGCATTGCGCAGGTCTGCGAAGGGGGACTCCAGGTTGGCACGCAGATACGCCGGCAACGGCATGGGCCAGAAGTCCTCCCCGGCACGCCCGGCCGCGGCGATGACGCCGTCGCGCACCGATTCACTACCCATCACCGCGGCGACACGCTCGCCCAGCGCCACGATCTGTGCGCCGGTCAGGGTCGCCACGTCCAGCACGACGTCGGGCTCCTCGGCGACGGCGGCGGCCAGGGCATCGGCGAGCACCAGTCGGCCCTCGGCATCGGTGTTGGTCACCTCCACGGTGGTGCCGTCGAACGTGGTGACCACGTCGCCCGGGCGCTGGGCGGCCCCACCGGGAAGGTTCTCCGCCAGTGCCAGCCAGGCGGTCGTCTTGACCGGCATGCCCAGGCGAGCCGCTGCCAGCGTCGCGGACAGCACGGTGGCCGCCCCGGCCATGTCCGACTTCATGGTGGGCATGGAGGTTGGCGGCTTCAGCGACAGGCCGCCGGAGTCGAAGGTGATGCCCTTGCCCACCAGGGCGACGTGCTCGGCGTCCTTGACCCGCGGCGTCCAGGCCACGCGGACCAGGCGGGGCGGATGCACCGCCCCCTGGCCGACTCCCGCAATCCCGCCGAAGCCGTCGGCCGCTAGGCGCTTGTCGTCATACACCTCAACCTCCAAGCGGCCGTCCTTGCGGCCGGGCCCGGCCGCATCGGCGGCCCGGCGGGCGTACTCGACGAAGGTGGTGGGGGTGAGCGAGGCGGGCGGGTCATTGACCAGGTCCCGGGTGGCGGCCACCGCCTCGGCCAGGACGCGGGCGCGCTGCAGCACCGGCGCCGCCGCATCCGCTGGGCTGCGGCGCAGCAGCGTGCGCGGCAGTGGGCCCAGCGGGGTCAGCACCGTGATCCGGGCCAGGGGCGCCGTCGGCTCCGGGACCCGCCGTGACCAGACGTAGGCGCCCTCCAACGCGCCCTCCGCCACTGCGGCCAGGCGCTCGGTGGTGTCCGCGGGCAGGGCGAAGACCGCATGCTCGGTTCCGGCCAGGTCGCGGGCGGCGCGTCCGGCCGCCCGGCGCAGTGCGGCGACGTCGTCACCGTCACCGGTGCCGACCACCAGCAGGGTGGGGGCCAGCGAATCCCGGCGCGAGTGCTCCAGCGCCGCCGTGGGCACCCGCACCACGGCGTCGAGGGCCGCGGTGAAACCGAGAGTGGACAGCAGTGCCGGCAGCGCGCTCAGATCCGGCAGGATGCCCAGTCCGGACTCCTCACCGAGCAGAACCGGTGCGTCGGCTTCGGCGCGGGCTGCCAATACCAGGACATCGCCGCCCACCTCTGCGGCCGACAGACTTGAGGTCGTAATCTCACTCATGCGGGAATGGTAACGTCACAGCGCCGGCCACCGCCGGGCCCGCCGGGCGCCATCCGGGAACGGCCCGGCTCCGAATCAGCGCACCACGAGGTCAGTAACCGTATGGATGAGTCTTCCCAGGCGCGGTCCCTAAACGACACGCGCCGTCCCGCGCACGGTTGGGGGCGCGCACTCGTGGGGGTCTTCGCGCTTTTCGGCCTGGCGGTGGCCCTGCCCGCCTTCGTCGACCTGGCCCGGTCGGGTGCGGGCATGCGCCTGCCGGCCGCGCTCAGTGGCCTATGCGGGGTGGGCTACGTGGTGCTGTCGGTTGCCGTGGCTCACAACGGCCGGCGCATGCGACGTGTCGGATGGGCTTGCCTCGCAGCAGAACTGGCTGGGCTCTTCGCCGTCAATGCGGCGGGACTGACGGGCTCCGCCTGGTCGGCGTGGGGGAGCGCCTGGTGGTACCTGCCGGTGCTCCTGCCGCTGGTCGGCGGCGCGCAATTGTGGCTGTCCGATCCGCGTCGCATCGTCACCAATGCCGAGCGCATCACCGACATCTCCGACACGATCCAGGGAACCGTTCACCGCGACCGCAAGTGACTGCCCTCAAGGGGGGCGCTCAACGTGTGCGGCGACGGCGCAGCCACGCCTGGGTGCGCGACCCGAGGGAGGTGCGTTGCTCGGCCGCCTCAACAGCACGCCGCTGCTGCCGGTACAGGCGCCGCACCATGTCCTCCTGACTCACCCAGCCGATCAGCTCCAGTCCACCGTCCGGCAGCGCCTGCGTGACCGGCAGCGCCTCCAGGTGGGATTCGATCAGCGCCCCCAGCACATGGTGCGCGTCCGCGCCGCCGTCCACGTGTTCCCGGTCCAGGGGCAGCCCGCCCACGTGTCGCGGAGAACCGGACGCCTCGCCG
>NZ_LK995495.1 GCF_900002405.1 Actinomyces succiniciruminis | reverse complement strand
GGCGTGTCCTCGCGCCGCAACCAGCTGCTCATGGACCTGGGCACCGAGTTGCAACTGGCCAGCATCGACGGCGCCGCCGACGCCGACATGAACACGCTGGCCGGCATCGTCGCCAAGGGCGCCCCCGGCTACAAGCCCTTCGGCCCCGTGCTGGCCGACGCCACCCGCACCGGGCTGGGCCGGATCCTCGGCCCCTCCGGCGTGCGCGCCGGCCGCGTCGGTGAGCGCGTGAAGGGCACCTGGGGGCTCGGTGACGGCTGGGTCGCCCACGTGACCGCGGAGCTGTTCCTGGGTACCCGTGAGGGCGCCTCCATGCGCGGCGAGGACCTGGCCACGCTGGGCTCCTCCGCGCCGCTGACCAACGCCGGCGCCGTGGACGCCCTGATCGACGCCGCCGTGCAGGCCGTCGCCTCCGCCCACGGGGTGAGCGTGGCCATGCCGAGCGCCGGCGGTGCCGGGGGAGCGGTGGTTGACTCCGCCGCCCTGGACGCCTTCGCCGCGCAGGTGACCGGTGCCGACGGGGTGCTGGCCAACACCGCCCGTACGCTGCTCGATGCCCTGGGCCTGGCCGACAAGGCGGGCGTGCCCGCCGACGCCGACGACGAGGCGGCCGCCACCCGCGCCGCGCTCGCGGCGATCGACGCCGAGCTCGGTTCCGGCTGGGTCAAGTCCGTGACCCCCGCCTTCTCGGCCGACCGCGCCGTCCTCATCGACGACCGCTGGGCCTCCGCCCGCGAGGACCTGGCCCGCCTGGGCAACGGCGAGACCGACCTGGCTACGGCCGCCGAGCAGCTGGCCCCGCAGCGCTTCACCGGCCTGGGGGCCGCCGTGGCCGACCAGGCCGCCTGGTGGGGGCGGCAGCTGCGCGCCGCCGCCGACGCCGGGGCGGAGGCGCCGGACCTGGCTCGTCGCGCCGAGATCGCCGAGGCGATCGCCGCCGCGGCCGCCCAGAAGCCGGTCGCCGGTGCGGACTCGGTCCGCTGGGCGGACGACGTCGCCGTGGTCACCGGTGTGGCCCCCGGCTCGATCGCCGCGGCCGTCGTCGGGGAGCTGCTGGCCGGAGGCGCGACCGTCGTCGCCACCAGTTCCCGACTGACCCACGAGCGCTTGGCCTTCGCCACCAACCTGTACCGCGAGCACGCCTCCGCCGGCGCCCGCCTGTGGATGGTGCCCGCGAACCTGGCCTCCTACCGGGACGTGGACGCCCTGGCCGACTGGATCGGCAACGACCAGACGGTTACCTCCGGCGGCTCCACGCAACTGGTCAAGGAGGCGCTGGTTCCGACGCTGCTGTTCCCCTTCGCCGCCCCGCGCGTGGTCGGCACTCTCGCGGACGCCGGCCCGGCCGCCGAGTCGCAGACCCGGCTGCTGTTGTGGAGTGTGGAGCGCACCATCTCCGCCCTGTCCGCCATCGGCACCGACACGCATGTGGACCACCGTCTGCACGTGGTGCTGCCGGGCTCGCCCAACCGCGGCACCTTCGGCGGTGACGGCGCCTACGGCGAGGTCAAGTCCGCCCTGGACGCCGTGGTGAACCGTTGGCGCGCGGAGAAGAACTGGTCCGGGCGGGTCACCCTCGCCCACCCGCGCATCGGTTGGGTGCGTGGCACCGGCCTGATGGGCGGCAACGACCCGCTGGTGGCGGCCGTCGAGGCCGCCGGCGTACGCACCTGGTCCACCCAGGAGATCGCCGCCGAACTCGTCGAGCTGTGCACCACCGAGGTGCGCGGCCGCGCCGCCCAGGCGCCCGTCGAGGCCGACCTCACCGGCGGTTTGGGCGACGACGTCGACCTGGTGGCCCTGCGCGAGAGCGCCGCCGCGACCGCGCCGGCCCCGCAGGCCGAAACCGCGGCTCAGGCGAGCATCAAGGCGCTGCCGACCCCGCACGTACCCACCCAGCCCACGGCCCCCGACTGGGGCGAGGTGAACGCCGACCTGGACGACCTGGTTGTAGTGGTCTCCACCGGCGAGGTCTCCACCTGGGGCTCGGGCCGCACCCGCCGCGAGGCGGAGCTGGGCATGACCGGCGGCGACGACGTCGAGCTGACCGCCGCCGGCGTGCTCGAACTCGCCTGGGGCATGGGCCTGCTCACCTGGCAGGACAGCCCCAAGGCCGGTTGGTACGACACCGATGGGGAGTTCGTCGACGAGTCGGATATCTACGCCCGCTACCGCGACGAGGTCGTGGCCCGCTGCGGCATCCGCGAGTTCGTCGACGACGGCGTGATCGCCACCGAGGGCCCGGAGGAGGTCGCCGTCTACCTGGACCACGACATCACCCTCACCGTGGCCGACGAGGCCACCGCCCGCACCATCGAGGTCACCGACCCCGAGCACACGCTGGTGACCCCGGAGCTGGTCGACGGCGCCCCCTCGGGGGAGTGGACCGTCACCCGCCTGGCCGGGTCGCTGGCCCGAGTGCCGCGCCGCGCTACGCTCTCGCGCACCGTCGGCGGCCAGTTCCCGGTCGACTTCGACCCGGAGCGCTGGGGCATCCCCGCCGCCATGGTGCAGGGCATGGACACCATCGCCTCCTGGAACCTGGTCACCGCGGTGGACGCCTTCCTGTCTGCCGGGTTCTCCCCGGCCGAGCTGTTGGCGGCGGTTCACCCCTCCGACGTGGCCTCCACGCAGGGCACCGGATTCGGCGGCATGGAGTCCATGCGCAAGATGTTCGTCGGCCGCTTCCTCGGTGAGGAGCGCCCCAGCGACATCCTGCAGGAGGCCCTGCCCAACGTCGTGGCTGCGCACGTGATGCAGTCCTACATCGGCGGCTACGGCTCCATGGTGCAGCCGGTCTCGGCCTGCGCCACCGCGGCGGTGTCCATCGAGGAGGGCTGGGACAAGATCGCGCTCGGCAAGGCCGACGTGGTGGTGGCCGGCGCCATCGACGACATCTCGATCGAGTCGGTGGTCGGCTTCGGCAACATGAACGCCACCGCAGAGGCCGAGGCCATGTACGCCAAGGGCATCTCGGCCCGCCACTTCTCCCGCGCCAACGACCGCCGTCGCGGCGGCTTCGTGGAGGCCGAGGGCGGCGGCACGGTGATCCTGGCCCGCGGCTCCGTGGCGGCCCGACTGGGTCTGCCGGTGGCGGGTGTGATCGGCTTCGTCTCCTCCTACGCCGACGGCGCCCACACCTCCATCCCCGCCCCCGGGCTGGGTGCGCTCGGCGCGGGCCGCGGCGGCAAGGACTCCCGTCTGGCCAAGGCCCTGGCCGCTCTGGGCGTGGAGGCCGACGACATCGCCGTGGTCTCCAAGCACGACACCTCCACCGGTGCCAACGACCCCAATGAGTCCGAGCTGCACACCCGCCTGGCTCGCGCCCTGGGCCGCAGCGAGGGCAACCCGCTGGTGGCCGTCTCCCAGAAGACGATCACCGGTCACGCCAAGGGCGGTGCCGCACTGTTCCAGGTGGCGGGGTTGGCCGAGATTCTGGCCACCGGCGTGGCCCCCGGAAACACCAGCCTGGACGTGGTGGACGCCCCGCTGGAGCGGGACGCCTTCTGGGTGTGGCCGCGTACCCCGATCCGCCTGGCGGGCCGCGGTGGAGCGGACGGCCGCGTCCCGGGCGCCGGCCCGGTGCGCGCCGGCCTGCTCACCAGCCTCGGCTTCGGACACGTCTCCGGCCTGATCGCCCTGGTGCACCCCGGTGCCTTCGAGGCGGCGCTGCGCGCGCAGGGCGGCCAGGAGGCCGTGGACGCCTGGGTGGCTTCCGCTAACCGGCGCCTGGCGGCCGGTACGCGGCAGCGCCGCGCCGGCATGATCGGTCGCGCCCCGCTGTTCGAGCAGATCGACGGCCGGCGCCTGGGCGAGGAGCGCAAGGGTCGCGACCCGCACGAGGTTGAGGCCGCCATGCTGCTCGACCCGCAGGCACGCCTCGGCGCCGATGGTGTGTACCACACCGGCGAACTCGCCTAACCTCCGACACCGGCACCAATGAGATGCCGGCACCGGTAGCAGCGGTGGCCCCGGGAGCTTCGGTTCCCGGGGCCACCGCACCGTCGGGCTCATCGCGGGGTTGTCGGCGCGAATATGTGCGCGGTTCGGACATATCGCGACCCGTAGGCTGATTCGGCCCGCCCATTCTTTACGAGGGCAGGGATTCTTCCGGGCGTCCGGTCTTTGCGTACTCCCGGAGCCTTCCTTGGGGCCGGGACTGGGGCCTCACCGTGCGGTGGTGTTTCCCGCGGGGTTCGTGCTCGTGGTGGTCTGTGTATTGACGGTTCGTACCTTTGCACCGACGATTCGTACTTGTATGCGACGGTTCGGCACCTAGATGTACGTACCGTCGTCAGAGAGTACGAATCGTCGACCAGAAGTTACGAACCGTCACAAGATGTGCCGAATCGACAGCCAGAAGGTACGCCCCCACACGAAGGTACTGCGTTGTTTCCACAGCTTTGGGAGCTTTGAGGCCATGACTTCTAGGATGCCGGTGCACTTATCATTGCCTGAATCGTGTACCGACTGGGCAAAAGATCGGGGGCGCCTGGTTGAGCGTCTGCCTCGCACACCCGCCGACACGAATAGCCATGAAAAGCCGACTTAGGATTGAGTGATGAGCAAGGCCAGCCGGGCCGCGTACCGATGCGAAGACTGCTTGTTCACGGTGCGCCCCATGCGCGCCTCAGACGCCCGTGCGGCCACAGGAGTGTGGTATCGCGCCTGGTGCGACACCTACGTCCACCCCGAAGGGGCCACCCGGCAGTGGATCGATGAAATCTGGAAGCCTCGGCTCAGTGACGAAGGCATCGCCCGCCTGGCACAGGACGCGGACTCCGGGGAACGAGGCTCTTACATGGTTGCCGACGGCGGTGACGGCGAGATCATCGGCGTCGCTCTCACACAGCTCGGAGACGCAGGCGACCAGCACCTTCAGGCGCTCTACATAGATGCCGCGTTCCGGTCCCACGGGGTCGGCAGCGCGTTGGCCCGGGCGGCCTTGGCGGGACTGGACCCGGCCCGGCCGGTCGACCTGGAAGTCGCCCGCTTCAACCGCGGGGCGCAACGCTTCTACATACGACTCGGATTCAAAGCAGTTCCGGGCTCGGACGCGCTGTGGCGAGGCGTGCTCCCGGTGGTCACCATGCGCCGGCCCGCCGGCTGGTGCGAGACACTGGCCCCATGAGCCAGCCCAATCCACCCAGCCTGCCCAAGGTGCCGGTCGGAGCCGGTGTACTCGGCGTCGGGGTAGACCTGGTGCACGTCCCCGGCCTGGCCGAGCAGTTGCACCAGCCGGGCACCGTCTTCGCCGAGCGGGCCTTCACCGCGCGCGAGCGGCGCGACGCCGCCCGCCGGGCCGACGCCACCGGCTCGGCGCAGGCCGAGCACCTGGCCGGCCGCTGGGCCGCGAAGGAGGCCTTCATCAAGGCCTGGTCCCAAGCCGTTAACACCAGCGCCGGGCGGGCGGTCCCTCCGCAGTTGTCGCCCGAGACGGTCGACTGGCGGGAGATCGAACTGATCACCGACCGCTGGGGGAGGCCGTCGCTGCGGCTGACCGGCGCCGTAGCCGTTGCCGTCACCGACTCCCTGGGCGACGGCGCCGCGGACCCGCAGCACTGGCCCGTATCCCTGACTCACGACGGCGACTGGGCGGCCGCCGTCGTGCTTTACTCCGCAAGCGACGCCGCCTCGCTTGACCGCCCCGATCGCGCGTGAGCCGCGCCGACGCTGGCAAGCCACACCCGCTCTCTGTATCGAACCGGACGCCGAATGGGGCCGAGGCAGTGATCGGCGACTCATCCGCGGTACAGTTCTGCCATGAAAAAGCTCATTAACTCCGTCGACGGCGTCGTGACCGACGCGCTGGCCGGAATGGCCGCGGCACACCCCGACCGCCTCCGGGTGGATGTTGACCAGCACATCGTCTACCGGGCCACCCCCAAGGAGGATGGCAAGGTCGCCATCGTCTCCGGCGGGGGCAGTGGCCACGAGCCGCTGCACGGCGGGTTCGTCGGCTTCGGCATGCTCGACGCCGCCTGCGCGGGGGAGATCTTCACCTCGCCCGTTCCCGACCAGGTCTCCGCCGCTACCGCCGCCGTAGACCGGGGCGCGGGCGTACTGCACATTGTCAAGAACTACACCGGCGACGTCATGAACTTCGACATGGCCGCGGAGATGGTCGCCGCCGAGTCCGGCACGGAAATCGCCACGGTTGTGACCGCCGACGACGTCGCCGTGGAGGACTCCCTATACACCGCCGGCCGCCGCGGCGTGGGCGTGACCGTGATCGTGGAGAAGATCGCCGGCGCCGCCGCCGAAGCGGGTCGCTCCCTCGCCGACGTGGCGGCGATCGCCAAGCGCACCTCCGAGGCCGGTCGCTCCATGGGCATGGCGCTTACCTCCTGCACCGTGCCCGCCAACGGCAAGCCGTCCTTCGACCTGCCCGAGGATGAGATGGAGATCGGCATCGGCATTCACGGCGAGCCCGGCCGGCATCGGGACAAGATCGCCCCCGCCAGCGAGATCGCCAAGCAGCTGGTCGACCCCATCCTGGCCGAACTGCCGGAAGGTGACCGGGGCGTCATTGCGCTGCTCAACGGCATGGGCGCCAGCCCGCTCCTGGAGCTGTACCTGATGTACGGCGAGGTCGCCAAGCAGCTTGACGCGGCCGGGGTGAAGGTGGAGCGCTCGCTGGTGGGCAACTACATCACCAGCCTGGACATGGCGGGCTGCTCGCTGACGCTGGTGCGCGCCGATGAAGACATGCTCGGCCTGTGGGACGCTCCGGTGAACACGCCCGGCCTGCGTTGGGGGGTCTGAGCGCCATGACGACTTCAACTGCACAGACCCCCTCCGCCCCGCTGACGACGCTGGCCGCCACGGATGTGGCCGCTTGGATCCGGCGCGCATGCGCCCTGGTCACCGAGCAGGCGGACTATCTGACCGCCCTGGACGCCGCTATCGGCGACGCCGACCACGGCGCCAACATGAAGCGTGGCCTGACCGCCGCCGCCGAGGCGCTGGGAGCGGAGCCGGACTCCCCGGCGGCGGTCCTCAAGCAGACCGCGATGGCGCTGATCTCCAAGGTCGGCGGTGCCGCCGGACCCCTGTACGGCACCTTCTTCCTGCGCATGTCCACCGCCTGCGCCAAGCACGAGACCATCGACACCGCCGCCCTGGTCGACGCCGTGGAGGCCGGCATTGGCGGCATTGTGCAGCGGGGTAACGCCGAGGCGGGGGACAAGACCATGCTGGACGCCTGGTACCCGGCCCTGGAGGCGCTCCGTGCCGGCACGGACGGCGCCTTCGCGGCCGCGGTCAATGCCGCCGCCGACGCCGCGGCGGCCGGACGGGACGCCACCGAGCCGATGCTGGCGAAGAAGGGGCGCGCCTCCTACCTGGGGGAGCGGTCCGTCGGTCACATCGACCCGGGCGCCGCCTCCACCGCTCTGATCGTGCGGGCGCTCGCCGACGTCGTCTCCGGCCAGACGGCGGACGCCGCATGACGGGCATCGTCGTCGTCTCTCATTCACGCCCGCTCGCCGACGCCGCCGTCGCCCTCGCCAAGGGGCTGATTCCAGGTCTGGATGCGCCCACAGAGGTGGCGGCGGGCCTGCCCGACGGCTCCCTGGGCACGGACGCCACCGAAATCATGGCGGCGATCGAGCGCGCCGACGACGGCACGGGCGTACTGGTGCTGGCAGACCTGGGCAGCGGCGTGCTCAGCGCCCAGATGGCCCTGGAACTGCTGGACCCGGACCTGACCGCGCGCGTGCGCCTGTCCGGCGGCGCGCTGGTGGAGGGCCTGGTCGCCGCCTACGCGGCGGCCGGCACCGGCAAGGACCTGGATGCGGTACAGGCCGACGCCGACGCCGCCGCGTCACTTAAACTGCGGCAGGTTGCAGGCCCCCCACCCGACTAGGAGCACCATGACCGAGACGACCTTCCAAGCCATCTCGATGATCATCTACTTCGTTGGAATGGTGGCGATCGGCTGGTGGGCCTACGGTCATAACGACTCCCTGGACGACTACATGCTGGCTGACCGCGGGCTAGGGCCCGCGGTCACCGCACTGTCTGCGGGCGCCGCCGACATGTCCGGCTGGCTGCTGATGGGGCTGCCCGGGGCGCTGTACGCCAGCGGGCTGGTGGAGGCCTGGATCGCCGTCGGACTGACGGTGGGGGCCTGGCTGAACTGGCGCTATGTGGCGCCCCGGCTGCGCTCCTACACGGAGGTGGCCCACGACTCCATCACCATCCCCAGCTTCCTGGACAACCGGCTGCACGACGACCGGCACCTGCTGCGCTGGGCCAGCGGGGGCGTGATCGTCGTGTTCTTCACCTTCTACGTCTCCTCCGGGATGGTCTCCGGCGGCACCTTCTTCGAGTCCTCCTTCGGCCTGGACTACCGGCTGGGTCTGACCCTGGTGGCCGCCATTACGGTGATGTACACACTGGTGGGCGGCTTCCTGGCAGTGTCCTACACCGACCTGGTGCAGGGAGTCATGATGGTGACCGCGCTGATCGCCGTGCCCGTTGTCGGCGTGACGCGCCTGGGCGGGTTGGGGCCGACCCTGCGGGCGGTCAGTGAAGTGGACCCGCACTACTGGGCGGTGCTCGGACCCACCACCTCCGTGATCGGCATCGTCTCCTCCCTGGCCTGGGGCCTGGGCTACTTCGGCCAGCCACACATCATCGTGCGCTTCATGGCGCTGCGCAGCCCGCAGGAGGCCGTGGCCGGCCGCCGCATCGGCATCGGCTGGATGCTGTTCGCCGTCGCCGGGGCGGCCGCCACCGCCATCGTCGGTGTGGCGATCTACCAGCACGACGGCGCCGCCCTGACCAACCCTGAGACCGTGTTCATCAGCCTGGGGCAGCTGCTGTTCCACCCCTTCGTGGCCGGGTTCATGCTGGCCGCCATCCTCGCCGCGATCATGTCCACCATCTCCAGCCAGCTGCTGGTCACCTCCTCCGCCCTGATCGAGGACCTGTACCGCCAGGTTTTCCACCGGCAGGTCTCCCAGCGTCGGCTGGTCATGTACTCGCGCTTCGCGGTGCTGAGCGTGGCCGTGATCGCCGCGGCCATGGCCTGGACGCCCAATGACACGATCCTGGCGCTGGTCGCCTTCGCCTGGGCGGGCTTCGGCGCCTCCTTCGGCCCCACGGTCCTGCTGTGCCTGTACTGGCGGAGGCTGACCGCCACGGGCGCCTTCGCCGGCATTATCGCCGGCGCCGTCGTCGTCATGATCTGGGGCAATGTCTCCGGCGGGCCCGGCGGCATCTTCGACCTGTACGAGCTAGCCCCCGGCTTCGCCGCGAACCTGCTCGCCGCCTGGGCCGTGTCCCGCGCCGGCACGCCGGACCACGCCGTCGCCGGCGAGTTCGACGCCGCCGTGGCCGCCGCCCGCTGAGACCTGTCGGCCGGCCGGGCCGCACCGGATACATGCGGGCCCGGCCGGAGTATCCTGGTGGTGCTCAAGGGAGAGACCACCATGAAGACCGTCCGCCGTCCCGCCGTCGCCGGAAGCTTCTACCCCGGGGATGCGCGCGCCCTGAAGCGCATGCTCGCCGACCTGCTCACCCGGGCGCGGGCCCAGCTGTCCGACGCCCCGGCCGTGCCCAAGGCCGTCGTCGTCCCGCATGCCGGCTACGTCTACTCCGGCCCCATGGCGGCGCGCGCCTACGCCCGCCTGGAGGCCGGCCGGGGACGCATCACCCGGGTGGTGCTGCTGGGACCCACCCACCGGGTGCCGGTGCGGGGACTCGCGCTGCCCGGCGCCGACCAGTTGGCCACGCCTCTGGGGGTGCTGAATGTCGACGCCGCCGGCTGCGCGCAGGCGGCCGCCCTGCCCGGCGTGAGCACCGCGCCGGAGGTACACGCCTGGGAGCACTCCCTGGAGGTGCAGCTGCCCTTCATCCAGACCGTCCTGGGGGCTGACGTCGCGGTGGTGCCGCTGGCTGCCGGGGACGCCTCGGCGCGCACCGTCGCCGACGTGATCAACGCGCTGTGGGGCGGGCCGGAGACCGTCATCATCATCTCCTCCGACCTGTCCCACTACCTGCCGCAGGACTTGGCCGTAACCGTCGACGAGGAGACCGTCACGCGTATTCTCGCCTTGGACTCCACCGTCACTCACGACCGCGCCTGCGGCGCCACCCCGCTTGACGGGATGCTGTTGGCGGCGCAGGAGCACGGCATGCGCGCCGAACTGCTGGGCCGGTGCACGTCGGCCGACACCGCCGGCGATCCGGATCGGGTGGTCGGCTACTGCGCCGTCGCCCTCCATGAGGCGGCCACCGCAGATGCCGAGTCCGCCGCCGCGGCGGGTCCACAGGCGACCGAGCCGCCCGCCGACGCCGGAGACACACTGCTGCGCCTGGCCCGCCGGGCGATCGCCCGCGCGGTGGGCGCCGAGGCCGGCACGCCCGCCGAGTTGCTGGCGGGGGAGCGACCCGCCTGGCTGGATCGCCCCGGTGCCGCCTTCGTCACCCTGCGCAGCGCCGACGGCTCCCTGCGGGGCTGCATCGGCTCGCTGGAGGCGCACCGGTCGCTCGGCGACGACGTCGTCGCCAACGCCGTGGCCGCCGCCCTGCGCGATCCGCGCTTCCCGCCCGTGACGGCGATGGAGCTGCCTGTTCTGAACCTGGAGGTGTCGGTGCTCACCACGCCCGAGGTCATGGATGCGCACGATGAGCAGGAGGTGCGCCGTCGCCTGCGCCCGGGGATCGACGGCGTGGTGCTGTCGCTGGGGGCCCGGCGCGCCACCTTCCTGCCGCAGGTGTGGGATGAGTTGCCCGACCCGGCCGACTTCCTGCGCCAGCTCAAGCGCAAGGCCGGCTGGCCGGCCGGTTTCTGGGATGCGGACCTGGTGGTGGAGACCTACCGGGTTCGCGCCTGGGAGGAGCCGTGACCGCCTCCGCCCCGCCCGCCTCCAGGCCGGGTGCGGCGGGTGGGGACGCCGGATACACGGCCCGCTGGTGGCACCCGCTGCCGGACGGCCGGCTGCAATGCGACCTGTGCCCGCGGCACTGCCGCCTGCGGGAGGGACAGCGGGGTTTCTGCTTCGTGCGTCGGCGCAGCGGGGAGCGGATCGTGCTGACCGCATACGGCCGGTCCACGGGTGTGTGCCTGGACCCGGTGGAGAAGAAGCCGCTGAACCATGTCCACCCCGGCAGTTCGGTGTTGTCCTTCGGCACCGCCGGGTGCAACCTGTCTTGCAAGTTCTGCCAGAACTGGGAGATCTCCACCGCCCGCTCCATCGAGGTGCTCAGCGTGGACGCCCCGCCGGGCAGCATCGTCGATCAGGCCGCCCGATTGGGTGCCCGCGCCGTCGCCTTCACCTACAACGACCCGGTGGTCTTCGCCGAGTACGCCATCGACACCGCCCACGCCTGCCACGAGCGCGGACTGCTGGCCTACGCGGTCAGCGCCGGATGGATCTGTGCCGAACCGGCGCTGGAACTGTTCGGCGCCGTCGACGCCGCCAACATTGATCTCAAGGGCTTCACCGAGGACTTCTACCGGAAGATCACCGGGGCGCGGCTGCGCGACGTGCAGGACACACTGGTGCGCGTGCGCGAGCACACCTCGACCTGGCTGGAACTGACCACGCTGCTCATCCCGGGCCTGAACGACTCGCCGGAGGAGATCGGTCGGCTCGCCGCCTGGGTGGCCGGCGCGCTGGGCGCGGACACGCCGCTGCACCTGACGGCCTTCCACCCCGCCCACCGCATGCTGGACCGGCCACCGACGCCGGTGGCGACGCTTCGGCGGGCCCGCCGCGCGGCGCTGGATGCGGGGCTGAACTTCGTGTACCTGGGCAATGTGCGCGACGAGGAGGGTGCGACCACGCACTGCCCCGGCTGCGGCGCCCCGGTTATCGTCCGCCGCGGCTACACGGTAGAGACCTACGAGCTGGATGCGTCGGGTTGCTGCCGGCACTGCGGGCGGCGGCTGCCCGGCCTTTTCGACGCCGACGATCCCGGCGACGGCACGGCAGCATTCCCGTGGCGCCTGGCCCCGACGGGCTGGTGAGCGGGGTTGCCACTGCTGCGACCAGCCACTAATGTCGGCAATGCATGAAACGTGCTCCGGGGTCGGTGAAAGTCCGAACCGGCGGTGACAGTCCGCGACCCGGTTGTGTCCACCCGCAGGGTGGGTGCGGTCGGCTGAGCCGGTGGAATTCCGGCACCGACGGTGAAAGTCCGGATGGGAGGAGACACGTGGCGCGCGTCCGGCGTCGGCGGATCGTGGTGCGTTCCCATGCGGGCGTATCCCGGCCGTAGGCAGCGGCCCCGCGCCGTGCGGCGCTACGCGCGTACCGCCCGTCACCCCGGAGTGCCCCGGGGCGGGTGCTCCGGGGGAGCCGGAGAGGACACCGCGCATGACCAGCGCCACCGTCGCCAGCACCGCCCTCGGCGTGGCCGACCGTGAGGCTGCCCGCGCGCCGCGGCGCCCACGTACCGGATCGTCCCGTCTGCTGCGACCGTTGCTGAACCCACCGGCAGCCCTCGGGGCCGTGCTGCTGCTGGCCTGGTGGGCGATCACCCGCGCCGGGCTGATCCCGCCGGTCTTTCTGCCCAGCCCCGGCGACGTCGCCCGCCGCCTGGTGCTCGCCTTCACCCAAGGCGGCCTGGCCGGATACACCTGGGTGACACTGCGCGAGGCGCTGCTGGGCTGCCTGGCCGCCGCCGCCCTGTCGCTGCCCCTGGCCTGGACCCTGTACCACTCCCGCCGCTTCTCCCGCGCCGTCCTGCCGTACGTGGCCGCCTCCCAGGCGGTCCCGGCCATCGCCATCGCGCCGCTGCTGGTGGTGTGGATCGGCTATGGGACGGTGCCGACCGTGGTGTTGTGCGTGCTCATGGTTTTCTTCCCCATCACCGTCACCGTCCTGCTGGGCCTGCGGGGCCTGGACGCCGACGTCATCGACGCCGCCCGGCTCGACGGCGCCCACGGACTGTCCATGCTGGTTTACCTGGAGCTGCCCATGGCACTGCCCTCCATTCTGTCCGGCCTGCGCACGGGATTCACCCTGTCCGTCACCGGCGCCGTGATCGGCGAGATGACCATGGGCGGAGAGGGCCTGGGCATGGTGCTCGCCTCCCAGCGGCAGACCGTGGACACCACCGGGCTGTTCTCCACCATCGTGGTGCTGTGCGTCATCGCCACCACCATCCACTGGGTGCTGCATGAACTGGAGCGCCGCAGCCGCGTCGTCGCCTCCATGCGGGGGCGCCGCGCCACCTGAGTGCCCGCCCCGCCGCGGCGCGAACGCCGCTCCCAACCGATTCCCACTTTCCCCACTTCTACCCGCCCGCTTCTCCTCACCGCCGCACGGCACCGAAAGGAACCCCCATGACCGCCCTCGCCCCCCGCTTGACCCGCCGCACGCTGCTGACCGCCATGGGAGCGGGCGCCGCCGGGCTGCTGGCAGCCTGCGCCTCGGGCACCGGCGCCCGGACCGCGACGGCCTCCGCCTCTGCCGACGCCTCCGGGCTGGTGATCGGTATGACCTACACCCCGAATGTGCAGTTCGCCCCCTTCTACCTGGCCCTGGCCGACGGCGACTATGCGGCGGGCGTCTCCCTGCGTCACCACGGGGAGCAGGAGGGGCAGTTCGACGCGCTGCTGGCCGGGACCGAGCACGTGGTGGTGGCGGGCGGCGACGAGGCCATCGTGGCCGCGTCCAACGGCAATGAGCTGGTGATCATCGGCGGCTACTACCAGCGCTACCCGGGCTGCATCATCGTCCCCGAGGAGTCCGACATCACCCAGCTCGCGGACCTGGCCGGCAAGACGATCGGCACCCCCGGCAAGACGGGGGAGACCTGGTACTCGGTGCTGGTGGCGCTGTCCTCGGCCGGGCTGAGCGAGGACGACGTCGACGTGCAGGAGATCGGCTACACCCAGCAGGCCGCACTTTCCAGCGGCAAGGTGGACGCGATCGCCGGCTTCTCCAACAACGACGCCGTCCAGATCGCCCAGAACGGCATGCCCGTGCGCATCATCGCGATCGGCGAGGAGGTGCCGCTGCTGGGCGCCTCCCTGATCACCACCCCGCGGGTGCTGGCCGACCGCCGCGCCGACCTGGAGGCGGTGGTGGCGGCCTCCGCCGTCGGGATGACCAAGTTCGTGGATGACCCCGATGCGGCCGTGGAGGCCACCAAGGAGTACGTGCCCGACCTGGTCGACTCCACGCAGGCCGAGAACGCGCGTGAGGTGGCCGTGGCCACGGGTGAGCTGGTGCGCCCCAGCGAGAACACCGTGGTGGGAGCGCTGGTGCCGGAGCAGGTGGGGGAGACCATCGACTTCCTGGCCGGCCGCGGCCTGCTCGGTGAGACCACCGTGACCTCCGACAACGTCTGCGACCCGCTGCTCACCGTCTGAACATAGTTACAGCCGGCAGGCCACCAGGGAGGACACCAGGATGGCGCGCGCGCCGATGGCGTAGAGCTCGTCCATGACGCGGTTGGCGTCCTTGCGGGGGACCATCGCCCGCACCGCCACCCAGTCGGGGTTCTGCAGCGGGGAGACGGTGGGGGACTCGATGCCGGGGGTGATCTCGCTGGCCAGGTGCAGCCGGTTCATGGGGATGTCGTAGTCCACGAGCACATAGGAGCGGGCCCGCAACACCCCCTCCAGACGACGCACGAGCGTGGCCAGGCCGGGCTCGTCGCGGTACTGCTCGGTGGTGATCAGCACCGCCTCACTGGCCAGGATCGGTTCGCCGAAGGTCTCCAGGCCGGCGGCACGCAGCGTGGACCCGGTCTCGACGACGTCGGCGATCAGGTCCGCCACCCCCAGCTGCACGGAGGACTCCACGGCGCCGTCCAGGTGCACGGTCTGAGCATTGATTCCCTGTTCGGCCAGGAAGTTACGCACGAGCACGTCGTAGGAGGTGGCCACCCGCTTGCCCTCGATGTCGGCGAGCGTGCTCATGGTGCCGGCGGGCGCGGCGAAGCGGAAGGTGGAACGGGCGAAACCGAGCGGAAGGTGCTCGATCGCCTCCACGCCCGAGTCCAGCAGTAGGTCGCGTCCGGTGACGCCGGCGTGCACGGTGCCCTGGCCGACGTAAACGGCGATGTCGCGCGGACGCAGGAAGAACAGCTCGACCTGGTTGGCGTCGTCGACCAGGACGAGTTCCCGCCCGGAGCGGCGGGTGCGGTAGCCCGCCTCGGCGAGCATGGTGGTGGCGGGCTCGGACAGGGAGCCCTTGTTGGGCACGGCGATGCGCAGCACGGTGGTCCTTGATGTGGTGAGTGGGTGGTGGGTCGATGCGGGGCCCGGCGGGCCGGTCACAGGTAGCGGTAGATGTCCTCGAGCGTGTAGCCCTTGGCGAGCATCATCACCTGGGTGTGGTACAGCAGCTGGCTGAGCTCCTCACAGGCGGCCTCGTCGGACTCGTGCTCGCAGGCCATCCAGGACTCGGCGGCCTCCTCCACCAGCTTCTTGCCGATGAAGTGCACGCCGCGGTCGAGCTCCTCAACCGTGCCGGACCCGGCGGGGCGGGTGGCGGCCTTGTCCTTGAGCTCGGCGAAAAGGTCCTCGAAAGTCTTCATGGGCTCAGCGTAGTGCAGCCCCCGGTGTGGTCGCCGCGCCCGCCCGGGCCGCGGGCAGGGCCTGGGCCAGCCGGGCGGCGTGGCGGCCGGCCGCGGCCGCGGTCAGGAAGCCGGCGGCGTCCTCGGACAGGCCACGGCCCATGGTGTTCAGGCGCACGCCGGTATCCCGCTCCACGGCGGCCAGGGCCCCGAACAGCCCGGTCACCGGCACCTCCACCAGCCGGTGCGTGGCTCCCTGCCGGCGCGGGGCGCACAGGGCGGCGGCCTGCTCGGACACCTGCCGCCCGAAGGCGCCCTCCAGGCGAGGAACGACGACGTCGGCCGCGGCCAGGGCGACGCGCCCGTAGGCGGTCAGGGAGTGGTGGGAGATACCGCGGTGGCGGGCGCGGCCGTCCGCCTCGGACACGCGCAGACAGGCGACCGGGTGGCCGTCCAGGGCGGCGACGGCGTTGACGGCGTCGCCGCAGGCCACCCCGGAGAAGCCCCAGGGGGTGTCGGTGCCCAGGTTGCCGGGGCCCTGGGCGACCACGATCACGTCCGCGCCCAGCACCAGCCGGGCCGCCAACAGGCCAGCAGCCCCGCCTCCTGCAGGGCGGCGACCGTACGCGAGTAGGGCAGCGGCAGAGCGCCGCCGTCGGTCATGACGTAGACGACGCGCAGCTCGCGCCGCCGCGACGGCGCCGCCGCCGCGTCGCGGTCCGGCTCCAGCGGGGCGCGCAGGCC
>NZ_LK995494.1:46282-60375 GCF_900002405.1 Actinomyces succiniciruminis | reverse complement strand
GGCCAAGAGCAGATAGAGGGAACGGTCTACAGCGCCGGATACGAGAGTTGGGAGATCTAGGTGAACTTCAATCACGGTCACGGCTCGCCCTCTGACCCGGCGAGCCGTGACCGGCGCTCCATCAGCGCCGCCAGCGACGAGAGCGCCTCCCGCCGGTTCGAGCGCAGCTGCTCCACCGAGTAGGAGTAGCCCTCAGCTCGCGCCGACTCAACCACCTCTACCTCCTCCGCCGTCGGCGGCACACCATCGTCCGGCACCTCAACCACCAGGTCATCGGCGCCCCCACCAGAGATGCTGTAAGTGCTCACAGCAGCGCCTCCTGCCCCGGCAACTCACCCGACGAGGGAGGCGATGCGTCAACGGGCAGCAGTAGCCCCTCGACATCCATCCGCCTTACCAGGTATCGCCCGTTAGGTAGCTTTCGTGCGGCCAGAGCGCCAGTCCGGATCCACCGCCGGATTGAATCCACGGAGGTACCTGGGAGCAGTGCCGCCGCCTGCGAGGGCGTGATGTATCCATCGTCGCCACGATCGTGCATGTCGCGCACATCCATGTCCATGAGCGCAGCATAGGATGAATACACAGGTGCGTCAATCCATGTATTGCATGTAGTGCATACCGTGCGCTAGACTGGACTCATGAGGACCACACCGCCCACTCGAACGGCGTACAACGAGGCGCTAGGCCTAACCGTGAATCAGCTGCTCTTCGAAAATCGCATGACTCGTAAAGAGCTCGGCAGCTACTTCGGCGTCGGACAGTCAGTTATCAGCCGGAAGCTGCGGGGACAGGTGTCTTGGACCGCCGAGGAACTCTCCATCATGGCAGGTCTCTTCGGCATGCGCATCGATGACTTCGCGCCGGTGCGTGCGGCGGACGGTTCGTGGATCCCTGCGCAGTACGTGGCCGGGCAGCAGAAGGCCCCGGCACCTGCTGGTGCCGGGGCCTCCGGAGTGGTAGCGGGGGCAGGATTCGAACCTGCGACCTCCGGGTTATGAGCCCGGCGAGCTACCGAACTGCTCCACCCCGCGTCGTGGTTAGTACTTTAGTCCGGCGCCCGCCGGGACCGCAAACCCGGGCGACGTGCCCTTGCTCACCACGACGCTTCCGCTACTTATTCACCCATGTCACCCCTGAGCGTCGAGCTGCTGCTGGGCGGCGACCGCCCGGTTCAGCGCCTCAGTCAGCCGGTCCTGCGCGTCGCCGTAGGCGGTCCAGTCCCCGTCCTGCATGGCCTGCTCGGCGTCGTCCATGGCGGTCTGCGCGTCCGACAGGGCCGTGGACAGGTCGGCGGCCGGATCGCCCGAACCGGTGCTCGCCCCCGAGGTGGCCGCGGCGGTCGCCTCCGGCGTGGCCGCCGCACTCGCCTGCTCGGTCGGCACAGCGGTGGGCACAGCCTGGTCGGCACCCTCTTCGGTCTCCGCCGAGGTGTCGTTGGCGGCCGCCGCGTCGCCGTCGACGGCCTCCTCCCCGGTGGTGGCGCCCGAGTCGCCGCCGAACACCTGGTCCAGTGCCTCGGACAGGGTCTCGGCGAAGCCGACCTGGTCACCGAAGGAGACCAGCACCTCCCGCAGCAGCGGGTACTGCGTGCCGGAGGAGGCCTGCACGTAGACCGGCTGGACGTACAGCAGTCCGCCGCCCACCGGCAGGGTCAGCAGGTTGCCGCGGATGACCTCCGAGCCCTGCTGCGAAAGCAGGTTCAGCACCTGGGAGACGGTGGCGTTGGAGTTGAAGTTGTTCTGCACCTGCCCGGGTCCGGACACGTTCGAGGAGCGTGGCAGCTCCAACAGCCGCAGCTTGCCGTAGTCGGGATTGCGTCCGCCGTCCTCACCACCGGCCGTCTCGGAGTCCACGGCGAGGAAGCCGGTGAGCACGTTGCGGTCGGTGTTACCGCCGATGATGTAGACGCTGGACAGGGAGAAGGTCGCCTCGTCCTGGTCTGGCATCTTCAGCGTCAGGTAATAGGGGGCCTGCGCGTCGTCGCCGGACTTGGTCGGGTCGTCGGGCACCTTCCAGAAGTCGCCGCCGGAGTAGAAGTCCTCCGGGTCGGTGACGTGGTAGTTGGCCAGCACGGTGCGCTGCACCTTGAACAGGTCCTCCGGGTAGCGCATGTGCGCCATCAGATCACTGCTCATCTCGCTCATCGGCGTGACCGAACCGGGGAAGACCGCCTCCCAGGCGGCCAGGATCGGGTCCTCCTCGTCCCACTCGTACAGGGTCACGGAGCCGTCGTAGGCGTCGACGACGGCCTTGACCGAGTTGCGCACGTAGTTGGACTCCTCCGGGGCTCCCAGCAGCGCGGACTCGGAGGTCGCGTCGCTCATCGTGTCCTCCAGCGACTCGTGCTGGGAGTACGGGTAGTTGTTGGTGGTGGTGTAGCCGTCGAGGATCCACACGACCCGCTTGGGGGTGGAGGCGTCGTCGTCATCGTCAACCACCGCCGGGTAGGGGCTGCCGTCCAGGGTGAGCCACGGGGCCACCTCGGCGACCCGGTCTGCCGGGTCGCGGTTGTACAGGATCTGCGAGCCGGAGCGGACCTCCTGGGAGAACAGGATGTTCATCTCCTGGAAGCGCACGGCGTACAGCAACCGGTTCCAGGGGTTGGACACGTCCGGGCCGCCGTCACCGTCAAAGGTGGTGTTGACCTGACCGGACTGGGCCGCATCGTCGGGGTAGTCGAGCTCGCGCGGGCTACCGCCGTCGTCGCCACCCACGATGGAGTACGACGGCGAGCCCTGGCCGAAGTAGATGCGCGGCTCGTACTCCCCCAGGTCACCGACCGAGGGGATCCCGCCCTCCCAGAAGGAGGGGTAGCCGCCGGAAGCGACGGTGTTGCCGTAGGCGGTCACCACGCCGTAGCCGTGCGTGTAGACGGTGTGCTCGTTGACCCAGGTCCGCTGGTCGGCGCCCAGACCGTCGAGGTTCAGCTCGCGCACGGCGATCACGGTGTCCCGGCTGGTTCCGTCGATGTTGTAGCGGTCGACATTCAGCGAGGACGGGAAGGAGTAGTACTGCTTGTTCTGCTGCAACTGCCGGAAGGTCGGGGAGACCAGGTTCGGGTCCAGCAGACGGATCGACGTCGTGGACTCGGCATCCTCCAGCAGCTGTCCGGCCTCGGCGGTGGTCTTGGCGTCGTAGTCGGTAGTCTCGACGTCGTCGAGCCCGTAAGCGGTCAGCGTCGCCTTGATGTTGCGGTCGATGTAGGTCGACTCCTCACGCTGCGCGTTGGGGTCGACGACGAACTTCTGCACCACGGCCGGGTAGGCGGTGCCGATCAGCAGCGCCGAGACGATCATGACGGCGACCCCGGTGATCGGCAGCCGCCAGGAGCTGGTGCGCACGGAGAACAGGAACAGCAGTGCCACCACCACGCTGATCGCCGCCAGAATCGCGCTGGCGGGGATGGAGGCGTTAACGGTGGTGTAGCCCGCACCGTCGAACTTCGAGTTGGAGGCGTACAGGGCGGAGTAACGACCCAGCCAGTAGGAGCCGCCGCGCAGCAGCGCGAACAGGGCCAGGAACACCGTCATGTGAATGCGGGCCGCCCGAGTGAAGTGCGGGGTGCGGGACACGGAAATGCCGCCGTACAGGTAGTGGACCACCACGGAGCAGATGCCCGCGAACACCACCACCCGCGTCAGGTAGGACACCACCAGTTGCAGCACCGGCAGGATGAACACGTAGAACGACACGTCCAGCCCGAACTGCGGGTCCGTCGTTCCGAATGACTGCGCATTGAGGGCGAGCAGCACCTCCCGCCAGCGGGGGGCGACGTCCCAGGCCGAGCTGATCAGTGCCAGCACCGCCGGCACGATCCAGGTCAGCTGCCGCTGGATGGGCTCAACCGCAGAGCGGTAGGCCTCCAGGTTGCGGGCCGCCTCATCCCGCGGCAGGCCGATCTCGCGGGCGCGGTACGCCGACCGTATGGCCGCGAAGACGGCGAGGAACATGATGACGAAGCCGACCACGAACATGGCGCCCGCGGCGATCCACTGGGTCCAGATCACCCGGGAGAAACCCAGCTGGCTGAACCAGAGCACTTCCGTCCAGGTGCGTGACAGGAACCCGATGACGATGGCCACCAGGGCGAGGATGCCGATGGTCAGCGCCAATGGCCCGGGGCGACGGCGCCCCCCGGCCCCGCTCCTGCGTACAGGCGGGTTGGCGGAACCCGAACCACCGCCGGGACCCCGATGCCGCCGCGGCACGCCGCCCGGGGCGCTGCGGTGCCGGGAGGCACCCAGGCCGAACAGGGCGGAGGGGTCAAAGGCCGAGGCGAAAGCGCCGGTCTCCTCGGGTTCGTCCGCATCGTCATCCCCGGTGTCGTCCGGCTCGTGCGGCGACGACGTCGTCCCCGCCCCGTCGCTCGCGCCGCGCCGGGGCCGGATGAACGGGTCTTCAGGGCTGTCGGACTGGAAGAAGCCGCCGCGTACGCGGTCATCGCGGCTGTCAGTCTCGGAGGAGTCGGCGGAACCGGACTCGTCGTCGGGCTTGTCGATAGGATCGTCGTCGGGCCTGGTGCTCACGCTCACGCTCCGTGTCGTTCCGTGTCATTGTGCGTGCGCACTGGGCGCACAGCGGCCGGCGCCGGTGGCGCCACCGCGGCCCATCGTCGCACAGGTCACGTCGGCCTCACAAAAAACAGTCCATCCATAGGTGTCGCTGCGCCGGCTCTAAGCAACGACGGCTATTTCACGCGGGTACGCAGTCGCCCCTTTGTGGGGGCCGCCGGGCCGTTGCGATTCCCCACCCGGTGGGTGATGAGACGATGAGGCCATGAGCGATCAGTTGCCCCCGGCCACCTCCCCCAGCACGACCACGCCACGCCAAGCCGCCCTCGTGCGTCTTGTCGCCCAGCTTGAGGAACATGTGGCTCGGGCCGGCTGGGACGCGCCCGTCGGCGTCTTCGCGCTGGTGCGCACGGCGTCCGCGCTGGAGCAGGACCCCACTCTGGAGCGGATGCTCGATGCTGCCGCGCTCGCCGAGGCCCGTACCGACCCGGAGGCACTGACCGCGATCGAGCAGGGGGACCTCCCGCCCGTGGACAGCCTGGAGGAGCTGCTGGCCGGCATCGTCTGGCCGGATGAGGTCGATGGCACGGCCGTGGCCACGGAACGCGTGGTACTGCCCGCCGCGGCGGAGCAGGCGGCGGCGGAGATCGAGGACCCGCAGGAGCGCGCCGCCTACCTGATGTCCCGGCCGGACCGGGATGACGTGCGCATGGTCGTGGGCGTGCTGCGCTCCGGGGAGTCCTGGTGCGCCGTGCGCGCCCGCTCGCACGACTCGGCCGACGAGGTCGCGGGTGGTGCCGATCTGGTGCCCGGCCTGGTGGAGGCGCTGCGCCGCACGCTGCAGTAGCCGCGCCGCCCGAGCCGGCGCCATCGCGACCGGTCTCAGCGGCAGCGGATACTGCTATCGACCTCGGCGAGTCTCAGGCGTCGGGTTCGTCGGCGGAGTCGTCGTCGGAGCGGTCGGTGCCCTGGCCCCCGGGGCCGGCGTCGGCATCCTTGGCGCCGTCGGCGTAGCCGAGTGTGCCGTCCAGCAGCGAGGCCAGGTCGGCATCCATCTGTGCATCCATCTCCTGGGCGGCGCGCCGCATGGTCAGGAAGTCGTCGGGGTGTGCCAGTTCGGCCGCCGTCGGCACCACGTCGGGATGGCGCCAGAAGGCGTCCCGCTCGGCATCCCCCAGCTCCGCACCCAGCTTCTCCCACAACCGGGCGGCCTCGCGCACGCGCCGGGGCCGGAACTCCAGGCCGATCAGCCGGGAGAAGACCTGCTCGGCCGGCCCGCCCTGGACGCGGCGGCGGCGCACCATCTCGCGCAGCGCGACGGCGAGCGGCAGGTGGGGGGCCAGGGCGCGGGCGGATACGACCTCGACCCAGCCCTCGACCAGCGCCAGCAGCGTCTCCAGGTTCTCCAGGGCCTCCTTCTGCGCGTCCGTCTCCTGCGGGGCGAACATGCCCGACTCCAGGGCCGCCCGGATGGCCTCGGGATCGTTCGGATCGACCTGGGCGACCGCCTGCTCGACGGCGTCGACGTCGATGACAATGCCGCGCGCATAGGCCTCCACGGCGGCGAGCAACTGGCTGCGCAGCCAGGGCACGTGGGCGTACAGGCGGGCGGCGGCGGCCTCCCGGACTGCCAGGAACAGCCGCACCTGCTCGGCGTCCGCCTCCAGTTCGGCGGCGAATGCGGCCACGTTGGTGGGCACGAGCGCGGTGCCGGGCTCGCGGGTCAGGGGCAGGCCGACGTCGGTGGCGGCCACCGCCTCTCGCCCGAGCTCGCCGATGGCTTGGCCCAGCTGCAGGCCGAAGGCGGTGCCGGCCATGGAGCGCATGAGTTTGCCCAGCGCACCCATCTGGGCGGCCGCGGCGTCGGAGTCGGACAGTCGGCCGATCTGGTGCTCCAGGGCGTTGGCAAGCGCGGAGGTGGCGGCGTCGGCGACCGGGGCGCACACGTCCTTCCACACGGGCAGGGTGCGCTCCACCCACTGGGAGCGGCTCCAGGCCTCGCGCGGCCCCGGGGCGGGCATGAAGTCGGTGGCGGCGTCGAGCCAGAGATCCGCGACCGCCAGAGCGCTGCGGGTCTGCTCGGCCTCGGCGGCGGTGACCACCGGGTCGCCGTCGCTGCGGACGGTACGCAGGGCCAGGTCCTGCCCCATGTTCCAGTTGACGGCGCCGGTGCCCGCACCGGTGAACAGCTGCTGCATCTGTGCCTGCAGACCGCCCAACTGGGCCGGGGTGAGTTTAGACAGGTCTCCCATGCCGCTCATTTGTGCCAGCTGGTTGGGGTCGACGCCGGAGGCCCGCAACGCCCCCACCGCGTCGGCCGCCATCTGTGGGCCGAACATGGCGGCGAGCATCTGCTCGATCTCCTCGAAGGGGTCCTCGCTCATGGATTCCTCTCGGTGATTCCGGCGCGTGTGCGCCGCTGCCCGGGCCGCGGGGCGGCCGCCTGGTGGAAACACCCCGATCATGTCATCCATTCCTGTGGGCGGCCATGCCCCACCGCGGATCCCCAGCCGGGCATAGGCCGACGGTCGCCCGCTTCTCAGGAATCCGGGTCATGATGACCCCCGTGACGCAACGCCCTTCCGACACCCCCGACGCCGGCACCTCCGCCGCGGACACCCCGGACCCCGACTCGCCAACCGCCCCCGCCGAGGACGCCGGCGCGGCCGGCGGCAAGGCCGGCTCCCGGCGGATCTTCCGCGGCCGCCGCCGGGCCTGGCTGCTGGCCGGCCTGGCGTTGGTCGTGGCGCTCGTGGTGGCGGGCGCCACGGTACCGATCAACAAGGTCATTCAGGCGCCCGGCCCCACCTGGAACGTGCTGGCCGACACCTCCGACGGCGCCGACCAGGACCTGCTGACCGTCACCGGCACCGACACCTATGACACCACCGGCGCTCTGCGCATGACCACCGTGTCCGTCTCCGGCTGCCCGGGCTACCCGGTCACCTTCTTCATGCTGGTGGACGCCTGGTTGAGCAGCGACAAGACCGTCCTGGACCGGGACCAGGTGTGTCCGGAGTCGCTGACGGCCGAACAGGTCGAGGAGGTCAACCAGGCCCAGATGACCAGCTCGCAGGACGCCGCCGTGGTCGCCGCACTCATGGAGACGGGCCAGGCCAGCCGCATGATCCTGACCATTGCGGGTACCGCGGACGAGCAGGCCGGCGTCGGCGTCCAGGCCGGCGATGTACTGGAGTCGATCACCACCGCCGACGGCGAGACGACCACCATCACCTCCTATCCGCAGCTGCGGGAGTTGATGACCACGATTCCCCCGGGCACGCCCCTGACCCTGTGGGTGGACCGGGATGGCACCGACGTGGACGTGGAGCTGACCACCATCGACCCGCAGGACGCCGACGGGGACGGCGAGCCGGATTCGGAGGGGTCGCTGCTGGGGCTGAGCCTGTCCGCCCGGGCCGACTCCGACGTGGAGGCCTCCTTCGGCCTGTCCGACGTGGGCGGTCCCAGTGCCGGCACCATCTTCGCCCTGGGCATCATCGACGAGATCACCCCCGGCGACCTGACCGGCGGCAAGGACATCGCCGGCACCGGCACCATTGCCGTCGACGGCACGGTCGGCGCGATCGGCGGAATCAAGCAGAAGATGGCGGGCGCGCAGCAGGACGGGTCGAACTACTTCCTGGCTCCGGCCGCCAACTGCAACGAGGTGGTGGGCAACGTGCCCGACGGCCTGGAGGTGTATGCGGTGGGCACGCTGCACGAGGCGGTTCGTGCCGTTGAGGCGATCGCCGACGACGACACCTCCGACCTGCTGACCTGCGAGGCCGTGCTCGCGGGCGACTGAGCCCGCTCCCGGGGAGGTTTTCCACAGGTCGTCCGCCCCGGCTGGCGGACCTGCGGGGGGCGGTGCCATGCTGGGGCCGATGCCGCCGGCGCCGGTGCCGGCGGGGGCAGACAGGAGCACCCATGCGTATCCGCGGCCACTCCCCCATCCTGTGGCGCGCCCCCGGGGAGACTCAGATCGGAGCCGAGCCGGGGCACGCGACGATCCTGTCGGGGCTGACCAACGGGGAGCAGCTGCTGCTCGACCGGCTGCCGGAGGAAATCCGGCCCGCCGGCATCTACCGCGCCGCCCGCTGGAGCCGGGTGCCGCTGGAACGGGCGCGCGAGATCGTGCGCGACCTGCGTGAAATCGGCATTATCGACGCCTCCCCCGAGGCCACGGACGACGCCGACACGCTCTACTGGGACCGGCTCGCCGTCGACGCGGCCGAGCGGTCCGCCATGCTGCGGGCGAGCAGCGTGGGGCTGCTGGGCGGCGGGGATCTGGCCAGGGAGATCATCCGCCTGCTGGTGGAGGCCGGGGTGGTGACCATCCTGCCCGACGACGAGGCGCTGGCCGACTGGGCGGCCGAGCTGTCCCCCGCGGTGCGCACCCGGGCTCCGCTGGACCTGCGCCCGGACGTGGTCGTCTCCCTGAGCGGGCACGTCGTCGACCCGATACGCTCCCGCGACCTGGCACGGGCGGGCATCGCCCATCTGCCGGTGGTGGTGCGGGAGGTGAGCGTGCGGCTGGGGCCGTTGGTGACCGAGCAGTCAGCGGTGTGCACCACCTGCCTGGACCTGTGGGCGCGGGATGCCGACCCCTGTTGGCCGGCCCTGGCCACGCAGCTGCGACTGCTGCCGGCCCCGGTGTTGGAGCGACTGCTGCTGCATCAGGCGGCGGCGCTGGCGGCGCGGGCGGCGATCGACGTCGTCACCGGGCGCGGGCCGCTGTGGGAGGGACGCAGCGTGGAGCTGTCCGCGGCCGATCCCGCGGGGGTGGAGCGGCACTGGCGGCCCCACCCCGACTGCCTGTGCAGCCGGCTGGCCGTAGGACCCGCGGACGCGGGGGACGCGAGCGATGCGCCGGAGGCGGTCGGCGCCCCCGCCGACGCGGATGGTTCCGCCGCCCTGGAATTAGAGGCGTAACGGCCCTAGAGACGTGAACGGGGCGCGTGCTACTCCCCGGCGCCGAATTCGCGCACGATGCGCAGCACGTCTGGCCCGTACTCCTTGAGTTTTACCGCCCCCACTCCCCGGATCAGGGACAGCTGGGGCAGCACGGCGGGCTTGACGATGGCGATCGAGCGCAGGGTGGCGTCGGCGAACACGGTGTAGGCGGGCTTGGACGCGTCCTTGGCCACCTGCGCCCGCCAGGCGCGCAGTTGTTCGAACAGGGCCACGGTGGCCGGATCGTTCTCGGCCTCGAATTCGGCGGCGGCCTGCTTGGCGCGGGCGCGCGGCCCGCCGCCGGCGCCGGAGCGCCGACGGGCGGGCCCATCGACGTCGGTGGGCCAGATGCCGTCCAGGAAGCGGGAGGGCTTGCGGGAGGCACGGCCGCCGGGGTTGCGGGCGCGCGCATAGGAGATGACCAGGTGTTCGCGGGCGCGGGTGACGCCCACGTACAGCAGGCGCCGCTCCTCCTCGACCGCGGCGGGCCCCTCCGCCAGGGAGATCGGCAGCAGCCCCTCGCAGGCGCCGATCAGCAGCACCGCATCCCATTCGAGTCCCTTGGCGGCGTGCAGGGAGGACAGGGTGACGCCGTCGACGGTGGGGGCGTTCTGGGCGTCCGCACGGGCGGCGAGTTCGGCCACCAGGCCGTCCAGGTCGGTGCCGCGCCGCTCGCCGAGCTGGTCGGCCAGTTCCACGATCGCGTTCAGGGAGTCCCAGCGCTCGCGCATGGCGCCACGGGTGGCGGGCGGCTGCTCGCTCCAGCCCTCCCGGGCCAGCACCATGCGGGCGTCCGCGCCCGGATCCCCGGTGAGCTCGGCGCGTTCGGTGCGGGCGGCGGCCCGCAGCAGCACCATGGCGCGCTTGACCTCCTCGCGTTCGAAGAAGCGCTCCCCGCCGCGCACCAGGTAGCCGATGCCGGCGTCTGCCAGCGCCTGCTCAACCACCTCGGACTGGGAGTTGGTGCGGTACAGGACGGCGATCTCCGACAGCGGCACGCCAGCGGCCTGGAGCCGCTGCACCTGGGCGACCATGCCGGCGGCCTCGGCGACGTCGTCGTCGTAGGCCTCGAAGCGCACCGCGGGGCCGGAGGGCCGCTGCGCCTGGAGTTGCACCGCCCCGGCCGGCAGGGCGAGTGCCCCGGCGCCGCGCCGCGAGCGCGACAGCACCCGGTTGGCCAGGGACACCACCTGCGGGGTGGAGCGGTAGTCGCGGGTCAACCGCACGGTGCGGGCGCCGTCGTAGCGGGAGGCGAAACCGGTGAGGTATTCGGGGGTGGCGCCGGTGAAGGAGTAGATGGTCTGGGAGACGTCACCGACCACGCACAGTTGGCGGCGGTGCCCGAGCCACAGGTCCAGCAGCCGTTGTTGAAGCGGGGAGACGTCCTGATACTCGTCGACCACGAAGTGCTTGTACTGGCCGCGTATCTGGGCGGCGATGTCCTCGCGATCCTTGAGGATGCCGACCATGAGCAGCAGCACGTCCTCGAAGTCGATCACGCCCCGCTCGGCCTTGACCTCCTCGTAGACGGCCAGCAGCTGGGCGACGGTGGCCGGGTCGAGGTCACCCACCCCGACACGGCCCTGGGCGGCGGCCGCCTGGGCGTAGTCCTCCGGGAGGGTCATGGTGACCTTGGCCCATTCGACCTCCGCGGCCAGGTCGCGGATCAGGGCCCGGTCCGCGGACAGGCCCAGGCGGTGGGCGGCGGTGCCGACCAGGCGGCCCTTGTACCGCTCGATCTCGTGGCGGCGCCCGCCGATGGCGGTGGGCCAGAAGTAGGTCAGCTGCCGCAGGGCGGCGGAGTGGAAGGTGCGGGCCTGAACCCCGGGCACACCCAGGTCCGTCAAGCGCGAACGCATCTCCCCGGCGGCGCGGGCGGTGAAGGTGACGGCCAGGACCTGGGTGGGCTGGTAGGCGCCCACCGCCACCCCGTGGGCGATCCGGTAGGTGATCGCCCGGGTCTTGCCGGTACCGGCGCCGGCCAACACGCACAGGGCCCCTTCCAAGTGCTCGGCGACCTGCCGCTGGTCGGGGTCGAGGGCGTCGAGCAGCTGGGCGGGGGTGGGCAGGGCGCCGGGCGTGCCCGCAGGGCGCGGGGCGTCGGGTGCCGGGGCGTGGTCGTTCATCACCGCCCAGCCTGCCACGCCGGGCCGACACGATTGACCGGCGCGGCTCGGGCGGACCGTGGTGGCCCGGCCTCGGCCCGCGCGAGCAGGCGTTCAGCCGATGGGGCCGCCGTACCAGTCCTCGATCAGCATGCGGGCGATGGACGTGGGGCCGGGCAGGACGACGGTGCCGGCGGCGATGGCGTCGGTGAGCTCGGCGCGGCTGAGGACCACCGCGTCGGTGACCTCGGCGCCGTCGGGGCGGGCCAGGTGCTCGCCGGGGGCCAGGCGGGCCCGGTAGCCGAGCATGAGGGAGCGGGGGAAGGGCCAGGGCTGGCTGGCGACGAACTCCACACTGGCGACCTTCAGCCCGGTCTCCTCGGCGACCTCGCGGACGACGGCGGCCTCCGCGGCCTCCCCCGCCTCCACGAAGCCGGCGACGGTGGAGTAGCGGTGGTGGTCCCAGGTGGCGCCGTGGACCAGGACGATGCGGTCGGCGTCGTCGGTGACGGCCATGATGACGGCGGGGTCGGTGCGGGGGAAGTCGAGGGCGCCGCAGCTGGTGCAGCGGCGGGCCCAGCCGGCCTGCACGATCTGGGTGCGGCCTCCGCACAGGGGGCAGAAGCCGGAGCGGGCGTGCCAGGCGGCCAGAGCGCTGGCGGGGGTGGCCAGGCCGGCGTCGTGGGCGTCCAGGTCGGCGCCGACGGCCCGCAGCGCGGACAGCGGGTAGCGGTCCAGGACGGCGCTGAGGGCCGGGTGGGGGTGTCCGGCGCCCTCGGCGTCGGTGGGTGAGGTGACGTCGTCGGTGGGGACGACGACGGCGAGCCAGGCGGCCCCGGCGGCGTCGCCGGTACCGGTGCCCTGCTCGCGCCCCAGGTAGAAGCAGGTCAGGCCGGTGACGTCGAGGTCCGCGGCGGTCAGGGGTGCGAGCCGGGGACGGGCGTCGGAGGAGGCGGTGCGGCCGGACCGCCAGACGGAGGCGTCGCGGTCGTGCGGTGCGGCGGGAGTGAGGCCGTCGTCGGGCAGGTTTGCGCCGATGGCCGGGGCGTCCAGGGCGATGCGGCCGCGGGCGTCCACCAGCAGCAGGCGGGTGGCGGGGTCGGCGGCGAGCGCGGCGATAAGGCCGGGCTGGCTGCGGCGGGAGGCGTCGCGGTCGGTGGTCGCCCGGGACAGGGAGCGGGCTGCGGTCCGCGACGAGCGAGTCGGGGCAGGGACTTCCGGGTCGTCAGGGACGGCGGGCCGGGGCGTGGAGGTCATGGGGGCAGCCTAGGCGCGGGCGGGGCGGATACGCTGCCGTCATGAGTTCCGGGAGCGCCGCCGCACGCGTCTACCTCGACCATGCCGCCACCACGCCCGTGCGGGCGGAGGTGGCCGAGCAGGTGGCCCGAGACCTGGCCGATGGCCTGGGCGGGTGGGCGAATCCGGCGGCGCAGCACGCCTCGGGACGCCGGGCCGGGGCGCTGTTGGCGCAGGCGCGGTCCCGGCTGGCGGCGGCGCTGAACGTGGACCCGCACGAGGTGATCTTCACCGGCAGTGGCACGGAGGCGGACGCGCTGGCGGTCGCCGGTCGGGTGCTGGCGGCCCGTGCCGCCGGAGTGGAGCGTCCGCGCGTGGTCACCTCCCCGATCGAGCATCCGGCGGTGCTGGACAGTGCGCGCACCGCGGCGGCGCAGTTGGAGGCCGAGTACGTGCCGCTGCCGGTCGACGGAGCCGGGCGGGTGGAGGCCGGTGAGCTCCGCGCGGCGCTGGCGGGCGGCGCCTGCCTGGTGAGCGTGATGGCGGCGAACAACGAGACCGGCCTGGTACAGGACCTGGCCGGGATCGTGGCGGCGGTGCGCGCCGCGACCGGCACCGACCGGCCCGGCACGGACGGGTACGTGCCCGTGCACACCGACGCGGTGGCCGCGGTGGGCCGGATACCGCTGGACTTTCACGGCTGGGGGCTGGATGCACTGTCGCTGAGCGGGCACAAGCTCGGCGCGCCGGTCGGCGTCGGCGCCCTGATCGCGCGGCGAGACTTCTCCCTGGTGGCGCCGATGGGGGGCGGGCGCCAGGAGCGGGGGCTGCGCTCGGGCACGCAGGACGTGGTCGGGGCGCGGGCGCTGGCGCTGGCCGTGGAGTTGACCGTGGCCGAGCGGGCGGCGGAGGCGGCGCGGCTGGAGGCGCTGCGGACGCGCCTGCTGGCGGGGGCGACGGCGCTGGCGGGCGTGCACGCGACCCTGCCCGATGATGCGGCGCATCTGCCGGGCACGGCCCACCTGTGGGTTGAGGACGCCGACGCCGAGGCGCTGCTGATGGCGCTGGACATGGCGGGCATCGACGTGTCCGCCGGGTCGGCCTGCCATGCGGGTGTCTCCCGGCCGAGCCACGTGCTGCTGGCGATGGGCTACGGGGAGGATGCGGCGCGGGCGACGCTGCGCTGCTCCATGGGGCGGGAGACGGGCGCCGAGGATGTGGAGCGCCTGCTGGCGGCCCTGCCCGACGCCATTAACACCGCCCGCCGGGCCCGCCAGCGGCGGGG
>NZ_LK995494.1:36987-46165 GCF_900002405.1 Actinomyces succiniciruminis | reverse complement strand
GTCACCGGGGCGTGGGTGGCCGGGACCGGTATCGTCAGGAGATCTACGAGTTCCTGCGCACTCGGATAGAGGACGGCAGCTTCCCCTTCCGTTCCTTCCTGCCCAGCGAGAACCGGCTGAGCGCCGACTTCGCCACCACCCGCCCCACGGTGCGCAAGGCGGTGCAGTATCTGGGCTCTCAGGGTTACGTTCAGCCCATCCACGGCAAGGGCATCCAGGTGATCTACCGCCCTCGTTCGACGTCCCTGTTCTTCCTGTCCGGCATCGAGTCCCTGGCCGAGGCCGGCAGACGCATCGGCATCACGGTACGCACCGTGCTGCTGTCCGCAACGGTTGAAACCATTACCGACTCGGTGGCGCAGGCCTCCGGCCTCACCGCGGGCGCGCAGGTGCTGTACCTGCGCCGGCTGCGGCTGCTGAACGACCGGCCCGCCATCATCGACCACAACCGGTTCCTGCGCTCGGTGGTCCCCGACATTCCCCGGGAAGCCGCAGAGACCTCCATCTACGCCTACCTGGAGAACGAACTGGGGGTGCATATCGCCACGGCCTCGCGCATGATCACCATCGAGGGGGCGGACGAGTTGGACCGCCGCCACCTGGACCTGGGCGGCCTGGACTGCGTGGGAGTTATGGAGTCGCTCGGCTTCGACTCTGGCGGGGTGCCGTTCGAATACACCCGCTCCCACCACGTCCCGCAGACATTCGGCTTCGTCTCTGCGGCGCAGCGACTGCCCGCCCAGCGGTGACGGCGTAGGCCGACGGCCCGGTCGGCGCGCACACAACACGCGCGCCGACCGGGCCGCCAAGAGGCCGAGCTCGTCAGCGAGCCACCGGCTCGCGGTTGCCCAGCCGCACCTTCTCCACCGTGCGTTCGGTCTCGAAGTCGGACTCCTTGAAGCCGAAGAAGTAGGTGGCCAGGAAGGACACGGCCAGGGTCACGAGCGAGGCGATCCAGAAGCCGGTGAAGGAGCCGTCAAGGCCCGCGGGGTTGACGAAGGACGGGAAGCCCACGAAGGCGCCGGTGAAGCCCCACATGTTGACGTCGAACAGGCCGGTGAGCAGGCCACCCACGGCGCCGCCGATGGAGGCGGTGATGAACACGCGCCCGTACTTGAGGTTCAGGCCGTACATGGCGGGCTCGGTCACCCCGCACAGGGCGGAGATGGTGGCCGGGCCGGCCAGCTGCTTGATGCGGGGGCTCTTGGCCTTGACCCACAGTGCGAGCGCGCCGCCGCCCTGGGCGATCATGGAGGCGGAGACGATGGCGTTGAGCGGCGAGTAGCCGGGGTCGGCGATCTGCTGAGAGATGATCGGGATGACCGCCCAGTGCAGTCCGAAGATGACCAGGCACTGGTAGAAGCCGCCGATGAGGAACCCGGCCACCGGGTACGAAAGGCTCAGCACCCAGCTGACGGCCTGGGCGATGCCACCGGAGATCGTCATGACGATCGGGCCGAACACCACCAGCACCAGGGTGGAGACGATGAAGATCTCCAGCAGCGGGGCGAAGATGGAGCGCACCACCGCCGGGATCCACCGCTTGAGCCACGGTTCGATCTTGCTGGCCAGCCAGGCGGCCACGATGATCGGGAAGATCGAGTAGGCATAGGCGTTGCCCTCGGGCAGGGAGACGGGAATGCCGAAGAAGTCGGAGTTGAAGACCGTCCGCCCGATCCGGGCGATCACGTGGTAGTCCTCGGCGGAGGAATTGGCCATGGAGACCACCGACGGGAAGGTGAGCACGCCGCCGATGATGGCGACGATGATCGGATCCGCGCCGAGCCTGCGGGCCGAGGTGAAGCCGATGATGATGGGCAGGAAGTAGAACATCGACGAGGCCATGGCGTCGATGAAGGTGTAGGTGGAGGTGCCGGTGTCCACCACGTTGAACTGGGTGAGCAGCGCCAGGATCCCCTTGAGGATGCCGGAGGCGGCCAGCACGCCGATCACGGGGATCATGGAGCCCGTGATCACGCCGATCAGGGAGGAGAAGCCGTACTTCACCCAGCCGATGGGCGTGGTGGGCTTCGGTGCCGCCGGGGCCGCCTCCGCGTCGTCGGCCCCCTCGGCCAGGCGGGGCACCTGCTTGACGATGGCGTCGTACACGTCGCCGACGGTGGCGCCGATGACCACCTGGTACTGGCCACCCGCACGGGCGACGTCGATGACGCCCTCGGTCCCGGTCACGGCGGCGTCGTCGGCGAGGGACTCGTCCTTCAGGTAGAAGCGCACCCGGGTGATGCAGTGGATGACGGAGCGGATGTTGTCGGCCCCGCCCACCCCGGCGATGATGTCGCGGGCGGTGGCGTCGAAGCCGGTCAGGCCGTCGTCGACCGCGGCGGCCCGGGGCGAGGCGGCGCCCGCCGCGGCAGCGGTCTTGAGCACGGCGGTGGCCACGCTCGCGCCGGCCTGCGCCTCCCCCTCGACAACCTGTAGCCCGGCCAGGGCCTTGGCGGAGTTGGTCACGGCCACGATGGTGGTGGTGTCCTTGCCGGCGGCGGTGATGGCCGCCAGGTCCATGGTGCCCAGGGACTGGCCGGACCGGACCTCCTGGCCGACGGCGGCGGTGAGGCGGAAGGGACGCCCCTCCAACTCGACGGTGTCGACCCCCAGGTGCAGGAGCACCTCCAGCCCCTCGGGGGTGGCGATGCCGACGGCGTGGCCGGTTTCGGCCACCATGGTGATGGTTCCGGAGACCGGGGCGACGACGTCGCCGGAGGTTGGGGCCACGCCGAAACCCGCTCCGAGGGCCCCGGAGGAGAAGACCGGGTCGGGTACATCGGCGAGGGCGATTATCTTGCCGGAGACGGGCGCTACCAGCGCCGTATCCGAAGCAGATGCTGGGGACATGCGGAGAGCTCCTCTCAGAGCCTGGTCGTAGTGCGGATGATGATGGCCAGTGCCTCGTACGGGGACAGAGTCATGACGGGGCTGAGCGGCCTTGTGGGGTAGTTCCCGATGAGCACTTCTCCGGTGAGGAACTCACTGGGAACCTCGACCGTGGTCGGGTGACCACGGAAGCTGGTGATGACGAGCAGGCGAGCAGCGTCGCCCTCGTCAACGGTTGGACCCGCGGCGTCGGCGGATGCGCCGGGCCCGGGTGCGGGCAGGGTGCGGATGTAGGCGAATACGTCGGGGTTGTCGAGCTCCCAGGGGGCGTAGTCGCCCTCGGCGATCACCGGCTCCGTCTTGCGCAGTTCCACCAGGCGGCGGTAGTAGGGCAGGATGCGGCCGCCCGCCTCCTCGGCGGCGACGTTGATCGCAGCCGCGTTGGTGGGGCGTAGCCACGGCGTGCCGGTGGTGAAGCCGCCGCCGGCGGTCGCGTCCCACTGCATGGGGGTGCGGGCGTTGTCACGCGCCTTGGCGTGGACGATGGCGAAGGCGTCCGCCTCGCTGTGCCCGGCGGCCACCAGCTCGGCGTAGGCGCCCAGGGCCTCGACGTCCACGTAGTCCTCGATACCGGTGTAGTCCGGATCGGTCATGCCGATCTCCTCCCCCATGTAGATGTAGGGGGTGCCGCGCAGCAGATGGATGGCGGTGGCGAGCATGGTGGCGGACTCGTAGTGGTAGCGGTCCGGGTCACCGAAGCGGTTGATCGCCCGGGGCTGATCGTGGTTGTTCCAGAACAGGGCGTTCCAGCCGCCGCCGGCCTGAAGGCCGAGTGCCCAGTCGTTGAGGATGTGCTTGAGGGCGGGGATGTCGGGCTCGGCCAGGGTCCACTTCTGACCGTCGGCGTAATCGACCTTGAGGTGGTGGAAGTTGAACACCATCGACAGCTCGCGCCGCGCGGGGTTGGTGTAGTCGACGCAGGCGGCGATGGAGGTGGAGGACATCTCCCCCACGGTCACGGAGTCCGGATCCTGGCCGAAGCTGGCTCGGCACAGTTCGTGCAGGTAGTCGTGCACGAGCGGCCCGTCGGTGTAGACGAGGCGGTCGTCGGTGCCGGCGGGCGCGTCCGCCAGGGGCTCGGTCTTGCCGATGAGGTTGATGACGTCGAAGCGGAAGGCTCGCACGCCGTGGGACCGCCAGAAGTTGATGACCTCCGCCGCGCGGGCGCGCACCTCGGGGTTGTGCCAGTCCAGGTCGGCCTGGCCGGGATCGAACAGGTGCAGGTAGTACTCCCCTCCCAGTGGGCGGCCGGACTCGTCCACGGGCCCGAAGGGCGCCCAGGCGGGGCCGCCGAATTTGGAGACCCAGTTGGTGGGCAGGATCGGCTGCCCCGCCGAGCCGTCACCGCGGGCCGGGCGGAGGTAGAAGTAGTCGCGGTAGCGCTGCTCGCCGGCCAGGGCCCGCTGGAACCACTCGTGCTCGGTGGACACGTGGTTGAGCACCATGTCCAGCATGGGGCTGATGCCGTGCTCGGCCAGGGCGGCGACGAGCTCGTCGAAGTCCTCCATGGTGCCCATCGCCGGGTCCACCGCGCAGTAGTCGGCGACGTCGTAGCCGTTGTCACGGCCCGGCGAGGGGTAGAAGGGGTTGAGCCAGACATAGTCCACGCCCAGGGAGGCGATGTAGGGGACCTTCTCAAGGATGCCGCGCAGGTCACCGATGCCGTTGCCGGTGGTGTCCTTGAAGGACTTCGGATAGACCTGGTAGACGACGGCGTCGTGAAAGCTCATGGGTTGCTCCGGGGTCATTCACGCTGCCGCTCCCATGCGGCAACTTGTATACACAAGTAGACACCGTGGTCGGGATCATGGCAAGTCGAGAGCGCCAGGTGTGACGCAGGTCCCTGCATCCCTCGACCGCGGCCGCGCCCGCGTATCGACCCCGGCGGGAATCGACTGAGGCGCACGGATGTCCGACGGTTGCGCAGTGTCCAGCCCAACAGCCCACCTCCCCTTCCCCGGCGGTAGGCTGCACCCGCTCGCCCGGGCAGCGAGAGAACCGAAGCGGCGGAAGGAGCACACGTGCGCGTACTGGCAGCCATGTCCGGCGGAGTCGATTCCGCCGTCGCCGCCGCGCGCGCCGTCGAGGCCGGCCACGAGGTCGTCGGCGTGCACATGGCACTGACCCGCAACCGGGCCGCCACGCGCTCCGGCGCCCGCGGCTGCTGCTCCATCGAGGACGCCGGCGACGCCCGCTGGGCGGCCGAGATCCTGGGCATCCCCTTCTACGTGTGGGACCTGTCGGAGGAGTTCGAGGAGCGGGTGGTCGCCGACTTCCTGTCCGAGTACCGCGCCGGCCGCACCCCCAACCCGTGCGTGCGCTGCAATGAGCGCGTCAAGTTCGACGTGCTGCTGGAGCGCGGCCTGGCGCTGGGCTTCGACGCCGTCGTCACCGGTCACTACGCCCGCCTGCGCGGCGGCGCCGTCGCCGGCCGCCCAGGTGAGGCGAACACCCTGGAGCTGCATCGGGCCGCCGATGCGGCCAAGGACCAGTCCTACGTGCTGGCCGTCTCCGGGCGCGAGGGACTATCGCGCGCCCTGTTCCCCCTGGGGGATGCTCCTTCCAAGGCGGCGGTGCGGGCCGAGGCCGAGCGCCGCGGCCTGCCGGTGGCGGATAAGCCGGACTCCTACGACATCTGCTTCGTCGCCGACGGCGACACTCGCGGCTTCCTGCAGCGCAGCCTCGGAGCTCAGGAGGGCAACATCGTCTCCCCCGACGGCGAGGTACTAGGCACCCACGGCGGCTACTTCGGCTTCACCGTCGGCCAGCGCAAGGGCCTGGGACTGACCCGTCCCGCCGCCGATGGCCGCCCCCGCTACGTAATAGAGACGCGCCCGCGCACCAACGAGGTCGTGGTCGGTCCCGCCGAGCTGCTGCGGCGCACCGTTGTGGACGGCAAGGACCTGGTGCTGCTGGACTCCCCCGATTCGCCCGCCGACGGAGTCGGCTGGCAGGACGTGACCGTACAGGTGCGGGCACACGGCCGCCCGGTGCCCGCGGACGTGACCGTGGATGCCGCGGCCGGCACGCTGCACGCGGTGCTGCGCCAGCCCCTGCGGGGCCTGGCCGCCGGGCAGAGCGTCGTCGTCTACGGCGGGGACGACGGCGGCCGGGTGCTGGCCCAGGCGACAGTCGCCTGAACCGCACACCCGGCCGCACAGCCGCAGTTCAGCGCAGGGAGGTGTGGTGCTCGATGGAGCGCACGCCCCATGTTCCGAGCGCCACCGCCAGCAGCGGCCACACGGCGATGAATCCTAGCCCCAGCAGGGTCGGGTCGCCGCCCGTGCGCATCGCCTCAATGAAGTCCGGCAGCATCCATGTATTCACGATGTCCCCGGACGGAATCCCCATGCTCACGGGCACGATCAGCAGCAGTAGCAGCGAGAGCACCTGCGCCACCAGATACAGTCCCACGAAGCCGATCACGGGCGCGCCAAAGCCGAGGTGGTTCCAGCGTCCTTGCGCCCCGATGCTCATAATCGCGGACACGCACACGATCACGCAGGCAAGCTCCACGATCATGTACACGACGAAGCCGATCACCCAGCCGGTGCCGAAGAAGTCCAGCATCTCACGCACGGGTTGGAGCAACTCACCGAGGCCGATTCCCTGAGCCCGTGCGGTCACCCACGCGGTCACCAACAGGCCGACTGCGGTGAAGCACGTCGCCACCAGGCCGGCCGCGAAGGCATACAGGGTCTTGGCGGCGTACAGCAGCCGCCCGCGCACCGGGATCGCGTGGGTCAGGTAGCCGCGTGAGCCGTACATGGACTGCCAGTACTCGACCGCGGTGTGGATGAGCACCACCGGTATGGCCAGACCGAAGGAGATTACCCCGCCCAGCGCCCCGAAGACGTTCAGTACCGGCAGGTTCAGGAACGTGACTCCGAGGAAGACCAGCCCGAATACCGTCCAGATGCCGAGCATCTTCAGGTGTATGGGGGCCAGGAAGCAGATCTCCTCATTCAACAGTGTGCGCAGCATCAGCGGTACTCCTTCCTAAACAGGGCGTCCAGGCTCATGCCGTGAGCCTCACGCAGGTCATCGGCGTCGCCGGCGAGCAGCAGGCGTCCGTCCTTGAGGAAGACGACGGAGTCGACGATCGGCTCCACGTCGGCGATCAGGTGAGTGGAGATCACCATCAGTGCCTCGGGGTCGAAGCCCTGCAGGACGCCGCTGAGGATGACGTCCCGCGCGGCGGGGTCGACCCCGGAGATGGGCTCGTCGAGCAGGTAGACACGGGCGCGGCGCGCCATGATCAGACTGACGCGCAGCTTCTCCCCCATGCCCTTGCTCATCTCCTTCAGGCTCCGGTCCTTGGGCAGGCCGAAGAACTCCACCAGTTCGCGGGCGCGGTCGGCGTCGAAGTCGGAGAACAGCCGGGAGAACATGGCTATGGCCTGCTCGGCCTTGAGCTCCGGCGCCAGGAAGTCGGCGTCGGGAAGGAAGGCGACCAGCGCCTTGGACTGCGGTCCGGGCACGTACTCACCTACACGCACCTGGCCGTCGTACTCCGACAGCAGGCCCGCCAGGATCTTCAGCAGGGTGGTCTTGCCCGAACCGTTGGAGCCCATGAGGCCGACGATCCGGCCGGCCGGTAGGTTCAGGGTCAGGTCCGCCAGCGCCAGGCGGCCGCGGTAGGCCTTGGTCAGGTGCGCCACCCGGATCAGTGGGGCGGCACCGTCGGGGACTGGGACGGCGGTGAAGCGCGCCGCGGGCGACGGCGGAGCCGATGAGTGCCGGTTCATGAGTTTTCTCCTGTGTCTGCCTGGGGCATGGCGGGACGGTCGTTCCAGCGCTCCCGCAGGAGGGCGGATGCCTGCGCCAGATCCATGCCGACGGCGGTAAGGGCGGTGATGAAGGCGTCCGTGGCGTCGGCGGCGAGCTCGCGGCGCACGGCGTCGACGACGGCGGTATCCGTGGTGACGAAGCGGCCTGCGGTCCGTTCGGTGCTGGTCAGGCCGGTGCGATCGAGTTCGGCGAGGGCGCGTTGGACGGTGTTGGGGTTGACGCCGGATTGCGTGGCCAGTTCGCGCACGCTGGGTATCCGGGTGCCGGTCGGCCAGGCGCCGGTGACGATCCGCAGGCGGAAGTCGTCGACCAGTTGCAGCCAGATCGGCCGGGAGCCGTCAAGATCCACGGGGCCTCCCCTCTTGATGGGCGGACGAATGTGCTCATGAGCGCAGTGGACAGGCGACCGGAAGGCCATCTGTATTACTGCACTAGTACAGTGACACATGTGGCATGTGGAAGTCAACAAGCTCCGCCCCGGCGCGCCGACCAGCCCCAGGCCCACCACGGGTTGCACGAGAACGCACCCACCCCGCCATATCGACCGATCTCGGCACGTAACTTCTACCGATCTCGGCACGTAACAACTATCGATCTCGGCGCATGAAGCCGCCCCGCCCCGGAATGAACCGGGACGGGGCGGACCGTCAGTAGTACGGCAGGTGGCGCTCAGCCGCGCAGGCGCGCCAACTCCTCAACCAGCTGGGGCACGACCTCGGCGACGTCGCCGACCACGCCGTAGTCGGCCATTTCGAAGATCGGCGCCTCCGAGTCGTCGCAGATGGCGACAATCGTGCCGACACCTTGAATGCCGCTGGTGTGGTGGACGGCGCCGGACACGCCCAACCCGATGTACAGGCTGGGGGCGATGGAGACACCGGTCTGCCCCACCTGGGCGGAGCGCTCGATCCAGCCCTCGTCGCAGGCCACGCGGGTGGCGCCGATGGCGGCGTCGAGCGGATCGGCGAGGGAGTGCACCAGGGCGACGTCGCCGTCGGTGCCGCGTCCCATCACCACCACCCGCTGGGCCTCGGACAGGTCGGGGCCCGCGGCGGCGTCACCCACCTCTCGGGAGACGACCTTGACGGCCGCCGCCTCGGCGCTGAGCGGCACCTCAAGCGCCTCCACGGCCGGGACGTCGGAGCCGGCCGCGCTCGGTGCGGATGCCGCGGCACTCGGGTGCACGGAGATGACCGGGGTGTGGTCGGCCTGCGCCGAAACGGTCATGGTGGTCGACCAGGTGCCGGACAGCACCAGCTTGGAGGCGTGCAACTCGCCGTCGACCACGCGCAGGTCGCCGACGTCGGAGGCGCAGGCCGAGCCGAGCAGTACGGCCGCCCGGCCGGCGATCTCCTTGCCGCGGTAGTCGGCCCCGACGAGCGCGACCGCGGGGGCGACGGAGCCCACGGCCGCAACCACGGCGTCGGCGGCGACGGCGGCCACGACCTCACGGCCGCCCAGGTCGGCGGCGAGCAGGCGGGTCGCACCGGCGGCT
>NZ_LK995494.1:0-36898 GCF_900002405.1 Actinomyces succiniciruminis | reverse complement strand
GATGTCGCCCGCCACGAGCGCGACGACGTCGCCGGCGGTCAGTCCCCGGGCCGTGGACACCAGACCGAGGCCGGCACCGGTCGGGGCGCCCTCGCCGGTGCGGTCCACCAGAACGAGCACGGGCGCGTCGAGACGGCCGCCGGGAGCGGTTTCGGAGGTGATTTCACTCATGATTACTCGTCATTCCTTCCGGGTTGTTCCCGCTCACACGAGCTCGTGGTCTACCAGCCAGGCGGCCAGGTCGCGCCCGGCCTCGCCGGCGTCGGTGCGGATGATGCCTGCCTCACGGGCGGGCCGCTCGGTGAAGTCGATGACGGCGATGCTCGGCTCGCCGGCGGGCAGGCCGAGGTCGTCAAGATCCCAGACGTCCAGCGGCTTCTTGCGGGCGGCCCGCATGGCGGCGAAGTTGGGGTAGCGCGGCTCGTTGGCCTGGTCGGTGACGGACACCAGCGCGGGCAGCGGGGCGGAGAGCACCTCGCGCACGGTGCCGGCGGAACGGGTGATGGTCGCCTCATCGGCACTCACCTCCAGCGATCCGGCCAGGGTCAGCGCCGGCACGTGCAGTGCGGCCGCGAGCGCGCCCGGAAGCATGGAGGTCATGGCGTCCAGCGAAGCCATGCCGGTGATGACCAGATCCACGTCACCCGGCCCGGCCTCCGCGCCCCCGATCTTCGACACGGCCGCGGCCAGCGTGCGGGCGGTGGTAGGTACGTCGGCGCCCACCAGCGCGTCGTCGCTGACGACGACGCCGGAGTCGGCACCCATCTGCAGGGCACGGCGCACGCCGTCCTCGGCGTCTTCGGGACCCATACACAGGGCGATCACCTCGCCGCCCAGGTCCTCGACCAGGGCTACCGCGGCCTCGACGGCGTTCTCGTCCAGCTCGTTGAGGACGTCCTCCTCACCGCGGACCAGGCGCCCCTCCTCCATACGACGCTCGGACTGCACGTCAGGGACGTGCTTGATGCAGACGACTATTTTCATGCGTACAAGGTTGCCATATCACGGCGCCGTCACCGGTGAGCGCTCGGTCACCCTCACCGACGCGCCCCGCATAATCCGCGCGCCATGAGCCGCTGCAATGGTGTAGCATCCCGCGTCCCCTTGCTCAACAATAGGATTCATGTCCATGTCCTCCACGCCAGAGCCGCAACCTGCTGCCCGTGCCGACTCCGATGCCTCGGACCGCACTCGGCTGGGCGCCACGCTCACCGAGGACGGCGCCGACTTCGTGGTGGTGGCGCCGCGTGCCGACGCGGTGGACCTGTGTCTGCTGACCACCGACGCGGACGGCGCGATCACCTCCGAACGGCGCATCGGCATGCACGGCCCCGTCCGCGGCGCCTGGAGCGCGCACGTCCCCGGGGTACGCGCCGGGCAGCGCTACGGCTATCGCGCCTACGGCCCGTGGAATCCGTCGGAGGGGCTGCTGTTCAACCCCCGCAAGCTGCTGCTCGATCCTTACGCCCGCGCCATCGAAGGCGCCCCCCGCCTGGGCCCGGAGCTGTACGCGCACGCCGTCGACGCGGATCTGGCCCCCACCTATGTGCCCTTCCTGCCCTCCGAGTTGGACTCCGCCGGACACACCGCTCTCGGCGTGGTGACCGGCGAGCAGTTCCCCGTCGTCCCCGGCCCGCGTGTGCCCGAAGAGCGCACCGTCATCTACGAGACGCACGTGAAGGGCTTCACCCACTCCATGCCCGGTGTGCCCCCGGAGCTGCGCGGCACCTACGCGGGCCTGGCGCATCCGGCCGCCGTCTCCCACCTGCGCTCACTGGGCGTGACCACCGTGGAGCTGCTGCCCGTGCACGCCGCCTTCTCCGAGGCCTTCCTGCTCCAGCGCGAGCGGACCAACTACTGGGGCTACTCGACCCTGTCCTACTTCGCGCCCGAGCCCTCCTACGCCACTCGGGCGGCCCGCGAGGCCGGTCCGCAGGCCGTGCTGGACGAGTTCCGCGGCATGGTCTCAATGCTGCACGAGGCCGGCCTCGAGATCATCATGGACGTGGTCTACAACCACACCTGCGAGTCGGGCATGGACGGGCCCGCGCTGTCGCTGCGGGGCCTGGACAACCTCGAGTACTACCTGCACGCCCCCTACCGGCCCGCCCAGTACGTGGACGTCACCGGCACCGGCAACACGGTGGACTTCCGCTCCACCCGGGCGGTGCAGCTGGTACTGGACTCGCTGCGCTACTGGGCGGGCGACGTCGGCATCGACGGCTTCCGCTTCGACCTGGCGGTGACCCTGGGACGGGATGCCTCCGAGTTCCAGTCGCGCCATCCGCTGCTGATCGCCATGGCCACCGACCCGGTGCTGCAGAACACCAAGCTGATCGCCGAGCCCTGGGACATCGGCCCGGGCGGCTGGCGCACGGGCGAGTTCCCGGCGCCCTTCCACGACTGGAATGACCGCTACCGCGGCACGGTGCGCTCCTTCTGGCTGCACGACGCCTCCGAGATGTCCAAGGGGCGCCCCGGCAACGACCTGCGGGACCTGGCCACGCGCCTGAGCGGCAGCGCCGACATGTTCAGCTACGGCGAGTACCCGGGCGGGCGGGGCCCGCTGGCGTCGATCAACTTCGTCACCGCCCACGACGGCTTCACCCTGCGCGACCTGGTCAGCTACGACTACAAGCACAACCTGGCCAACGGCGAGGACAACCGCGACGGCACCGACGACAACCGCTCCTGGAACCACGGCTTCGAGGGGCCGCTGCCGGAGGGCATGGGCGGAGGCCCCATCGAGATTCTGCGCCGCCGCTCCTCCCGCAACGTGTTGGGCACCCTGCTGGTCTCCGCCGGCACGCCCATGCTGCTGGGCGGAGACGAGATGGGGCGCACCCAGGACGGCAACAACAACTCCTACTGCCAGGACTCGCCGATCTCCTGGTACGACTGGAACCTGACCACCTGGCAGCGGGACCTGATCGCCACCACCCACTTCCTGATCAACCTGCGCGACCAGCACCCGGTGCTGCGCCCGACCGCCTTCGCCAGCGGCTCCACGGCCGACGGGGACGTCCTGCCGGACCTGTCCTGGTTCCGCGCCAACGCCGACCCGATGGACGTGGCCGCCTGGCACGACCCGTGGACGCGCGTGGTGCAGATGCTCCGTTCGGGCACCCCCATGGGTGACGCCGACCTGCTGCTGGTCATCAACGGCTCCCTCGGCCAGGAGGACGTCACGCTCCCCGACGGACGCGGCACCGACTGGCACCTGATGTGGGACTCCACGTGGGCGGTGCCGCGCCCGCACACCTCCGCCTTCGCCCTGGCCCACCGGGTCGGCCGGGGGCCGGCGGCCCGCGCCCGCGCCCGCGCCTCGCGCACCGGTGCGACGGACTGCCGGCAGGACCGGCCCGGGGACACCACCACGCTGGATGCGCTTTCCCTGCGCATCTACCTGTCCGGGGAGAAGCTGGTCTGCCTGCCGGAGGAGTAGGCGGGCTGCTCCCCTGTGTCTCCGCCGCGCAACCGCCGCCGCGGCCGCGTTTTGCCCGACGGCCGCCGGAGACACGATTCCGGCCCGCTCGGCATCGCCCCTTAGGATGTCCGCCATGACGCAGCACGAAATGACCACCACCAGCCCCTCCAGCAACTCCCAGGGGGCTGCGGACGCCGGTGAGGTCCTTTCCCGCTCCACCGACGCCGCCTCGCTGGCCCGCTCGGTGGCCCGCAGCGCCGAGATCGAGGCCGATCTGGACGTCAATCCCGGCCGCTACCGGATGCTCACGGGTGTGCGTCCCACGGGCAACATGCACCTGGGCCACTACTTCGGCACCATGCACTCCTGGAAGGGCATCCAGGACCGGGGCGTGGACACGTGGATTCTGGTGGCCGACTACCAGGTGATCACCGACCGCGACGGCGTGGGCCCGATCCGTGAGCGCGTGCTGTCGCTGGTGGCAGACTCCCTGGCGGTCGGGGTGGACCCGCGCAGGTCCACGATCTTCGCTCACTCGGCCGTCCCGGCCGCCAACCAACTGATGCTGCCGTTCCTGTCGCTGGTCACCGAGTCCGAGCTGCACCGCAACCCCACGGTCAAGGCCGAGCTGGAGGCCACCGACGGGCGCGCCATGTCCGGGCTGATGCTCACCTACCCGGTGCACCAGGCCGCCGACATCCTGTTCTGCCAGGCCAACCTGGTGCCGGTGGGCAAGGACCAGCTGCCTCACTTGGAGCAGGCCCGGCTGATCGCCCAGCGCTTCGACAAGCGCTATGGGCGGGCCGTCAAGGAGCACCCGGTCTTCCGCCGTCCGGAGGCGCTGCTCTCCGAGGCGCCGCTGCTGTTGGGCCTGGACGGGGAGAAGATGAGCAAGTCGCGTCACAACACCATCGAGCTGCGCATGAGTGCGGACGAGACCGCCAAGGCGCTCAAGAAGGCCAAGACCGACTCCGACCGTCACATCACCTACGATCCCGAGGGCCGCCCGGAGGTGGCGAATCTGCTGACGCTGGCCTCCCTGTGCGGGGCCGGGGAGCCGCAATCGCTGGCCGAGCAGATCGGCGACGGCGGCGCCGGCACGCTCAAGCGGATCACCACCGAGGCGGTCAACGAGTTCTTCGCCCCCATCCGTGCCCGCCGCGCCGAGCTGGCCGCCAACGAGGACTACCTGCTGCAGGTCCTGGCCGACGGCAACGCCAAGGCCAATGCGGTGGCCGAGCAGACCCTCGACGCGGTGCGCACCGCCATGCACATGAACTACTGAGCCGGGAAGAAGGGCAACCATGAGCGGCCGGAGCCGATCCAGTTCACGCGTGGTGCGGCATGTGCTGGCCACTTGTGCAGTAGCGGCCGGTGTCTGCGTCGTCGCCGCCGCGACCGGCCACGGCGGAAATGCCCCGCTGATCCTGCTGGCCGCTCCCGTCGTCGGCGCCACCGGTGGCCTGGCGGCCAAGTGGGCACGAAGCAACGATCGGCGCTCGTAATCTTCCCGATGCCGCGGCGGCCCCGCGCACGCGCGCGGGCAGGTACGCTTGCGCTGTGACCCCTAACACGACGCCGCGCGCGGCGAAGACGACGCCCACCAGCCACGTAGCCCCCGCCGACCCGACGGCTCCGCCGTCCGCCCAGGTCCCACTGCCGGCCCCATACGCGCCGGTGGGCCGCATCCCGGTAACCGAGGTCTTCCCCGTCATCGAGGACGGGCGTTGGCCGGCCAAGGCGGTGCCGGACGAGGTCTTCCCGATCCGCGCCACCGTGTTCCGGGAGGGGCATGACCGCTTCGGCGCGACCGCCGTCCTGGTTCGCCCCGACGGCAGCGACGGCCCCAGCGCACGCATGTACGAGGTCGGCATCGGGCTGGACCGCTACGAGGCGCGCCTGGCCGCCGACGCCCCGGGCGACTGGGGCATCCGCGTGGAGGGCTGGTCGGACCCCTACGGCACCTGGGCGCACGACGCCGGCGTGAAGGTGCCCGCCGGCGTCGACGTCGCCCTCATGCTGGAGGAGGGCGCCCGGGTGATGGAGCGGGCGGCCGCCGTCCCGGGCCGCGATGCGGCCGACACCGAGGTGCTGCGCGCCGCCGCCGCCGCCCTGCGCGACGAGTCCGCCTCCCCCACGGACCGCCTGGCCGCCGGGCTGGCCGGGGAGGTGATGGCGGTCCTGGACCGGCTGCCGCTGCGCGACCACGTCTCCCCGTCCGCCACCTACCCGCTGCAGGTGGACCGCCGCCGCGCCCTGGCCGGCTCCTGGTACGAGATCTTCCCCCGCTCCCTGGGCGCGCACCGTGACGAGCAGGGGAACTGGCACAGCGGCACCCTGCAGACGGCCGCCCAACGGCTGGACCGGATCGCGGCCATGGGCTTCGACGTGCTGTACCTGACCCCGGTCTCCCCCATCGGCACCACCAACCGCAAGGGCCGCAACAACACGCTCAACGCCCGCCCCGACGACCCGGGCTCCCCCTACGGCATCGGCTCGCCCGACGGCGGGCACGACGCCATCAACCCTGAGCTGGGCACCTTCGAGGACTTCGACGCCCTCGTCATGCGCGCGCGCGAGCTCGGCATGGAGGTGGCCCTCGACCTGGCCCTGCAGTGCTCGCCCGACCACCCCTGGGTGACCGAGCACCCCGAGTGGTTCACCGTCCTGGCCGACGGGTCGATCGCCTACGCGGAGAACCCGCCCAAGAAGTACCAGGACATCTACCCCCTCAACTTCGACAACGACCCGGAGGGCATCTACCAGGCGATCCTCCAGGTGGTGCGCACCTGGATCAGCCACGGGGTGACGATCTTCCGGGTGGACAACCCACACACCAAGCCCCTGCCCTTCTGGCAGCGGCTGATCCGGCAGGTGCGTGCGGACAACCCTGAGGTGCTGTTCCTGGCGGAGGCCTTCACCCGCCCGGCGATGATGCGCACCCTGGCGAAGATCGGCTTCCACCAGTCCTACACCTACTTCGCCTGGCGCAACACCAAGCAGGAGCTGACGGACTACCTGGTGGAGTTGTCCCAGGAGACCGCGCACATCCTGCGCCCCACCTTCTGGCCCACCACGCACGACATCCTCACCCCCTTCATGACCAACGGGAAGGTGCCCGCCTTCAAGCTGCGGGCCGTGCTGGCCGCCACCATGTCGCCCAGCTGGGGCATTTACTCCGGCTACGAGCTGGCCGAGTCGGTACCGCGTCCCGGCTTCGAGGAGCAGATCGACAACGAGAAGTACGAGTTCAAGCAGCGTGACTTCGGGGCGGCCCGCGTCAACGGCATTGAGGATCTGCTCACCCGCCTGAACGCCGCCCGTCACGCCCACCCGGCGCTGCAGCAGCTGCGCGACGTCTGGTTCCACGCCACCAGCGACGAGTCGCTGATCGCCTACTCCAAGCGGGTGGACGCCGCCCACTCCGCCACCGGTAAGGACGACGTGGTCCTCACGATCGTCAACCTGGACCCCTACGGCGCCCGCGAGGGCGAGGTCTACCTGAACCTGGAGCAGTTGGGTCTGCCCGGCTGGGTGGATGGGTCCCGGCCGGTGCTGCGCGTCACGGACGAACTCACCGGGGACACCTACGAGTGGTCGGGGCAGAACTACGTGCGCCTGGACCCCTTCGCGGGCCGTGTCGCCCACGTCTTCTCCGTCGAGCCCCTGTGACGGCCGCGCCCATCCACCACTCAACTGCCAACCAGTAAAAGGAGCCCCGTGACCGTTCCCGGTGTTCCCGTCCTGCCCGCGCAGCCGCGGCCGGGCCTGCGCCCAGACCCGGACTGGTTCCGCACCGCGGTGTTCTATGAGGCGCTGTTGCGCTCCTTCGCGGACTCCGATGCCGACGGCGTCGGTGACTTTCGCGGCCTGACCTCCCGACTGGACTACCTGGCCTGGCTGGGTGTGGATGCGATCTGGATCCCGCCCTTCTACCCCTCGCCCATGCGCGACGGCGGCTACGACATCGCCGACTACACCGGCATCGATCCCCGCTACGGGACCATGGACGACTTCCGTGCCCTGGTGGCGTCCGCCCACGAGCGGGGCATCCGCATCGTGATCGACATGGTGCTCAACCACACCTCCGCCGCCCACCCCTGGTTCGAGGCGTCCCGCCGCGACCCGGACGGCCCTTACGGGGACTTCTATGTGTGGGCCGACGACGACTCCGGTTACGCCGATGCCCGCATCATCTTCGTGGACACCGAGCGCTCCAACTGGACCTACGACGAGGTGCGCGGTCAGTACTTCTGGCACCGCTTCTTCTCCCACCAGCCGGACCTGAACTACAACAACCCGGCCGTAGTGGCCGCGGTGCACGAGGTGGTGCGCTTCTGGGCGCGCACCGGGGTGGACGGGTTCCGCCTGGACGCCATCCCCTACCTGGTGGAGGAGGAGGGCACCAACTGTGAGAACCTGCCGGGCACCCACCGCCTGATCGCCGGGCTGCGCGAAATGCTCGACCGGGAGTTCCCCGGAACCATCACCATCGCGGAGGCCAACCAGTGGCCGGCCGACGTGGTGGCATACTTCGGCAGCCCGGACGCTCCCGAATGCACCATGTGCTTCCACTTCCCCGTCATGCCGCGCATCTTCTCCGCGCTGCGCGAGGGAACGGCCACCGCGATCCGCGACGTGCTCCGAGAGACTCCGCCGATCCCGGCGCACGGCCAGTGGGGCACCTTCCTGCGCAACCACGACGAGTTGACCCTGGAAATGGTCACCGACGCCGAACGCGAGCGCATGTACCGCTGGTATGCGCCACAGGACCGCATGCGCGCCAACGTCGGTATCCGCCGGCGCCTGGCCCCGCTGTTGGGAGACTCGCGGGCCGAGCTGGAGCTGGCGCACGTGCTGCTGCTGTCCCTGCCCGGCTCTCCCTGCCTGTACTACGGCGACGAGATCGCCATGGGCGAGAACATCTGGCTGCCCGACCGGGACGCCGTGCGCACCCCCATGCAGTGGGACCGCTCGGCGAATATGGGCTTCTCCGCCTGCGCGGACCCCGCCGCGCTCACCCTGCCGCTGATCGACGCCGACAACTACGCCGACCGCTGTGTGGCCGACGCCCTGGCGGACCCCGACTCGCTGCTGCACTTCCTGCGCCGCGTGCTGCGGGTGCGGCGCGAGCACCCGGTGCTGGGGCGCGGGGACTTCCAGCTGCGCGAAGTATCCGACCCTGCCGTCCTGGCGCATACTCGCACCGAGGACCCCGCGGCCGCCGGCCGGGAGGTTTGCCAGACGCTGGTGTGCCTGGCAAACCTGGCCGACCGCCCCGTCGAGGCGGGCGTGGAGTTGCCCGAACTGGCCGGGTGGGCCACACGCACCGTGCTGGCGACCCGCCCGCATGCCGCACCACCCGCCGTCGACACCCGGGGGAGGCTGACGGTCACATTGCCGGCGCGCGGCTACTGGTGGCTGGCCGCCGCCCCGAACCGTGAGGAGGAGAGATGAGCAACCCGATGGTTACCGGACGGGCCGCCCCGGCCTGGCCCGATGACGCCGCCCTGCTGGCGGCGCTCGCGGACTGGATGGGGCAGCGCCGTTGGTATCCGCTCAAGGGCGAGCCGGCCGGCGGGCCGCTGCGAATCGCGGGCCGCTGGGAGCTGGCCGACGGCGTGCGCGACCTGCTGGTTGCCGTACCCCGTGGAGAGGGGACGCCGGTGCTGGTGCATGTGCCACTGGTGCTTGAACCAGCCGCCGCACTGGCCGGCTTCTCCACCGCCGGGGAGGCGGCCGGCAACGAGGGCTTCGTGATGCCCGGGCCCGACGGCGAGCCGGTGGCGCTGGTGGAGGGCGCCCATCACCCGCGCTTCTGGCGTGCCTGGGCCAACTCCGCCCTGGACGCCGGCACCACCCTGGGGGACAACGGGGCGCTGGCCATCGCCGAGCGCGCCGAACGGTTGCGGGTGACCACCGGCGAGCAGTCCAACACCTCGGTGGTTATGCCCGCCCCCGGCGATGCCCCGGCGGCGGGAGACGCCGACGCCGCCACCGGAGACCTGATCGTGAAGCTGTTCCGGGTGCTCGCACCCGGCCGCAACCCGGACGTGGAGGTGTCGGTGGCGCTGGCCCGCGACGGCTGGGACCGGGTACGCACCCCGGTGGCGTGGACGACGCTGACCTGGGCCGATGCGGACGGCGCCGAGCACACCGCGGATGCGGGCGTGGCCTGCACCTTCGTACCCCGCGCAGACGACGGCTTCGAGCTGTTCTGCGCGCTCGCCGCCGCCGACGACGCCGGCCCGCAGCGCGAGCGGGCCCTGGCCCTGGCACGGGACCTGGGCGACACCACCGCCCAGATGCACACCCACCTGGCCTCCGCCCTGGGCACCACCGCGCCGCCCTCCCCCACCGAGTTGGCCGCGGCGCTGCGCGCGCGGGCCCACTGGGCGATGGACGAGGTGCCCGAGCTAGAGAGCCGGCTGCCGAGCCTGCGCGCACGCGTGGAGGCAGTGCTGGCCGAACTGGCGGCACTGGACCGGCTGGAGCCGGCTACCCGGGTACACGGCGACTACCACCTGGGTCAGGTGCTGCACGCCGTCGAGGAGGACCGCTGGTATGTACTGGACTTCGAAGGCGAGCCGCTGCGCCCGCTGGCCGAGCGCAGCCGCCCCGATCAGCCGCTGCGGGATGTGGCCGGCATGCTGCGCTCCTTCGACTACGCGGCCGAGGTTGGCCACGCCACCCACCCCGACTGGTTGGGCGCGGTGCGCGGCGCCTTCCTGGACGGCTACTGGTCCGCCGCCCCGACGTCGGCCCCCGCCCAGGCCGCCCGACCCGGCCGCCGGGAGACCACGTTGCTGAACGCCCTCGAACTCGACAAGGCCCTGTACGAGGCGGTCTATGAGGCGCGCAACCGCCCCGATTGGGTCGCCATCCCGTTGCACGGGATCAAGATGATTCTGACCACCTGACCGTTCGTGTCCCGCGCCGCCCACCCGGCGGCGTGAGACATATTCGTCCACGCCGGGTTGCACCGGTATAAAGTCCCCCCTCAGCCGGTCACCGCATGGGAGAGTGAGAACATGACCGACGTCACCAGCCCCGAGCCCGCCCCCGAATCCAACGACGCCCCGCCGCCGCAGGCCACTGGCCCCGCGCCAGTCCCCGTGGACCCCTGGGTCCTCGCGGATGTCGCCTACGGCCGCTACCACAATCCGCATGAGGTGCTTGGCGCCCATGTGGGCGCCGACGGCGTAACCATCCGCACCGTGCGCCACCTCGCCGACGCCGTCGTCGTGGTCACTCCGGAGGGTTCCTTCCCCGCCCGCCATGAGCAGGACGGCGTGTGGGTCGCCGTCGTCCCCGGGGATGAGATCCCGGACTACCGCATCGAGGTGACCTACGGGGAGGAGACCATCACCGTCGACGACCCCTACCGCTTCCTGCCGACCCTGGGTGAGATGGACACCTACCTCATCTCCGAGGGCCGCCACGAGGAGCTGTGGGAGGTGCTGGGCGCGCACCTGAAGCACTACTCCGGCACCATGGGAGATGTCGACGGCGTTGCCTTCGCGGTGTGGGCGCCCAACGCGCGGGCCGTGCGCGTGGTGGGCGACTTCAACTACTGGGACGGCACCGCCTCCGCCATGCGCTCCCTGGGCGCCTCCGGCGTGTGGGAGCTGTTCATTCCCGGCGTGGGCGTGGGCGCCCGCTACAAGTTCGAGCTGTGCTTCCAGGACGGCTCCTGGCACCAGAAGGCCGACCCCATGGCGCGCGCCACCGAGGTGCCGCCCGCCACCGCCTCCGTGGTCACCGACCGCTTCCACGAGTGGAACGACGAGGAGTGGATGTCCCACCGTGCGGTCACCGACCCGCACTCCGGACCGATGAGCGTGTACGAGGTGCACATCGGCTCCTGGCGGCAGGGCCTGGGCTACCGGGGCCTGGCCGACGAGCTGGTGCCCTACGTCAAGGACGCCGGCTTCACCCACGTGGAGTTCATGCCCGTGGCCGAGCACCCCTTCGGGGGCTCCTGGGGCTACCAGGTCTCCGGCTACTACGCCCCGACCGCCCGCTTCGGCACCCCGGATGACTTCCGCTACCTGGTGGACCAGCTCCACCAGGCCGGCATCGGCGTCATCCTGGACTGGGTGCCCGCCCACTTCCCCAAGGACGAGTGGGCGCTGGCGCGCTTCGACGGCACCGCCCTGTATGAGGACCCGGACCCGCAGCGCGGCGAGCACCCCGACTGGGGCACCTACGTGTTCAACTTCGGCCGCAACGAGGTGCGCAACTTCCTGGTGGCCAACGCCCTTTACTGGCTGGGCGAGTTCCACGTAGACGGCCTGCGCGTGGACGCCGTCGCCTCCATGCTCTACCTGGACTACTCCCGCGAGGAGGGCCAGTGGCACCCCAACCAGTTCGGCGGCCGGGAGAACCTGGAGGCGATCAGCTTCCTGCAGGAGGCCACCGCCACCGCCTACCGGAAGAACCCCGGCACGGTCATGATCGCCGAGGAGTCCACCGCCTGGCCGGGCGTCACCGCCCCCACCGAGTACGGTGGGCTGGGCTTCGGCCTGAAGTGGAACATGGGGTGGATGAACGACACCCTGCGCTACCTGGCCGAGGAGCCCATCAACCGCCGCTACCACCACGGGGAGCTGACCTTCTCCCTGGTGTACGCATTCTCCGAACAGTTCATCCTGCCGCTGAGCCACGACGAGGTCGTGCACGGCAAGGGCTCACTGCTGTCCAAGATGCCGGGTGACGCCTGGCAGGAGTTGGCCGGTCTGCGCGCCCTGTACGCCTACCAGTGGTCCCACCCCGGCAAGCAGCTGCTGTTCATGGGGCAGGAGTTCGGGCAGGGCGCCGAGTGGAACTCGGACAACTCCCTGGACTGGTGGATCCTGGACGACCCCGGTCACACCGGGCTGCTGCGGCTCGTCAGCGATCTGAACGCCTTCTACAAGGCCTCCCCCGCCCTGTGGGCCGATGACTTCTCCCACCGGGGCTTCGAGTGGATTGAGGCCGGCGACGGCGACCACAACGTGCTGTCCTACCTGCGCAAGGGCACCGGGCCGGACGGGCGTTCGGACCTGGTGGCGGTGATCGTCAACTTCGCCGGCACCCCGCACGAGGGCTACCGGGTGGGCCTGCCCTTCGCCGGCGGCTGGGACGAGGTCATCAACACCGACGCCCCCGAGTACGGCGGCTCCGGCGTGGGCAACCTCGGGCACGTCGAGGCCGAGGAGCTGCCCTGGAACGGTCGCCCGGCCTCGGTGCAGCTGCGGGTCCCCCCGATGGGCGCCATCTTCCTGCGGCCGTCGCGGGACTGAGCCGCGAGCCGTCCCCGGGCCGAGGGCCTTGAGGCGGATGGAGGGGCCGGTGAGACATCTGGGTGTTTCACCGGCCCCTCCGGCTTACCAAGCGGCTCTTGCACTCATGGGATGTAATGCTCGGGAGGGAGGTGAACATCCAGACCGCAAAGCCTCCCGTGCCAATGCACGCCGCTGCGGCGCCGAGACGCCCGCGCACCCTGGAAATACCGCCAGTCCGGCGCGATAAGTGGCTCGTCGTGGTTCATTGGCTCTTCGTACTCGGGGCGGGGTGGGCTGACAGGTGGCGGTTTGCCGGGTGAAGGGCGATGCGTGCGGGTTCCGGTGATGCGGCGCGCCCCTTCTCCCGACGCTTCGTGCGCTGGCCTGACGGTTCGTCACTTCGCGCCGACGGTTCGGCACCTCTTGCGACGGTTCGTGGGGTAGGTGTACGAACCGTCGTCGTTCATGCAGAACCGTTGCTGCTAGGTGACGAACCGTCACTGGAACACACGAGCCGTCCACCCCGACGCCGCTCCGACGCCGCCCTCCACCGGCCCGGCATCGTCCCCGCCGGCCCGAGAACGACCTCCCGCACCCGAAAACGACCACATGGCGGGCCGGCTCGCATCGAACAAGGCCCCGAACCCGACCACCACACCACCAGCCGCGCCCGAACCACCACCCCCACAAACACGAACAGCCGGCGAATTCAGTCGTCACGCCTCTTTCGGAAGGAGCAGCATACGATGAACGCGGAACAATTGAAGCAGGCATGGGAGAGTGAAGAACGCGTCGCCCATATTCACGGTTGGGACTTTTCCCATATTCACGGCAGATACACAGAAGAAGATGACCTGCCGTGGGAGTTTCGAGAGATCGTTCAGAAGTACCGGACAGACGACATGCAGCTGCTGGACATGGATACCGGAGGCGGAGAGTTCTTACTCTCCTTCCACCACCCCAATGAGCGCACCGCGGCGATCGAGGGCTATCCCCCCAACGTGAAAGTGTGCGAAGAAGTCTTGCTGCCGCTGGGGATCGATTTCAAGGAGGGTGACGGAGAAGAGAGACTCCCCTTCCCGGATGCCAGCTTCGATATTATCACGAACCGACATGGGGCATACGACACCGCGGAACTGCGGCGCGCGCTAAGGCCGGGCGGACTATTCCTTACACAGCAGGTTGGCGCAGATAACGATCAAGAACTGGTTCAACTTCTTCTTCCCGAAATCAAGGAGGCACCATACCCCAAGCAATACCTTGACGTGAGAACATCGGAGCTCCTCGCGCAGGGATTTGAAGTGCTGGAAGGCGGGGAGGCTCGCCGACCGATACGGTTCTACGATGTGGGCGCGCTTGTCTGGTTCGCCAGGATCGTCGACTGGGAGTTTCCCGGGTTTTCTGTTGACGACTGCCTTGAACAGTTGTACGAGGCGCAAGAGCTTCTTGACAGGACCGGCGTGATCGAAGGCAGCATCCACAGGTTTTATATCGTGGCGAGGAAGACATCCTAACCAGTTCCAGTTCGTCATCCGGGGCGCTCACCTCAAGCGCCAACGCCGGGATGGTGTTGCCCTCCCCCACCTGTTCTCTCAGTGCCCAAGCTCACCGCACGTATCATCCTCAACAGCCCGACCGCGTAGCCCGCACCGTCGTCATCGCCGCCGTCCACGAGCCACCCGCTTCGTGAGGCAATGCCCACGCTCTCCGGGAGCCAGTTGGCCCTGTACCATGAGTCCGATCGCCGTATGCTGTCCTTGCTGCAAGAACCTTGCAGCGCTGTCCTGACGCCCACGTAAGGGAATAAAGATGTCGAAGATCCTCCCCACCAGCGTGTCCTCCCAGGTGCGCGCAGTCTCCGGCCGTCCAGCCGAAGCCTCCACCCCCATGGAGGTCTGGCAGGGACTGTCCGCCGCCGTTGTCGACGCCATCGCGGACGACTGGTACGCCACCGAGCAGAAGTACCGTGCCGGCAGGATGGAGCACTACTTCTCCGCCGAGTTCCTCGAGGGACGCGCCCTGCTGAACAACCTGACCAACCTGGGCCTGGTCGAGGAGGCCACCCAGGCCGTGAACGCCTTCGGGCTTAACCTCACCGATGTGCTCGAGCAGGAACCCGACGCCGCTCTGGGCAACGGCGGGCTCGGCCGTCTGGCCGCCTGTTTCCTGGACTCCTGCGCCACCCTGGACCTGCCGGTGGCCGGATACGGCATCCTTTACCGCTACGGACTGTTCAAGCAGCTGTTCGAGGACGGGTTCCAGACCGAGCATCCGGACCCCTGGATGGAGGAGGGCTACCCCTTCGTCATCCGCCGCGAGGAGGCTCAGCGCATCGTCCGCTACAACGACCTGACCGTGCGCGCCGTCCCCCACGACATGCCCATCACCGGCTACGGCACCAAGAACGTGGTCACGCTGCGCCTGTGGCGGGCTGAGCCCATGGAGGAGTTCGACTACGACGCCTTCAACTCCCAGCGCTTCACCGATGCGATCGTGGACCGTGAGCGCACCGCCGACATCTCCCGCGTGCTCTACCCCAACGACACCACCTACGAGGGCAAGGTGCTGCGAGTGCGCCAGCAGTACTTCTTCTGCTCCGCGTCCCTGCAGGAGATCGTCGACAACTACGTCACTCACCACGGCGATGACCTGAGCGGCTTTGCCGACTTCAACTCCGTCCAGCTCAACGACACCCACCCGGTGCTCGCCATCCCCGAGCTCATGCGCCTGCTTATGGATGAGCACCACCTGGGCTGGGACCAGGCCTGGGGAATCGTCACCAAGACCTTCGCCTACACCAACCACACGGTGCTGGCCGAGGCCCTGGAGACCTGGGAGATGTCCATCTTCGACCGCCTGTTCCCCCGCATCGCGGAGATCGTCCGCGAGATCGACCGCCGCTTCCGTCAGGAGATGGCCGAGCGCGGCCTGGACCAGACGCGCATCGACTACATGGCTCCGCTGTCCGGCGACAAGGTGCGCATGGCCTGGATCGCCTGCTACGCCGCCTACTCCATCAACGGCGTGGCCGCACTGCACACCGAGATCATCAAGCGCGACACGCTCAAGGAGTGGCACGACGTCTTGCCCGAGCGCTTCAACAACAAGACCAACGGTGTGACTCCGCGCCGCTGGCTACGGCAGTGCAACCCGCGCCTGTCCGCGCTGCTGGACGAGGTGGCCGGCTCCGACGCCTGGGTCAAGGACCTGTCCCTGCTGGCCGCGCACACCGACGCCGTCGACGACGCCCTGCTGGACCGCCTGGCCGAGGTCAAGCACGCCAACAAGGTGGACTTCGCGGCCTGGGTGGCCGAGCGCGAGGGCATCGAGATCAACCCCGACGCCATCTTCGACGTGCAGATCAAGCGCCTGCACGAGTACAAGCGTCAGCTGCTGAACGCGATCTACATCCTGGACCTGTACTTCCGCATGAAGGAGGACCCGTCGCTGCAGGTGCCGCCGCGCGTGTTCATCTTCGGCGCCAAGGCCGCCCCCGGCTACATCCGCGCCAAGGGCATCATCAAGCTGATCAACGCCATCGCGGAGCTCGTGAACAACGACCCGGTGATCTCCCAGACCCTGAAGGTCGTGTTCATTCACAACTACAACGTCTCCCCCGCCGAGCACATCATCCCGGCCGCCGACGTCTCCGAGCAGATCTCCATGGCCGGTAAGGAGGCCTCCGGCACCTCCAACATGAAGTTCATGATGAACGGCGCCCTGACGCTCGGTACCCTCGACGGTGCCAACGTGGAGATCCTGGACGCCGTGGGCGATGAGAACGCCTACATCTTCGGTGCCACCGAGGACGAGCTGCCGGCGCTGCGGGCCACCTACGACCCGCGTGCCACCTACGAGTCCGTCCCCGGCCTCAAGCGCGTGCTCGACGCCTTCACCGACGGCACTCTGGACGACAACGGCTCCGGCTGGTTCGCGGACCTGCGCCGCAGCCTCCTGGGTGAGGGCAACGAGCAGGCGGACGTGTACTACGTGCTGGGTGACTTCGCCGCCTATCGCGAGGCCAAGGACGCCATGGCCGTCGACTACGCCGACCAGCGCGCCTGGCAGCGCAAGGCGTGGGTGAACATCACCCGCTCCGGCCGCTTCTCCTCCGACCGCACCATCAGCGACTACGCCAAGGTGTGGGGCATCGAGCCGCAGCCGGTAGCCTGACGGCTAACCGGCTCGCACATTCCGACGACGACGGCGCCCGTCCCCTGAGAAGGGGGCGGGCGCCGTTGGCGTGTCTCTCAGGCGATACTCGAGGTGGAGAAGGCCGCCTGGAAGTCGGCGGCGAACGCGTCCACCGCCAACCCCACCTGCGGCAGCCCCAGCATGGCGTCCAACACGTCGGCACCAATAGTCGCCGTGTGGGCGCCGGCGGCGGCCGCATCGGTGACTTGCTTGACGTTCTTGAAACTGGCCGCCAGGATCCGGGTCGGCACCCCCTCACGGTCGATGTCCTGGCGCAAAGCCCGGATCACCGCATACGGGTCCACGTCCGCATTGGACATGCGGTTGACGTACGGGGCGAGGTAGTCCGCCCCGGCCGCCGTCGCCAGCAGCCCCTGCGCCGTGGAGTAGATGGCCGTCGCGGTCACGCGAGCCCCCTGGGCCTTGAGTCGGCGCATGGCCGGCAGCCCGGCCGCCGTCATCGGGATCTTGATGAGGGTGGACTCCCCGACTAGCTCGCGGATGGTGTCGGCCTCCCGCAGCATGCCCTCGGTGTCTCGGGCGACCACTTGCACGTGGAGGTCCCGGTCCCCGACCAGCTCCCGGATGGTGCGCAGATCGCGTTCGAAGTCCGTCAGGCCACCGGCCTTGAGAATAGACGGGTTCGTGGTGACCCCGATGAGGGGGAAGGTGTTCAGGGCGCGCTCCACCCGGTCCAGGCGAGCGTCGTCGATGAGAAACTGCATCTCGGTTCTCCTTCCTGATTAGTTCTGAGCCGCGGGCGATTTCAGAGGGTCTGCTCGGTGCGGGCGATGATGTCGTCCTGGGTCTGCTTGGACAGCACCACGAAGAAGGCGCTATAGCCGGCAACGCGGACGATCAGATCGCGGTGCTGCTCGGGGTGCGCCTGGGCGTCCAAAAGGACGGCGCGGTCAACCACGTTGTACTGGACGTGGAAGCCGTGGAGTCGGTTGAAGAAGGCGCGCAGCATGGCGATGAGCTTCGCCCGATCCTCGGGCCTCGCCAGGATCTGCGGGTTGACCTTCTGATTGAGTAGCACGCCGCCGGTGATGCGCTCGGTCTCCAGCTTGGAGACCGACTTGAACACGGCGGTCGGGCCGTTGACGTCGGCGCCGTGGCTCGGCGAGCAGCCCTCCGCGAGCGGCTGGCCGGCGTGACGACCGTCGGGGGTGGCCGCCGTGGAGGCGCCCTGGGGCACGTTCGCGGAGATGGACGAGGTGCCGGCGTAGTAGGTTCCGCCGATGGGGCCGCGCCCGTAGCGCGAGTTCTTGTACTTGAAGATCTCGTCGATGTCGGTTGCGTAGGCGCGCACGAGCAGGTCGTCCACGTAGTCGTCGTCGTTGCCGTACTTGGGGGCGGCGACCAGGAGCTTACGGATCCGCTCGCCCTCCTCTCCGGCGAAGTCGGACTGGAGGGCCTCCCACAGCTGGGCGCCGGTGATGGCATGGTCCTCGAACACGACCTTCTTGATGGCGGCCAGGGAGTCACCGAGGTTGGCGATGCCGACCTGGAGGCCGGAGACGAAGTCGTAGACGGCGCCGCCCTCCTTGAGGGTCTTGCCGCGGCCGATGCAGTCGTCCACCAGTCCGGAGCACAGCAGGTCGGGAACCTGGTGCTCCAGGGCGAGGTCACAGGCGGCGTCCAGCACGATGCAGTTGCGCTGGAACTCGCGGATGGTGGAGTCCCACGCGGACATGACCTGGTCGAAGGAGGTCATGTCCCGCAGGTGCCCGCAGGCCGGCGCCAGTCGGGTTCCGGAGGCGGGGTCGACGCCGTCGTTGAGCGCGACCAGGAGCGCCTTGGGGAAGTTGAGGAAGCTCATGCCGGTGCAGCGGTATCCCCAGCGGCCCGGGACGGCGACCTCGACGCAGCCGATCGCCGAGTAGTCGTGGGCGTCCTCGGGGGCCACCCCGCGTTCAATCAGCGAGGGGATGATGACCTCGTCGCTGTTGAAGGCCGGCATGCCGGTACCCAGCCGCATGAGCTCGATGGCCTCGTTCATGAAGTTGTCGCTCAGGCCGTGGTGGTAGCGCACGGTCAGGTTCGGCTGGGGCAGGTGGGTCTGCGCCACGGAGGTGATGATGAGGTAGGACAGGTGGTTGACGGCGTCCGAGCCGTCGGCGTGCTGGCCGCCGATAGTGACGTTCTGGTACAGGGGGCTGCCGGCGGAGAACCGGGTGTGGCTCCAGGAGCGGATCTTGTTGACAGTGAAGGTCTTCAGCCACAGATTGGTCAGCAGTTCGGTGGCGGAGGCATCGGTCTCACGCCCGGCCTCGAGGTCCTCACGCAGGAAGGGCCACAGGTACTGGTCCAGGCGCCCGTATGACAGGGAGTGACCATTGGACTCGATCTGCAGGGCCACGTGCACGAGCCAGATCGACTGAACGGCCTCATGGAAGGTGGTGGCCGGGTGCTCGGGAACAACCCGCAGCACGCGGGCCATCTCCCGCAGCTCGGAGCGGCGGTCCGGGGCGGTCTCGGCGGCGGCGAGCTGCTCGGCGAGGTCGGCGTAGCGGTGGGCGAAGGCGATGACGGCGTCGAAGACGACGATGAGGCTGCGGTAGAAGGGGGCCTGCTCGAGCTGCGCGGGGTCGGTCAGGTCCAAGGCATCGAGTGCTTCCTGGGCGCGCCGCTGGTAGGTGGCCAGGCCGTCTGCCAGCAGACGCCGGTAGTTGACGGCTATGTGGGCGTCCCCCGAGGTGATGTTGCCCTCGGGGTGAATGATCCCCAGGTCGTAAAAGCGCTTGGAGTCCGCGGGCATGAGGGCCAGGGCGTGCTCCTTGAGGGTGCGCCCCCGCCAGAATGGGGCGATCTCCCGCAGCGTCTGCTTCGCCTCCTCGGAGATGGTGAAGCGGTCCCCGGGGCGCTTGTCGAACTCGTCGAGCTCGTCGATCACCCAGTCCATGGCGTATTCGGGCATGATGGGGGCGGCCCGGTTGGCACTTGCCTGGTTGCCGGCCAGCCGGGAGGCGGGCTCGATGTAGATGGTCATCCGTTCGAGCACGTTCTTGAGCATGAGGGCCCGGACCATGTCGAGCGGCTGATCGGCGTTGTCCCGGTAGGTCTGCGTGGTGATGACTGCGCGTTCAACGCAGACACTGGGCTCGGTGTCCAGAATCTCCTCGCGCCAGGCGGCCATGCGTTCGGTGAGACCGCCGAAGTGGGGGCCGCCGAGGGCGGTGGGCGTGGATTGGGCAATGGTTGTCATGACGATTGTTCCTCTTCTGGCGTGCCCGTGCGGATCGCGGCCGTGGGCCTGGTGGTTGCGCCGGCGGCGGCGCTGTGGGTGGTGGTGGCGCCCGACGGCGATACGGTGACGACTCGGACGCCGGAGTCGGTCAGCGCGGTGATTTGGGCGGGGTCCCCCGCCGTGTCGGTCCATACGGTGGACACGGCCGAGGCGGGCAGCAGCGGTACGGGCCCGTGTCCGCCGAGCTTCTCGGACTCGGTGACGACGACGACGTGCTCAGCCCGCTCGGCCAGGGCCCGTACGGCGGTGGCTCGCAGGTAGTCACGTGCGGTGAATCCGTGTTCGGCGGTGAAGCCGTCGGTGCCGACGAAGAGCCGATCGACTAGGAACTGCTGCGCACACAACTCGACCATGGGGCCGACCATGACGCGTGAGTCCGGCTGTTGCTCACCGCCCAGGAGGATGACCCGCGTGGCCGGGAAGGCTCGCAGCCGATCGGCGATGAAGGCCGAGTTGGTGATGATCGTCGTGCCGGAGTGCTGGGTGGCGATCTGCTCGGCCAGCAGGGTGCAGCATGAGCCGGCCTCCACCATGACCATCTCGCCGTCGTGGACGGTGCCGGCCGCGGCCCGGGCGATGCGCGCCTTGTCCGCGTAGTGGTAGGCGAGGCGGCCGGCCGGATCGTCCGCGGAGACCAGCACGGCGAAGCCGCGCTCTCGGCGGATCAGGCCGCGCGATTCCAGAGCGTCCAGGTCCTTGCGGATGGTGACGGCGGAGACCTCGGCCAGCTGCGCGAGCTCGGTGACGGCGACGCGCCCGGCGGCGACGATCGCCTCAAGGAGGGTGGTCTGACGGCTACTCATGGGTTCCATACCCCCTTTCCTACCGTACGCAACCGTGAAGCGCTTCGTTTGAAGCGTTGACACCACAATATGCGGAAGGCGTGCTTCAAACATAGGTCTTTGGTCCTTCGTTCGTAAGTTATACTAGTTTCGAACGAAAGGAGCTGGGTTTATGACCTCGCATCCGCTTGCCTCACCGAACGAGGCAGCCCGTCGGGCGGACAACACCGCAGTGGTGTTCAACATTCAGCGCTTCTCGCTGCACGACGGGCCGGGCATTCGCACGGTTGTGTTCCTTAAGGGCTGCCCGTTGGCGTGCCCCTGGTGCGCCAACCCCGAGTCCATTAATCCCGGCATCGAGCGACTCCTCGATCCCACCACCGGTGAGGCGACCCCCGCGGGTAGGACGCATACGCTGGCGGAGGTACTCAAGGAGTGCGAGGCCGACCGGCCGTTCTTCGAGGAGTCAGGCGGCGGCGTCACACTGTCGGGCGGCGAGCCGATGATGCAGCACGTGTTCGCGACGGCGCTGCTCCAGGAGTTGCAGCAACGCGGCATACATACGGCGATGGAGTCGACGGGGCACGTGGCGCCACGCGTGTTCGACCGGGCGCTGGATCACCTCGACTATCTGCTCATTGACGTCAAGCACCATGATCGCGACGCGCACAAGCGGTGGACCGGCGGTTACAACGATCTACCGCTGCGCAACCTGTCCCGCGCGCTCGAGCGCGGCATCCGCACGCAGGTGCGCATACCCGTCATTCCCGGCGTCAACGACGCTCTCGACGACGCCACCGCCTTCGCCGACCTGCTGCGCTCGCTCGGGGTCGAGCGCGTCCAGCTGCTGCCCTTCCACCAGTTCGGCGAACGCAAGTACACGCTACTGGGACGTCCCTACCACATGGCCGGAGTCCCGGCACTGCACCCCGAGGATCTGGTGGATTACCGCGCTGCCATGGTGCACGCGGGCATCGACGCGTTCTTCTGACTCCCCGGCTCGCCGTCCACGCACTCCGCGACTCAGTACAGGATGGTGGCCAGCTGGCGGCGGGCCCGAGCCACCTCGGGAGCGGTAGCACCGATGACCTCGAACAGCTCCAGCAGACGCAGGCGGGCCCGCTCGCGATCATCACCGACGTGTGCACGCACGGCCTCCAGGGCGCGTCCCAGGCAGGCGTTCACGTCCCCCAGAGCCAGGGCCGCGTCCGCCCCGGCCAACTGGGCGTCCAGGTCCGCGCCGGGAGCGTCGGCCGCAGCCAGCAGCGCAGCCGGGTCCTGCCCGTCCATGCGGGCAAGCATGCGCACCTGACTGCGGGCGGCCTTCAGGTCGTCGTCGGCCGGAGAGTTGGCGATCGCGTGATCGTAGACAGCCTCCGCCCCGGACCAGTCGCCGCGTTCGATGGCCTCGCGGGCCTCCCGCTCAACCTCGGTCTCCTCCGGCTCTGCCGGCTCCGGCTGCGCCGGGGCGTCGACGGCAATGCGGCCGTCCACGCCGTTGCGGGCAGCGACCTCGAGCAACTGGTCGAGCAGGGCGCGCAGCTGCTCCTCGGGGGCGCTGCCCTGGAACATGGGCACCGGCTGCCCGGCGATCAGCGCGACCACCGTGGGCACGGCCGTGGCCTGCAGGGCCTGAGCCACCTCGGGGGCGGCGTCCACGTCCACGCGGGCGAGTTGGAAGCGGCCGCCGTACTCGCCGGCCAGGCGCTCAAGCAGCGCCGCCAGGTCGGTGGAGACCTGGGAGCGCGGGGTGTGCAGCACCACCACAACCGGCACGCGGGCGGAGCCCTCGGCGATCTCACGCAGGTTGGCGGCGTCCAGGTCGACCACGAGCGCGCCCGCGCCGCCGCTGCCCGCGGCCGGCTCCGTCGTACCGGCGGCGGGGGTGGGGCCGGTCCCCTGCTTGGGTGCGAGGGAGGACAGGTCGACGGCACCGAACATGCTCATGGTGTGCCTTTCCCGGGCTGTGCCCGCATGGCTTGCTGGCTTTGGTTACGAACGGGAGCGTAGTCCTCCCCCGGGCGGCCCGGCGCACCCGTTCGCCCGGGGCGTCAGCCCTCCGCGTCCTCCTCGGCGGGCGCCTGGGAGTCGTCGCGGGACACGGAGGCCAGCACCAGGTCCATGCCCAGGGCGGTGGGGGTGGCGTCCTCGGCGTCGGCGGCCGGGATGAGGAAGGCGATCATGACGTCGTAGTTGGCGGTGACAGTGCCCGCCACGTCCTGGTTGTCCCCCATCAGAGCACCAACAGTGCTTCCGGTCAGGGACAGGTTGGCACCGGCCACCGTCTTCTTGTAGACGGTGGAGAACGTCAGCGTGGTCATGGTGATCACGCCGCCGTCCGCGGTGCGCAGGCTGTTGAAGCCGTCCGCGCCGGCCTTGGCGGTCACGTTGATCTCGCCCGCCTCGGACAGGTCGACGGCCCGCTCGGCGGCGATGCGCTGACGCAGCACGTCGTCGGCGAAGGCCTTGCCGTTCTCGCCGTCGGGATCGTTCAGGGCGTCCACGTAGGCGTCGAGCACCTCCTGTGGGCTGGCGGCCAGGTCGGTGGCGTCATCCGCGGCGATCTGCTCGGTGCCGATGGCGGGCGCGTAGGTGGAGGGGATCTCCACCCCGGCGAACAGCTGGGCCCAAGCCCACAGCTGGTAGTTGTCGCGGGCGGAGTCCTGGGTGAGGGCCAGCAGGTAGCCCTGCTCGTCATCGGCGAAGTCGGTGATGGTCAGCACCGTGCGCGGGAAGTCGTTGGCCAGGGCGACAGTACCCGCCTGGCTGGTGGTGGTGAAGGTGTGCACGAAGCTGTCATCCTCGGTGGCCGAGGCGACCTGGTACTCCTCGCCGCGCACACGGGCGGCTGGGCCGGTGAGATAGCCGGCCAGCGCGTCGGCGTTCTTGTCCGCATCCGCCGCGTCTAGGCCCGCCTGGACACGTTCGAGGACGGCGGTGAGGCGGTCGGAGTCGAGCACCGGCTGCGGCGTGGGCGTGCCGGTGGCGGTATTGGTTGGCACGTCCTGGGAGCAGGCGGCCAGGGCGGCGGCGAGCGCGGTCGCGGTCGCTCCCGTGAAGAAGGCGCGGCGGCTGGTGATCATGCTTGGTGCTCCTCGTCGGACTCGTCGGTGTTCGCGTCGGCGGCCGTCCCGTCCTCGACGGCGGGCATCTCCTCCGTCTCGGAGGAGGCGGTCTCCTCCTCGTCGGCGACGGCGAAGGGCGCCGTCTCATCCAGCTCACGGGCGGAACGGTGTGCGGCGGTGGTCTCGGCATCCAGTCCCGGGACGACGGCACTGCCGCGGGCGGCCCCGGAGGCCTCCACGGTGTCCGCGGCCAGTTCCTCGGGCTCGGGGGCGGGCGCCTGCGGCACGGCGGGGGCCTGCACGCCGCCGACGTAGACGGCTCCGGTGCGCGGGTCGACCCACTCCTCACCGGCGGCCTCGGCGCGCTCCTTGTCTCGCTGCTCGCGGCGGGTGAGCGGGCGGTTCGGGTCTCCGATCTGCGGGATACCTACGGTGGCCACGGAGTCGGCCTGGGCCATGCGAGCGGCCCGCTCGGCGGCGCGGGCGCGCCGCTGCTCGTCGGCGCGGCGCATCTGAATGTCGATCAGGAACAGGAACACGCCCACCAGCAGCAGCAGGCCGCCCACGACCAGGCCGGGAATCAGCCAGGGGGTGGACACGTGCCGCGGCCAGGCCAGCGTCACCTGCGGGGCGCTGGAGGCGCCGTCGGTGGCCACCAGTACCGCCAGGTCGGAGCCGGCGGTGTCCAGTTCGAGAGTGGCCGAACCGGTCCCGGTCTTGGTGGTGATCCACAGATCGGAGTCGGTGGGGTCGGCGTCACTGTTCTCCAGCACGGTGCAGCCGTCCGCGTCCGTCGTCGCCGTCGCAGTGGCTTCAGCGGTGGTCGCGGCGGAGGCCTCGGCAGTTGCGGTGGGGGTGGCCTCCTCGGGGCAGGAGGTGGTGACTGCGGTGGACTCCAGCGTGTCCCAGTCGGTCAGGCCGGTCACCAGAATGTAGGGGTCCGAGGCGAGCCAGGCCTTGACGTCTTGCACGTGGCCGACGGCGATCAACACCGGTTGATCGGCGGAGGCGGCGGTAGCGGTTACCTCGACGTCGGACTCCACGAGGCTGAGCACGCCCTGCTCGGTGACGACGTAGTGCTGGTCGGGACTCTGGGCGAGGCTGGCCCGGGCAGTTGAGCTCGGACGCCACACGGTGGCGGAACAGACTGCCAGGACTATGGCGATCAGGCCGAGAACGGCAATGATCACGCTCAGCATCCGTCGTTTCACGACGCGGTTCTCCTCGAACTGGGGGACATGGACCCGCCGACGTGGCCGACGGGTGTGCGCGACTCGCACCGACGCCACGAGGACGACGTTTGAGGCGGCCGGACGCCAGAATCCCATGACTGCCGCCGGTTCGCACCGGCCTCGGCGAAAATCACAGGTTGCTGCGCCATGAGCAAAAGCCTAGGGCAAAGTCCCTCCCCGCGCCGGTTGTAGGGCGCGGACGCGCCGATTTGCGGGATGTCTTGCCGCCCCGGGTGGCGGGATTGCCCGCGCCCCGGTGAACCGCGCGAGAGCGCCGGGAATGTACCGATTCCGCGCGGATTGCCCAGGGGCTACGCTGGGACGGTGGGCCGTCCCGACCCGGCCCAGGAGGAGATTTGACGTGGCCGAGGACACCGAAGAGTTCGCCATCACCATGCGCGGGTACGACCGCGCGCAGGTGGACCAGCGACTGGAAGCGCTCAACCGCCAGCTGCAGGACGCACGCCGGGAGGTCGCCAACCTTGATCAGCGGGCGATGACCCTGGCCGGTGAACTCGCGGAGGCACAGCGTCGCCTGCGGGAGACGGACAAGCCGACGTACGCGGGGCTGGGATCACGCATCGAGCAATTGCTGCGCAGTGCCGAGGAGCAGAGCGCCTCGGTGCTGTCCAAGGCCAATGCGGAGGCCAATGCACTCCTGACCCGCACTCGCGCCAACGCCGCGAATCTGTCCGAACGCTCCTCCTCCGAAGCCGCCACGCTGATTTCGGACGCCCGCCGCGAGGCTGCGGAGTTGCGCACGCGCAGCGAAAGCGAGGCGGAGACCACACTGTCCAATGCGCAGGCGCGTGCCAACGAGCTGGTCGGGTCCGCCGAGCGCCGGGCCGCCCAGCTCGCCGCCGAAGCCGAGTCGGCCGCCACCGAATTACGTGCCGCGGCGGAGCGGGAGGCGCAGGTCGTGCGCGCGGAGGCGAACAAGTCCGCGGCGGAGCTCGCGATCTCCTCCGAGCGCGAGGCCGCCGGGGTGCGCGAGGCCGCCGCCCAGGAGGCCGCGGAGCTGCGCAGCTCCTCCTCCGAACAGGCCGAGTCCACGCTGACCGCCGCCCAGGAGGAGGCCCGGCTCACCGTCGAGAAAGCACGTGCCGAGGCGGAGAAGCTACTGTCCGCGGCCCGCCACGAGTCGGAGGAATTGCGCCGTTCCGCCCAGGCCGATGCGGAGGCTGCACGCGCCGAGGCGGCCGAACTGCGCCAACAGGCGACTTTGGACGTGGCCGCCGCGCACGAGGCCGCCGCCCAGGAGGATGCCGCCGCGCACGAGTCGGCGCGCGCCCGTATCGCCGAGATGCAGCAACAGGCGCAGACGCAGGCGGCGGACGCCGAGGCCCGGCTACAGGAGGCGCTCGAGCGCGCCGAGGCCGTGCGCGCACAGACGGATCAGTCCGCACAGGAGCGCCGTGCGGAGTCGACCCGACAGGCGGAGGAGATCCTGCGGCAGGCCCGTGAGGAGGCCAAGCAGTTGGTGGAGGACGCCCGCGCCGATGCGGACGCCGAGAAGTCCGCGGCCGCCCGGGACGTGGAGGAGCTGGAGCGCCAGCGTGACTCCGTGGCCAGCTACCTGGAGGAGATGCGCGGTGTGCTCGGCAACGCGGTGCCGCCGGCGCCGGTCTTCTCCGACGTGATCACCGAGGCCTTGAGCAGTGACGATGCCGCTGCGGCCGGGGAGGTGCAAGCGGATGCGCCCGCCGACGGCGGAACGCCGGCCGCTGACGACGCCGAGCCAAGTGAGGTCGCACCGGCGTAATGCCCGTCTCTGGGCCCCGGTCGTCACCGGGGCTCAGGGCCAGGCGCGGCGCACCAGTTCGAGCGTGTCCTGAAGCGACATGCCCAGGGAGTGCATGGTGGTGACGAAGCGCAGCGCCTCCCGCTCACCCGCCACCCCGGACTGGTCGCGCACGAAGGTTCCACGCCGGCCGCGGCCCTCGATGTAGCCCTGAACCTCGAGTTCGCGGTAGGCCTTCGCCACCGTGTTGACGGCTATGTCCAGCTGGGTGGCGAGCGCGCGCGTAGGAGGCAGACGAGTGCCCGCTGGGAGCGTGCCTGCGGCGATGTCGGCACTGACGGCCGCACAGATCTGGGAGAAGACGGGCTCTGCGGAGACGGGATCGAGGTGGATGTCGAGCCGGGCGGTGCGCGGCGTCGGTGCCGGCCGCGCAGCCGATTCGGGAGGACGCTGCGGAGGCTGAGTGGGTGTGTTCATACCTCTAGTGTGCGGCAACCCGGCGGGCAGCACCACAGCTCTTCCGGCGGCTCGTAGGCTACGAGCATGGCTCACGCGGACCCCGACTTCTCCCCCGACCACCCCGCAGCGGCTGTCCCGGATGCGGCGGATGCGCCGTCGTCTTCCGGCGCGCAAGACGCGGACTGGGCGCAGCGGCGTCGTGACGCGGCAGCCGAGCGGGCACGCATGCTGCAGGCCCGGCAGGCGGCGGAGCACCAGCGGGCGGCACGAATCGTCTCCCTGTTCATCGCTGTCGCCGAGGCGGAGGGGCTGGCGGCGGTCCCGCTGCGAGTGCGGGGCTATGGCGGCGGGTCCGCCCGCACCCCGCTGACCGGTTGGTACCTGCGCCAGGACCAGTCGGTGGCGATCGACACCGCCGGCCACTTCTACATTCTCACCCGGCCGTTGAGCGTGCGCGATCGGCTGCTCGGAGTGACGCCGACCGACGAGCCGGTGCCCATGACCATTGGTGAGGGCGGCCGCGACGGCGACATCGTGCCGTTGCGCACCGCCCTGGACCGGCTACTGCCGGGCTGGGAGGAGCGCTCCCCCGAGCCGCTGGCCTGACCGGCATCCGACCACCGGGCCGCTCACCACAGGTGACGGTCCCAGCAGGAGGTGTGCCAGTGACGGCGCTCCTCCAGGCCACGCTCCGGCCCGAACAGGGACTCATTGGACCAGGCCACGACATGGGGCGTACCGGCGGCGATCGTCTGGTTGCAGCCGGGGCAGATGTAGGTCTTGGCTCCGCCGCGCACGCGCCGCACCGTGAACTCCGCTCCCCCGGGCCCGGTCTGGGTGCGCGGCAACGACTCCAGGCGGCCCATGTCCAGCGGCCGATGCCCGGCCGCGTAGGGGCGCTTGGAGCTGCGGGATCCTCGGCGTGCCATGGGCACGACTGTAGCGCGGTCGCACTCAGCCCTTGACGGAGCCGGCCATCAGGCCGCCGACGAAGTACTTGCCCAGGAAGATGTACACCAGCAGCGTCGGCACGGAGGCGATCAGGGCACCGGACATGGAGGCGCCGTAGTCAGCCATGATCGAGCCGTGCGCCAGGTTGTTCAGCGCCAGCGTCACCGGGCCGGACTGCGCCCCGCCGCCGAAGAACAGGGCGAACAGGAAGTCATTCCAGGCGCTGGTGAACTGCCAGATGATCACCACCACGAAGCTGGGGATGGAGATGGGCAGCACCACCGAGAAGTATGTGCGCAGCATCCCGGCGCCGTCGACCTCGGCGGCCTCGATCAGCTCGTCGGGAATCGACTCGTAGTAGTTGCGGAAGATCAGCGTGCAGATCGGAATGCCGTAGACCACGTGCATGAGGATCAGCGTCGGGATGCCGAAGCCCAGGCCGACTCGGGTGACCATGCGCATCAGCGGGATCATGACCGCCTGGTAGGGGATGAACATGCCGAACAGGATCAGCGTGAACACCACGTTCGCCCCGGGGAAGCGCCACTTCGACAGCACGAACCCGTTGGCGGAGCCGAGCATCGCGGAGATGAACGAGGAGGGGATCACCAGCATGAGGGAGCGGACCAGGCCGCCCTTGAGCTCATTCCAGGCGTTGACCCAATTGGTGGTGTCCCAGCTGTCCGGCAGGTACCAGGTGGTGGCTGGAGAGGCTTCGGCGCCGTTCTTGAAGGAGGTGACGAACAGGACGTAGACGGGGATGAGCACGAAAATGAGCGAGGCCAGCAGCAGGACGTAGCGGACCACCCGTCCCCAGGCGATGCCGGTGGTGCTGGTGACCTGGCGCTTGGCGGTCAGGGCGGTGACGTCGGCGGCCATGTCAGCGCCTGCCCTTCGCGTCGTGGATCAGGTAGGGAATGACCGCGATGGCGACCACGACCAGCAGGATCGTGCCGACGGCGGCCGCGTTGGAGTAGTCGTTGTCCGTCATGAAGTTGAACATGTCGATGGCGGGCACCTTCGTGGAGTAGGTGCGCTGATCGGTGATGGACATGATCAGGTCGAAGGACTTCAGCGACATGTGGCCGATGATGATGACCGCACTCAGGGCGATCGGGGTCAGCTGGGGGAAGATGATCGACTTGTACAGCTGCCACTCGTTGGCGCCGTCCACCCGGGCGGCCTCACGCAGGTCGTCGTTGATGCCGCGGAAGCCCGCCAGGAACAGGGCCATGACGTAGCCGGCCAGCTGCCAGACCGCGGGGATGGCAATGGCCAGGATGCCGAAGGTCGTGTTCTGCGTCCAGCTGTTCTCCAAGAACTTCAGTCCCGTCATTTCGAACAGGCGGTTCAGTCCGGAGGCCTGCGCGCCCTGGGCCGAGTTCAGCAGCCACCGCCACACCACGCCGGAGGCCACGAACGACACGGCCATGGGGAACAGGAACACGGCCCGGAAGATGCCCTCGCCCTTGATCGGCTTGTCCAGCAGCCACGCCCACAGGAAGCCGATCACCAGGGTCCCGGCCAGGAATGCGATCGTGAACAGGATCAGGTTGAGGAAGGAGTGCTGGAAGTTCGGGTTCTTGAACAGGCTGATGAAGTTTTCCAGGCCGACGACGTGCGAGGACTTCCTGCCGGAGACCTGCGCCGCAGTGTGGGTATCCAGCAGGGAGGTATTGATGTTGACGCCGATCATGCCGTAGACGAAGACGCCAACCAGGATGAGGGATGGCGAGATCAGCAGCAGGCCGGGCCCCCACTTCTTCCAGTTCGCCCGCCTGCGCCGGGTAGGTGACGCCTTTGTAGTACTCACGATGTTCCTTCGGATCCGTCGACTGGATAGATGCGCAGCTGCGCCGCCCGGGCGGGGAGGGCGGGTGTGGTGCTCTCCCCGCCCGGGCGGGCGCGGGTCATGCCACCGAGGCGTAGGCCGCGGCGAGCTCGGACTGCAGGGTGGCGACGTCGGAAGCCCCCTGGGCGAACTTGGTCAGGGCGTCATTCATCGCGTCAGACGCCTTGGCAGGCAGGGCGGCACCGTGGGCGATGGAGGAGACGATCGTGTCCTGTCCGAAGGACTCCATGGCGGAGCGCTGGTACTCGGAGAACTGGGCCTTCTCCTCATCGGTGAGGTCGGACCGGGAGGGGATGGAGCCCTTGACGGTGTTGAAGGCGATCTGTCCTTCCTTGGTGGAGATGCACTGGAGCCAGTTCTTGCCGCCGCCGGGGTGCGGGCCGCCGTCGGTGAGGGCGAAGGCGTCGGCGAGGAAGTCGAACACGCCGTCGGTGCCGGGCACCGGGAAGTAGGTGTAGTCGGTGCCCGCGGTCAGGCCCGCAGCGTCGAAGCCGGCCACCGCCCAGTCGCCCATCACGTTGTAGGCGGCCTGGTTCTGGAAGACCGGCTGCATGGCGGGCTCCCAGTCCTCGGTGTACAGGGACTTGTCGGTGAAGCCGATGATCGTCTCGTAGTGCTTGAGGGCTGCCGTGACCTCCTCCCCCGCCCAGTCGGTGGTGCCGTCGAACAGTCCCGAGTAGGCGTCGGGGCCGAGGTCTGCGATCAGGATGGATTCCAGCAGGCCGAGCTGGGTCCAGGCCATGCCCATGGTGATGGGCGTGTAGCCGGCGGCCTCGATCTTCTCCATGTCCGCGATCCAGCCGTCGATGTCCGTGGCCGGACTGTCCGGGTCCAGGCCCGCGTCCTCGAGCACCTTGATGGAGGCCCACACCACATTGTTGCGGTGCACGTTGGAGGGGATGGAGTAGATGGCGCCCTCGGAGTCCTTGAGCCGGTCGATGAGGGTTTCGGGGAAGGCATCATTGAGACCGAATTCGTCGTACAGGGAGGAGATGTCCAGCAGGTAGCCGGCCTCGATGTCGGCCTGGATCTCGGCGCCGGCGTGAGCCTGGTAGGTGTCGGGCGGGTTGCCGGCCGCCAGGTCCGCGGCAAGCTTCTGTTTGGCCTGCGACCCGCCGCCGCCGGACACGGCCTTGTTCACGAATTTGGTGTCGGGGAACTGCTGCTCGAAGACCTCAACAAGGGCGGCCAGGCCCTCCTTCTCGGAGCCTGCCGACCACCAGGTGACGACGTCGACTTCGCTGTCGTCTCCCTCCCCGACGGTGACGGCGCCGGAAGACGTGCCGCCGCCGGACTCATCGGTGCCGGTGGTTCCGCACGCGGCGAGCGTGGCCAGGACGGCTGTGGTTGACAGGCCCACCAGGGCCTGCCGCCGGGATAGAACGGGGTTACGCATGGTGTTCTCCTCGAAACGGCGCTGTTTCTTGTCGGATGGTCGAGTCGGGCGCGTGCCGACCGGCACCTTCGCCGGCCTCGACCCGTGTGTGTGTGAAGCCACAAAAGTATAGAACAGTGCGTCGCTCGGTAGCAGATTGCCAGCTTGCAGCCGGGTGACGAAGGTCGGCGGGGTAGAGCAGCGGCCCCGGCTTCCTCAAGGAGCCGGGGCCGCTGACTGCTGGCGCAGGTGTGGGTCAGATCAGGCCCATGCCGGCGACGGCGTTCTTCTCATCGACCAGCTCGGCGGCGGAGGCGTCGATCTTGGCGCGGGAGAAGTCGTCGATCTCCAGACCCTGGACGATCTTCCACTCGCCGTTCTCGGCGGTGCAGGGGAAGGAGGAGATGACACCCTCGGGTACGCCGTAGGAGCCGTCGGACATGACCGCGGCGGAGGTCCACGCCGAGGTGGTGCCCAGGCACCAGTCGCGCACGTGGTCGATGGCGGCGGAGGCGGCGGAGGCGGCGGAGGAGGCGCCGCGGGCCTCGATGATGGCGGCACCGCGCTTGGCGACGGTGGGGATGAAGTCGTTCTCGACCCACTCACGGTCGGCCAGGATGTCCGTGATCGGCTCGCCCTTGATGGTGGCGTGGGTCAGGTCGGGGTACTGGGTCGAGGAGTGGTTGCCCCAGATGGCGACCTTGTCGATGTCGGAGACGTGGCAGCCGGCCTTGGCGGCGAGCTGTGCCAGGGCCCGGTTGTGGTCCAGGCGGGTCATGGCGGTGAAGCGGGAGGCCGGGATATCGCCGGCGTGGGAGGCGGCGATGAGCGCGTTGGTGTTGGCGGGGTTGCCGACCACGAGGACCTTGATGTCGTCGGCGGCGCCGGCGGCAAGCGCCTCGCCCTGGGGGCCGAAGATGCCGCCGTTGGCGGAAAGCAGGTCAGAGCGCTCCATACCGGCCCGGCGGGGCATGGAGCCGACCAGGAAGGCGATGTTGGCGCCCTCGAAGGCCTGCTTGGGGTCGTCGAAGATGTCGACGGAGCCGAGCGTGGAGAAGGCCGAGTCGAACAGCTCCATGGCCGTGCCCTCGGCAGCCTTGACAGCCTGCGGGATCTCGAGCAGGCGCAGGTTGACGCGCTGGTCGGGGCCGAGCAGGGCACCGGAGGCGATGCGGAAGAGCAGCGCGTAGCCGATGTTGCCGGCAGCGCCGGTGACGGTGATGTTGACGGGGGCGTTGGCCATGAAGGACTCCTTCGAGACAGTCAGTTGGGCCGCTGGGGCCGTTGATCAAAGCCTATGCCGTAGCGCGTCCGAAGGTTTGGGACGATGGCCGGAGCGGCCGCCGCGCGTGGGGAGATCTGGGCTACATCCCGACTCGGGAGGTTCAGCGGCTGACGGCGTTGGGGCCGGCCGCGGCGGCGGAGGCCTGCAGCGCCTCGGCGCTGACGACCCCCTCGACGCTGACCCGGTCCAGGTACTTCATGCCGTCGAAGGCCAGCTCGCGGGTGTTCTCCGGGTCCCCCTCGGGGCCGATGCGGCCGTGGGCGAGCCGGTCGACGACGATCGCGATGGCGCCGTCGCCGGTGACGTTGGTGGCGGTGCCGAAGGCGTCCAGGGCGATGTAGGTGGCGATCATGAGCGCCACCTGGGCGTCGTTGAAGCCCAGCATGCTGGACAGCAGACCGGTGGCGGCCATGATGGCGCCGCCGGGCACGCCCGGGGCGGCCACCATGGTGATGCCGAGCATGAAGATGAAGCCGACCCACTGGGCGGCGGAGACGGTGATGCCCTGCGTGAGGGCGATGGCGAATGCGAAGGCGAAGATCTTCGAGGTGGAGCCGGCCAGGTGGATGGTGGCGCACAGGGGCACGGTGAAGGAGGCGACGGCGTCGGCCACGCCGTTCTTGCGCGTCTGACGCAGGGTCACCGGGATGGTGGCCGCCGAGGAGGACGTGCCCAGCGCCGTCAGGTACGCGGGCAGCATGGTGACCAGCGCCTTGAGGGGGTTCCGGTGTCCGACGGCACCGGCCACCAGGTACTGCACCCCGAGGATCAGCACCTCCAGCAGCAGCACGACCACGACCACCCGCAGCAGGGTGCGCATGATTGCCCAGGCCTCACCGGTGTAGGTCAGGTTCAGGAAAATGCCGAAGATGTGCAGCGGCAGCAGCGGGATGATGATCCGCTCGATCAGGGCGGTGATGATGGCGCGGAACTCGATGAAGCCCTTGCGCAGCACCCCGCGCGGCACCATGGACAGGCCGATGCCGACCACGAAGCTGAGCAGCAGTGCCGTCATCACGCTGACCGCGGCCGGCATCTCCACGCTGAAGTAGGTCTCCAGGGCGCTGCCGGGCTCCTCGACGTCGGTCAGCGTCTTACCGCCCAGCACGCGGGGCAGTGTGGCCGCGCACGCCAGGTAGGTGACGAAGCCGGCGAACAGGGTGGAGCTGTAGGCGATCGCGGCGGTGATGGCGAGCCAGCGGCCGGCGCCGCGCCCCAGGTCGGCGATGGCGGGGGTGACCAGGCCGATGATGATCAGCGGGATGGAGAAGCTCAGGAACTGGCTGAACAGGTCGGAGAAGGTGGCGAAGATCCGTCCGATCGGCACGGGCACCAGGTGGTTACCACCGATCTGGATGGAGCCGAGCAGCAGGGCCAGGATGATGGCGGCCAACACCCACACCAGGATGCCGCCGCGGGCCAGGAAGCGGCGGACGGGCCCCGGGGACGCCTGCCCGGCGCGAGCTTCGGGATGCGGGGATGGGTTGCTCATGTGCTGCCTTCCGGCTGGATGCGGGCGGTCGGGGACCGCTGGTCGGCGGCAGGATGCCACACTCGCCCGCGCCCGCGCGCACCGGTACCGCCCAGTGACCCGGTTCCGCCCGGCAGTAGGCGGTCGGGCTCACAGTTCTACTGCCTCAGCGCACGCGCGGCAGGTTCGCGTAATAGGACAAGGCGAACAGGCCGACGGCGAGCAGCAGCCCGAAGACGACGTCGAAGGCGCGCCCGCGGGCCGCGATCCAGGTGCCGTCGGGGCGCTGGAGCCGGATGATGGCCAGGGCCAGCACCTCCGCCCCGAGCCAGATGACGGCCAGGCGCCGGTGGCCCAGCAGGGACAGTGCGGGCACGGCCGCCAGCCAGGCGGCGACGGCGACCACCGCCAGGGTGCGGTAGGGCTGCTGCCGCTGGGGGCAGTCGTCCACGGCGTCACCTCTGTGCGGGCCGACGGCGGGCGCATCTACAGGTTCACCGGTCGACGGTGCGCCGTCAACCGCCCCGTTCTGGTCGCTCACGGTCGCTACCTTAGCGCCTCCCCCGCCCCTCTGCCCGCGTCTACCCACCCCGCATCCCGCCGCCAGGGGTGCGGCGGGATGCGGTTGGGTGCGACGGCGTCAGTGGGCGAAGTGGCGGGTGCCGGTCAGGTACATGGTGATGCCGGTGGCCTGGGCGGCGGCTATGACTTCCTCGTCGCGGATGGAGCCTCCGGGCTGGACCACGGCGCGCACGCCGGCGTCGATGAGTACCTGCAGGCCGTCGGCGAAGGGGAAGAAGGCGTCCGAGGCGGCCACGGAGCCGCGGGCGCGCTCGGGGGCGGAGGCTTCGGCGCCCTCGGTGCCTGCGGCGTCGGCGGCGGCGTCCCCGGTGGCGCGGGCCCCCAGGGTGTTGGCACGCTCCACGGCCAGCTTGCAGGAGTCCACCCGGTTGACCTGCCCCATGCCCACCCCGACGGTGGCGCCGTCCTGGGCCAGCAGGATGGCGTTGGAGCGCACCGCGCGCACGGTGCGCCAGGCGAAGGCGAGGTCGGCCAGGGTGGCCTCGTCCGCGGCCTCGCCGGACACCAGCGTCCAGCCCGTGGGCGCGTCGCCGGGTGCGTCGATGGCGTCGCGCTCCTGGACCACGGCACCGCCGGAGATCTGCTTGACCTCCCAGCCGCCGCGGGCGGGTGGGGCGACCACCAGGATGCGCAGGTTCTTCTTGGTGGTCAGGATCTCCAGGGCCTCGTCGTCGTAGGCGGGGGCGGCGATCACCTCGGTGAAGATGGGCTTGATCTGGCGGGCCATGGCGGCGGTGACGGTGGCGTTGGTGGCGATGACGCCGCCGTAGGCGGACACGGGGTCGCAGGCGTGGGCCTTGCGGTGCGCCTCGGCGACGTCGCCGGCGGCGGATACGGCCACGCCACAGGGGTTGGCGTGCTTGACGATCGCCACGCAGGTGGCGTCGCCGTGGTCGTAGGCAGCGCGGACGGCGGCGTCGGTGTCGGTGTAGTTGTTGTAGCTCATGGCCTTGCCGGACAGCTGCCGGGCCCCGGCGACGCCCTGCCCGGGAACGGCGCCGACGGCGGTGTACACGGCGGCCCGCTGGTGCGGGTTCTCCCCGTAGCGCAGCGGGTTCAGCAGCGTGTAGGCGTCCCCCACGTAGGCGGGCATGGCGGGCGCGGACTCGTCGGCCTGAGCGGCGGCGTCGGCCGCGAGTTGCTGGGCGAACCAGGAGGCGACGGCGGCGTCATAGGCGGCGGTGTGGGCGTAGGCGGCCGCGGCCAGGGTGCGGCGCTGGGCCAGGCTGAAGCCGCCGCCGGCCACGGCGTCGGCCACCTCCCCGTAGCGGGCGGGATCCACCACCACCGCAACCGAGGGGTGGTTCTTGGCGGCGGCGCGCACCATGGCGGGGCCGCCGATGTCGATCTGCTCCACGCAGGCATCGAAGTCGGCGCCGGAGGCGACCGTCTGGGTGAAGGGGTAGAGGTTGACCACCACCAGGTCGATCGGCGCGACCTCGAGTTCGGTGAGCTGAGCCAGGTGCTCGGGCTTGCGGCGGTCGGCGAGGATGCCGGCATGGATGCGCGGGTGCAGGGTCTTGACGCGCCCGTCCAGGCACTCGGGGAAGCCGGTGACGTCCTCCACGGCGGTCACGGGCAGGCCGGCGGCGGCGATGGTCGCGGCGGTGGAGCCGGTGGAAATGATCTCGACGCCGTGACGGGCCAGGGCGGTGGCCAGCTCGGTCAGGCCGGTCTTGTCGTATACCGAGACCAGGGCGCGGCGGATCGGTACGCGCCCGGCGGCGTCGGCCTGGGAGGCGGGGCTGGCGGGTGTGGAGGGGGTCTGGGCGGTCACGGGGGCTCCTTGTGCCGGTGTCGGCGGGACGCCCAGGCGGGCGACGTCCCGTTTTGGGATACCGGTGTCCGGCCGGCCGCTCCCCGGTGGTGCCCCACCCTCGCCAGTTGCGGCCGGGGCCAGCCTACCGCCTGTCGGCGCGTGTTTTCAGGTGCTCCCGGGCACTGTCGGCGGCGGCGCTGGTGGCGG
>NZ_LK995493.1:68502-69311 GCF_900002405.1 Actinomyces succiniciruminis | reverse complement strand
CCGCCTGCGCCTCCTGGGACCAGTTCGACTCCTACGCCCAGCGCGGCGACCTGTTCGCCCAGGCCGCCTCCCGGGCCGCCCAGTCCGCCGACGGCGAGGACCGGCACTGACATGGCCGCCGACAAGCCCACCCGCCGCGGGTCCGATCGCCGGCGCCGCCCGCGGGGCAAGGACGGCCCGGTCAAGGGCGAGGGCAGCACCCTGAGCTACTACGCCCTGCTCATCGCCACGCTGGCTCTGCTCGCGTTCGGGCTCACCATGGTCTTCTCGGTGCAGTCGGTCACCACCGCCGCCGAGGGCGGCAATGCCTTCACCGCCTTCACCAAGTACCTGGCGTTCGCCGCCGTCGGCCTGGTGGGCATGGTGGTGCTCTCCCGGCTGCCGCTGCGGGCACTCAAGCGCCTGGCCTGGCCCGCGCTGCTGCTCGCCTTCGCGCTGCAACTGCTGGTGTTCGTGCCCGGTATCGGCATCGACGTGTACGGGAACCGTAACTGGATCGCCCTGCCCGCCGGCCTGGGCACCGCCCAGCCCTCGGAGTTCATCAAGCTGGGGCTGTGCCTGTACCTGGGCGCCACGGTCTCCGCCCGCCGGGACGCCTTCCTGGGGGGCGTGAACAGCTGGCCCAAGTTCGCGCGCTTTGGCGGCTGGATCCTGCTGCCCGCCGGCGTCGGCATTGGCCTGGTCATGGCCGGCGGCGACCTGGGCACCGTGATCGTGCTGACGGCCCTGGTGGCCGGCGCCCTGTGGCTGGGGGGACTCGGCGGGCGCTGGTTCGCCGCCCTGGGGCTGGTGGGCATGGTCGGCTTCGC
>NZ_LK995493.1:47313-68432 GCF_900002405.1 Actinomyces succiniciruminis | reverse complement strand
TTTCCCTACACGACGCTCTTCCGATCTCCTCGCCTGGCTGCATCCGGAGCGCTACGACCCCCTCGACGTCGGCTACCAGCCCCTGCACGGGCGCTACGCCCTGGGTACCGGAGGCTGGTGGGGGGTGGGCCCCGGCTCCTCCCGGCAGAAGTGGGGCTACCTGACTCAGGCGGACTCCGACTACATCTTCGCCGTCCTCGGGGAGGAGTTCGGACTGGTGGGAACCCTGCTGGTGATACTCCTGTTCGCCGTGGTCGGCTGGTGCTGCCTGCGCATCATCCGTCGCTCCGACTCCCTGTACGCGGCCGTGGTCGTCGGTGGCATCATGACCTGGATCGTCGGCCAGGCCCTGATCAACATGTCCGTGGTGGTCGGCCTGCTGCCCGTGCTGGGCGTGCCGCTGCCGCTGATCAGCGCGGGCGGCTCCGCGCTCGTGTCCGTGCTGTTCGCCGTCGGGGTGCTGCTCGCCTTCGCCCGCAACGAGCCCGGCGCGCCCGAGGCACTGCGCTCCCGCAGCGGCGCCGTACGCCGTACCCTGGCCGTCATCGCCCCGCGCAGGAGGAAACGTGTCTGACACCCCCACCCCCGAACCCGCCGCGGACGGCCCCACCGGCCGGCCGCTGCGCGTGCTGCTGGCCGGCGGCGGCACCGCCGGCCACGTCAACCCCCTGCTGGCGACGGCCGCCGCCCTGCGCGACGACACCAGCGGCGGCGACCCGGACACCGACATCCTGGTGCTGGGGACCAAGGAGGGGCTGGAGGAACGGCTCGTCCCCGAGGCCGGCTACCCCCTGGCCCATGTGCCGCGCGTGCCCATGCCGCGGCGCCCCACCGGCGACCTGCTGCTGCTGCCACGGCGCCTGCACCGCGCCGTCGACGCCGCCGGCCAGGCCATCGCACAGGTTGGTGCCGACGTCGTGGTCGGCTTCGGCGGATTCGTCTCCACCCCCGCCTACCTGGCGGCCCGCAGCGCCGGCGTGCCCGTGGTCATCCACGAGCAGAACGCCCGCCCCGGCCTGGCCAACCGGCTCGGGGCCCGCTGGGCCGCCGCCGTCGCCCTCACCTTCGCCTCCACCCCGCTGGCCGCCACGCACGGCCGCACCGAGGTCACCGGCCTGCCGCTGCGCCCCGCCATCGGTGCCCTGGCCGCCCGCCTCAATGACGACGCCGACGCCGCCCGCCGCGAGGGTGCCGCAGCCCTCGGCCTGGACCCGGCCGCCCCGACCCTGCTGGTCACCGGCGGCTCGCTGGGCGCCCAGCACCTCAACGAGGTCCTGTGCGACTGCGCCGCCCGCCTGCCGGAGAACCTGCAGGTGCTGCACCTGACCGGCCGCGGCAAGGACGCCCCGGTGCGCGCCGCCCTGGAGCGGGCCGCGGCGGGCGCCCCCGGGCTGTTGGAGCGCTACCACGTGCTGGACTACCTCACCACCATGGAGCAGGCCTATGCGTGCGCCGACGGCGTCATTTGCCGCTCCGGCGCCGGCACCGTCGCCGAGCTCACCGCCCTGGGCCTGCCCGCCCTCTACGTCCCCCTGCCCATCGGCAACGGGGAGCAGCGCCTGAACGCCGCCGACTGCGTGGCCGCGGGCGGCGGGACGCTGGTGGGCGACGCCGACCTGAGCGGCGACGACGTGCTGGCCTTCACCGGCCTGCTCACCGACCCGACCCGCCGCGCCCAGGCCGCGGCTGCCGCCGCCTCCACCGGGGTGCGCGACGGCGCCGCCCGTCTGGCCGCGCTGATCCGCGCCGCCGCCGGCCGTGTGCCCGGTACGGCGCAGGCCGACGAGAACCAGGAGCCAGGCCAGTGACCGATCCACAGCTGTCCAACCCCGTCGCCGGAGCGGACCAGGCGCACACGGCCAAGGCGCCCACAGACCTGGCCGGTCATGCCTTCCACCTGATCGGCGTGGGCGGCGCCGGCATGAGCGTGGTGGCTCAGATCCTCGCGGCGCGGGGCGCCACCGTGACCGGCTCGGACGCCCACGGCGGCGACGCCTTCGAGCAACTGCGCCAACAGGGCCTGAAGGTGCACCTGGGCCACGCCGCCGCCAACGTGCCGGAGGCCGCCACCGTGGTGGTGTCCACCGCCATCAAGGAGACCAACCCGGAGCTGCGCGCCGCCCGCGAACGCGGCCAGGAGGTCATCCACCGCTCGCAGGCCCTCGCCCTGGCGGCCCGCGGTCGCGATTTCGTGGCCGTCGCCGGCGCCCACGGCAAGACCACCACCTCCGGCATGCTCGCCCAGGCGCTGTCCAGCGCCGGGCAGGACCCCTCCTTCGCGATCGGGGGAGTGGTCCGCTCCCTGCACACCGGCGCCCACTTCGGGGCCGGGCGCGCCTTCGTCGCCGAGGCCGACGAGTCCGACCGCTCCTTCCTCAACTACGCCCCCACGGTCGAGATCGTCACCAACATTGAGCCCGACCACCTCGACAACTACGGCACCCCGGAGGCCTTCGCCGCCGCCTTCGTCGACTTCGCCGCGCGCCTGGTCCCCGGCGGACTGCTGATCGCCTGCGCCGACGACCCCGGCGCCCTGGACCTGGCCCGCACGGCCGCCGCCGCCGGCACCCGCGTGACCACCTACGGCACCACCACCCCCGCGGACATCCCCGGCGGCCCGGTGCCGGGCGCGGCCCATGTGCGCGTGGAGGTGATCGCCCGCAGCGCCACCGGCACGCAGGCGTCCCTGACCCGCTGGGACGCCGACGCCGTCGCCACGGGCTCCGGCCCGAGCTCGCAGCCGGTGTCGCTGGAACTGTCCCTTCCCGGCGACCATGTCGCCCTGGACGCCGCCGCCGCGTGGGAGGCCGGCTGTGAGCTGGGCGTGCAGGCGACGGCCATGGCTCGTGCCCTGAGCGAATTCGGCGGCACCGGGCGCCGCTTCGAGGAGCGCGGTGAGGCGGCCGGGGTCCGTGTCATCGACGACTACGCCCACCACCCCACCGAGATCGAGGCGCTGCTGGTGGCTGCACGTGAGGTCGCCGACGCCCGCGGTGGGCGTGTGGTGGCCCTGTTCCAGCCGCATCTGTTCTCCCGCACCCGCAACTTCGCCGACCGCTTCGGCGCGGCCTTGGGCGGCGCCGACCGCGTGATCGTCACCGCGATCTACCCGGCCCGCGAGGCCCAGGCGGACTTCCCCGACGTCACCGGCCAGATCGTCGTCGACCGCATCCCGGGCGACGCCCGCTACATCGCCGACCCGTATGCCGCCGCCCGGGCGGCCGCGGCCGCCGCCCAACCCGGCGACCTGATCCTGACCATCGGCGCGGGTGACGTCACTCGGCTGGGTCCCGTCATCCTGGAGGCGCTCGCCGAGCGCAGCGCCTCGGCATGATGCGCAAGCCGACCCCGCCGCGCCCGCGCGGCCCCGAAGCGGAACCGGAGCCGGATACGGCCGCGGCCGAATTGAGCGTGCACGATGACGGCGGGCCCGCCCTGCCTGTCCGGGGCGAGCACCGCGACCGGGTCGTGTCCACCGGGCTGACCGACCGGCTCGATGAGCGCCGTCGCGCCCGCCGCCGGCTGCGCCGCGGTCGGCTGGTGCGTGCCATCGCCCTGGTGACGGCCGCGGTCCTGCTGGGGTGGGGGGCGCTGTTCTCACCGCTGCTGGCCTTGCGCACCACCGACATCGCCGTGACGGGAGCCGACGATGCTGTCGATGCCGCCGCGGTGCAGCAGGCGCTCGCCGACCACGCCGGCCAGTCCCTACTGCGGCTGAACGTCGGCGCCTTGGGGGATGAGGTTGCCGATTCCCTGGTGCGGGTGAAGTCGGCGGCGGTGACCCGCTCCTGGCCGCACGGCCTGGCGGTGCGGCTGACCCTGCGGGTGCCCGTCGCCGCCCGGCCCACGGATGCCGGATACCAGGTGCTCGATGGTGAGGCCGTGGTCCTTGAGACCGTCGAGCAGGCGCCGGACGACCTGGCCGTGATCCAGACCCAGCCGGGGCAGGAGCTGTCCGAGGCACAGGTTTCGGCGGTGACCGAGGCGATCGGCAGCCTGGACGCCGACGTGCGCGCACAGGTTGCCAAGGGCGCCGTCTCGGACACCGGGCAGGTGACCTTGACGTTGGCCGGCGGCGCCACCGTGGTGTGGGGACAGTCCACCGACAACGAGCTCAAGGCGCGGGTGCTGGCGGTGCTGCTCGGCCAGGAGGCGCAGACCTACGACGTGTCCAGCCCGCACAGTCCCACCACCTCCTGACACGCCGAACTCAAATGCGCCTGCGGCGGGCGTGGGGCCCATAGCGTTGGGCACGTCATCGGAAGAATGACATAAGTATAGACCTCGACTTCAGGTTGAAGGTTGAGGGGAGTCCTTGGACTCGGCACCAAACGCGGAGGCAGACAGTGGCGGAATCGCAGCACTATCAAGCAGTCATCAAGGTGGTGGGCGTCGGCGGCGGCGGCGTCAATGCCGTCAACCGCATGATCGAGGCCGGCTTGCGCGGCGTCGAGTTCATCGCCGTCAATACCGACGCGCAGGCGCTGCTCATGTCCGACGCCGACACCAAGCTTGACGTCGGCCGCAACCTCACCCGCGGCCTCGGCGCCGGCGCCGATCCGACCATCGGCCGCAAGGCCGCCGAGGACCACGAGGACGATATCCAGGAGGCCCTCGAGGGTGCCGACATGGTCTTCGTCACCGCCGGCGAGGGTGGCGGCACCGGCACCGGCGCCGCCCCGATCGTCGCCAAGATCGCCCGCTCCCTGGGCGCGCTGACCATCGGTGTGGTCACTCGTCCCTTCGCCTTCGAGGGGAGGCGGCGCGCCATGCAGGCCGAGGACGGCGTCACCAACCTGCGCGCCGAAGTGGACACACTCATCGTCATCCCCAACGACCGGCTGCTGCAGATCGCCGACCGCAACATCAGTGTCGTAGACGCCTTCAAGCAGGCCGACCAGGTGCTGCTACAGGGTGTCCAGGGCATCACCGAGCTCATCACCACGCCCGGCCTGATCAACGTTGACTTCAACGACGTCAAGTCCGTCATGCAGGACGCCGGCAGTGCCCTGATGGGTATCGGCTCCGCCACCGGCGAGGATCGCGCCCTGACCGCCACCGAGCAGGCCATCGCCTCCCCGCTGCTGGAGTCCTCCATCGACGGCGCCCACGGTGTCCTGCTCTTCTTCCAGGGCGGCAGCGATCTGGGACTGTTCGAGATCTCCGAGGCGGCCAACCTGGTGCGCGAGGCGGTCCACCCCGAGGCCAACATCATCTTCGGCAACGTGGTCGACGGCGCCCTCGGCGACGAGGTGCGCGTCACCGTCATCGCCGCCGGATTCGACGAGGAGGGCCCCGCGGACTCCACTGCCGACGCGGCGGCCACCCTGTCGCGCGCGGCCGCTGCGGCCCGCCCCGCCGCCGGCCCCGCCACCCCGGCACGCGGCGCCCACGCGGCCGAGAACCCGATCACCCGCCCCGTTCCGGCCGTCCCCGCCCCCACCACGGCGGAGGTGCCGACCTACGTCGACGACTCCCAGCCCGAGGCGGAGCCGGAGCTGACCGTGCCCCGGGTCATCGGCGTCGACGCCGAGAAGGACGATATCGACCTGCCCGACTTCCTGCGCTGAACCGTGGCGGATGAGGCAGTAGCGGATGCGCTGATCGCCGTCGACATGGGCGACGGCGCCCGCGGCTACTTCACCACCCGCGCGCCCGCACCGGCGGGGGAGGGCGGCCCGTATGCGGGCTTCAACCTCGCCCTCCACGTCGGTGACGACCCCGCCCGGGTTGAGGCTCACCGCCGCCGCCTCGCCCGGGCGCTGGGCATCGTTCCCGACGCGGCGGAAGCCGCGCCCGGGGCCGGTGGCCGTGCAGGCATTGCCTGGATGAACCAGGTGCACTCGGCCCGCATCGCCTCCGCCCGGACCGACGCCCTGCCCACCGCCGACGCGCTGGTCCTGGATACCCGCACCCCGCCCGCCGGCCCGGGCGGCTCCGGTCCGCTCCCGGCGGCGGCCGCGGCCGTGCTCGTGGCCGACTGTGTACCGCTGCTGCTGGCCGGCGCCGACGGCACCGCGGTAGCCGCCGTCCACGCCGGCCGCCGCGGGTTCCTGGCCGGTATCGTCCCGGCGGCCGTGGCGGCCCTGGTCGCCGGCGGCGCGGAGTCCGCCGGCATCCGCGCCGCCATTGGACCGTCGATCTGTGGCGCCTGCTACGAGGTGGGCGCCGCGCTGCACGCCGAGGCCGCGGCCCGTGAACCCGCCTGCGCCAGCACCACGCGCTGGGGCACGCCCGGCATCGACCTGGCCGCCGGCATCACTGCCCAACTCGAACGCGCCGGCGTGCGCCACATTCTCAACGTCCACCGCTGCACCTACGAGCAAACCGAGCTGTACTCCTACCGGCGCGACGGCGTGACCGGTCGTCAGGCCGGGATTGTGCTGTTGGCGCCGGCGTAACGGCGGCCGAATGGATACGGACGCGCCGATATCCGATGACACGCCGCAGTGAATCAGCCGCCAGTCCGTCGGCGCCCGATACCGTCAGCCTCATCCGGACCGCAGGGAACCGGACGGACAAGGAGCAACTCTCATGAGCGCACTGCGCAAGATGACCAATTTCCTCGGCTACTCCGAGCCGATCGAAGAGGACTACGCCGATGCCCCCGAGGACACCCACGTGGACTTCACCCAGGGCCTGGCCGACGACTACACGGACCACGACGCCGGCAACGTCTACGAGGCCCCCTTCGAGGAGGCGCCCGCCCCGGCGGCGACCCCGGATCTGCGTCGCATCGTCACCGTGCACCCCTCCACCTACAACGAGGCGCGGGTGATCGGCGAGTCCTTCCGGGATGGCGTACCGGTCATCGTCAACCTCACCAACATGAGCGAGTCCGACGCCCGCCGCATGGTCGACTTCTCCGCCGGGCTGGTCTTCGGGCTGCACGGCGCCATCGAGCGGGTCACCCCGCGGGTGTTCCTGCTGACCCCGACTTCGGTCGAGATCGACGACGGCGAGGGCGCCGATGACGCCCATGGCCGCTTCTTCAACCAGAGCTGATCGGGCCGGCTGCGCAGCCCATGGTCGCAATCGTCTCGATCATTTCGAGCCTGCTCAACCTGTACGTCCTAATCCTGCTGATCCGTGTGGTGTTGGACTGGATCCAGCTGTTCGCTCGAAGCTGGCGTCCCACCGGCGTCGTGCTGGTTCTGGCCAATGTCGTCTACGGGCTCACCGACCCGCCGCTGCGGCAGATCCGCCGCTTCGTGCCGCTGGTGCGCCTGGGTGGCGTCGGTGTAGACCTGAGTTTCCTGGTCCTGTGGTTCGGAATCGTCATCGTCCAGCGCCTGCTCCTGCTGCTGGTGTGACGTTCAACGCGGTCGCTGGATCGAGGAAGCGGCAGGAATTCAGCCCGAAGGCGACATACATCGCCGCATGTGATGGTAACGTGACATGTGGTCCGCCCCATGACGCTAACGCAACGCGGGGTGGGGCCGTACCCTTCCGATTTAACTCGTATCAGGAGTTGAGCATCCCGACAGCATGAGGACCGGTTCTCCGGTGCCCATTCAGACCACCCCACGACGCTGAGGAGATCATCATCATGCCGCTGACCGCGGACGACGTCCTCAACAAGAAGCTTCCGACCACTCGGTTCCGCGAAGGATACGGGCAGGAGGCAGTCGACGAATTTCTTGATGAGGTGATCGCGGCTATGCGGAGTCTTGAGAACGAGTTGGCATCCGCGAAGGCCCGAGTTGCACGCCTGGAGCGCGCCAATGCAAGGCTAAGGGGGCAGGGAGGGGTAACACCGGGTGCGTGACATGCGCCTCCGAATGTGGCCTGAACCTGGAGTTCAGGTAATCTGTCCGCATGAGTCGCCGGTCATCCGGTGCTCGTGGCATCTTCCGTAACGACACCGAGGTGACGACTATGACGCTGCTAACCGCAGACGACGTCCTCAATAAGAAGTTCCAGGCAACCAAGTTCCGCGAGGGATACGAGCAGGACGAGGTCGACGAGTTCCTTGATGAGGTCGTCGAGTCCATGCGTCAGCTCGAGGCCGAGAACGCCGACCTGAAGGCCAAGCTCGAGGCCGCGAACGCCCGCATCGCCGAACTGGGTGAGGGCGCCCCGGCCGCGCCGGTCGCCGCGCAGGAGACCACGGTCGTGGAGCCCGTCGTCGAGCCGGCTCCCGTCGCGCCGGTCGCCGACGAGTCCCAGGAACCGGCCGCCGCCTCCGGCATGCTCGAGCTGGCCCAGCGCCTGCACGACGAGCACGTCGCCAACGGCAAGGCCGAGGGCGAGCGCATCATCGCCGAGGCCCGCGCCACCGGTGAGCAGGTCGTGCGCGAGGCCGAGGACCAGCGCAACCGCACCCTGGCTCAGCTGGAGAAGGAGCGCTCCGGCCTGGAGCACAAGATCGACGAGCTGCGTCGCTTCGAGTCCGACTACCGCACGCGCCTGAAGAGCTACCTGCAGAACCTGCTGACCACCGTCGAGGACGGCAACGAGTCGGCCACGCCCAGCCTGTAACGGCAGCGCCGACGCCGCAACCGCGTCATGACATCCGCCGGTCGGGGCGGCGGGCCCAGCCGGGCCGCCGCCCCGACCGGGTCGTCTCTGCAGGGCGGTGGCAAGCCGCATCCACCCGTCGAACTCCACGAAGGACCATGAGCGAGACTCCCGAACCCGTCACGCCGATCCGGCCGACCTCCGCCAGCACGCCGGACACGCCGGAGGCGACCACGACGGCGTCCGTACGGCGCCCGCACCGCCCCCTGGCGGCGTTGTGGACGCTGGCGGTCGTGGTGGTGGCCGTGGACCAGCTGACGAAGGTGTGGGCGGTAGCAGCCCTGTCGGATGGGCACCGCGTGCGCGTGCTGGGCGACTGGCTGACGTTGACGCTGCTGCGCAACCCCGGCGCCGCCTTCTCCTTCGCCACCGGTCAGACCTGGATCTTCGCCCTGATCGCCATCATCGTGACCGTGGTGGTCATTCGCATCTCCCGACGACTGGGCTCCATGTGGTGGGCGGTCGCGCTCGGCCTGGTGCTGGGCGGCGCGGTGGGCAATCTCATCGATCGCCTGGTGCGCGCCCCCGGGGTGCTGCGCGGACACGTGGTGGACTTCATCGACTACGGCGGCTGGTTCGTGGGGAACGTGGCCGACATCGCCATCGTCGGCGCCGCCGTAATCATCATGGTGTTGTCCCTGCGCGGCCGCGAGTTGGACGGCAGCCGTGCGGGCGAGGGGCGCGGTCGGCACGCGGAGACCGACGCATGAGCCTGCGGCTGCTGCCCGTTCCGGACGGGCTCGTGGGGCAGCGGCTGGACGCGGCCCTGGCCCGCATGACCGGGCTGTCCCGCTCCAAGGTTGAGGCCCTGTGCGCCGCCGGCCGGGTCCGCATCGACGGCGCCGCCGCGGACAAGGCGCAGCGGCTGGAGGCCGACACCACGATCGAGGCCGACCTGCCCGACCCGCGCCCGCCCGCGCCGGCTCCCACCCCGGTGGAGGGCATGGGCATCCTTTACGAGGACGCCGACATCGTCGTGGTCGACAAGCCCGCCGGCGTGGCCGCGCACCCGTCGGTCGGCTGGGACGGGCCCGATGTGCTCGGCGCGCTGCGAGCCATGCACATATCGGTGGCCACCTCCGGGGCCGCCGAGCGACAGGGCATCGTCTCGCGGCTGGATGTGGGCACCTCCGGCGTCATGATCGTCGCCAAGGGGGAACGGGCCTACTCGGTGCTCAAGCGCGCCTTCCGCGAGCACACCGTCGACAAGGTCTACCACGCCGTCGTCCAGGGGCACCTGGACCCCTCCTCCGGCACGATCGACGCCCCCATCGGCCGTCACCCCGGCAGGGAGTGGAAGATGGCCATCATCGACGGCGGGCGCGAGTCCATCACCCACTACGACGTGATCGAATTCATGCCCCGCGCCAGCCTGGTGGAGGTCCACCTGGAGACCGGCCGCACCCACCAGATCCGCGTGCACATGGCCGCCGTCGGCCACCCCTGCGTGGGAGACGCCACCTACGGGGCGGACCCCACCCTGAGCGCCCAGACCGGCCTGAGACGCCAGTGGCTGCACGCCACCGAACTGACCATTGCCCACCCGCTCACCGGCAGACGGATGACCTTCCACAGCGATTATCCCGAGGACTTGGCCCGGGCCCTGGAAGTCCTACGCCTGCCCTGAACCGCCTGCCGCCAATGACCGCACCTGACCCGACCGGCCACCCGCCGCTGCGCATCGCACCGCTGCGCGCCGTCGTCGCCCCCGTCCGCTTCGCCACCGCCCGCGGCGATGACGCCGACCCCGCCCTCGATGAGCTGCGTCGCGCGGTGGCGGACGTGCGCCTGGAGGTGTTCGTGGACGAGCAGGACGTCCCCCTCGCCCTGGAGATCGACGCCCGCGACTTCGCGGCCACCACCATCCACGTGCTCGCCTGCGGCGCCGACGGCGCCCCGTTGGGCGCGGCGCGCCTGCTGCTGGAGCCCGACCATCCCGGGCAGGTGCACCTGGGACGCCTGGCCGTCAGACGCCCCGCCCGCCGCACCGGGCTGGGGGCGCGCCTGGTCGCCGCCGTCGAGCAGGCCGCCCTGCGGTACGCGTCCGTGGAGGGCACCGTCACCGTGGTGCTGGCGGCGCAGGAAACGGCCATGGGCTTCTACCGGCGCTGCGGCTACCGGGTGGTCACCGGGGAGCGTTACCTGGATGCCGGCATCTGGCATCAGGACATGGCCCGCACGCTCACACGCTCCTAAGATGAGCCGCATGGCAGACACGAGCGTTGCGCAGACGGTGGGCGAGCAGACCGACGGCAAGGAGCCCTACGACGACTTCGTCCACCTGCACGTTCACACCGACTACTCCATGCTCGACGGCGCCGGGAAGATCAAGAACTACGTCGCCGAGGCCAAACGGCTGGGGCAGCGTGCCCTGGCCATCACCGACCACGGCTACATGTTCGGCGCCTACGAGTTCTACGCGGCCGCCAAGCAGGCCGGTATCAAGCCGATCATCGGGGTGGAGGCGTACATGACGCCGGGCACCTCCCGCTTCGACAAGACCCGTGTGTTCTGGGGAGACGAGTCCCAGCGCTCCGACGACGTCTCCGCCCGCGGCTCCTACACGCACATGACACTGCTGGCTCGCGACGACGAGGGCCTGCACAACCTCATGCGGCTGGACTCCTACGCCTCGCTGGAGGGGCAGTGGGGCAAGGCTCCGCGCATGGACCGCGAACTGCTGTCCCGCTACTCCGCGGGCCTGATCGGCTCCACCGGCTGCCCCTCGGGCGAGGTGCAGACCCGCCTGCGGCTGGGCCAGTACGACGAGGCGCTGCGGGCGGCCGGGGAGTTCCAGGACATCTTCGGCAAGGACTTCTTCTACGTGGAGTTCATGGACCACGGGCTGGAGATCGAGCGGCGCGTCACCAAGGACCTGCTGCGCATCGCCAAGGCGTTGGACGCCCCCCTGCTGGCCACCAACGACTCCCACTATGTGCGTCCGGAGGACCGCACCGTGCAGGACGCGATGCTGTGCATCAACTCCGGCTCGGTGCTCTCGGACCCCGACCGCTTCAAGTTCGACGGCGACACCTACTATCTGCGTCCCGGCCGGGAGATGCGGGCCCTGTTCAAGGAGATGCCGGAGGCCTGCGACAACACGCTGCTGGTGGCCGAACAGTGCAACGTCAACTTCCAGACGGTTGACGATGGCGTGTCCTATATGCCGGCCTTCCCCGTGCCCGAGGGGGAGACCATGGAGTCCTGGTTCATCAAGGAATGCTGGAAGGGCATGGACCGCCGCTTCCACGGCGACATTCCCGAGGACTGCCGCAAGCAGGCCGAGTATGAGATCGGCGTGATTGTGCAGATGGGCTTCCCCGGCTACTTCCTGGTGGTGGCCGACTACATCAACTGGGCCAAGCGGCAGGGCATTCGCGTGGGCCCGGGCCGCGGCTCCGGCGCCGGCTCCATGGTCGCCTACGCCATGGGCATCACCGAACTCAACCCCCTGAACCACGGGCTGATCTTCGAGCGCTTCCTCAACCCCGAGCGCATCTCCATGCCGGATATCGACGTCGACTTCGACGAGCGCCGGCGCGACGAGGTGCTGGAGTACGTCAAGCACAAGTACGGCGCGGACAAGATCAGCCAGGTGGTCACCTACGGCGTGATCAAGGCCAAGCAGGCCCTGAAGGACTCTTCCCGTGTCATGGGTTACCCCTACGCGGTCGGTGACCGCCTGACCAAGGCGATGCCGCCGTCGGTGATGGGTAAGGACATCACCATCAAGGGCATGTTCAACCCCGAGGACCCGCGCTACGGGGAGGCCCAGCAGTTCCGCGACCTGCACACCGAGGACCCCGACGCGCAGAAGATCGTCGAGCTGGCCGGCGGCCTGGAGGGCATGACCCGCCAGTGGGGCGTGCACGCCTGCGCGGTCATCATGTCCAGCCGGACGTTGACGGACATCATCCCCATGATGCAGCGGCTCCAGGACGGCGCCTATATCACCCAGTTCGACTACCCCACCTGCGAGCACCTGGGGCTGCTCAAGATGGACTTCCTGGGGCTGCGCAACCTCACGGTCATCTCTGATGCCCTGGACAACATCGTCGCCAACGGCAAGCCGGCTCTGGACATCGACAACATCGCCCTGGACGACCGCGAGACCTACGCGATGCTCGCCCGCGGGGAGACCCTGGGCGTCTTCCAGCTGGACGGCTCCGGCATGCGCACCCTGCTGCGGCTGATGAAGCCGGACAACTTCGAGGACATCTCCGCCGTCGGCGCCCTTTACCGGCCCGGCCCCATGGGCGCCGACTCGCACACCAACTACGCCCTGCGCAAGAACGGCATGCAGGAGATCGTCCCCATCCACCCCGAGCTCAAGGACGTCCTGGACCCGATCCTGGGCACCACCTACGGCCTGATCGTCTACCAGGAGCAGGTCATGAGGATCGCCCAGGAGCTGGCGGGCTTCTCCCTGGGCAAGGCAGACAAGCTCCGCAAGGCCATGGGTAAGAAGAAGCCCGAGATCCTGGCCAAGGAGTTCGTCGGCTTCCGGCAGGGCATGCTGGACAACGGCTACTCCGAGGAGGCCATCCAGACCCTGTGGGACGTCGTCGTCCCCTTCTCCTCCTACGCCTTCAACAAGGCTCACTCGGCTGCATACGGCGTGGTGACCTACTGGACCGCCTACCTCAAGTGCCACTACGCGACCGAGTACATGGCGGCCATTCTCACCTCCCAGAAGGACAACAAGGACAAGCTGGCCGTCTACCTGGGCGAGTGCCGCCACATGGGCATCAAGGTGCTCCCCCCGGACGTCAACGCCTCGCGCGCCCAGTTCTCCGCCGTGGGCGAGGACATCCGCTTCGGCCTTGGCGCCATCCGCAACGTCGGCGCCAACGTCGTCGACGCCATCGTGCAGGCGCGCGAGCAGAAGGGCGACTTCACCAGCTTCGAGGACTTCCTCGACAAGGTCCCGGCGGTGGTGTGCAACAAGCGCACCATCGACTCCCTGATCAAGGCCGGCGCCTTCGACACGCTGGGCAAGTCCCGGCGCGCCCTGCAGGCCTGCCACGAGGACTTCGTCGATGAGATCATCGGCGTCAAGCGCAACGAGGCCGCCGGCCAGTTCGACCTGTTCGCCTCCCTCATGGGGGAGGGGGGTGGCGAGGCCGCCGACGCCGGCTTCGGTTCCGGCCCGGTCTTCTCCTCGGAGGTGCCCGACCTGCCCGAGTGGGACAAGAAGGAGAAGCTCGCCTACGAGCGTGACATGCTCGGCCTGTACGTCTCCGACCACCCGCTGCTCGGGCTGGAGAGCGCCCTGTCGAAACTGGCCGACACCGAGATCTCCGACCTCATCGAGGACGACGACCGGCCCGACGGCGCCATGGTCACCATCGCCGGGCTGATCACCTCGCTGACCCGCAAGACCACCAAGCAGGGCAACCTGTGGGCGATCGCCCAGATCGAGGACCTGGGCGGCAGCATCGAAGCCCTGTTCTTCCCCTCCACCTACCAGACGGTCTCCACGATGCTGGCGCCGGATACGGTGGTGACCCTGCGCGGGCGCCTGAACCGGCGCGACGGGCAGGTCGCCCTGTACGTGCAGGAGATGACGGTGCCGGACGTGTCCAGCGCCACGCACGAGGCGGTGACGATCACGCTGCCGACCAACCGCTGCACCGGTCCGCTGGTGGAGCAGTTCAAGACGGTGCTGGAGAAGCACCCGGGCATGTCCACCGTGCGGCTGACGCTGACCAGTCCCGGCCGTGAGGTGCGTACCCAGTTGGACAACTCCCTGCGCGTGGAGGCGTCTGCGGCCTTCTACTCCGACATCAAGGCGCTGCTGGGCCCCGGCTGTCTCAAGCGCTGACCGCCGGCCTGCTGCGACCCTTCGCCCCCTACTGCGAGCTTTTGCACCCTGGTGTGCGGCTATTTGCCATACACCAGGGTGCAAAAGCTCGTACTAGACGCCGCGCAGGCGGCAGTCGGGTTACGGGGTGGGCGGCTCAGGACGCGGCGGTCACGACGGCGCCGGCTGCACCCGTCGGCAGGTCCACGACGACGACGTCGCCGTCGGCCAGGCGGTGCCCGCGCCGGGTCTCGACTTCGCCGTTTACCGTGACGTCGCCGGACTGGATGGCGATGCGGGCGTCGGCTCCGTCCTCCACCAGGCCTGCGAGCTTGAGGAACTGCCCGAGCTTGATCTCGCCGGAGACGGGAACGGAGGGGAAGGCGGATGCAGACATGCGCCCATTTTGGCAGGGCCGCACGGTATTCGCATCCGCGAGCCCTGACCTCCGCTCACGCCTGCTTCAGGATCTGGGAGGATGAATGGGTGTCATCGTCCGCGTCTGGGGCATCGCCCGAACTCGAGCTGCCTGCGGGAGGCGAACTCGCGCTGACCGTGGGGGAGCGCTACCTGGTGGGTGAGCGCAGGTACACGCTGACGCCGCGGCTGGCCGAAGCCGTGATGCGTGCTCGCGAGGTGCTGATCGATGTTGCCGCGCACCGTGAGGTCATCACCTACGGCGAGCTCAGCGAGGCGATCGGTGGCACTGTCCTGCCTCGCCACATGGGCCCGCTGCTGCACATGCTCGGATACGACTGCACCGAGCGCGGCGAGCCGAGCCTGCCGGCGTTGGTAATCAACCAGGCCAAGGGTGAGGTCGGCACAGCCGACGACGCCTGGGCGCCGCCCGAGCGCAGCGCCTGCTGGGACTACTGGGCTCGTGGATGACGGCTGGTGACGAGCCCGGGACAAGCCCCGTGTGCCGCCGTCGTCCGGGCGACGTCGACTAGAACACCTCGGTGGCCGTGCGTTCCAGTGGCAGGGCGGCGACGAAGCGCTCGAGATAGCGGTCGTACTCGGCGACCTCCGCGGGTGTGGGGACGATGGTGGTGACTTCCAGATCGGCGAAGATGTGCTGTTCCAGGTAGTCGGCCAGCTGGGTTCCGTCGCCCCACAGCAGGAAGCCGGCCAACAGTGCCATGCCCCAGGCGCCTCCCTCCGCGGCTGCCTGACCGACCGACACGGGGGTGTCGAAGGCGGCCGCCAGGACCCGCTGGGGGATCTCGGGCGTCTTGAAGATGCCCCCATGGGCGAACATGGAGTCGATCGGCGCGTCGGCGTTCTGCTTGAGGATCTTCAACCCGTAGGCCATGGAGGCGAAGGCGGCAAACAGGTGTGAGCGCATCAGGCCGGCCAGGGTGAACCGGATGCCGGGCTGGCGCAGCGTGAGCGGGCGCCCCTCCGGCAGGGAGACGATGGCGTCGCCGGACAGGAAGTTGTAGGACAGCACCCCGGCGTCATCCATATTGCCCTCGGCGGCGGCGCCCAGGAGGATGTCGAACAGCGGGCCCCGCTGGATGGGGTGGCCGATGGCGTCGGCGAACTGGGAGAAGATCTCCACCCAGGCGTTCAGGTCGGAGGTGCAGTTGTTGGCGTGTGCCATGGCCACCGGCGCTCCGGACGGGGTGGCCACCAGGTCGATCTGCTCCACCAGGCTGCGCAACGGCTGCTCCAGCACAATCATGGCGAAGGCGCTAGTGCCCGCGGAGACGTTGCCCGTGCGTGGGCGCACCGAGTTGGTCGCGACCATGCCGGTGCCGGCGTCGCCCTCCGGCGGGCACAGCCTCGCCCCGGGCTGGAGCGTCCCGGTGGGATCGAGCAGGCGGGCCCCGTCGGAGGTAAGCCGACCGGCGTCCTGCCCGGCCAGAGCGATCTCCGGCAGGATGTCGGCCAGCCGCCACGGCATGTCGACCAGCTGGTCGAAGGCGTCGAGCATGCCGGCGTCGAAGGAGCATCCGTCCGGGCCGATGGGGAACATGCCGGAGGCCTCGCCCACGCCCAGGATGTGGCGGCCGGTGAGCCGGTAGTGGACGTAGCCGGCCAGCGTGGTCAGACGGGCGATGCGGGTCACGTGCTCCTCGCCGTGGGTAATGGCATGGTGCAGATGCGAGATTGACCAGCGCTGCGGGATGTTCAGCCCGAACAGCTCCGACAGGGTGCGGGAGGAGTCCTGGGTGAAGGTGTTGCGCCAGGTCCGGAAGGCCGCCAGCAATTCTCCATTGGCGTCCAGGGGGAGGTATCCGTGCATCATCCCGGAGACGCCGATTGCCCCCACCTGGGACAGCGGCGTGCCGTAGCGCTCCCGGTAGCGGCCGGCCAGGTCGGCGTAGGCGGCCTGCAGCCCGGCGACGACGGCGTCCATCGAGTAGGTCCACACGCCGTCGACCAGCTCGTTCTCCCAGGTGAAGCCCCCGTCGGCCAGCACGGTGCCGGTGGAGTCGATGAGTACCGCTTTGATACGGGTCGAGCCGAACTCGACGCCGAGGGCGGTGCTGGCCGAATCGATGTTTGCGGGGGTGGTTGCTGCGGTCATTCGGCGCTCCGTTGCTGATTGGTGTATTGCTGCCTTTCGGCCGGGTGCGACGTCGCGCCTGGCCGGGCCCATGGGCGCCATGATAGTGGTACCGGCCACGGATTGTGAACGTTCACTGTGGGAGGCGACGGCTCGCGCGGTGGAAGTCTCCCGGCGGACGCCGGTGGGTGGCTCGGCGGCACTATCGTGTCCCGCTCGCGTGGGTCGGCGACTCCCAGCACGCGCCGAGTCTCCGGTAAGCCCTCGAATTCGTGTCGTACCAACTGGATATCTTCCGCATATGACCGAGCCCACTTCCGATCCGCACCCAGCCGATCCGCAGTCCGCCGATGGACGCGCCGACCTGTCCGCCGGTGACGGCATGACGCCCCGCTCCGTGCGGGGCGTGCCCTACCTGTTCGATACCGGGCTGGTCCTGCCGACGGCGCTGGTAACCCGGGCCGGTCCGCATACCGCCTTCGTGCGTGTCTTTCCCCTCGACGCGACGGCGCAGGTGGCCGCAACCGCGCGGCGGGCCGGGTTTCGCCTGAATCGGGCTACACCCGAAGCCGACTGGCTGCTCCTGGCCGACGTCGACGGCCTGGCGGACGCGCGCCTGGCGGCACTCGCGGACGCCCTCAACGCCGCAGGATTGTGCGCCTTCGCCTACGCGGGCACCGGGCCTCCCGAGCCACGTGCGGGCGAGCGCGGTCGGCCGCGTCGGCTCGGCACACGACGGCCGGAGGCGGCGGACGGCACCGTGTTCGTGGAGGTGAGGTTGCACGATCCGCTGTTCGGCAACGGTCCCGAGGCGCCTCCATCTGCGCAGACGGTCGTATACGGCCCTTCCGAGGATCTGGAACTGTTTCAGGAGACGGCCGCGGAGCGCTTCGTCATTGAGCCGGTGCCCGAGATCGGGGGAATGGCAGCGCTGCGGATCGACCATGCGGAGGTGGCTGCGGGGCTGACCAGCATCGAGGCCCTGGTGGAGGAACTCGACGCCGCCCTGCGGGAGTGCGGCCTGCAGGGGCCCGTGCACATCGTCGATCGGCGGGATGCGCCGGCTGGGGGCGGAGGATGAATAAGGGCCGGCCTCTCGGCAGCACCTGGATCCTGCCACCAAACTGGTATCATTCTTGAGTGGCTATGACTCTGCGGCTGAACGAGCGCCAAGATCGACTTCTCAGAGAGTTGGCCGCGGCGCAGAACATCTCTAAGCAGGAGGCCGCTGCGCGTGCGATTGTGGAGACGGCTGAGCGCCACCTGCATCAGGAACGGCTGGCCGAGCTTTCCGAGCAGACTCGGACCCGTTACGCCGATCTCCTGCGGAGGCTCGGTGAGTGAGGGTACGTTTCCTCGATTTGGAAGACCTACTTGCACTCACAGCCGACCTCGGCGTGCGGGAGGTACGGGATCTGGGTTTGTTGGCAGCCGCAGCGCAGCGGCCAACGACCACTCTTTACGGACACGACGCATACCCGACTTTGGCGGCGAAGGCGGCTGTCCTCCTGGAATCGGTTGTTCGTAACCACGCGTTGGTCGATGGGAATAAACGGCTCGGGTGGCTCTGCATGGTCGTTTTCCTGGGACTTAACGGCGTGGAACTGGATGTCGATGACGACGAGGCCTATGACCGCGTGGTGGAGGTTGCTGCGGGGCGAGCCGAGTGGCAGCAGATAGCGAGCTGGCTGAATGCAAATGGAGTGCCCTAACGGTTCAGCCCGGCCGTGGCGGTGGCCCGGGCCAGGGCGCGCAGGTCGGCGGCCGTGCGGTCGGTGCCGTCACTGCGACGCGGCAGGCCGTGCACGGCCGCGACCCACTGCGGGTCAAGCGCGCTAGCACCCAGGTAGCTGCCCGCGATCGCACCGGTTATGGCCCCGACCGTGTCCTTGTCCTGGCTGGCCTGCACCGCCCGGTCCAACAGCAGATTCATCCAGACGCGCGCCACCTCCCCACGGTCACCGCTCATGGCCGCCGCGGAGCGGTGGCCGGCGCGGTTGGCGAAGATGAAGGCGAGTGTCGCGTGTCCGAGTGCGTGCACCGCGAAGCCGTCGCCGGCCGGCGGGGCCTGGTAGTGGTCCGCGTCCAGAATCCCGCCGTCGAACAGGTCATGCCAGTACTCGCGACGCTCGGCGGGAATCAGGTCCAGGGTCGCCAAGGCGTTGGCCCCGAAATACGGCATCCCCTGCCACGCCGGCGCCATCACGTTGGCACGGATCATCTCGGCCTGAATCACGCAGGCGTCCCCGGCCAGGGGGTCGGCGTGCGTCAGCTCGGCGACCGCCCGGGCGGCGGCGGCCGTCGCCCTGCGGTCGCCCAGGCGGGTCAGGCCCACGACCCCGTTGCGCATCAGAGCACCATTGCCCGCCGTCCGGCCGGTGCGCGCATGCAGGTCCGCGGCGGCCGCCCGCATCCGGGCGGCGATTCCCGGCGCAGCAGCGGTGTCGGCGACGGCGTCGATCACCGCGCGGGTCTGGGCTCCCACATCGGTGGCGCCGTCAACGGTCACCCAACGGCACCAGCCGCGCGCGATCTCATCCAGAGTGGCGTCCTCGGTCAGGTCCGCGCCCGTGGCCGTAATCTCGGCGATGTACAGGGACATCTGAGTGTCGTCGCTCCACTCGCCCGGTGCGTAGTCGCCGAAGCCGCCGCCGAGCAACTGCGCGGGTCCCTCCAGAGGCACCTCGCCCGGTTCGTAGGGCACGCCCATGACATCGCCGACCGCCTGCGCCAGCAGCACGCCCTCAACGCGGTCCAGTTGGGAGTCGGTCAGGGCGCCCGCGGAAGCGGAGTTCGGGTTGGCCAGTCTCATGACGGCAGCGTAGGGGAGTGCGACCCCGGGGCGCTCGTGCGATGCTTGCCCCAGCGCCCGCGCGTCGTCGCCCGAAGAAGGAGCTTCCGTGACCACCCCAACGACCGGCTCAAATCCCGACTCCCACTCCGACGTCCCCGTAGACGCCGAGCCCGCCGTCACGCTCTACCCGCAGGACGACGGCCCCACCCTCGGGGTCAGCTCAGCCCCCGTGATCGAGGTCGACGGCCGCCTGTTCAAGGACCTGGCCCGCACCGGGACGCTGCTGCCCTACGAGGACTGGCGGTTGCCCGCCGCCGCGCGCGCCGCCGACCTCGCCTCCCGGATGAGCCTGGAGGCGATCGCCGGGCTCATGCTCTACTCACCCCACCAGCCGGTCCCCAACCCCGGCGTCGGCCCCTTCGCCGGCACCTACGGCGGCCGCCCCTACCCGGAGGCCGGCGTACCCGCCTGGGCACTGACCGACCAGCAGCGCGCCATGCTCACCGCCGACCACGTCCGTCACGTGCTCGTCTTCACCCTCCAGGATGCGGATACCGCCGCCCGCTGGAACAACGCCATGCAGGCGCTCGCGGAGTCCGAACCGCTGGGCATCCCGGTGAACACCTCAACCGACCCGCGCAACGGTGCCGCGGAGGCCTCCGGCGCCGAGTTCGCCACCTCCGCCGCCGATGTGTCCCGCTGGCCGGAGGGATTGGGCATGGCCGCCCTGTTCGACCCCGACCGGGTGGCCGAGTACGCCGCCATCATCTCCCGCGAGTACCGGGCCCTGGGCATCACCACGGCGCTCGGCCCCCAGATCGACATCGCCACCGACCCCCGCTGGATGCGGCTGCAGGACACCTGGGGGCCGCACTCCGGCCTGGTGGCCGACTACACCCGCGCCTACTGCGACGGCATGCAGACCACTCCCGACGGAACCGGCGCCGCCTTCGGCCTGACTCCGGGCCACGCCGACCTGCCGCCGACGGCCGTCTCCTACGCCGACCCCGGCTGGGGCGGCGCGTCGGTGTCAACCATGGTCAAGCACTGGCCCGGCGGCGGCACCGGTGAGGGCGGCCGCGACGCCCACTACGGCTTCGGCAAGTTCGCCGTCTACCCCGGCGGCAACGAGTCCGAGCACCTGCGCTCCTTCGACGCCTCCTTCCACCTGGACGGCCCCACCGGATCGGCAGGCGCCGTCATGCCCTATTACACGATCTCCTGGCATTACCGCACCCCCGACGGGCAGGTGCTCAACGGCGAAGGCGCTCCGACGCCGCCGCGGGCCAACGCCTACAACCGCGCCATCGTCCACGACCTGCTGCGCGAGGGCCACGGCTTCGACGGCGTGGTATGCACCGACTGGGGCATCACCGCCGATCCCGACCCGGAGATCGACCACTTCGGTCAGCGCTGCTACGGCGTGGAGGACCTGGATGTGGCGGGCCGCCATCAGCTGGCCATCGACAACGGCGTGGACCAGTTCGGCG
>NZ_LK995493.1:32459-47253 GCF_900002405.1 Actinomyces succiniciruminis | reverse complement strand
CGTGGACCAGTTCGGCGGCAACAGTGAGGCCGCCCCCATCATCGAGGCCTACCGCCGTATCGTCGCCCGCGACGGCGAGGCCGCGGCCCGCGCCCGCTTCGAGGCCTCCGCCGCGCGCCTGCTGCGGGTCTTCTTCCGCACCGGACTGTTTGAGAACCCCTACCTCGACCCGGCCGGATCCACCGCCGTCGTCGGCTGCGAGCCCTTCACCGCCGCCGCCCGCGCCGCCCAGCGCGACAGCCTGGTGCTGCTCAAGAACCGTCGCGCCGCAGCCGTTTCCGACGACGCCGCAGACGATGCCGCGCCGGTGCTGCCGCTGGGCGCCGGCGTGCACCGCGTGTGGGTGCCCACGCGTCATGTGGACGCCCAGCCCGGCTTCATGCGCGGCGGCGAGCCCGCCCGGGATATCGACCCCTTCGACGCCGCCGCCTCGCCCTACATGCGGGCCGACACCCCGCAGGAGGCCGACGCCGCCGTCGTCTTCATCGAGTCGCCCCTGTCCAACCCCTACTCGACGGCGGACCGTGACGCCGGCGGCAACGGCTACCTGCCGCTCACGCTCCAGTACCGCCCCTACACCGCCGCTACGGCCCGCCCCCGCTCCCTGGCCGCCGGCGACTTCCGTGAAACCGGGGACCGCGCCTACCGCGGCAAGACCAACCGGGCCGCCAACGCCACCGACCTGGATGCGGTCATCACCGCCCGCGAGTCGATGGGGGACCGGCCCGTCATCGTGGTGGTGCGCATGCACAACCCGGCCGTGCTGGCCGAGCTTGAGCCCTATGCAGACGCCATCGTGGTGGACTTCGGCGTGCAGCAGCGGGCCGTGTGGGAGCTGCTGGCCGGCGATTTCGAGCCCAGGGGGCTGCTGCCGATCACGCTGCCGGCATCCATGGAGGCCGTCGAGGCGCACTGCGAGGACCTGCCCTTCGACTACGCGGCCTACACTGACGCCGCCGGGCACGCCTACGCCTTCGGGTTCGGCCTGAACTGGTCCGGCGTCATTGATGACGTGCGCACCCGCCGCTACCGGAGCCGGTAGGCTCTCACCATGCTGCTGAACCGCATCGACCTGCGTGACTCGAACCTGACCGCCGGGGAGCTGGCGGCGGCCCTGCCGCGTGCCGACCAGGATGTTGCCGCCGCGCTGGAGGCCGTGGCTCCCACGATCGCCGACGTGCGTGAGCGCGGCGCCGCCGCGCTGCGAGACGCCGCGGAGCGCTTCGACCACGTGCGTCCGGCCCACCTGCGGGTGCCCGCGGCGGCCCTGCAGGCGGCCCTGGACGGGCTGGACCCGCAGGTGCGCGAAGCCCTGGAACTGGCCATCGCCCACAATCGTGCCGGGCACGTCGCCCAGCTGCCAGTCGAGCGCGACACCGAGATCATCCCCGGAGGGCACGTCATCCAGCGCTGGATCCCCGTACGCCGGGTGGGCCTGTACGCGCCCGGCGGCCTGGCCGTCTACCCCAGTTCCGTGGTGATGAACGCGGTCGCCGCGCAGGTGGCGGGCGTGGAGCAGATCGCCCTGGCCTCCCCACCCCAGGCGGAGTTCGACGGCCTGCCCCACCCCACCGTGCTCGCGGCCTGCGCGCTGCTGGGCATCACCGAGGTCTACGCGGTCGGCGGCGCCCAGGCCATCGCCATGTTCGCCTACGGCGCCGAGGCCGCCGACGACGTCGATCGCGCCGACTCCCTGGTCGGCGGCGGCGACGGGCGCATCCTGTGCGAGCCGGTCGACGTCGTGGCCGGGCCCGGAAACGTGTATGTGGCCGCCGCCAAGCGGGCGGTGCGCGGCGCCGTCGGCATCGACGCCGAGGCGGGCCCCACCGAGATCGCCATCATCGCCGACTCCGGCGCCAACCCGGAATACGTCGCCGCCGACCTGCTCTCGCAGGCCGAGCACGACCCCAACGCCGGCTCTGTGCTGATCACCGATTCTCCCGCCCTGGCCGACGCCGTTGACGCCGCGCTGGCCCGTCGCCTGGAGGCCACCCGTCACCGGGAGCGCGCCCACACCGCCCTGACCGGCAGGCAGTCGGCGATCGTCGTGGTGCGGGATTTGGAGCAGGCCATTGCCGTCGCGGACGCCTACGCGGCCGAGCACCTGGAGATCCAGACGGTCGACGCCGCCGCCGTCGCCCGCCGTATTCACAACGCGGGCGCCATCTTCGTCGGCCCCTACTCGCCGGTCCCGTTGGGCGACTACCTGGCCGGCTCCAATCACGTCCTGCCCACCGGCGGCACCGCCCGCTTCGCCGCCGGGTTGAACGTCATGGCCTACCTCAAGCCGGTTCAACTCATCAACTACGACGCCGATGCACTGGCCGCGATGACCGCACCGCTGACCGCGCTGGCCGAGTCCGAGAACCTGCCCGCGCACAGTGAGGCGGCCCGCGCCCGGCAGTCCTGAGCTCTCATGCTGCCCTCCAGGCGTCGAGAGCGGCGTGCGAAGCGGACACCTGTGACCAGGCGCGGCGCCCTTGGCGCGCTCCTGGCGGGCGCCGCCGTGGCGACGGCCTCGGTGCACCTGCTGCGAGGGCGCCGGCCGAAGTTGCCTGCCGCGCCGAAGACTTCGGCGCCCACTGAGGGCATTGACCGGCGGGTGCTTCTCGACGTCGCCGGCCCGAACGGCGGGCTCATGAGCTTCGACGAGCTTGTGGACCGGCAGACCAACGGCGCTGGTGAGGACGCCCGCGACGACGCGCTGCTGGACGCCGCCACACTCGAACTCATCGAACTGTCCCCGCTCCGGCCGCATACCGAGGCCACCGCCGCCCTGGAGCTGCCCACGCTGCGCCCCGCCTGCCTGACCCTGTCGTGGCCAACGACCCATGGCTACTCGGCGCTGTTCGTGGACCTGCCCGGCCCCGGGCACTACGCCCTGGCCGAACTCGCCGCCCGCGGCCTGCACGAGGCGCAGGAGGACGTTCAAACGCGGCTGCGCGCCGCCGGCAGCGAGGTGCAGGAGGTGGACGCGCTGCGCACCCGGACCGCCCAGGCCCTGCAGGAGTGTGAGGCCGCGGCGGCTCCCGCCGAGCGCGCCGTCGGCGCCGACTCCGCCCTGGAGGCGGCAACCGCGGCGCAACTGGCTCAGGATGAGGCCGCCTCTCGGCTGGGGCCCGACGATGCGATGTTGGGCGTGACCTTTACGGCTGTGCCTGCATCGGGGCGGTCTGCACAGGCCGTGTCCCGTCTGGCAGGGGCGGACCGGACGGTGCTGGTACGGATCGTCGTCGAGGACACCGATGCGGTCGATGAGATGGACGGGTGGCGCAGGTGCATGGCCGAGCTCCATGCCGCGGGCGCCCGGGTCATGGTGCAGATCTGTGACTCCCAGGCCCTCGCCGACTTTGACGAGGCCGCCTGGATGCGGCGGATCGGTGCCCTCATCGCCGCCTTCCCCGACGCCGACGCCTGGGAGATCGGCAACGAGCTCGCGGGGGAGTGGACCGGCTCCGACGCCGTAGAACGGACCCTGCAGGCGGCCCGCGCCCTGGCAGCCGACCCGGCGACGGCCTCCGCTCCCCGGGTACTGACCCTGTACTACCAGCTCGGGCAGGGCGCGGCCGCCGAGTCCGTCATGTCCTGGGCCGCCACCAACCTCATACAGGAGCTGGCCGAACTGACCGACGTCGTCGGAATGTCCGTCTACCCGCAGTGGCACCCGCTGGGCTCCGGTGCCCGGCGTGTCCTGGAGACCCTGGGGCGGCTCGCCGGAGACAAGCCCACGGCCCTGACCGAGCTGGGATACGGCGCGCAGGACCTGGACGGTGGGCCGTGGTGGTTCGGCTCGCCCGACGACGTCGAGGCCGGCCGGGCAGCGGTCGCCCGACATCTCACGGCCGTCGCACTCGGACAACCGCGTGCCTGGGCGGCGCCGCTGTGGTGGTACTACCTCCAGGACGAGGGGCTGGTCTCCGAAGCCCCGGACGCATCGGGGACGCGCGCCTCGGACGGTGAGCCGCATTCCGGGGCGGTGGCGCAGGACCTGGTCGAGGCGGCGCGCATCGAGGGCTCCGACTGACTCCGGATGCCGATGCCGGATCGGGCACAAGTCCCGTACTGCCGCCGAGGCGACGGTCCGACTCAGCGCTGTCCCAGAACCAGCGGGTGAACCGAGGCGGCCCCCGCCCGGCGCAGCAGCCGGGCCGCTACGGTGAGCGTCCAGCCGGAGTCGGTCCAGTCGTCCACCAGTACGACGGAGGTCCCCTTCAGGCGCGCCAGCGCGCGCGGGGACCAGTTCTCCAGCGTCAGGGATCCGGCGACCTCGGCCAGCCGGAAGGCGGACCCGACGTCGTGCCGCCCCGGCTCTCCGCGCACCCCGATGATCCCCAGCGGCACGGCCCCCAGGTGCCGGGCCACGGCATGCCCCAGATGCCGCACGAGGTGTGGGCGCGTGCGTGAATCGACAATCACCACGGCCAACTCACCCCTGGGCGCGTCGGCGTCGCCCTGCGCGGGTCGGGGTTCCAGCTCGGCGGCGAGCCGGTCGCCCACCTCCAGCGTGGGAGTGCGCAGGGCAGGCGGCACCTCGCCGTCGGTGGACGATTCGAACAACTCGCGTAGGGACGCGGACACCCCCAGCCCGTCCAGGCGCCCGACGGCGAGCCCCGGCGCCGGCCGGTCGTCGTCGGGGATGATGCCCTTGAGCGCGGGCAGGCCCAGCCGGTCCATGCCGCTCGGCCAGCGCCTGCGCGGCTCGAGCACGACGCCCACCCGGGCCAGCGCCCGGCGGGCGGCGGCCACCTCCTGCTCGCCCGGGGCGCGCGGAAGATCCAGCCCGCCGCACAGGTCGCAGGCGCCGCAGCGCCAATCCTCGGTGAGTTCGGGATCGTCGAGCACACCGCGCAGGAAGGCCATGCGACATGCCGGCTCCGCCAGCGCCTCGTAGCGCTCCATGAGCTCCTGCTCCGCGTCCTGCGCCGCCTCCACCCGCGCGTAGCGCGCCGAGTCGTAGCGCCAGGCGACACCGGTGGTCTCCCAGCCGCCGCGCACCCGCCGTACCGCGCCGTCGACGTCGAGCACCTTGAGCATGGACTCCAGACGCGCGCGCCGCAGCGGCACCACGGCCTCAAGGGCATTGGTGCTCAGCGGCCCGCCCGCCTCCTCCAGCGCGGCCAGCACCTCGCGCACCGCATCCTCGGGCGGGAAGCCCTGTGCGCCGAACCAATTCCAGATCGCCCGGTCCTCGGGCCCCGGCAGCAGGATCACCTCGGCGCGCTCGACCCCGCGCCCGGCCCGGCCCACCTGTTGGTAGTAGGCCACCGGTGAGCTCGGCGCCCCCATATGCACCACGAAGGCCAGGTCCGGCTTGTCGAAGCCCATGCCGAGTGCGCTGGTGGCCACCAGCGCCTTGATCCGGTTGTCCTTGAGCTCCTCCTCCAAGCGCTCACGCTCCGCGGAATCCGTGCGCCCCGTGTAGGCGGCGACCTTCAACCCCGCCTCCTGCAACTGCGTGGCGACCTCGCCGGCCGCCGACACCGTCAGGCAGTACACGATTCCGGAGCCGGGCGTGTCCCGCAGGTAGTCGGTCAACCAGGCCAGGCGACTGGCGGCATCCGGCAGGCGTCGCACCCCCAGGTGTAGGGAGTCGCGGGCGAGTGTTCCCCGCAGCACCAGCACCTCGTTCTCGGCTGCCGCACCGGCGGCCGCATCCCCCGCCCCCGCCGGTGCGCCGAGCTGCTCGGCGACGTCGGCGCTGACTCGGGCATTCGCCGTCGCGGTGGTGGCCAGTACCGGCGTCCCCGGCGGCAGCTGCGCCAGCAGGGTACGAATACGTCGGTAGTCAGGGCGGAAGTCGTGTCCCCAGTCGGAGATGCAGTGCGCCTCGTCGATCACGACCAGCCCGGCGTCGGCCGCCAGCTGTGGCAGCACTCCATCCCGGAAGGTCGGGTTGTTGAGGCGCTCGGGGGACACCAGCAGCACGTCCACCTCCCCGCGCCGCACCTGCGCCTCGATCTCGGGCCACTGCGGGGCATTGACCGAGTTCATGGTCACGGCCTGGATGCCGGCGCGTCGGGCGGCCGCCACCTGGTCGCGCATCAGTGCCAGCAGCGGGGACACGATCACCGTGGCACCGGCGCCAGTACGGGCGCCAGGGGAGGGGATGGGAGCACCCGGGCGCCAGTCGGCCCAGCCCTCACGCAACAGCACGGTGGCCACGAAGTAGACGGCGGACTTGCCCCAGCCGGTCCGTTGCACCACCAGTGCCCGCCGCCGCTGCACCACCAGTGCCTCGATGGCGCGCCACTGGTCTGTGCGCAGGTGCGCGTCTGTCCGGCCGACCAGGTCGCGCAGCACCGCCTCGGCGCGCTCGCGGATTGGCGTGGTTCCGCAGACGAGTGCGGACGGGGATGCGGCGGGCGTTCTGGTCGAGACTGGCCGGATCATGGACGCCACGTTAACCCGTCGCCCGCCGGCGGGGCTGTGCTCGCCACCGCCGAGAGGTTGTCTGCTGCAGGCGGGACAGTGTCGGAGAGAGGCATGTGACGCACATCCTACAGGTTCCTGTAGGATATTCCTTGCGGGGTTCGACAGGTACCTGTAGTGTGTTCCTCGTCAGAATCCAACAGGTACCCGTCAGATCGGGTATCCACACAACAGGAGGAATTGTCATGGATGACATCCGCACCAATCTGCATGAGCGGCTCCGCCGCTTCCAGTGGCTGAGCCGGCGTGACCACGCGAGCCGCCGCGCCGCGCACGGCCGCTTCGCCGACACCAGCCGCGGTCAGGGGCGGGTCCTCGCCGCCCTGCGTCTGTCCAGCCCGATCCCCACCAGGGATCTGGCCTTCCTGCTCGGCGTGCGCCAGCAGTCGCTCAATGAACTGCTCAAGAAGCTTGAAGTCGACGGCCTCGTCGAGCGCGTACCGAGCGAGGAGGACCGCCGCATCATGGTGGTTCGACTCACGGACGCCGGCCGCGACGCGGAGATCGGCTCCCGCGACGAGGAGGACATTCTCGCCGGTCTGGATGATGAGGAGGTCGTCGCCTTCACCGCGACACTCGACAAGCTCATCGCCGCGCTGGAGACCAAGCTCGGGGTCGACGCCGATGAAGACGCCGAGGAGCGGATGCGCGGCGCCCGCAAGCGTCTGGGGGAAGAGCGCTTCGAGAAGATGATGCGCATGCGCGAGCAGGGCTTCGGCCCGGGATTCGGACCGGCCCCGTTCGAAGAGCCGGGCCGCGGCCGGCGCGGCGGGCGCCGGGACCATGGCGGGCATCATGGCGCTCCGGCACGCCCGTCGGCCGAGGAGCTCACTGAATCGGAAGAGCGGCGGTTCCGGCGCTCCGCGCGCACATACGGGCGGGAAGCACACGGCGGGCGGGCCGGTGGGCGCTCGCACCGGCAGGGCCGTGGACGGCGCTGACACGCCGACGGAGCCGACAGGGCGAGAAGTCTTGATAAGGTGTGCGCACACCATCCAGAGCGGCTGAGAGACCTGGCTCGTCGACGCCGCAGCAACCACGCCGTCGGCATGCGCCCGGCGGTGCGGTGCTCCCGCCAGGACCGATGGAAGGACCTGAAATGGCCAAGCAAATCCGCACTACCCATGTCGGCTCCCTGCCCCGCACCGAGGCACTGCTGGAGGCGAATGCCGCACACGCCGCCGGCACGCTCGACGACGCCGGACTCGCGGCGGTCGTCGCCGAGCAGACCGACGCCGTCGTCGCCCGGCAGGCCGAGATCGGCCTGACGATCGTCAACGACGGCGAATACGGGCACGCCATGACCGAGAAGGTCGACTACGGCGCCTGGTGGTCATACTCCTTCACCCGCTTCAGCGGCCTGGAGCTACTCGACCAGCTGCCCGAGCGCAAGCCCACGCCGGCCGGCAAACTCGAACTCGACGCCATGACCGACCGCCGCGACTGGGTCGCCTACGCCGACGCCTACGCCGACCCCACCTCCGGCATCCACCTGGCCACACGCAGGCCCTGGGTGTTCCCGGTGGTCACCGGCGAGATCCGCTACACCGGTCAGGACATCGTCGCCCGCGACATCGCCGCACTCAAGCACGGGCTCGAAAGGGCCGGCAAGCCGCTGAGCGAGGGCTTCGTAGCCTCCATCTCCCCGGCGTCGGCGGCCCGCGTGGGCAACTACTACTACGAGGACGACGAGGCCGCCGTCTGGGCCTGGGCGGACGCCCTGCGCGAGGAGTATCGGGCGATCACCGACGCCGGACTCACGGTCCAGATCGACGCCCCCGACCTGGCCGAGTCCTGGGACCAGTTCATCACCGAACCGCCCCTGGAGGACTACCGCCGCTTCTCCGCCGTGCGCATCGAGGCCCTCAACCACGCCCTGGAGGGCATCGACCCCGCCCAGGTGCGCTACCACGTGTGCTGGGGCTCCTGGCACGGGCCGCACTCCACCGACCTCGGCTTCGACAAGATCGTGGACCTGGCGCTGTCCGTGAACGCCAACGGATTGAGCTTCGAGGCCGCGAACGTCCGCCACGAGCACGAGTGGAAGATCTGGCAGGACACCGCCCTGCCCGACGGCAAGTACCTGATCCCGGGCGTCGTCTCCCACGCCACCAACGTGCTGGAGCACCCCGAACTGGTGGCCGACCGCATCGAGCGCTTCGCCCGGCTGGTCGGACCCGAGCGCGTGGTCGCCTCCACCGACTGCGGCCTGGGCGGACGCGTGCATGCTCACATCGCCTGGTCCAAGCTCGCTTCGCTGACCGAGGGCGCCCGGCTGGTCTCCGCGCGTCTGTGAGCGCCCTTCCAGCCGCTGCGCTCTAGGGTGCGGCCGTGGAGATACTCGTCATCGCGGTCGCGGGCCTGCTCGTCATCGCCGCCGGCAACCAACTCGCCCCCAGGGTCGGTGTAGCCTCCCCGCTACTGCTGCTGGCCCTGGGGGCAGGTGTCGGTTTCCTGCCGTTCGTCTCGGCGATCGAGCTGGATCCCGACATCGTCCTCGAAGTGGTGCTGCCGCCGCTGCTGTTCTCCACCGCGGTGTCCATGCCCGTGATGGACTTCCGGCGCGAACTGCGCGCCGTCGCGGCGCTCGCGGTCGGGCTGGTCGCCGTCAGCGCCACCATCATCGGCTTGGTGGTGCACGCCGTAATGCCCACGATCGCCCTGCCCTGGGCGATCGCCCTGGGGGCGGTGCTGAGCCCCACCGACGCCGTCGCCATCACCGTCGCCCGCGGCTCGGGCGTATCCCAGCGGATCATCACCATCCTGGAGGGGGAGGGGCTGTTCAACGACGCCACCGCCCTGATCCTGCTGTCCTCCGCCACGGCCGCGGGCATTGCTCACAGCGCCGACGCCCTGCAGCCGGCCGCGCTCGTCTCCGGCTTCCTCACCTCGCTGGCCCTCGCCCTGGCCATCGGCTGGGCGGTGGGGGAGGGCAGCATCCGGGTCCGCTCCCGCATCACCAACCCGACGGCGGACACGGTCGTGTCCTTCACCATCCCCTTCCTGGCGTCCCTGCCCACAGACTATCTGGGCGGTTCCGGGCTGGTCGCGGCCGTCGTCGCCGGCCTGGTCATCTCCTTCCGCAGGCCGCGACTGCTGCCACCCGCCCACCGGCAGACCGCCCAGCAGAACTGGCGCACCATTGAGCTGATTCTGGAAGGCGGCATCTTCCTGTTCATGGGGCTGCAGGCATACGGGATCGTCCAGGACGTGGTCGACGGCGGCTTCGGCCTGCGCGCCGCCGTGCTTCTGGCAGCCGGAATCGGCGCCCTGGCCGTCCTGGTGCGGGTGGCCTTCGTAGCGCCGCTGCTGGTCTGGCTGCGTCGCGTGCGTCGCCGCCACCGCCAGCATCTGGAGGAGGAGCGCCAGCGGCTGGAGCGCTTTGAGACGCGCCTGGAGCAGGCACGTGACATCGACGACGAGCTGTTGGCCAAACACGGCCTGTCCGCGGAGCAGTGGCACCAGGCGGTCACCGGTTGGCGCGACCGGCTGGAGCGCGGCCAACGGCGTCAGCGGCGCCGGGGAGCCGACCTGGACTACTTCACCGCCGATCCCCTCGGGCCACGTGAGGGGGCGGTGATCGTGTGGGCGGGCATGCGCGGCGCCGTAACCCTGGCCGCCGCCCAGACCCTTCCCCTAACCACGCCCAACCGGCCGTTCCTGCTGCTGGTGGCCTTACTGGTCGCCAGTGGGTCACTGGTCATCCAGGGACTCACACTCGGCGGCGTCATCCGGCTGGTCCACCCGCGCATGGCCTCTCGCACCGCCGATGATGCCGAGCGCGAGCGGTTGCTCCGGTTACTGGGCGACGCCGCCACCAGCCGGCATGCCGACGCGCTCACCCCCGCCGAGGCGCGCGAACTCGCCATCGAGACCATCCGTGTGCAGCGCCACGCCCTGCTCGATGCCCGCGATGAGGGTCTGTTCTCCTCCAGCAGCCTGGAGTATGCGCTCGAACGCTTGGACGCCAAGGAGATCCTGCTGACCACCGCGGAATAAGACGCGTGCCGGGACCGGGCGGACTCCGCGTAGACTCGGCCCGTGACCGTTCTCCCGCTGCGGCCAGATCTACACGGCTGCGAACCCTACGGCGCCCCCGAGCTGGACGTGCCGGTGCGCCTCAACGTCAACGAGAACCCCTACGCGCCCAGCCCGGCCGTGGTGGCAGACATCGCCGCGGCCGCCGGGCGGGCGGCGGCCGGCCTCAACCGCTACCCGGACCGCGACTTCCCCGATTTGCGTGCCGCCCTGGCCGACTACCTGGCCGCCGAGTCCGGCGTGCGCCTGGACTGGCAGCAGATCTGGGCCGCCAACGGCTCCAATGAGGTCATGACACATGTGCTACAGGCCTTCGGCGGGCCCGGACGCACCTGCCTGTCCTTCACCCCCACCTACTCCATGTACCCCGAGTACGCCCGCGACACCTTCACCCGCTATGTCACCGGGCCACGGCGGGAGGACTTCACCGTCGACGTCGACGCCGTCGCCGCGGCCATCGTGCGCGAGCACCCGGCCGTGGTCATCCTCGCCAGCCCAAACAACCCCACCGGCACCGCCCTGCCACTCGACGACGTGGTTGCCATCCTCGAGGCCGCCCGCGGCCAAGGCCCCGCCGACGCGGCGGCAGGCGACGACGGCGCCACCGACTGCGTGGTGGTGATCGACGAGGCCTACGCGGAGTTCCGCCGCCCCGGTGTGCCCAGCGCACTGGAGCTGCTGGAGCGCACCGACGGCGATGGCGCCCCCCGCTACCCGCACCTGGCCGTCACTCGCACCATGAGCAAGGCCTTCGGCATGGCCGGGCTGCGGCTGGGATATCTGGCCGCCTGCCAGCAGCTGGTCGACGCGCTGCGCATCGTGCGCCTGCCCTACCACCTGTCCGCACTCACTCAGGCCGCCGCCCTCGCTGCTCTGGATCACCGGGACGAGCTCATGAGTCAGGTCGCCTCCCTGCGCGACGAACGCGACCGCCTGGTGAACTGGCTGCGCGCACAGGGCTGGACCGCCTACGACTCCGATTCCAACTTCGTCCTGTTCGGGCCCTTCGCCGACCGGCGGGCGGTGTGGCAGGGGCTGCTCGACCGCGGCGTCCTGATCCGGGTCGTCGGCCCGGAGGGGTACCTTCGGGTCTGCGTCGGCACGCCGGCAGAGATGGCCGACTTCCGTACCGCCCTCACTGCCGTCACCAGCGACGGCCCGCCCCAACCGGACCGCAACGGCCAGAACCTGGAGGAGAATCCCGTATGAACCGCACCGCCCGCATTGAACGCAGCACCAGCGAGTCCTCCGTCGTGGTCGAGCTGAATCTGGACGGCACCGGCCGGACCGACATCTCCACCACCGTTCCCTTCTACGACCACATGCTCACCGCCCTGGGCAAGCACTCCCTGATCGACCTGACGGTGCACGCCTCCGGCGACACCGACATCGACGTGCACCACACCGTGGAGGACACCGCCATCTGCATCGGCGAGGCCCTGAAGACCGCGCTGGGGGACAAGCGCGGCATCCGCCGCTTCGGCGACGCCCTCGTGCCCCTGGACGAGGCCCTGGCCCAGGCCGTCGTCGACATCTCCGGCCGCCCCTACCTGGTACACGACGGCGAGTCCGAGGCCTTCGTACACCACCTGATCGGGGGGCACTTCACGGGCTCCATGGTCCGCCACTGCCTGGAGGCGATCGCCTACCACGCCGGCATCTGCCTGCACGTGCGCGTCATCTCCGGGCGCGACCCCCACCACATCGCCGAGGCCGAGTTCAAGGCCCTGGCCCGCGCCCTGCGGACCGCCGTCGAACCCGACCCCCGCGTGGACGGCATCCCCTCGACCAAAGGCGCCCTGTGATGCGTGACGACCACTCCGACGACTCCGCCGGCCGCCGCGACGACGAACCCGATATCGACGCCGAGTTCGCCGCCATGATGGAGGGCCTGAACCTGCCCGCCGACCTCTCGGACACTCCGGAGGACACCGGCCCGGTTTCGCCCCACGACGTGCCGCACAACACCTACGGTCCCACCGACGCGGACCGCCCCAACGCGGTCAAGATCGCCGTCGTACTCACGCCCCTGGCCAGCGCGGAGGCCCTGGCCGCCCTGTGCGCCGCCGGCGGCCTGGACTGCACGGTGGTGCCCTCCTCCTCCGGAGCCATCGCCGTCAAGGAATTCGTCTCCGCACACGCGGAGTGGGACATCGCCGAGCTGCTGGGCGGCGCCGAGACCGAGCCCACCGAGGCCGCCGAGCTCGCCGCCGCGCTGTCACGCCTGAGCCGCGTCGGCGTGGTGCTCATGACCGCCGACCTGGCCACCGACGTCGGTACCGAGGCGGGACTGTCCGGCACCATCACGGCCCGCCGTTACCAGAACGGTCAGGCGGGGGAGGAGACCAGTGCCGGGCTGCTGCTGGCCTCCGCCGACCAGACCCTTGAGGACATTCTGCTCGGCGCCCTCCGCGCGGAGGAGGCACCGGGCGCCCTCAAAACCAGCGAGGTCAAGCCCGGTCGCATGATGCGCTGGCTGGGCCGCGGGATGCGTCCGCGCGGAGGCGACCAGGGCCGGGGTGACCCGTCCGGGAACTGACATGGAGACCGCGGTCCCCGCGGGTGTAGGTAGTGTGGCCCCGTGAGGCAACCACACGTCGTCGTCCTGTCCTACGGAAGCGGAAACGTGCGCTCGGCCGTGCGCGCCCTGGAGCGCGTGGGCGCCAGCACCGAGCTGACCGCGGATCCGGACGCGGTGGCCAACGCCGACGGGCTCGTCGTGCCCGGCGTCGGCGCCTTCGCCGCCGTCATGGAGCAGCTGCGCGCCGTCGACGCCCCTCGGCTGATTGACCGGCGGCTGGCCGGCGGACGACCCGTGCTGGGCATCTGTGTGGGCATGCAGGTCATGTTCGAGGCCTCCACCGAGCACGCCGCGGGCACCGAAGCGGTCCCCGGACTGGCGCAGTGGCCCGGCACCGTTTCCCGCCTCCAGGCCGACATCGTCCCCCACATGGGATGGAGCCAGGTGCGCCCACCCGCGGGCACGGTCCTGTTCGACGGGCTGTTCGACGCCTCCGGGTCCGAACGCTTCTACTTCGTGCACTCCTACGCCGCCAAGACGGACCCGGCCACACTGCTCGGCCCCGGTCACACCTCCCCGCCCCGCACCACCTGGGCCACCCACGGCGAGGACTTCGTAGCCGCCGTCGAGAACGGGGCGCTCAGCGCCACCCAGTTCCACCCCGAGAAGTCCGGCGATGCCGGGGCGCAGTTGCTGCGCAACTGGCTGACCACCCTCTGAACGCTCACTCGCCAACCCCGCCCCCCAAGGAGACCTCCATGCTCACCCTTCTTCCGGCCGTCGACGTCGCCTACGGCAAGGCCGTCCGGCTGCTGCGCGGCGAGGCCGGCAGCGAGACCGACTACGGCAACCCCGTCGACGCCGCCCGTGACTGGGTGGCCGCCGGTGCGCAGTGGATTCACCTGGTGGACCTGGACGCGGCCTTCGGACGCGGCACCAATGCCCCCCTGCTCGCCCGGATCGTCGGCGAGGTGGACGTCAAGGTCGAGCTGTCCGGCGGCATCCGCGACGACGCCTCGCTGGACCGGGCCCTGGCCGCCGGGGCCGCACGAGTGAACCTGGGTACGGCCGCCCTGGAGGACCCCGAGTGGACCGAGCGGGTCATCGCCGAGCACGGGGACAAGATCGCGGTGGGCCTGGACGTGCGCGGCACCACCCTGGCCGCCCGCGGCTGGACCCAGGAGGGCGGGGACCTGTGGGAGACCCTGGACCGTCTGGACGCCGCCGGCTGTGCCCGCTACGTGGTTACCGACGTCACCAAGGACGGCACCCTCATGGGGCCGAACATCGACCTGCTGCGCCAGGTCTGTGAGCGCACCGCGGCCCCCGTGGTCGCCTCCGGCGGCATCGCCCACCTGGACGACCTGCGCGCACTGGCCCGCCTGGAGCGCTACGGCCTGGAGGGCGCCATCGTCGGCAAGGCGCTTTACAACGGCAACTTCACCCTGCAAGACGCACTGGCGCTCTGCCGCGGCGAAGGGGACCAGGAGGCACACTGATGCCCGATTCCCCCGACATCCCCGACGTGCCCACCGAAGGCAACGGCTCGGAACCGAATCCGGACCTGCAACTGGCGGCCGCCCTGGCCGCCCGCAACCGGCTGGAGCAGCTGCTGGCCGCACCGACCCCCTTCGCCACCGACGACGGCGCCGCCGACCCCACCGTGACCGCCGCCCTGGAAGCACGGGGACTGCCCCACCATGAGTACCTGGACCGGCTGCTCGCCGCGCTGGCCGCCAGTCGGCTGATCGTGCCGGTCGCCGCCCACGCCATAGGCGGGCCCGCCCGCATCCGCCTGGGGCGAAA
>NZ_LK995493.1:0-32370 GCF_900002405.1 Actinomyces succiniciruminis | reverse complement strand
AAACGCGCCGGCCGTCCCCGTGCACGAGCCCCACACCGCCGACCCCGCCGAGGACGCCGCGGATCTGGCCATCCAGCTGCCTGACGGGCACCGCGCCCTACCGGTGTTCACGTCCGCGGCCGCCGCCGCGGCCTGGCGCGAAGATGTGCGTCCCGTGCCCGTGACCCCGCGCCGCGCCGCAGAGGTCGCCTGCCTACAGACCGACCAGTTGTGGGTACTGGACCCGGGCACGCGCGACCTGCGCCTGCCCCGGCCCGCCGTGGTCGCCCTGGCCGGGGGAGAGGACTGGATCCCGTCGTGGCGCAACCAGCCGGTGCAGGACGAGGTGGCCGCTCAGTTGGGCGCCATCGACGGGGTGACCGGGGTCGCCTTCGCCCCCGGCGAGGACGCCGAACTGCGCGTATTCATCCGCGTGGACGCCTCCGCCGGCACGCCCGCCGTCGCCGCCGCCCTGGAGCAGTGCCAGTACGTGATGGTCAACCCGGCCTGGGGCGAACTCATCGACACCGTGGAGTTGTGCCCCGTCCCCGCGTGACGGGGCCCCGGCGCGCGGGGCGTATGGGCAGACTCACGTTCGCACGCCTCCGCCCGACGGGTCCACAGCGGGCCGGGCCTGCTAGTATCGGGCACCGACCGGCCGGAGGCTCCGTCTCCGGCACGCAAGCGGAGAAATCCCACCTGGGTTCCCGAAGGGAGCCGGGTCATGCGAGGAGTGATCCTCGCGGTCGCCGCCCTCTTGGGCTCTGCGGCCGTGCTCTGATGAGCACATGAAAGGCCTTCGTGCGCGTATGCGGCGAAGGCCTTCTTCGTTGCGGCGGTCACCACTTCCAAGAGTGAGGAACAGTCATCAGCGAGCCCCGTATCAACGAACGGATCCGCGTCCCCGAGGTGCGACTTGTCGGCCCCAGCGGTGAGCAGGTCGGCATTGTCCGGGTGGAGGACGCTCTCCGCCTGGCCGAAGAGGCAGGTCTCGACCTCGTAGAGGTCGCTCCCGACGCACGCCCCCCGGTGTGCCGGCTCATGGACTACGGCAAGTTCAAGTACGAGTCGGCCATGAAGGCACGCGACGCCCGGCGCAACCAGGCCAACACCCAGCTCAAGGAGATCCAGTTCCGCCCCAAGATCGACGAGCACGACTACGCCACCAAGATGGGGCACGTCGAGCGCTTCCTCAAGGGCGGGGACAAGGTCAAGTGCATCGTCCGCTTCCGCGGACGCGAGCAGTCCCGCCCGGAGCTGGGTATTCGGCTGCTCCAGCGCGTAGCCGAGGAGGTCTCCGAGCTGGGCACCATCGAGTCCCACCCCCGTCAGGACGGCCGCAACATGGTCATGGTCCTGGCTCCCACCCGCAAGAAGGCGGAGGTCAAGTCCGACCAGCGCCGTCGCCGCGAGGCGGCACGCGCCAGCCGCCGCGCCGAGAAGCAGGCCGCCAAGGCGGCCCGCGAGGCCAAGGCGGAGGCGAAGGCCGCCGAGGCGGCGAGCGGGGGCGAGTAACAGCGCCCCAGCACCAGCCCGCCGCCGGCGGGTACGTCACGACCCAGCCCCGTCACCCGACGAGGTCCGCAGCCCCCGACCCAAGCGGCGCCGGGGACCGAGAATGAGGAAATAAACATGCCGAAGAACAAGACGCACTCCGGTGCCAAGAAGCGCTTCCGGGTCACCGGCAGCGGCAAGCTCATGCGCGAGCAGGCCGGTAAGCGCCACCTGCTGGAGGTCAAGTCCTCCCGCCGCAAGCGCAGGCTGTCCAAGGACCAGGCCGTCTCCCCGGCCGACGCCCGCCAGGTCAAGAGGCTGCTCGGTCGCTGACCGGCCCATAACACTTAAAGGAGTCATCACATGGCACGTGTGAAGCGGGCTGTTAACGCCCAGAAGAAGCGTCGTACCGTCCTCGACCGGGCCTCCGGCTACCGCGGTCAGCGTTCCCGCCTGTACCGCAAGGCCAAGGAGCAGGTCACCCACTCCGGCGTATACGCCTTCCGCGACCGCCGCGCGCGCAAGGGCGACTTCCGTCGCCTGTGGATTCAGCGCATCAATGCCGCCGCTCGCGCCGAGGGCATGACCTACAACCGGTTCATCCAGGGCCTCGGCCTGGCCGGCGTGGAGGTTGACCGTCGCATGCTCGCCGAACTGGCCGTCAATGAGCCCGCCGCCTTCAAGGCGCTGGTCGAGACCGCCCGCAAGGCGCTACCCGCGGACGTCAACGCCCCCAAGGCCTGAGCCATCGGTGCCCGACACCGTCGGGCACATCCGGCCGCCGCGCGCGGCCGCAACACTTGAGACGGCTCCTCACCCATGACTTCGCCAACCGGCGGGGCACGGGGAGGGGCCGCCTCGTTTTACCCGGTAACCTGCCGCTCATGAGCACGAGCGCGATCCTGAACAATCCCACGGCCACCCGCATTACCCGCGTGGCCGGACTGGCCCGTCGCGCCGCCCGCAGCAAGTACCGGCGCTTCGTGGTGGAGGGGCCGCAGGGCGTGCGAGAGGCCGTCAACTACGCCGCCGGGCATGTGCTCGACGCCTACTTCACCGAGGAGGCGGCTCGGGCTCACGCCGAAATTGCCGACGCCGCCGCTTCCGCCGGGCTTTACACCCACCTGGTGACCCCCGAGGTCATGCGCGCCATGAGCGCCGACGCCCAGGGCGTGCTCGCCGTCGTTGCAGCCGAGGCTGTGGCGGCGCCACCGGAGACGGGGACCGGCGGGGGAGGAACCGAGTCGGCTTCTGCCGGCACGGAGGCCGACACCGTCGGGAGCGAGGCAGGGTTCCCCTCCGATTCCACCCTGGCGGCGGCCCTTTCCGGGGCCCGCCTAGTGGCGGTGCTCACCGAGGCTCAGGACCCGGGGAACGCGGGCACCATCATTCGCGCCGCCGACGCCGCAGGCGCCGACGCCGTCGTGCTTGTCAAGGGGAGCGTGGATCCGACGAACCCAAAGGTCGTGCGCGCCACGGCCGGCTCCCTGTTCCACCTACCGGTGTTGGCCGGCGTCGAACTGTCGGACGCTGTGCGGGCACTGCGGGCGGCAGGGCTGAGGCTGCTGGCCGCCGACGGGCACGGCACCGTGAGCCTGTTCGACGCAGAGGCGGAGCTGGCGGCGCCGTCGGCCTGGCTGTTGGGCAACGAGGCCCACGGGCTGGCGCCTGCGGCCCGGGAGGCGGCGGACACGGTCGTCTCGATCCCCATCTACGGGCGGGCCGAGTCCCTGAACGTCGCCTCCGCCGCTGCCATCTGCCTATACGCCAGCGCCCGGGCGCAGCAACTCGGTTAAGCGCGTCGAGCCGCGTCTCAACCACCGAGACGGTGCTGTGATGCTGCTCCCAGCACGCCCGAATGCTGGATACCAGCGCACCTGTTCCCAGGGCTCGAGTGCTACTGTGCGTCCGGCGAGCACCGTGCGGTCCACCCGGATTGCGGTCGGGCGCCGCGAATCCGAACCGGAGGGAAACAGTGGTCATGCGAATGTGTTGCTGTAGCTGTCGCTGAGGCAGCCCCAGTCCCATTCGCCCTTTAACCCTTTAATACGAGAAGAGGCTCCTATGCCTGCTCCCGCCAACCCTTCCATCCCTGAGCGCCCACTCGTGCGCATCAACCACGTCAGCAAGTACTACGGCGACTTCAAGGCGCTTGACGACGTCTCGCTGGACATTCACCGCGGTGAGGTGGTCGCCGTCATCGGCGCCTCCGGCTCCGGCAAATCCACCCTGTGCCGCACCATCAACCGGCTCGAGACGATCCAGTCCGGCACCATTGAGATCGACGGCGAACTCCTGCCCGAGGAGGGGCGCGAACTGGCCCGCCTGCGCGCCGAGGTGGGCATGGTCTTCCAGTCCTTCAACCTGTTCCCGCACCGCACGGTGCTGGACAACATCACCCTCGCGCCCACCCGCGTGCGCAAGGTGCCCAAGGCCGACGCCGAGGCCCGCGCCCGCCAGCTACTCGAGCGCGTGGGGCTCGCCGACCAGGCCGCCAAGCGCCCGCCGCAGCTGTCCGGTGGCCAGCAGCAGCGGGTCGCGATCGCCCGCGCCCTGGCGATGGACCCGAAGATCATGCTCTTCGACGAGCCCACCTCCGCCCTGGACCCGGAGATGATCAACGAGGTCCTCGACGTCATCAAGGACCTGGCCGCCGAGGGCATGACCATGCTCGTGGTTACCCACGAGATGGGCTTCGCCCGCTCCGTCGCCGACCGCGTCGCATTCATGGACGGCGGCCAGATCGTCGAGCTCGGCGCACCCGCCGAGTTCTTCGCCGCCCCGCGCACCGAGCGCGCCCGTGACTTCCTGTCCAAGGTGCTCAGCCACTGAGCTGGGCATCAACAACCGCTATCGCTGCTCCTCCAGCCACAGTCGAAAGGAACCCTCATGTCTGTTCTTCCCGGCCTGTCTCGCCGCGGCCTGCTGACCGCCGCCGGCGCCGCCTCGATCGCCGCCGTGCTGGCGGCTTGCGCCGACACCGGCGCCGACGGCCAGGCGGTCGACGCCTCCGCCTCCTCCGGTGCGGACTACAACACCGTCATCAACTCCGGACCCGTCGCCGCGGATGATGTCGTCGCCGCATCCACCTGGGCATCGGCCGTCAAGGAGGCGGGCGTGCTGAAGACCGGCGGTACCAAGACCTCCGAGGTGTTCTCCCTGGAGGACCCCGCCACCGGCGAGATCACCGGCTTCGACGCCGCCCTCGCTCAGGTCTTGGCCCGCTACATCATCGGCGGGGACGACGCCCGCTCCCTGCTGGAGGTCACCCAGGTCACCTCCGACACCCGCGAGACCATGATCGAGAACGGACAGGTGGACGCGGTCTTCGCCACCTACACGATTACCCCCGAGCGCGCCGAGAAGATCTCCTTCGCCGGCCCCTACTACTCCTCGGGCCAGTCCGTCCTGGTGCGCGCCGACGACTCTGAAATCAACGGCGTTGACGACCTGGCCGGCGTAAAGGTCGCCGTCCAGTCCAACTCCTCCTCCGGCCCCGCCCTGGATGAGGCCGCCCCGGAGGCGGAGCAGGTCCAGTTCACCGACCACGCCAGCTGCGTCGCCGCCCTCGAGGCCGGCCAGGTGGACGCATACGTCGTCGACCAGTCCCTCGAACTCAGCGAGGTGCAGTCCAACGACGCCGTCAAAATCGTCGGCGACCCCTTCACCGAGGACCCCTACGGCATCGGCCTGCCCAAGGACTCCGACGCCCAGGAGTTCGTCAACGCCTTCCTGCAGACCATCTACGACGACGGCACCTGGAACGCCATCTGGGCAGCCACCATCGGCGCCATCATCGGCGGCGAGGCACCCGAGCCGCCCGCCATCGGCTCCGTCCCCGGCTCCGAGACGGACGCCGCCACCGCGGCGGCCACCGACTGACCTCGGCCGGCCGGCTCGGGCCAACGTCAATCCGCTCGCACAGCACGGTGGTTGGGGCGGCCCGCCTCCCGAGGCGGCCGCCCCGACGCTCCGGAGGAGGTGCCCATGAATGTCATCACCGATAACCTCGGCATGCTCGGCCAGGGGCTGGTCACGACCCTGACGATCGCCGTCATCGGCTACGCGTGCGCGCTCGTCGTCGGCACGGTGATCGCAATCTTCCGCGTCAGCCCGATCCCGCCGCTGCGCGCGCTCGGCACCGCCTGGGTGACAGTGGCCTGCAACATCCCCACCCTGTGCCTGATGATCCTGGCCGCCTTCGCCGCGCCACGGGCCGGCGTGCCCCTGTCCCTGTTCGCCGCCGCCGTCACCGCCATCGTGTTCTCCGCCTCCGGCTTCGTATGCGAGACGGTGCGCTCCGGCATCAACTCCGTGTCCAAAGGCCAGATCGAGGCGGCTCGGGCCCTGGGCATGCCTTTCGGGCTGATCATCGCCGCGGTGGTGCTGCCGCAGGCGCTCGCCCGCACCATTCAGCCACTGGTCAACATCTTCATCTCCTGCCTGATCGGCTCCTCCCTGGCCGCCGCGATCGGCGTGCCCGAGCTGACCAACGTCACCCAACAGCTGAACCTGCGCTACGCGCAGGCGGTGATCACCTTCCTCACCTCCGGACTTACCTACCTGGCCATTGCCTTCCTGGCCACCAAACTCGGCGGCCTGCTCGAGCGTCGCGTCACTGGACGGGAGGCCCGCGCATGAGTGCCCTGACCGCGCCCGCCCCCGCCCGCACATCCGGCGCCACCGACGCCGATCTGCTCTTCGACGCCCCGGGTCCCAAGGGACGGCGCCGCATCCTCATCGGATCGGTGCTGGTAACCCTGATTGTCCTGGCGCTCGCCGCAGCGGCTATGTTCCAGCTCGGCCAGGCCGGCCAGCTCGCCTACCCCAAGTGGCGCTACTTCCTGGGGCAGTCGGTGGTCGGTTACCTCGGCCGCGCCCTGGCCGACACCCTGCTGGTCACCGCCGTCGGTGCCGCCCTGTCCTTCCCCCTGGGCATCCTGTTGGGCTGGGCACGCATGAGCCGCTCGACGGCGCTGCGGTCCGCGGTGGGAGCGTGGATCGACGCCATGCGTGCCGTCCCCATGCTGCTGCTGATCTACTTCTTCCTCCTGGCGGTGCCGCGCTGGGGGCTCACCCTGTCTCCCTTCTGGATGCTCACCGTTCCAATTGTCATGTGCTCCTCGGCGACGACGGCGGAGGTCTTCCGCTCCGGGGTGCTCGCCCTGGACCGCGGCCAGACCGAGGCCGCCCAGGCGCTGGGACTCAGCGCCGGCCAGACGATGCGCCTGGTGCTGGCACCGCAGGCACTGCGGCTAATGCTGCCCACGTTGATCACTCAGCTGGTGACGATCCTCAAGGACTCGTCACTGGGTTATGTGGTCGCGTACACGGAGCTGATGTACGCCGGACGCCTGCTCACCTCGTCGGCACGCGTCACCGCACACCTGGACGTCTATCTGCCCGCCTACGTGATCATCGCGTTGCTCTACGTACTCATCAACTGGGCGCTGGGCGCGCTGGCGCGGCGCGTGGAGGCGCGCACCCGCTGAGACGGCCTATTCGAGAGCCGTTGGTGTCACTGGATGCACCACTTTTGATGGTCGAGTAGTTAGGACAGGTGCGTGTACCCCTGGATGTCGGAGGAGGAGCCTGATGCTTATGTGGAGCCGACCGGGAAAGTGGTGCATCTGGTGACAGGAAAGCGGTGTGGTACCGGTAGCGGTATGCCTCTGGACTATGCGCGCCGCCTCCAGTAGCCCGCCAGCGCGACGGTCAGGGCGACGGGCAGATGAGTATGGGGCGCGCAGACGCGACTCCGCGACTGATGCGGTGATGACCGGGAGGGGCTAGCCGACGAATGACGCGATGGCGGTTACAGCAGCCAGGGCGAGCATGCCCAGGCAGTTGATCCACAGTTCGCGGCCCATGAACCCTGCCCTGATGTGGGCGACGACGGCGCATAGGAAGTAGCAGATCACGCCCGTGCAGGCGGCGAGCGCGACTCCGGGCACTCTCAGCCCGACCAGGAGGCCTGCGGCCGCCAAGACCTTGATGACTATAAGAGTCCACCACCACTGTCGCGGAAATCCGACTCCGGTGAGGCAGTTACGGATGAAGGAAGGAGGTCGCAGCGACAGTATGGCGTCACCCAGCAGTACAACTGCGAGGAGGACCGCCAGCCACGGAAAGTGAGGGAGCAGCGTCATTGGTTGTTCTCCTCGCCGGAGGCTGTCAGGAGGGGGCGGACCGCATCGCGCACTCGGCTACAGAGTGCGTCTATCCCGGTTCCTGGCAGGGATGCCCATTCGAGAAGCGCGCCCAGGTAGGCAAGATACACAGTTGTGGCACGCTGTTTGGCGGCCGTCATCGAGCAGCCGGTAGCCGCGGCAAAGACGTCTTGGAGTTCGTTGATCAACTCCTCCCGCAGTTCGCTGAAGACTCTCGAACTGTGAGCGCCGGAGATGAGCACCGCTCCGTAGGACCGGGCGAGGTCGGGGCTACTGGCGAACAGCTCGATGAAGGGAGAGAGGATATCGAGGATCGCCTCCGAGCCGCCGTTAACACCTTCGGACTGTACTGGCGCGTGACTGGTTCGCGGGGAGGTTGCGTGCAGGGCTTCTATGCGTTCGTCGAAGCATGCAACCAGCAAGCCGCTCTTGTCTCCGACGTGCATGACGGTGCCCACGCTGACAGCAGCGTCTGCCGCGATGTCTTTGATGGTCGTCGCACGGAAGCCTCTCTCCTCGAACAGTCTTCGGGAACTTGCTAGGACCTTGGCTCTGGTGGCGGCACGGGCTTCAATGCGCGTGGGCACGAACTCTCCTCCGGATTGCCGTGAATGTGTTCATTGAACAGGTTCGTTGAGCGTGTTCAACAAGAGTAGCCTGCGTCCGGCTTGAGTGCAATACCAACACCAACGATGAGTTGGGGGTGCCGAGGTGCTAGCCGCCGGTGCGTTGGCGTACACCACCGACTGTCGCTATTCACGGGCGTGACATGCCCCAATCGAGGCGGGTCATTACTATCTCAGCCGTCAGATCCTCGAACGGTCATGGCTTGGCCGATTAGGAGAACAGATGAGCAAGATACGTGTCGCCATCGTCGGCGTGGGCAACTGCGCGTCGTCGCTGGTGCAGGGCGTCACCCACTACGCAGACGCCAAACCGACCGACAAGGTCGGCGGCCTGATGCACGTCCAATTCGGCGACTACCACGTCTCGGACATCGAGTTCGTGGCCGCCTTCGACATCGACGCCGCCAAGGTCGGACTCGATCTGGCCGACGCCATCAACGCCTCGGAGAACAACACCATCAAGATTGCCGACGTCGCCCCCACCGGTGTGAGGGTGCAGCGCGGCGTCACCCTGGACGGCTTCGGCAAGTACTACCGCGAGACCGTTCAGGAGTCCACTGAGCCTCCGGTCGACGTGGTCCAGGCGCTCAAGGACGCCCAGGTCGACGTCGTGGTCTCCTACCTGCCCGTCGGCTCGGAGGAGGCCGACCGCTACTACGCCCAGTGCGCCATCGACGCCGGCTGCGCCTTCGTCAACTGCCTGCCGGTGTTCATCGCCTCCGACCCGGCCTGGGCACAGAAGTTCGCCGACGCCGGCCTGCCGATCATCGGCGACGACATCAAGTCTCAGATCGGCGCCACGATCACCCACCGGGTGCTGGCTCGCCTGTTCGAGGAGCGCGGCATCACCATCGACCGCACCTACCAGCTCAACGTCGGCGGCAACATGGACTTCAAGAACATGTTGGAGCGCGAGCGGCTGATGTCGAAGAAGATCTCCAAGACCCAGGCGGTCACCTCCAACGTGTCCACGCAGTTCGCCGAGAAGGACATTCACGTCGGCCCCTCCGACTACGTCGGCTGGCTGGACGACCGCAAGTTCGCCTTCGTCCGCCTGGAGGGACGCAACTTCGGCGGCGCCCCCGTCAGCCTGGAGTACAAGCTCGAGGTCTGGGACTCCCCGAACTCCGCCGGCGTGGTCATCGACGCCATCCGGGCCGCCAAGATCGGCCTGGATCGCGGCATCGGCGGCCCGCTACTGTCCCCGGCATCCTTCTTCATGAAGTCCCCGCCGGAGCAGCGCCCCGACGAGGAGGCCATGGACTCTACCGAAGCCTTCATCCGGGGTGAGGTCGAGCGCTGACCGCTCGTTCCGCCATGCACACACGCAGGTCGGCCCGCAGCAACTCATGGCTGCTGCGGGCCGACCTGCGTACTTGTGAGTCAAGCCGGTCGTCGCATGTGCTGACCGCGTTTGTCCAGTTGGACCGTGTTCTTCTACTTGGACCGTCTGAGAGCGCGTATACGGCGCTCAAACTGGGTGCGCACTTCAAGGCGAGCCCCGACGGTGCCCTGGGAATCAATCATCTGGGGCGGTCACCGTCAGCCCTCGTTGCAGCGCAGCTTGTTGCATTTCCCGGTCGTAAGTGAGGAGCAGGTCGGAGCGTACGTTCAGGGCAACTGCGAGGTGGATCGCCTCTGCCGCACGCAGCCCCGCCGCGTCTCGTGCTGCGTTGAGCAGATGCTCCCGCGGAGGTATCCAGGTAGCAAATGGTCATGGTTCACCGCGCAGGTCGTCCAGCACATCTTTTGAACTGAGGCCGCGCGCGCGTTTGAGGGCGTTGAAGTCTGTGGACACTGCTGGGCGCGTGGCTCCTTGCCGACGCAGTAGAGCGAGGCGGTCCTTGGTGATGGGCACAAGCTCGGCTACGGGACGCCCGTTGTTGGTGATCTCGAAACTCTCGCCGGCCTCCACTCGGCGGAGGATTGCAGCGCTGTCGTTCCGTAGCTCGCGGTGTGGAATCGTCATCATGGCCATCGCTCCGTAGCAAGCGGAGCATGCATCACCTGCTTTAGCATCCGACGCGGGTTGCATCCCATGGTGGCGAATAAATCCTGTGAGCGTGCTACTGATCCCGGTTCTGGCGTGTTTCTAGCTCCGTCAACAGCGTACTCAAGGCGGTCCGTCCGGCGGGGGAGAGGGAGCTGCGGATGCTGGCGTCCAGCGCTTCGGCAGCCTCGGCAGCACTGGCGAGCAGCCGCCGCCCCTCGGGGGTGAGTTCGATCTTGTGAGTCCGGCGATCGCTGCGGCTGCGGGTCTTGCTCACGGCTCCGAGGTCCACGAGTTGGTCCACCAGCGTGACCACCAGGCTCGGTGCCACGTGCAGCTGGGTCGCGATCTCTCGCTGCGAGGCCGCCAGCCCGGCGTCTATGACGGCCAGCAGGCCCACTTGTTTGTGGGTTAACCCGGACGGCGCGATCCTTTCGGAGAAGTCCCGGGTGATCTGTGCGCCGAGCATGCCCAGCCGAAAACATGCGGCGGACAGGATCGCCTCGCCGCCGTCCTCTGCGCTGCCGGCCCCTGTTGTCTTCATGGTTATGATGGTACTCTATTGAATCATTCAGTATTGAATGATCTAGTTAGGTGGTTGGCATGCCGTGGTGGTTGGCGCTTCTCAACTCAGTCATGGGAGTCGCGTCGGTGATTGCTGCTGCGGCGGCGTTGCTTCGTCCGGGGCTGCTGGCGCCTGGCAGCGCAGGCGGCGATGCTGATCGCTTCTATCCGGCGATGTATGCGGCCAGGGCGGTGCCGCTTGGTGTGGTGGTTGCGTGCGTCGTCTGGTTGACGCCCGTGTATCCGCTGTCCCAGTTCGTCTTGGCCGTTGCCGCGCTCGCTCAGCTCGGTGATGTGGTGATCGGTGTTGCGCGCCGGCAGCCTGGCATGGCGGGCGGTGCTGTCGCTGCGGCCGCATGTCACCTGGCCGGTCTTGCCGCGCTTTAGTAAGCGGTTCAGACACCCGGCAGGTCCCGGCGTCGGTAGGCCACCAGGCCGACGGCGGTACCGAGGACGCCGATAACCGTCTGCACCGCCAGCGGTACCCAGTCCGGGTCGCCGACGACGTCGAGGTAGTGCCCCAGCACGCTCAGGTCCTGCGCCCAGGTCGGCAGGTCCATCATGCCGCCCAGCAGCCTGGCGAAGGCGCTCCAGGCGATCACCGCCCACACGACGCCGAAACGCCGCGGCGCCACGCCGACCACCGCCAGGGCAATGCCGATCGCCGCCAGCAGGCCGGGCAGCTGGGTGACGGTGAACACGAAGGCCCGCCCCACGGCATGATCCTCGGTCACCTGCGTGGCCGTGACTGCGGCCAGCACGGCCCCGCACAGCACCAGCAGAATCGCCCCCACCGCCGCCGCCGAGACTGCCTGCATCAGGAACAGACGCCGGCGCGACACCCCGACGGCGGCCTCCGCATCCACCAGACCGGCGTCCTCATCGGTGGCAAGCCGACCCGCCTGCCCAGTCGCCGCCACCGCGATCAGCAACACCATCATCACGCTCATCAGCGACATGAACTGCGCCATCACGCCGACGTCGGCCTGTACCAGCATGTCCACATATTCGGCGATGCGCTCGTCCCGCATCATCTCCAGGATGCCCTCGGTCGTAGAACCGAACAACGCCGCGAAGCAGACCACCGCCGCCGCCCATGCCAGGGTTGTGCGTGTGGACAGGCGCGTGAGTAGGTCGGCGTAGCCGTGGATTCGCCAGCGGCGCCGACTGGTGGCTCGGTCGGGTAGGTAGCCGCTGGCATACTCCCGGTGGGCGTACAGGGTTCCGGCAGCCACCACTAGGGCAACGCATATCGCCGCGCATGCCGCCAGTGGCATGGGGTCGTCGTCGGTGTAGGGAGCCGCCAGGTCGCGCCAGCCCAACGGCGTGAGCCACCGCAGCCAGGCGGCACCGGATTCATCCGCCGCCACCCGCATCATGAAGGCGACTCCAACACATGCCAGTGCCAGCGGGCGGGCGCCGGCGGCGCTGCGCGCCAGCTGGCAGATCACGGCGGCCAGCCCCGCGAAGCCCCAGCCGACGACGGCGGTCACGCCGGCCAGTGCCCATCCACCCGCCGCGGGAAGCGACTCGATCCGCGTGGCCTCGGCAGCGAGCGTGCCGCCCACCAAGGCGGCCAGGACGCCGACCGCCGCCCAGATAACCAGAACCGGGGCGAGGAAGGGCACCCACCTCCCGGCGCCCGCGCTCCGCAACAGCTCGGTCAGGCCCTCGTCCTCATCCGCGCGCAACAGGCGGCAGGTCAGCAGCACCGCCATGAGCGCGGTGCACACCAGCAGGTAGGTGGCTCCCTCCCACTGCACCAGCTGGCCGATGGTGCCCGGGTCGGGAAGCTCGCCGTACAGCAGGCGCGTGCCCGGGGAGGCCCGCAGCGCCTCGACCACCGCATTGCTGCCCGCACCACCGGCGTCGCCGGCTGCGGAGAAGTAGGCGTCCTGATAGGCCGGCGCGAAGGACGCCATGCCCAGCCACAGGGGCAGGATCCAGGCGAGCGCCTGCACGCGCAGCCTCCTGGCGGTCAGGCGCAGGGCGCGGCCCAGGCCGCGCAGGTCGTTGCGCAGGCTCATCCGCGCACCTCCTCGTAGTGGCGCAGGAACAGGTCCTCCAGACTCGCCGGTCGGCAGATCACGTCGGTGGCTCCCTGCGCGGCGACGGCCGCCAGCACCGCCGGTACCTGGGCGGCGCCCACCTGCACACTCAGGCGGCCGTCCTCCACAGACAGATCGTCTTTCAGCTGCGGCAGCGACGCGGCTATGCGGTGCAGCAGATCCGCGCCGCCGCGGACCTCGATCTGGGTGCGGGCCAGCTGCTGCAGTCTGGACAGGTCGCCCTGCTCCACCACACGTCCGTCCTTGATGATCGTCACCGCGCTGCACAGGCGCTGTACCTCGGCGAGGACATGGCTGGACAACAGCACGGTGCGCCCCTGGGCCGCGGCCCGGGTCACCTCATCCATGAAGACCTGCTCCATCAGCGGGTCCAGGCCGCTGGTCGGCTCGTCGAGAATCAGCAGGCTGGTTGGTGCGGCGAGTGCCGCCACCAGTGCCACCTTCTGCCGGTTGCCCTTGGAGTAGGTGCGCACCTTCTTGCTCGGGTCCAGGGCGAAGCGCTCGATCAACTCGTCCTCCAGGGCACGGTCACGCCTGCCGCGCAGGCCCGCCAGGGCGTCGAGCGCCTGCCCGCCGGTCAGGTTCGGCCACAGCGCCACATCCCCGGCCACGTATGACACCTCCCGGTTGATTTGAGGCGCCTCCCGCCGCGGGTCGCGCCCGAGCACGCGCACCGCGCCGCCGTCGGGGTGGTACAGGCCCAGCAGGGTGCGGATGGTCGTGGACTTTCCCGCCCCGTTCGGGCCGAGGAAGCCGTGCACCTGCCCGGCGGCGACTTCCAGGTCCAGCCCGTCCAGGGCGGTGAAGCGCCCGAAGCGCTTGACCAGGCCCTGCACCCGGATCGGGGTGGCGGCGTCGGGCGGGTTCGTCGTACTTACTGCGGCCGCGCGGCCGCTTGCGTGGCGTGGGGGCATTGGCGGGTTCCTTTCAAGGCGGTGTGGAGCAGGGAATGGAGTAGTGATTGGGGTAGTTGCCTGCCGGAGAAGCAGTAGCGGGGCGGCTTACAGCGTGGGCTCGTCACCGGCCAGGCGCCGAATGACGACGGCGAAATCCGGATCCGCCAGGAGCAGCTCCAGGAAGCGATCGAGGTACAGGTGCTGCGTCGGTCCGGTGTATGCGTTGGTGATCATCTGGGTCAGTCGCCAGGTGGTGCGACCCGGCGCCCCGGTCGGGAAGTCCGCGAATGCGGCCAGCGCCGCACGACGGTGCCGGAGGGTGTACTCCCAGGTCTCCGCCGCCAGAACGAGGGCGGCGGTCCGGGCGGCTTCCCCATGCAGCCGCTCCAGGCGGGCGATCTCGGCATAGATGCGCACGCCCGCCTCCCACTCCGCGGCATCCAGCTCGGCCATGAAGGAGCCGATGCTGTCGGGGACCAGACCCAGGGCGGCCAGTGCCGTCACCACCTGCCGTTCGGCCCGCAGCCCGCGGGTATTCAGCCCCTCTTCCTCAAGCCGTGCCTGCACGGCCTCGTAGAAGCGCACCAACAACTGGGGGATCGGTTCCAGCCCCGCCCCGTCCTCGACCCGGGCGATCAACTCGTCGATGCGGGCCTCCTGCGCCTGCAGCTCGCGGCGGCGCGCAATAACCGTTTCCCTAGTGGCCCGCAGGCTGTGCAGCACCGCCTCGCGGTCGGCACCACCCGGATCCTGGGCGAGCACCTCGGCGATCTGCGCCAGGGGCAGCCCGCCGTCGGCCAGCCAACGGATCCGCATGAGCCGGGCCAGGTGTGCCACCCCGTACTCCCGCCGGCCGCGCACGGTCGGCGGCACCGGCAGCAGATCCAGGCGGTGGTAGTGACGCACCGCCCGCGGGGTGGTGCCGGCCAGATCGGCCATCTCCTTGATGCGCATGCACCCATCCCAACAGGTGACGTAACGTCACCGTCAAGACTCGCCCGTGGATACGCCCCGGGAACCATGCGCAGGCGGGTCCACGCCGCGCGGGTCGCTGCTGAGACGATTTCGGGCACTCGCGCGGCGCGGACTAATCTGGCCCCGGAGATTCCCGACTCATCTGGTGGAAGGCAACCGCATATGACTGACGCCCCCGGCGCCCTCTCGCCAACGGACGAGGCCGGCGTCAACGCCCTCGTCGCCCAGGCCATCGCCGCCATCGACGCCGCCGCCGACTTGGCTGCGCTGAAGGAGGCGCGTTTGACCTACGCCGGTGACGGCTCCGCTCTGGCCCTGGCCAACCGCGAGATCGGCCGGCTGCCCGACCGTGCCGCCAAGGCCGCCGCCGGCAAGCTGCTCGGCGGCGCACGCGGCCGTATCTCCGCCGCCCTGGCCGCCCGCCAGGAGGTACTCGAGGCGCAGGCGGAGGCAGACATGCTGGCCACCGAGGCCGTCGACGTCACCGTCCCCACCGACCGCGCCGCCGCCGGCGCCCGCCACCCCCTGGATGTCCTCATCGACGAGGTCTCCGACTTCTTCACCGCCATGGGCTGGTCGATCGCCGAGGGGCCGGAGGTCGAGCACGAGTGGTTCGACTTCGACGCCCTCAACTTCGACGCCGACCACCCCGCCCGCCAGATGCAGGACACCTTCTACATCGATGGCGCCTCCGTGGGCGGCGCCCCGGGCGCCACCGCGAACCTGGTGCTGCGCACCCACACCTCGCCGGTGCAGGCGCACGTCATGCTGAACCAGGCCCCGCCGATCTACGTGGCCTGCCCGGGCAAGGTCTTCCGCTCCGACGAGCTGGACGCCACCCACACCCCGGTCTTCCACCAGGTCGAGGGTCTGGCGGTGGACAAGGGCCTGACCATGGCCCACCTGAAGGGCACTCTGGACCACTTCGCCCGCGTCATGTTCGGGCCCGAGGCACGCACCCGGCTGCGTCCCTCCTTCTTCCCCTTCACCGAGCCCAGCGCCGAGATGGACCTGTGGTTCCCGCAGAAGAAGGGCGGCGCCGGCTGGATCGAGTGGGGCGGCTGCGGCATGGTCAACCCCAATGTGCTGACCGCCTGCGGCATCGACCCGGAGGAGTACACGGGTTTCGCCTTCGGCATGGGCCTGGAGCGCACCCTCATGCTGCGCCATGGCATCGCCGATATGCACGACATCGTTGAGGGCGACATCCGCTTCTCCCAGCAGTTCGGCACCACCGGAAGGGGTAACTGACATGCCATACGTCCCGATCGAGTGGCTCCGTGAGCACGTCGATGTTCCCGTTGGTACCACCGCCGCCGAACTGGCCGCAGACCTGGTCAAGGTGGGACTGGAGGAGGAGCGCATCGTTCCCCCCGCGGTCACCGGCCCTCTCGTTGTCGGCCGGGTGCTGACCCGGGAGGCCAAGGAACAGAAGAACGGCAAGATCATCAACTACTGCCGCGTCGACGTCGGCCAGTACAACGACGCCCCCGGAACCGGCAAGGAGCCCTCCGAGCTGCCCAGCCGCGGCATCGTGTGCGGCGCCCACAACTTCGAGGCCGGCGACCACGTGGTGGTCTCCCTGCCAGGCGCGGTTCTGCCCGGCGACTTCGCCATCGCCGCCCGCAAGACCTACGGGCACATCTCCGACGGCATGATCTGCTCCGAGCGGGAGCTCGGCCTCGGGAATGACCACTCCGGCATCATCGTGCTCGAGCGCTGGCTGGCCGCCCACGGTCGCGACGGCGAACCGGTTCCCGCCCCGGGCAGTGACGCCATCGGCCTGCTCGGACTGGGGGAGGAGGTCCTGGAGATCAACATCACCCCGGACCGCGGCTACTGCTTCTCCATGCGCGGCGTGGCTCGCGAGTACTCCCACGCCACCGGTGCCGCCTTCACGGACCCGGCCGACGCCACCAACCCCGAGCGCTTCCCGCAGGGCATCGCCCCGGCCGGGGCGGACGGCTTCCCCGTCCACTTCGCCGAGGACACCGCCCCCATTCACGGTCGCCCGGGCGTGGACCGCTACGTCGCCCGCGTGGTGCGTGGCATCGACCCCTCCGCCGCCTCCCCGAAGTGGATGCAGGACCGCCTGATCGCCGCCGGCATGCGCCCGATCAGCCTGGCCGTGGACGTGACCAACTACGTGATGCTGGACCTGGGCCAGCCGCTGCACGCCTTCGACCTGAACAAGCTGGCCGCCCCGATCGTGGTGCGCCGCGCCCGGCCGGGGGAGACCCTCACCTTCCTCGACGAGGTCACCCGCAACCTGGACGGCGAGGACCTGTTGATCACCGACTCCCCGTCCGGGGAGGGCTCCCGGCCACTGGTGCTGGCGGGCGTGTTCGGCGGCGCGGAGACGGAGATCGACGCGGAGACCACCGACGTGCTCATCGAGGCCGCCCACTTCGACGCCGTGTCCATCGCCCGCTCCGCCCGCAGGCACAAGCTGCCCACCGAGTCCTCCAAGCGCAACGAGCGCGGCGTGGACACCGAGCTCGCTCCCGTGGCCGCGCAGCGCGCCGTGGACCTGCTGGTCCAGTACGGTGGCGGCACCGCCGATGCGGTCGCCACCGACGTCAACCGCACCGTCGCGCCGGAGCCGATCACCATCCGCGCCGACGCCGCGCAGCGCCTGACCGGTGTTGCCTACGGCACCGCCCGCGTCACCGAACTGCTGCGCGCCATCGGCTGCACGGTTGAACCGGTCGGAACCGCCGTCGACGGCGTGGAGCTCCTCGCGGTCACGCCGCCCACCTGGCGGCCGGACCTGGTGGGCGCCGCCCACTTCGCCGAGGAGGTCGCCCGGCTGGACGGCTATGACAACATTGCCTCGATCGTGCCGGTGGCACCCGCGGGCACGGGCCTGACCTTCCGGCAGCGCGCCCGCCGCGACGTCGTGCGCACCCTCGCCGACGCCGGCCTCACCCAGGTGCTGTCCTACCCGTTCATCGGCGATGTGCACGACCGCCTCGAGCTGCCCGCCGACGATCCGCGCCGGGCGGCGGTGCGCCTGGCCAACCCACTGGCCGACGACGCTCCACTGCTGCGCACCTCCGTGCTCGACTCGCTGCTCGAGGTGGCCCGCCGCAATGTCTCGCGCGGCCTTGAGGACGTGGCAGTGTTCGAGGTCGGCTCCGTCACCCATCCGGCCGGGACCGTGCCGGCCCCCATCCCGGGTGTGGACCACCGCCCCTCCGACGCGGAGATCGCCGCGCTGAACGCCGGTATCCCGGCCCAGCCCACGCACGTGGGCGTCGTCCTGGCCGGAGACCGGGAGCGCGCCGGCGTACTCGGTACCGGCCGCCCCTGGGATTGGGCCGACGCCATCGCACTGGTGCGCACGGTGGCCGGCGCGCTCGGAGTAGACGTCGAGGTCGGCGCCCCGCAGACGCCCTACGCCCCCTGGCATCCCGGCCGCACCGCCGAGGTGCGTCTGCCCGCCGTCCGGCAGGGCCGCGAATTGGTGCCCGGAACGCTGATCGCCCACGCCGGTGAACTGCACCCGCGCGTCGCCCGCAACATTGGGCTGCCACCGCGGGCCTGCGCCGTCGAACTCGACCTGGAGCCGCTGCTGGCGGCCGCCGCCGACGCCGGCGTCCTCCAGGTGCGTCCCGTGTCCACCTTCCCGGCCGCCAAGGAGGACGTCGCCCTCGTCGTCGATGAATCCGTCACCGCCGCCGCGGTTGAGCAGGTGGTGCGCGAGGCTGCCGGAGACCTGGCCGATGAGGTGCGCCTGTTCGACGTCTTCCGCGGCCCGCAGCTCGGGGAGGGACGTAAATCGCTGGCCTTCTCCCTGCGCCTGCGCGCCGCCGACCGGACCTTGACCGCCGAGGAGACCGCCGCGGTGCGCAAGCGCGTGGTCAAGCGCGCGGCCAAGCGCTTGGGTGCGCAGCTGCGCGCCTGATTGTGGAGGTGGTCACGGATGGCGGTTCGTTGGACGGACCGCCTGCCGGAACCGTCCCCGCACGGTGATACTGACGCCATGAGAATCCTGCTCACGTCATCCTCCCGCCACGGGTCCACCGACGAAGTCGGCGCCGCGATCGCGCAGGAGCTGCGCGCCGCGGGCCACGACGTCGACCAGTCCCACCCCGAGGACGTCACCGACGTCGCCGGCTACGACGCGTTCGTGCTCGGCAGCGCCGTGTACATGACCCGCTGGACCGCGGAGGCCGTTGACTTCACCCAGCGGTTCAGCGAATCCCTGCACTCCCACCCCGTGTGGGCGTTCTCGGTGGGCCTGTCCGGCCTGCCCAAGGGCAAGGTCTCTGACCCGCACCGCATCGGCCCGGTGCTGCTGTCCATCGACCCGGAGGATCATGCGACCTTCCCGGGCCGCTTCAACCCGGCCGAGCTCTCGCTGCGGGAACGCTCAATCGCCCGCATGGGCGGCGCCTCCGAGGGGGACTTTCTCGACCTCGACGCCGTGCGCGCCTGGGCCGACAAGATCGCTCAGGACCTGGCCGCACGTTGAGGAGCGCCCGGTAGGCATCGCTCCGTGCTGCCTGCGGGGTCTGGTGCCACATTCCCGGCGGATGTGAGTAAGCCGACCCGGCTCCAGCGCCCGTCCAGCTGTGCATATGTATCCACTCGGATGTATGGTTCCGGCGTGACATGGACAGCAGCGGTCGCCGGAGCGACCGGGTACGCGGGCGGAGAGGTCCTCCGCCTGCTCGCCGCACATCCCCAGATCGAGATCGGCGCCGTCACGGCCAACGCCTCGGCCGGCACGCGCCTGGGGCAGCACCACCCGCACCTGATCGGCCTGGCCGACCGCGTGGTGGCACCCACCGACCCCGAGCACCTGGTCGGACACGACATCGTCGTGCTGGCCCTGCCCCATGGCGTGTCCGGCGCCGTCGCCGCCGCGCTGGAACAGGCGGACGGCCCCACCCCCATCCTGGTGGACTGCGGCGCCGACCACCGGCTCACCGACGCCGCCGCCTGGCAGCGGTTCTACGGCACCGACTACGCCGGCGCCTGGACCTACGGCATGCCCGAGCTCCTCCACGCCGGCGAGACCGTGGCCGGCGCCCAGCGCGAGCAGCTGGCCACCACTCGGCGGATCGCGGTGCCCGGCTGCAACGTCACCGCCGTTACCCTGGCCGCACAACCCGGCATCGCCGCCGGACTCATCGACCCGGGCCGTCTGAACGCCGTGCTGGCCGTCGGCTACTCCGGCGCCGGCAAGACGCTCAAGCCCCACCTGACCGCCTCCGAGGCCCTCGGCTCCGCTCAGCCCTACGCCGTCGGCGGCACCCACCGGCACATCCCCGAGATCATCCAGAACCTCCAGGTCGCCGGCGCCGCCCCGGACTCCGTGCGCCTGTCCTTCACCCCCGTGCTGGTGCCCATGAGCCGCGGCATTCTCGCCACCGTCACCGCCCCGGTCACCGCGGCCGTCAGCGGCAGCGACCACCCCGACGCCGTGCTGCGCCAGGCCTGGGAGCGCGTCTACGGCCCCACCGGTGCTGGTGAAGCGCTCATCCACCTGCTGCCCGAGGGCGTCTGGCCGGTCACCGGCGCGGTCGCCGGCACCGGCGTGGCCACCGTGCAGGTCGCCTACGACGCCGCCGCCGGCGTCGCCGTGATCATCTGCGCCATCGACAACCTCGGCAAGGGCACCGCCTCGGCCGCCGTCCAGTCCCTCAACCTCGCCCTCGGCCTGCCCGAGACCACCGGGGTCATCACCGAAGGAGTCGCCCCGTGAGCGTAACCGCCGCCGCCGGCTTCCGCGCCGCCGGGATCAGCGCCGGACTCAAGGAGTCGGGCAAGCGCGACCTCGCCCTGGTGGTCAACGACGGCCCCCTGGACGTCGCCGTCGGCGTGTTCACCACCAACCGGGTGGTCGCCGCCCCGGTGCGCTGGTGCCGCGAAGTACTCTCCGGCCGGCGCGGCCCGGCCAACCGCGCCTGCGCGGTCATCCTCAACTCCGGCTCGGCCAACGCCTGCACCGGCCCCCGCGGCGCCGCCGACACGGCAGCCACGGCCGCCCGCGTTGCCGAACTGCTCGCCGACTCCCGCCCCGGCACCGCGGCCGACTCCGTCCTGGTGTGCTCCACCGGAGTGATCGGCGTGCCCCTGGACATGCCCACCCTGCTGGACGGCGCCGCCGCCGCCGCCGCATCCCTGCAAGACGGCCCGGAGGCCGGCCACGACGCCGCCACCGCCATCATGACCACCGACACCGTCTCCAAGGAGGAAGCCCTCCACCTGGACGGCTGGAGCATCGGCGGCATGATCAAGGGCGTGGGCATGCTCGCCCCCGGCATGGCCACCATGCTCTGCGTGATCACCACCGACGCCGTCGTCGACGCCGACGCCGCCCAATCCGCCCTGTCCCGGGCCGCAGCCCGTACCGTCAACCGCATCAACTCCGACGGCTGCATGTCCACCAACGACACCGTGCTGCTGCTCGCCTCCGGCGCCTCCGGCAGGGTACCGGTGGCGGATGAATTCGACGCCGCCGTCCAGGAGCTGCTGGGCCGCCTCGGACGCCGGCTGGTGGCCGATGCGGAGGGCGCCACCCACGACATCGCCATCACCGTCACCGGCGCGGTCACCGAGGCCGCCGCCGAGGCCGCCGCCCGCACCGTCTCGGCCTCCAACCTGCTCAAGTGCGCCGTCGCCGGCGAGGACCCCAACTGGGGGCGCGTCATCTCCCAGCTCGGTACCGTCCCCGAGGCGGTGTGCCCCTTCGACCCCGACGCCGTCGACGTGGCCATCAACGGGGTGACCATCTACGCCCACGGGGCCCTCGGGGCGGACCGTTCCACCGTGGACATGACCCCGCGCGAGACCCGCATCGACATCGCCCTGAACGTCGGCGACGCCGCGGCCACCGTCTGGACCAATGACCTCACCCACGGATACGTAACCATCAACGCGGACTACACGACATGACCACCACCGCTCTGCCCACCTCGCTGACTCCCACCCAGAAGGCCTCCGTCCTGCTGGAGGCCATGCCCTGGCTGCGCGCCTACAAGGGCGCCACCATCGTCATCAAGTACGGCGGTAACGCCATGGTCGACGACGCCCTCAAGCGCGCCTTCGCCCAAGACGTGCTCTTCCTCCATCAGGTGGGCCTGCGCCCCGTCGTGGTCCACGGCGGCGGCCCCCAGATCAGCGCCATGCTGGCCCGCCTAGGCATCGAGTCCGAGTTCAAGGGCGGCCTGCGCGTGACCACTCCCGAGGTCATGGACGTGGTGCGCATGGTGCTCACCGGCGGCGTGCAGCGCGAACTGGTCAGCCTGCTCAACGAGTCCGGATCCGCTGCCGTCGGCATCTCCGGTGAGGACGGCGGTCTGCTGCGCGCCCGCCAGCGCCTGGCCACCGTGGACGGCGAGAGCGTCGACGTCGGCCTGGTCGGCGACGTCGTCGAGGTCGATCCCCGTTCGGTGACCGAACTGCTGGACCAGGGACGCATCCCGGTGGTGTCCTCGGTCGCCCCGCTGGTCGCCGACGCCACCACCGTGCTCAATGTCAACGCCGACACCGCCGCGGCCGCACTCGCGGTGGCCCTGAAGGCGCAGAAGCTCATCGTGCTGACCGATGTGGAGGGCCTGTACTCCAACTGGCCGGAGAAGGACTCGCTGGTCTCCCGCATCGGCGCCGACGCGCTCGAGGCGCTCCTGCCCGAACTGTCCAGCGGCATGGTGCCCAAGATGGAGGCCTGCCTGCGGGCCGTGCGCGGCGGCGTCGGCCAGGCCCACGTCGTCGACGGCCGCCAGCCGCACTCGATGCTGCTGGAGATCGTTACCGACGACGGCGTCGGCACCGTGGTCCACCCCGACGTCATTCCGCAGTCCCGCACGAAAGGAGGAGCCACGCTATGAGTACGCCCGCAACCGCGGCGACCGCAGCCGCCGACCCCAATGAAACCTGGCGCACCCGCTACGCGGCCGCCGTTATGAATACCTTCGGCACCCCCGCTCGCGTGCTCGTGCGCGGAAGCGGCGCTCACGTCTGGGACGCCGACGGCAACGAGTACGTCGACCTGCTGGCCGGCATCGCGGTCAACTGCCTGGGCCACGCCCATCCGGCCCTGGTCGCCGCGGTCACCGAGCAGCTGGGCACCCTGGGACACATCTCCAACCTGTTCACCTCTCCGGCGCAGATCCGCCTGGCCGAGACGCTGGACGCCCTGGTGTTCCCCAGTGCGCTGCAGGCCTCCCGGGTCTTCCTGGCCAACTCCGGCACGGAGGCCAACGAGGCGGCCTTCAAGATCGCCCGCCGCCACGGCGGCGCCGCCCGCCCGCGTATTCTCGCCCTGGAGGACGCCTTCCACGGCCGCACCATGGGGGCGCTCGCCCTGACCCACAAGGCCGCCTACCGGGAGCCCTTCGAGCCGCTGCCCGGCGGGGTCGAATTCATCCCCGCCGGTGACGTCGACGCCCTGCGGGCGGCTCTGGGCCCGGACGTGGCCGCCCTGTTCGTCGAACCCATCCAGGGGGAGGCCGGAGTACGGCCGCTGCCCGCCGGTTACCTGGAGGCGGCCCGCGAACTCACCACCGCCGCGGGGGCACTGTTGATCCTCGACGAGGTGCAGACCGGCATGGGGCGTTCGGGCGCCTGGATGGCACATCACCTACTTGCCCCCGGCGTGGTCCCGGATGTGGTCACCCTCGCCAAGGGACTGGGCGGAGGAATGCCGATCGGGGCCGCCGTCGCCACCGGGGAAGCGGCCCAGTTGCTGGGCCCGGGCCAGCACGGCACCACCTTCGGAGGCAACCCCGTGGCTGCGGCCGCCGCCCTGGCCGTCATCGACACGATCAATAAGGAGGGGCTGCTCAAACGGGCCACCGAGCTGGGGGACCGGTGGGCGGCGCAGTTGACTGCCGTGCCCGGCGTGACCGAGGTGCGTGGCGTCGGGCTGCTGCGCGGCGTGGGCCTGGACGACGGGGTCGGCCCGGCCGCCGAAGTCGCCGCCGAGCTCGAGCAGCGCGGCTTCATCGTCAACCCGCCTCGCCCCGATACGCTCCGCCTGGCTCCGCCCTTCATCCTGTCCGACGCCGATGCCGACGCCTTCACCAGCGTGCTCGCCGACGTCCTGGCCGAGCGGGCGGCGGCATGAGCGCCCCGCCCGAAGCCCCGGCCCACGAGCCCGGATCGGCCACGCCCGCAACCAAGGCCGCCCGCCACGCCCTGATCACGCGGATCCTCGGCCACGAGCGCATCCGCTCCCAGGCCGAGCTGCGCGAAGCACTGGCCCGCCGCGGCGTGGCCACCACCCAGGCCACGCTCTCACGCGACCTGGTGGAGTTGCGCGCCACCAAGGTCCGCGGCGCCGGCGGCACCCAGGTGTACGCGATCCCCGAGGCCGGTGCGCCCGGACAGGTGCCGGCCGCCGGCAACGACGGCGAGCCCCTGGCCGAGCACACCACCTCCCGCCTGGCCCGCTGGTGCGCCGACCTGGTGGTGACCGCCGAATGGGCCGGCAACCAGCTGGTCCTGCGCACCCCGGCCGGTGCCGCTCAGCTGCTGGCCGGCGCCGTCGACGACGCCATGCTGCCCGGCGTGCTCGGCTGCATCGCCGGAGACGACACCGTGCTGGTGATCACCCGCTCGGAGGCGGTCGCGGCCGATGTGGCCGCGCACCTGCTGGCCCTGGCCGACCCGGGACAGCGCGGCTGACCGGCCCCTCCCACCCCGACCATTTCCCCATCAACGACCCGTCTTACGCAGACACCACAGAGAAAGAAACGGAACGCATATGAGCAACCACAAGGACCGCGTCGTCCTCGCCTACTCCGGAGGCCTGGACACGTCCGTCGCCATCGGCTGGATCGGCGAGCAGACCGGCCGCGAGGTCGTCACCGTCGCGGTCGACGTCGGCCAGGGCGGGGAGGACCTGGAGGTCATCCGCCAGCGCGCCCTCGACTGCGGCGCCGTGGAGGCCTATGTGGCGGACGCGAAGGACGAATTCGCCACCGAGTACTGCATGCCCGCCCTGAAGGCCAACGGCCTGTACGAGGGCAGGTACCCGCTGGTCTCCGCCCTGTCCCGTCCGGTTATTGCCAAGCACCTGGTGCGGGCCGCCCGCGAGTTCGGCGCCAGCACGGTCGCCCACGGGTGCACCGGCAAGGGCAACGACCAGGTGCGCTTCGAGGTGGCCATCACCTCCATGGCCCCGGACATGAACTGCATCTCCCCGGTGCGTGACCTCGCCCTGACCCGCGACGTCGCCATCGAGTACGCCGAGAAGCACGACCTGCCGATCGAGACCACCAAGCACAACCCCTTCTCCATCGACCAGAACGTGTGGGGCCGCGCCATCGAGACCGGGTTCCTGGAGGACCTGTGGAACGCCCCCACCAAGGACGTCTACGTCTACACCGACGACCCCACCTACCCGCCGCTGCCCGACGAGGTCGTCATCCACTTCGAGCAGGGCGTGCCCACGGCCATCGACGGCAAGTCGGTCACCCCGCTGCAGGCGATTCAGGAACTCAACCGGCGCGCCGGCGCCCAGGGTGTGGGACGCATCGACATGGTCGAGGACCGACTGGTCGGCATCAAGTCCCGCGAGATCTACGAGGCCCCCGGCGCCGTCGCGCTGATTGAGGCGCACCAGGCCCTGGAGGCCGTCACCCTGGAGCGTCTCCAGCGTCGCTACAAGCGGCAGATGGAGCAGGCCTGGAGCGACCTGGTCTACGAGGCCCAGTGGTACTCGCCGCTCAAGCGCTCCATGGACGCCTTCATCGAGGACACTCAGCGCTACGTGACCGGTGACATCCGCATGGTGCTGCACGGGGGCCGCGCCACCGTCAACGGGCGTCGCACCGACACCGGTCTGTACGACTTCAACCTGGCCACCTACGAGACGGGGGACACCTTCGACCAGTCCTCCTCCCGCGGTTTCATCGAGATCTACGGCATGCAGTCCAAGCTCGCTGCCGCTCGCGATGTCCGCCTCGGCAACGGCGTCACCTTCTAGCGCCGAAACCGGCACCAATAACGGCACCGGCGGCCGACCGTACATTTACTGTGCGGTCGGCCGCCGGCCGCGTCAGTGGCTCCGCTTGCCTAATCGGGCGCCGATTCCGCCTCGGCGAGGCGCGCAAACGATTACGCTTCGGCTACAGCAGGGCGGTACGACACCATGTCGCATCGCCTCAGCCTCGTTGACACCGCCTCGATCCGCGCGGCGGGGAATATGAAAGCAATACCGGCAAGGAGCAGCGTGCCAACCGATGACCGCGCCCGAGTTACCGCGACTGTCCGCGGCTCACGCCGCCCGCTGTTGCCCGCCCTGGGAACCTGGGCCTTCTTCCTGACCTTCTCCGGCCAGGGGGTGCGTGATCTCGTCGGCTGGTGGGCCTTCGGCGTGATCGCTGCCCTGAGCGGCGTCGTGCTCCTGCTCGTCTTCCTTTACGAGGGCCACCGCGTGCCCTGGCGCGCTCTGCCCCCAGTGACAACCGCCTACGTCGTCGTCTGCGTGCTGAGCATCATCTGGTCCCAGTATCGCCGCGAAACCGCCCTCGCGGCGCTGCTCATGCTTGCCACCAGCGCGGCCGGTGTGCTGCTGGCATGCGGCCTGTCACTGCGACAGCTGACCGATGCCCTCAGCCGCGCCCTCGAAGCCACCCTCGTGCTGAGCCTGCTGCTGGAGGCCTGGGTGGCCCTGGTGTTGCACCATCCGCTCATCCCCTTGTACATGCGCGACTGGGAAGAGGTGCCGATCTCCTACTACTGGGTCAACGGGGACTTGTTCAACGGCGGCCCGATTCAAGGCATTGTCGGCAACCGCAACCCACTGGCATTCATCGCCCTGCTCACCCTGTTGTGCGTCGCGGTGCGCTGGGCCGACCGGCGGGTGCGTCCGCTGGGACTGGTGACTTGGACGGCCGTATCCCTGCTGGTGCTGGTGCTCGCCGGATCGGCGACCGTTTCCGTCGCCCTGATCGTGTGCGCCGCCGTGTGCCTGCTGCTGTGGCTGGTGCGGCACGCTCCGCCCCGACTGCGCCCGGCCATACTCATGAGCGCAGTAGCCCTGGGGGTGGCGCTGGTCGCCGCGGCGGTCGGTCTCCACTCACAGGTGACGGCGGCCCTGGGACGCAGTACGGACATGTCCGGCCGCTGGGAGATCTGGCAGCGGATTCTGGACCTGTGGGAGGAGCACACCATCCTGGGCTGGGGCTGGATCATGTACTGGGTGCCATGGCTGCCGCTGTTCGCCACCCTCGTGGTCCGCCCGGACGGCACCCCCACCATGAGCGCCCACAACGCCTACATCGAGGCGCTGTTCCAAACCGGTGTGGTCGGGGCGACGCTCGTCGTCGTCCTGGTCGTGCTGCTCCTGTACCGCTCCTTCCGCCTGGCGCTGCGCAACATCGACTCCGACGCCTCGGTGCTGCTGCCCGCCCTGCTCATGACGGCGATGACCGTTCAGTCCTTCACCGAGTCTCGGCTGCTGAGCGAGGGCAACTGGGTGCTCGTCTGCGCCCTGGGCACCTGGTTGGGCCTGCACCGTCTCTACGAACGCAACCGCGGCGATGGCGAGGCCGACGGCCGCGGCTCATCCGCGCGTCAGAGCCACCGAACTGACTCGCGACGCCGACGGCGGGCCGCAGACCGAGCATCCTGCGTCGGTCCGGGCAGCGGACCCGCTCCCGGTCGGCCGTCACGATGAGTCATGATGGTCCCATGACGAGTCAGCCGCCCCGGACCCCCTCCACTCCCGCATCCTCACCGAACGGCATCAGCCTATGGGGCGGCCGTTTCACCGGCGGGCCCGCCGACGCCCTGGCGGCCCTGTCCGTCTCCACGCACTTCGACTGGCGCCTGGCCCGCTACGACATCGCCGGCTCGCGCGCACACGCCCGTGCCCTATCCACCGCCGGACTACTCGACACCGCCCAGCTCGACGGCATGCTCGCGGCCCTGGACCGGCTCGAGGACGACGTCGTCTCCGGCGCCTTCGCCCCGACGCCCGCAGACGAGGATGTGCACACCGCACTCGAACGCGGCCTGATGGAACGCGCCGGCGCCGATCTGGGCGGCAGGCTGCGTGCAGGCCGCTCCCGCAACGATCAGATCGCCACTCTGATTCGCATGTACCTGCGCGATCAGGCCCGCCACCTGGCCGGGCTGGTCCTCGACGTCGTCGATGCACTCATCGACCAGGCCGCCGCCGCCGGCGAGGCCATTATGCCGGGGCGCACCCACATGCAGCACGCCCAGCCGGTGCTGGTCGCCCATCAACTGCTCGCCCACGCCTGGCCGCTGATGCGCGACGTCGAGCGGCTGCAGGACTGGGACGCGCGCGCCGCCGTCAGCCCCTACGGATCGGGTGCCCTGGCCGGCAACACGCTCGGACTCGACCCCGACGCCGTCGCCGCCGACCTGGGCTTCGACGCCGCCTGCGAGAACTCCATCGACGGCACCTCCGCCCGTGACACGGTCGCCGAGATGTCCTTCATCCTGGCCATGACGGCGGTGGACGTCTCCCGCCTGGCGGAGGAGATCATCATCTGGAACACGAAGGAGTTCGACTTCGTCACCCTCGACGACTCCTTCTCCACCGGCTCCTCCATCATGCCGCAGAAGAAGAATCCCGACGTCGCCGAGCTCGCCCGTGGCAAGGCCGGCCGCCTGATCGGCGACCTGGCCGGGCTGCTGGCCACCCTCAAGGCCCTGCCGCTCGCCTACGACCGCGACCTGCAGGAGGACAAGGAGCCGGTCTTCGATGCCGTCGACACGCTCGCCGTGCTGCTGCCCGCCGTGTCCGGCATGGTCGCCACCATGCGTCTGAACTATGAGCGCATGGCGCAGTTGGCGCCGCAGGGCTTCTCCCTGGCCACGGATATCGCCGAGTGGTTGGTCAAGCGGGGCGTGCCGTTCCGTGAGGCCCATGAGATCTCCGGCGCCTGCGTGCGCGCGTGCGAGGGGCGCGGCATCGAGCTGTGGGACCTGACCGATGCAGACTTCGCCGCCATCGATCCGCGGCTGACGCCGCAGGTGCGCAGCGTGCTCTCCGCCGAGGGATCCGTCGCCGCTCGGGCCGGCCACGGAGGAACCGCCCCGGTGCGCGTGGTCGAGCAGTTGGCTCGCGCCGTCGAGCACTCCGCCGAACTGCGCGTGTTCTCCTGGGAGGGCTCCCTGCTCGACGGTCCCGCCGATGCCGGGGCGGAGGCCGACGGGACCACCGTCCGGGAGCCATAGGGACGGGCGCATGACGTGGTCGGAGGCGGTGGGGACGGAATCTCCCCGCGATGACTCCGCCGGCGCGCCGGGCGTGCCCGCGGACATTGCGCGGCTGCTTGCCGACGACCCGGTCGACGTGGCTCCGCGGCTGCTCGGCGCGGTGCTGACCACCAACTCACCGCAGGGTGTGGTGTCGGTGCGCCTGACGGAGGTCGAGGCCTACCGGGGCGAGGCGGACCCGGGCTCGCACGCCTACCGCGGCCGCACCGCCCGCAACTCCTCCATGTTCGAGGCCGCCGGCGCCATCTACGTCTATTTCACCTACGGCATGCACTACTGCGCGAATATCGTCTGCGGGCCCGCCGGGCGCTCCCGCGCCGTACTGCTGCGCGGCGGGGAGGTTACGGACGGACTCGACTTGGCGCGCCGGCTTCGGCCCGCCGCCCGCACCGACCGCGATCTGGCACGAGGGCCGGCCCGCCTGTGTCAGGCACTCGGTCTGACCCGGGACGACGACGGCGTCCGGCTCGGTCCGGCGGGCTCCCGCGTGGTCCTGACGCTGCCCGTACCGGGAGCTGCACCGGACCCCGCTCGTATCTGCACCGGCCCGCGCACCGGTGTGTCCGGCCCCGGCGGCGACGGCGTCGTCTACCCGTGGCGCTTCTGGATCGACGGCGAGCCGACGGTCTCTCCCTACAAGCCCGCACGTCCACGCCGCCGGGGCGGGAGCAGACGATGAGCGCCGCAGACACCGCGCATTCCAACCGCTACTGGAACCACAATGCGGCCTTCCACAACGAGCTCGTGGCGGATGCCGCCCGCCGCGGCGGGCGGGCCCTGGACGTGGGCTGCGGTGAGGGACTGCTCATGGAACGGCTCGCGGCCGTGTGCGACGTCGGCGTGCCCACGGCACCGGCGCGCGAGTCGCTGCAGGAGATTCGCGCGGCGTCCGCCCGGATCCTGCCGGGGTCCCGGATGCGTCGTCGCTTCTACTGGCGCTATTCACCGGTCTGGGACCGCCCGATGGGGGCGGGGCAATGACCGGCGACCCGCTGCCGGTGCGCGACCTACTGGCGCTCCTGCACGCCGCGTCGGGGGAGACTCCGGTATGGCCCGCGCGGACCCCCTTCGAATACGTGTGCGGGATCGTGCTGGTGCAGAACACCGCCTGGACGAATGTCGAGCGCGCCCTGGCGCTGCTGCGGGAGGCCACCGACTTCGAAGCGGAGAAACTGCTGCGCCTGACCGATGCGGAACTGACCGCGCTCATCCGCCCGGCCGGCTTCATGCGGGCCAAGTCGCGTTCGCTGCGCGCCTTCGCCGCCTGGATGCTGTCCGCGGATGGGAAGGCCGCGGTGGAGCTGGACGACGACGCCCTGCGCGCCGCGCTGCTGTCCTTGCCCGGTATTGGGCCGGAAAGTGCTGATGTGGCGGCGCTGATGGTCTATGGCAGGCGTCGTTTCATCTTCGACGCCTACGGGCGGCGTCTGCTACGGCAGGCCGGCTACGCCGTCGGCCACGACTACGAGACCACCAGGAAGGCCCTGGAGGCCCGCATCGATGCCGAGGGACTCAGCCATGCGGAGCTCGTGGACCTCCACGGACTGATCATCGAAGCGGGCAAGCGTGCCCGGGCGGCCGGAGGCTGGGAGGCCTACGGCCCCATGATCGGCATTGCCGCGGCGCGGCCCCGATAGGTACTGCGTGCGTCCAGAAGACGGAGGGGAGCCGTGGCGCCGATATCGCTGGAGGCGCATGTCCGCTCTCCTGACACTTCGTCTGGCATGCGGCACGGCCGTGGCAGACTAGCCCGCGCCGGGCAACCGCCCCGGCCCCGGCCCGCATGTGCCGGGAGAAGACATGGGAAGGCACAGGACCGTGACCGACATCCTGGACGAGTTGCAGTGGCGGGGCCTCATCGCCCAGCACACCGACATCGACGCGCTGCGCGCAGCGCTGAACGCCGGACCGGTCACCTTCTATTGCGGCTTCGACCCGACCGCGCCTTCCCTGCATCACGGTCACCTTGTCGCGGTCAAGGTCATGCGGCACCTGCAGCTGGCCGGCCATCATCCGCTGGCCCTGGTGGGAGGTGCGACCGGGCTCATCGGTGACCCGCGTGCGAAGGGGGAGCGTTCCCTCAACACCAAGGAAGTAGTTGCCGAGTGGGCGCAGGGGCTGCGTGAGCAGCTCGAGCATCTGCTTGACTTCGACGGCGACAACCCTGCGCGCATTGTCAACAACCTGGATTGGACCGCTGGGCTGAGCGCGATCGACTTCCTGCGGGACCTCGGCAAGCACTTCCGCATGGGCACCATGCTGTCCAAGGACATCGTTGCCCGTCGGCTGGCCAGTGAGGAGGGCATCTCCTTCACGGAATTCAGCTACCAGATCCTCCAGGCAAATGACTACCTGGAGCTATACCGCCGCTACGGCTGCACGCTGGAGGTCGGTGGCAATGACCAATGGGGCAATCTTGTGGGCGGCATGGACCTGATCCACAAGGTCGAGGGTGACTCGGTGCACGTCATGACCAACCCGTTGATCACCAAGGCCGACGGGACGAAGTTCGGCAAGAGCGAGGGCGGGGCCATCTGGCTAAACCCGGAGATGCTCAGCCCCTACGCGTTCTACCAGTTCTGGCTGCAGGTCGACGACGCCGACGTGGTGCGTTTCCTCAAGGTCTTCACCTTCCTGCCGCGTGAGGAGATCGAGCGGTTGGAGCAGAGCGTGGCGACCAACCCGAAGGCACGCGAGGCCCAGCGCGTTCTGGCGCACGAGGTGACTACGTGGGTTCATGGGTCGGACGCAACCGCGCAGGCGGAGGCCGCCACCGCGGCCCTGTGGGGGAAAGGCGAGTTGACCGCATTGGACGAGGCGACGCTGACTGCCGCAACCGCGGACCTACCGGCCGCCCCCCTCGAGGTAGGCAGTTCGACCATTGTCGACCTGCTGGTTGCCACCGGGCTGGAACGGGGACGCAACGCTGCCCGAAAGACGGTGGCGGCAGGCGGCGCATACCTCAACAACGCCAAAGTGACCGACGAGGACGCGCCCGTGACGCAGGAACAACTGCTGGCGGGTGGCGTTGTCCTGGTGCGGAAGGGACGGCGAAACCTGGCGGTTGCCAGGCAGTCCTGAACCGCTGAGACGCGGAGCAACGGCGGTGGCGACGGCGTGTGGCTGTTGTCACCGCCGCCGTGTTTGACCGGGCCGGACGGTCTGCGTAAAGTCTTCCCCTGTCGCCGCCGCGGGGATGACCCGGGGATGGTGGCAGGAGTGAACTGAACAGGGCCGCTGGTCGAGATCGGAATCACGGAATTCTGATTTGACCCGAATCAAGCGGCCCGCTAAAGTTCTTCCGGCGCTTCCGAGATGAAGCATTCAGCCGTAAGGCGATGTGAATACTCGGTGGGTGTGTTGTTTGGGATCTCGATAGTGTGTCGTGTTTGTTTG
>NZ_LK995492.1 GCF_900002405.1 Actinomyces succiniciruminis | reverse complement strand
GGTCCTCTCAATCAGGGCTTACACAGACCATTGAACACGCCCAGTCCCAGTTGCCGTAGTTGGCCGCCGGTCAGGTCCTGGGCGTGTTCCCAGATCGCCAGCAGGGTACGACAGCCGGCCAGAACCCCCACCGCCGCCAAAGCCAGCACCACATCCAGACGGTGACGGCACCCGCGCCGATGCCGCGGGTCCGGGACACCTGCGAACATCCCGGTCAGGGGCTGGCGCGACAGGGCAGAAGTGGGGGATGATGACACAGCGGCGCGACCTTCCAGGCAATGGCTTTTTCGAACACCCCCATCGTCTCCGGAAGATCGCGCCGCACCCCCACCAACACACCGAAAACCCCTAACAACCACCAACCCAGCCAACAACTTTGCCGAGCCCCTGCCCAACCTCCGGGCAACCTCACCACACCCTCAAACGCGAAGACCCCATAATCTTCCGAGAACCGAGTGACAACAGTCGATGTTGTCACATAATCTAAAGGGGTCTGCTATAACGCTCTAGGCGGGTCTTGAATCTGATTGAGTTGCGAACTCAATCAAGTCGCGCATCATCTGAACGGCATCCGATGTCAACTGCTGAAAGTATTCGCGTGGCGAGCGACCTGACAGTTCATTATCTAGGACCTTTTGGCCCTTGCTGCCTGACGCGTGAGCTGCCACGTGCGATCGCATGCGTTGCACCGTTCGTAGCAAAGAAGTATCGCGATCGACGTATCTGTATGAGTGTTTCTCAAGGAACCTCTGTAGTTTACCGATGCCTTTTGTCCCGCTGTCTACTGAAACTTCTTGCGAAAGCGCCCTCTCATTGAGGAGGTCAACGAGTATCAGTGCTAAGTTAAGTAGCTGCGCTTGAAACTCAGTGCTGGTATCATTTACAGGAATACGAAGGCGGCGAATGACGTCTTTATCGTTGTGAGTAGCTTCTCGATAGAGGGGCCATCCCCAGCGCCTTTCCCAGATCCGGTTGAGTTCCTCGTATGAGGTCTTGAAATGATGCTCAGGGTTTTTGCTCGTAGTGAATTGTCCCAAAATAGAGCGACGAAAGTTTGTTTCGCTCATTTTCTGTGTCGGAGGCACGTTGTACGACAACCAATGACTCCACTCCCCTTGCGGGACGTCGCGACCGAGGTCACCCAAGAATACGGCAACGAATGTTGGATCGTCATTGTCAATTTGGACGTGCCACAGTTGGGCACAGGAGAGACCTCCGTCTCCTACGGAGTACAGTGAAGGGTTGTCGTAGTATTTTTGCATCACGTCAGGTTTAAAAAAGACAGGCGTCAAATAGTGGGGCGCGTCTGGGTTGGCGCCAAAATAGTTCGCCAAGCGATCAGGATTGCAGGTGAACTTGATCGGAACTCCAGTTTCGCTTTCCCCTATAATGAATTCTGGATAGTCCTCTGGGTCAATATCGTCCCACGGCCAGATGCCACAAGCGGCCTGCGGCGGCGCTTGTAGGATACGTTTCGCGAGTACTCGTGAAAAAATCACTTGTTCGTCAAGGTGTAGTCTGCCGATATTGCGAGCAATGCACGCGTCTTTACCGTTGGAAGAATCTTCAATTTCGAGATGGTCGAAGGTTGCAGTAGGCGCGGCGTTGCGTACCGATACTGTGGAGTCTAAGAACAGAACGGCATCAAGCTGACGCGCGGCGAGATACCGGTTTAAAATAGGTGTTCGCACCTCGATTTTCTGGGCTTCAAACTTGACGGCAAGTTCTTTCGTGCCATCATCCTTGATCTGGAAATAATTGCCGGACTTAGGGTCTTGCCATAGTCCCATTAGCAAACGGAATTCTTCTGAAATAAGTATGGTGTCAGGCACGACGCCGTGGAACTCCTGGAAGATAACAAGCGGTTCAAAATCTGGTGCCGCATCGTTCCTGAAGTAGCGCGCGTCCTCTTTTGATCCCACAAACCCCGGAGTCCCGCGGCCCTTTGTAAGATCCCATCCCATGCTGCTGAGTATCTTGTCTCGTAGATGTGGTTGAGACAGGGTAATGTAGCGGCCTCCGTGGTTACCGTTACTGTCGTTCCAGCTGTCACAGATTACGGTCCAGGGACCGTCGCCGTTTGTGAGGCTAGATTCGATTATTTGCGTCTGTTCTAGATGCTTCGCTATCTGGAGAGTTTCGTCGTTGCCCATAGTTTGCCTTGTTAGTGCTGGTACCTTGTGCGCCTAGGTGCTTGCCATCTTTGATGGAGAGTGTACTCGTACCTATGTCATGATGGGTGTCTGTCTTATTAGTCGATTCATCGTTGGGTGAAGCCTGCTGCCATCACGCTGCACGTAAGGTAAGAACTAGCTGTCTACGAGGGCTGTGTGGATGCGGCGGAAGTCGAGTTCGCGGTCGCGGGTGCGGAAGGGGAGTTCGTAGACGTAGGTTACGCCGGAGCCGGGGTGGGTGTGGGTGCGTTCGTCCAGGGGCATGTCGGTGTCCGACTCGGGGCGCTTGCGCTTGTCCCAGGCTTGGCGCACTGGCGTGGGCACCTGACGTCCATTGGCGTCATAGACATAGGCGCCCGTGCCCCGGCCATGGTCATAGTCGTAGAGCACCGCAAACTGCGTGCGGTAGATCGTGCACAGATCCTCAATCGGGACCCCAAGCATCACCGCCACCATCACGTCGACCTCCGCCTGCGCGTTGCGCCGGTCCTCCGCACGACGGAGGGGAATGTCGGGCGTCCAGGCCGGCCCGATCGGGCGCTCGTCGTAGCGTTCCAGAATCGGCGAGTCCTCAAGGAACGCCTCGTCCCAGCACTCGGCCCACAGATCGGCGTAGGCGTCCGTCAGGCAGTTCAGACGGAGGGTTCGAAGGGTGGCGCGGATTGCGAGTGGGTGCGATCGTGGTGGTAAGGGAATACGCTCGAAGTCTTGGTTGATGATGTCATTACGGTTCCTCGAACGTACTTGAAAATCGGCAAGAAGCGACGAAGAGACAGCGGCGATCAGGGGTAGGGACGGTGTGTCGGTCAGACTCGTCGAGTAGATCGGATTAACGTGCGCGGCGCCGGGTGGGAGCATAGCCGGGATCAGCGTCCGCTCGCCGGTGTTGGCCGCCATGCGGCGCCAGGCGATGCGGTAGTGGTCGCGGGCGGAGGCGGTGCCCCAGTGGGTGTAGAGGCGATCGTAGGTGGCGCGGTCGCCGGCAGGCTTGTACTGGGTCACCGGCTGCGCATCCGCAGGCAGGGCCTCGAAGTCGGTCGAAGTCCAATCGAGGAAGTTCTTCATGGATTCGTTCGGCCGTTTATACAGGGGCGTAGACACGTACAGGTGCGGTCCCTGCAGGATGGCGTCCTCCCAGGAGGCTGGGCCCCACACCTTGACGAAGCGTCCCGTCTCAAAGTCGGTTGTCTCGTTCCAACCGGAGGAGAACTCAAGGCCGAGAGAGCCTATGCGCTGGCTGCGTGACAGAGTTTCCAAAGTGCGAGCGGCCGCCGAGTTGACCGTTGAGACCATGGGGGCGGAACGCCAGTCGTCTGCCTCGGTCACGGTCTGCCAGTTCCCAAGCGTGGATTCGTCGACCCGCTGGATGCGGGAGGCGTGCGGGCGGAGATCCCAGGTTCCCGTGTGCGGGTCCTTGAAGCCTGGCTCCTCGCCGGAACCGTCATGCTTGAGAGATCGGGTGGCCGTGTCAGGGTGGTAGAGCGAGACGGCACTGAGGAAGCTAGGCGTACGTTCCGCACCGTAGACATGCACGCCGTAAATCTTCTGGTGCTGAATATCGAAGAGCTGAAGCTCGTTGATGAATTGCCAGTGCCTCCGCAGGTGCCGATACGTCGCTGCCCGCAGGTTCGGGGTCTTGGCATCCGTGAAGTGGGTCTCCATGTGGATGAGTCCCGAGGTTCCGCTCGGCTTCTGGTGCTCCCACACCTGGCACATGAAGGCGCGATACAGATCGGGGCGGCCCTCCATGACGGGGTACACGGTGGAGTCGCTGATGAACTCAGCCAGGACTTCCGTCTCCGCGGCTCCGTCGACCACCGTGTTTAGGATGCCGGGGCGGCTGATCGTCGCGGGCATGCGGGCGGTCTTCTCGGCGACCGGAGGCTTGCTCGTGAGTACCCACCATGGATCGCCGTCGGCCAGGAGCGTCTCCAACTTGACGTCGGGCCGCACCCACGGCGGGTTACCCACCTGCAGGTCAAAGCCGCCGCGCGCAAACACGGTGGCGAAGTCCAGCTCCCAGTGGAAGAAGCCCTGCTCGTCCGCGACCCGCTTGGCCACACGCAGCCACGGCTGCTGCTCAAGCACCGCCTCCACCCTGCGCGCACCGGCGAACTGGAGGTCCCAGGCCTCCGTCTCCTCCAGCCCCTCCCAGGTGGTCGCCTCGGCCAGCGGCACCGCGTTGGCGGGGGCGGCGTCGCCCGCGTAGCCGAGCGTGTGCTCCAGCGTCTCCAGCCACTCCTCCAGGCTCGGCGGCTTAACGTCGGTGGTCAGCGGCCAGTACCACAGTGCGCACCACGCATCCATCACCAGCCGCAGACGCCGATAGGCCGAATCCGGGCTGGCCAGGTAGTCCTCGATCTGCTCCCGCGTCACCGCCGAACCCGCACCCACCGGGGCCCGCCGACCCCACAGGTCGATGCGGCGGGA
>NZ_LK995491.1 GCF_900002405.1 Actinomyces succiniciruminis | reverse complement strand
GAGCCCCGCCAGGACCCGCATGCTGCGCGGCAGCTTGCCGGTGACATCTCGGGGAATGTTCAGGTCCGTGTAGAGGTGGTCGGAGGTGTGGTACGTCTCCACCGGCTCCTCGATCGGCAGGCCGAGCGCCTTGGCGATCAGACGCCAGCGGGAGACGTCGTCCCAGTCGACGAAGGTGATCGCGGTGCCCGAGCCGCCCGCCCGGCCGGTGCGGCCGATGCGGTGGACGTAGATCTTCTCGTCCTCGGGGCACTGGTAGTTGATGACGTGGGTGACGTCGTCGACGTCGATACCGCGCGCCGCCACGTCGGTGGCCACCAGCACGTCCACCTTGCCCTTGCGGAAGGCGCGCAGCGCCTGCTCGCGGGCCCCCTGCCCCAGGTCGCCGTGCAGGGCAGCGGTGGCGAAGCCGCGGGCGGCCAGGTCCTCGGCCACGCGGGCGGCGGTGCGCTTGGTGCGCGCGAAGATGATGGTGCGGCCGCGGCCCTCGGCCTGCAGGATGCGGGAGAGCACCTCGACCTTGTTCAGCGCGTGGGTGCGGTAGACGACCTGCTGCACGGTCTTGACCGTCATGGAGTCGTCGCCCGGGTCCTGGGCGCGAATGTGGGTCGGCTTGGTCATGTAGCGGCGGGCCAGGGCGACGACGGCGCCCGGCATGGTGGCGCTGAAAAGCATGGTGTGGCGGTCGGAGCGGGTGCGCGAGAGGATCTTCTCCACGTCCGGCAGGAAGCCCAGGTCGAGCATCTCATCGGCCTCATCCAGTACCACGGTGGTTACGTGGGTCAGGTCCAGGACCCGACGATCCATCAGGTCGATGATGCGACCGGGGGTGCCGACGACGATCTCGGCTCCCTGCTCGATCGCCTCGATCTGCGGCTCGTAGGCGCGCCCGCCGTACACCTGGACGATGCGCACAGTGCGCTTGGCGGCGGCGCCCGCCAGCTCCTCGGCCACCTGCTTGGCCAGCTCGCGGGTCGGCAGAATGACCAGCGCCTGCGGGGAGCCCGAGGCGGGGTCCTCATCCCAGCCCTCCTCGCCGGGGCCGAGCGTGTCCATGAGCAGCGGGATGCCGAAGCCGAGGGTCTTGCCGGTGCCGGTCTTGGCCTGGCCGATGATGTCCTGGCCGCGCAGCGCGATCGGCAGGGTGAGTGCCTGGATGGGGAAGGGGTGGGTGATGCCCTTGTCCGCCAGGGCCTGGCAGATCTCCTCCTCAACGCCGAAGTCGGCGAAGGTACGTGTGGTCAGGTCGGTTTCAGAGCCGGCATCGGTGATGTCGGGCTTGGCGTCGTCCAGCACCGGGGCGTGGGCCTGCGCGGTGGAGATGATTCCGGAGGCGGTGTCGGCCGGCGCGCCGGGCGCCTCGGTGGTCGCGGTGGGCGACTGCGGCTCGGCCGGCGCGGCGGGAGTAGTGGTTGATTCAGTTGTTGCGGTCTGCTCGGTCACGATGCGGTATGTGCTTTCGGTTGTATGTAATCCGGGCGGACCCCGGGCTCAGGCGGCGCGGATGAGGCGCCGGCGTGCGGCGGAGTCCGCGCCTGCGGTCATATACGGCAGCCGATCGCGAATGACGCCACGCACGCTGCCGTAACGGCAGGTGGGGCTGAGAGGCATGACGATGGGCATGGCGACCGGGCAACCTGCGTCCAGCCTAGTCAACCGGGCGTGGATGCGTGAGTGACCGATAAGAGAGATGGATCGCGTTGGCCGTCGAGCACTTGTGGCGAACACGGGGGTTGGCACGGCGTCAGGGCCTACCCTGACACCATGACGAGCTCTGCCCTTCCTGCCGGCCGGACCGTGGCCGCGTCGCCGTCGCCGCACACGGTTGCGGTGGTCGGCCTGGCCGCCTACGCCCGGACCATCGCCTGCACGCGCTACGCCAAGGACGCCGACAAGGCCCCGAACATGGAACTGCGCGCCGAGCTGCTGCGCATGAGCGGGGAGGCGGTCGCTTCTTTCGAACGACTGCGGGTCTCGGCGGCGGACGCTAACGTCGACGTGCTCGCGGCGGCCGAGCCCTTCGTCGGGGCTCTGGGCGACTTCGACGAGCGGCTGCGTCCCCTGGACTGGTATGAGCGACTGACCAAGACCTACCTGACTTTCGGGCTGCTGCGCGACTTCGTCGTCGCGTTGGCGGAGACGGTGGAGACGCCCCTGCGCGATCAGCTTACGGAGGACACCGACGCCGACCGACTGGCGGCCTTCGCCTCCTCCCAACTGGTGCCGGCAATCGGCGAGGACACCCAGCTGGCGGCGCGCCTGGGGCTGTGGGGACGCCGCGTGGTGGGCGAGGAGATCGGCACCATGAAGCGCCTGTTGGCCACCGCCCCGGACCTGGCCGCGTCGGGTGCCGACGGCGAGGCGCTGCACGAGGCCCTCTCCCAGGGGGCGACCACCCGCATGCGGGGGCTGGGCCTGCGCGTCTAGCCCGGGCGCCGTCGTCGGGCCGGGATCAGAAGCCGAGCAGCAGCCAGACGGTCAGGACCAGGCCGCCGACCACCACGGCGGCGTGAATGACCCGCTCGGGAATCAGCCGCTGAATCAGCGGGGCCACGTAGCCGCCGGCGAAGGAGCCCAGGCCTACCGTGATCGCGGCGCCCCAGTCGACCTGCCCCTGCACGATGAACAGCACGGCGGCGGCGAAGTTGGACAGGGTGGTCATGGGCGTCTTCATCACCACGGCCGCGTGGGTGTTCATGGGCGTGCCCAGGGTGCACAGGGCGAAGAAGAGCACCCCTGCGCCGGCGCCGAAGTAACCGCTGTAGACCATGATGGCGGCCATCAGGGCCAGGAACGCGGGCGCGGGCAGTCGGTAGTTGGTGGCGCCGCGCCGCAACCGCGGGCTCAGCGCCACCAGGGCGGTTGCGAGTAGCACCAGCCAGGGCACGATCGCCTCGAATACGCCGGGCGGGGCCACCAGCAGCAGCGCGCCGCCCACGAGCCCGCCGACGACGGCGATGAGTGCCTGGGGAAGCAGCGGGTAGTAGCGGATCTGCTTGAGCCGGTCCCAGGAGGTAATCAGTGAGCCGATGCCGCCGGGAATCAGGCTGACGGTGTTGGAGGCGTTGGCGACCACCGGCGGCACGCCCAGGGCGAGCATCGCCGGGTAGGAGACGAGCGAGGCCATTCCCACTAGGTAGCCGACGATGGCGGCAACCACTCCGGCGAGAAACAGGAGGGCGTAGGTGATCACGGGCGACATCGCCGCTAACAGTAGCCGTAACGCGTTGTGCCCCGTCGGGGCGGGCGCGGCGCGTGCGCGCGGTGGGGGCCACGTGCGCGGCGGGGCCCCCACCGGGCGCGGAAGTGTGAGGCATGATACGTGCGTGGCTCACATCGGGGCGCCGATGCTCCGCGGTGGGCACGCTGGCGAAGCAGATTCGCACAGGCAAAACAGATTCGACAATCAGCAGTCCTGACGCTGAAAGGGGACCACATGTTCGTTCGTCGCGAGGCAATCGCCGTCCGTTGTGACCACGAGGGGTGCGACCGCATGGTCGCGCATCGGGTGGTCGACACGGTCCACGACCCGGATGGCACGGCGATTGAGCGCGTGCTCGCCTTGAGCTACACCGAGCACGACGCGTTGCGCGCGGCCGAACGCGACGGCTTCAAGATCATGGGGAACCACGTCTTCTGTGAGAAGCACGACCGGCTGTAGCGCTGCCCGCGGGGTGCCCACGGCGATGATGGGCTGGCGGTGGGCATCGGTGGGCATGATGGGCGCAGCTGTCGGTGGACATGGTGGGCGCAGCGCGCCACCAGGGCTGTGCTGATCTGGTGGCTGTGGTGCGCCGACTGCGGCTGCCGGCGGTGTGTTTAGCGGTTCTTTGTGTTTGGGTGTGTGGCGGGCTGACGGGCGGCGACTGTCCGGGTTGTGGTTGGTGTGCGGGGCACGGCGGCGCGGTGGGTGACGCGATGGGTGGGATGTGCGCGGTGGATCAGGTGCGACGGTTCGCGCGTTGGACCGCCCACGCCCCGTTGGACCGCTGTAACCGGCGGCTACGGCGGTCCAACCGGAGGAACCCGGTCCAAGTAGGCACACCTCTGCGCCTGCGGGATCCGCATGATTCCGACGACTCCAACGATTCGTCCGCGGTCGCCAACACCGCCAACCCGAGAACGTCCCCGCCCCAGAGACGACCTTCTTGGCCTGAAGACGTCCTCCTCGGCCCGAGAACGACCCGGTGGGCCCGAGAACATCCTGGTTCGCCCGAGAACGTCCTCGCCGACCCGAGGACGTCCCAGGTTCGGCCAAGACGTCCTCGTCGGCCCGAAACCCTCCCGAATGTGGAGGGTTTGGGGATGAAGAGGTCGTATTCGGCAGGCTGGCACCCACCGAGTACGACCTCGCCGACCCGAAGACGACCTCCCGCACCCGAGAACGACCTCCGCCGTTGCAACCAGTGCCCGAACCGCCACGCCCACAAACGAGAAGAGCCTGTTTAGTGTCCTTGTTGGGTTTCGGCTTGGTCGGTGAGGTAGG
>NZ_LK995490.1 GCF_900002405.1 Actinomyces succiniciruminis | reverse complement strand
CGGGCGTCGTCCAGCGCGCGGTGGGTTGGCGTCGTCGGGGAGCCCACGAAGGTGGCGAGCGTGCCCAGCTTGTGGTTGGGCACCTGGGTGCGGTCCCAGGCCCGGCGGGCCAGTGCCAGCGTGTCCAGCACGACCGGCTCACGCCAATCCAGGCCGTGGGCCCGGGCCGCCCCGCGCAGGTGGCCGAGGTCGAAGCGGGCGTTGTGGGCGACCGCCACCGTCGTCGGGTCGGCCAGGTGCGCCCACTGCAGGAAGGCGGCCATCGCCTGGGCTACCGGAGGGGCATCGGCGACCATGGCGTTGGTGATGCCGGTCAGGACCGTTATCTGGGCGGGAATGGCGGTGCCCGGATTTACGAGCGTGGAGAATTCCGAATCGACCACCCCGCCGCGTACCTTCACGGCACCGATCTCGGTGATGGCGTGCGCGCCCGGGCCGCCTCCGGTGGTCTCCAGATCGACGACGACGAAGGTCACCTCACGCAGCGCCGTTCCCATGTCCGCGAAGGCCGCCTGGACCGGCTGGGACGGTGACGACGGCGTCCGTGCCGGCTCGCGTCGCCCACGGCCGACGACGGCGCCGACGGACGGCGGAGGCGAGAGCACGTGTTGGACCACACCGCGAGGCTAGACTTGATCAGCAGCCGATCCGGCCGCGGACACGCCCGGCGCGTGTACCCGGGCGGCCGGCCAGTTCCCGACCGCGGATGCACACAGGAGGTCCCACAGTGGGTTACCGAGGTATCAAGGCCGCCGTCGGCCCGGCCATGGAGATGCTCTACCAGCCCTGGATTCGCGGTGAGGAGAATATTCCCGCCGAGGGCCCCGCCATCCTGGCCTCCAACCACCTGGCGGTCATCGACTCATTCTTTCTGCCGTTGCTGATGGACCGCGAGGTCGCCTTCATTGGCAAGTCCGACTACTTCACCGGCAAGGGCATCAAGGGCTGGGCCGTGAAGAACTTCATGACCGCCGTCGGCACCATCCCGGTGGACCGCTCGGGGGGCAAAGCGTCCATGGCGGCCCTGCAGGCCGGGATCGATCGACTGCGCTCGGGCGAGTTGTTCGGCATCTACCCCGAGGGCACGCGCAGCCCCGACGGGCGCCTGTACCGCGGCAAGACGGGGGTGGCGCGCGTCGCCCTGGCCACCGGGGCGCCGGTGATCCCGGTCGCCATGATCGGTTCCAACCTCGCCCAGCCCATCGGCCAGGTGGTTCCCTCCACCCGGCACCGGGTGGGGATCGTGATCGGTGAGCCGCTGGACTTCTCCCGCTACCAGGGTCTGGAGAACGACCGCTTCGTGCTGCGCTCCATCACCGACGAGATCATGTATGCGCTGATGTCCCTGTCCGGCCAGGAGTACGTGGACCTGTACGCCGCGGACGTGAAGAAGGCGATGGACGCGGAGAAGAAGACGGCCGCGGAGGTCGTCGACGAGATGCTGGAGGAGTTGGCCGCCAAGCGGCCGGCCGCCGCCCCCGTCGAGGCGCCCGGCGGCCGGCCCGCCCCCGACGTCGAGGTCCCCGAGCCGCCGGCGGAGCCAGACGAGGCGGAAGACGACGAGGGGATAGAGGCGTCCGAGGACGGGGGCGACGCGTCGGCCACGCCGCGTTCCGACGACGCATGAACTGAGCGCTGGCCGGAATGTCCAAGATCGGCACGAACGGAGCTGGCGCGCCGGTCTGCGTTTTCAGGAACGTTGGAATCATGCGGTTTCTTCGGGTGGCTCTTGGTCGGCCGATGGCGTTTATGCCGAATCCGGACACTTTCTCCGGGGCAGGCCGCATCCAGCTCCATGCCGACCGGCGTCGATGGGGTCCGGCACGTAACTTCCACCGACCTCGGCACGTAACTTCCACCGACCTCGGCGGGTGTCCGGGTTGGGGTGAGGATTCCGGGCGCGCGGGGGCGGCATCCCGATAGGATGGCCGCGATAAGCCCCATCACCTACGAAAGGTTTCCGATGTCGATCCGTCGCGTCGCCCTCCTCACCGCGGGCGGCTTCGCCCCCTGTCTGTCCGCCGCCGTAGGCGACCTCATCGAGCGCTACACCGAGGTCGCCCCCGACGTCGAGATCATCGCCTACCAGTACGGCTACCACGGCCTGCTCACCGGCAACTACGTCGTCATCGACGAGGAGGGCCGCAAGAACGCGGGCGTGCTGCGCCAGTACGGCGGCTCCCCGATCGGCAACTCCCGCGTCAAGCTCACCAACGCCAAGAACCTCGTCGAGCGCGGCCTGGTGAAGGAGGGCGTGGACCCGCTCGCCTTCGCCGCCGAGCGGCTGCGCGAGGACGGCGTCGACGTGCTGCACACCATCGGTGGAGACGACACCAACACCACCGCCGCCGACCTGGCCGCCTACCTGCGCGACCACGACTACGACCTGACCGTCGTCGGCCTGCCCAAGACCATCGACAACGACATCGTTCCGATCCGCCAGTCGCTGGGCGCCTGGACCGCCGCCGAGCAGGGCGCCGGCTTCGCCCTCAACGTCATCGGTGAGCACCGCTCCAACCCGCGCATGCTGATCGTCCACGAGTGCATGGGTCGCAACTGCGGTTACCTCACCGCCGAGACCGCCCGCCGCTACCACGAGCTGCTCAAGGACCGCCAGTGGGCCCCCTCGCTGGGCCTGACCAAGGAGCGCTGGGACGTGCACGCCGTGTTCGTGCCGGAGGCCAAGCTGGACATCGCCGCCGAGGCCGAGCGCCTCAAGGCCATCATGGACGAGCAGGGCAACGTCAACATCTTCTTGTCCGAGGGCGCCGGCGTCCCCGAGATCATCGCGGAGATGGAGGCCAAGGGTGAAGAGGTCCAGCGCGACCCCTTCGGCCACGTCAAGCTCGACACCATCAACCCCGGCCAGTGGTTCGCCCGCCAGTTCGCCGACAAGATCGGCGCCGAGAAGGTCATGGTGCAGAAGTCCGGCTACTACTCGCGCGCCGCCGCCGCCAACGAGGAGGACCTGGCCCTGATCAAGCAGATGTGCGACCTCGCCGTCGACTGCGCCCTGCGCGGCGAGCCCGGTGTCATCGGCCAGGACGAGGAGAACGGCGACCAGCTCGGCGCCATCGCCTTCGAGCGCATTGCCGGCGGCAAGCCCTTCGACATCACCCAGCAGTGGTTCGTCGACCTGATGGCCGAGCTCGGCCAGAACCTCGAGCCCGCCGCCGCCACGGACGGCGAGGCCTGAGCCACCGGCTCATCCAACCCAGTTAGAGGGGGCGGGCGGNCCCGCCCCCTTCTGGGCTCGCTGCGCGCAACAAGACGCCGAAGGGGAGCCCGGCCGACGGCGTGCCCTGCGTCCCACCTTTCGGCGTGACGGTTCGGCAGCGGTCCCGCACGCCTATGCTGACCCCATGATGAACGAGCTCCAGGTACCCGGCGGGGCGGCCGGCTGGCGCCAGCACCACGCCGCCCAGCAGCCCCGCTACCCGGACCCGCAGGCGCTGGCCGACGCCGCGGCCGACCTGCGCACCCGGCCGCCACTGGTGTTCGCCGGCGAGGTCGACTCGCTGCGCGAGAAGATGGTGCTGGCCTCCCAGGGGCGCGCCTTCGTACTCATGGGCGGGGACTGCGCCGAGTCCTTCCACGACAACACCGCCGTCAACATCCGCCTGAAGCTGCAGACCATCCTGCAAATGGCGGCGGTGCTCACCTACGGCGCCTCCACCCCGGTGGTCAAGATCGGCCGCATGGCCGGCCAGTACGCCAAGCCGCGCAGCTCGGACACGGAGACCCGCGACGGCGTTACCCTGCCCTCCTACCGCGGCGACTCAGTCAACGACCACGCCTTCACCGCCGAGGCCCGTATCCCCGACCCGCAGCGCATGGTCGACGCCTACCTGCGCGCCGGCACCACCCTGAACCTGATCCGCTCCTTCACCATGGGCGGCTACGCGGACCTGCGTGAAGTCCACTCCTGGAACCGCGGCTTCACCGCGAACCCCGCCTACAAGCGCTTCGAGTCCTTCGCCGAGGAGATCGACCGGGCCATGCGCTTCATGGAGGCCGCCGGCGTCGACTTCGAAGCCCTGCGCCAGGTCGACTTCTACGCCGCGCACGAGGCGCTCCTGCTGGAGTACGAGGACGCCATGACGCGCGAGGACTCCCGCAGCGGGCGCCTTTACGACACCTCCGCCCACTTCCTGTGGGTGGGGGAGCGCACTCGCGGCGCCGACGACGCCCACGTCGCACTGCTGGCGGGCGTGCACAACCCGGTGGGCGTCAAGATCGGCCCGACGACGACCCGCGACGAGCTGCTGTCCCTGATCGACCACCTCAACCCGGATGGGGACCCCGGCCGGCTCAGCCTGATCACCCGCATGGGCGCCGACCGCATCCGCGACGTGCTGCCGCCCCTGGTGGAGATCGTCCGCGCCGACGGCCGGCCGGTCACCTGGATCACCGACCCCATGCACGGCAACACCATCACCTCCGAAAACGGCTACAAGACCCGCCGCTTCGACACGATCATGGACGAGGTGCGCGGCTTCTTCGAGGTACACCGGGCGCTGGGAACCGTGCCGGCCGGCATTCACGTGGAGCTCACCGGAGACGACGTCACCGAGGTCCTCGGCGGCGGCGAGCACATTGACGAGGCCGGGCTGGCGCGCCGCTACGAGACGCTCGTGGACCCGCGGCTGAACCACCAGCAGTCCCTGGAGATGGCCTTCGAGGTGGCGGAGATGCTCCGCGGTTGAACCCGCCGGGCTCAGACCACGTTCACCGTCACCTGCGAGCCCTTCTCCACACTCTGCCCGGCGGACGGGTCGGTGGAGTGAACCGTGTCGAATAAGCCGCCCATGACACGGGAGACCTGCGGGTCCAGCCCCGCGTCTTCCAGCGCGGTCACGGCCTCGCGCTCGCTCATCCCGACGACGTCGGGCACGCTCACCTTCTCCGGCCCCTTGGACACGACCACGTCCACCGCGTCGCCGTGGTGGTAGCCCTCCGCCCCCGAGGCTGGGCTGGAGGAGATGATCATTCCCGAGGCCACATCGTCGGAGTAGGACTCCGACTGGGTGCCGAGCGTGAGCCCGGCCGCCTCCAGCGTGGTGGTGGCATCGTCCACGCTCATGCCGGTCACGTCCGGGACGGTGGCGGGCTGGCGCCCCAGGGACACGACGATCGCCACGGCGGAGGAGTGATCCACCGTGCTGCCCGACTGCGGCTCGCAGGAAATCACCATGCCGGAGGCGACGTCGTCGGAGTAGGTCTTGGTCACCGCCCCGAGCGTGAGGCCCGCGTCCACGATCGCGCTGGTGGCGTCCTCCTGAGTGGAGCCGACGACGTCGGGCACAACCTTCTGCTCAATGCCGCGGGATATCACCGGCGTCACCGCCTGGCCGGGGTGCAGCCGGGTATCGGCGCCGGGGGAGCAGGAAATCACCGAGTCCGCGGGCACCGTGTCGGAGTAGGCGTGGGTGGGGGCGCCCCACACCAGCCCGGCCGCCTCGACCGCATCCTGCGCGTCCTGTGCGCTCATCCCCACGATCTGCGGCACCGGGACGGTGCGGCCGGGGCCGGCCGTGAAGTACCAGGCTCCCCCGCTTCCGGCCGCCGCCAGCAGCAGCGCGGCGGCGACCACGGCACGTCGGCGCGGGTGCCGCGCGGAGTGGCGGGCCACCGGTTGCGTGCTGCGCGTGTCCGCGCCGCGGGACAGCCGACTGCGGTCCAGGGCACGCGTGGTGCCGTCCCGGCCGCCGGCCGCCCCGTCCGGGGCGATGGAACCGATGGGCAGCGAGACCGTGCGCAGCCCGGCGCCCGGGGTGGCCGCGTCGGCGGAGACCTCGGCGGCGTCCGCATCGGATTCGGTGCCGTCGGTGACCAGCATCGCGGTGCGGGCCGCTTCGGCGTTAGCGGCCAGCACCTCCTGGGTGCGCACCGAGCCGGTGGCGCCGCCGCGCTTGACGGCCAACTCCGCCTCGCTCAGGGTAGAGACGATCTGCCGCAGTCGGTCCAGGGCGGCGTCGGCGTCGTCCAGCCGGGAGCGCGGATCGCGGCGCGTCATCGCCGCGACCAGCTCGTCCACGCTCTCGGGCAGGTCGGGCACCCGCAGCGAGGGGGCGGGAATGTCCTCGTGCACGTTGCGGAAGGCGATCTGGATGGGAGTGTCCGCCTCGAAGGGCTGGACGCCGGTGAGCAGCTCATACAGGATCACGCCGACGGAGAAGACGTCGGCGCAGGGGGCGGAGGAGCCGGTGGTGATCAACTCCGGCGCCAGGTAGGCGACCGTGCCCAGCACGTTCCCGGTGGTGGTCTGGGCGACCTCGGTGACGGCGCGGGCCAACCCGAAGTCGGCGACCTTGGCGACCGAGCCGTCGGCGGGCAGCAGCACATTCTCCGGCTTGACGTCGCGGTGGACCAGGCCGGCGCGGTGAGCCGCCCCCAGCGGCCCCAGGATCTGGGCGGTCAGTCCGAGCGCCTCACGCACGGTCAACGGACCGGAGGCGATCAGGTCGCGCAGATTGGGGCCCTCCACCAGTTCCATCACCAGATAGGCGATGCCGTCCAGGCTGCCCTGGTCATAGACGGCCACGACCCCCGGGTTGGACAACCGCGCCGCCGCGCGGGCCTCGCGGCGGAACCGGGCCACGAAGTCCGGGGAGTCCGCCAGGTGCGGATGCATGAGTTTGAGGGCCACCATGCGGTCCAGGCGGCGGTCATGCGCCCGGTAGATGGTGGCCATGCCCCCACGGGCCACGCGGTCGACGATCTCGTAACGAGCGTCGACCAGCCGGCCGATGAGAGGATCCTTGGTCACGTAGCCGAGTGTACGGGGCCCGCACGCCCCGGTGTGTCAGGGGCCAGAGCACCCACAGTCAGCTGCGGCGGGCGGTCAGCATCTCCGCCAGACCCAACAGGGTGCGCCGCGAGTGCTCCGGCAGGGCGTCCGGGGCGGCCTCCAGCGCGGCGAGGCCGGTGGCGGTGTGGGCGGCGATCTCATCCTCATGCGCGTTCAAGGCCCCACAGTCGCGGATCAGTGCGGCGGCCGCCGCCAGGTCCGCGGCCGTGGCGGCCTCGTCCCCGGCCAGCACCCGGGTCAACAGCTTCCGGCCCGCGTTGTTGCAGCGCTGCCAGGTCAGGGCCACCAGCACCGTCCGTTTGCCCTCGCGCAGGTCGTCACCGGCCGGCTTACCGGTCAGGGCCGGGTCGCCGAATACGCCCAGCACGTCGTCGCGCAGCTGGAAGGCGATCCCGATCTCCTCACCGAAGACCTCCAGGGCGGCCAACAACTCGCCTTGGGGGTCCACGCCGGCCAGCAGCGCCCCCACCTGCAGCGGATACATCACCGAGTAGCGCGCCGACTTGTGGCGCACCACCTCCAGTGCGGCCTTCCGCATGGCGGCGCCCGCCGCCACCGGTCGGTCCGTCGGGGCAGGCAGGGGCATCACCTCCTGGTGCACGTCCAGGAACTGGCCGACGGCGACCTCCGCCGTCATGGCGTCGAAGGCCTCCCGGGCGGCCCGTGCCGCGCCGCGCTCGCAGCCGGCCGTCGCCTGACCCAGTTGTGCGGTGGCGGCCGACATGAGCAGGTCTCCCAGGAGAATCGCTGCACTGACGCCGTAGGCGTCGGCCGAGCCGGTCCAGCCGGCCTGGCGGTGGCGGGCCGCGTAACGACGGTGCGCGGCCGGCTGGCCACGGCGGGTGTCGGCGGCGTCGATGACGTCGTCGTGTACGAGCGCGCTCGCCTGGTACAGCTCCAGGGCGGCGCCCAGCCGGGCCGCGGTCGGGCCGGCCGCCACGGCGGCGGGGTCGGCGTCTCCTCCCGCCAGAGTCAATCCCACTGCGCCCAGAACCGCCCGCATCCGCTTCCCGCCCGCCAGGGCCGTGGCGGCGGCCTCCAGCAGCTCATCGGTTACGGCGGGGGAGTCTTGCCACTGGGCGCGCAGCCGGGCCAGCACCTCATCCAGGCGGGCATCGACGGCGCCGCGCACGAGCGGCAGCAGGGCATCCACGTCGGTCATGCGCCCAGGCTAGATGATCGGGCCCGGGAATAGACACGGCGTCCGCATCGTTGATCTTCGCGCTGGTAGTGGTAGCCGGATCTCGTGTGAAGTCCTCGCGTTAGGCGCGTGCGCCTGTGAGACCATTTGGGTTCTCGCGTAAACTTCGCCGAGGCTCCATGCACCGCTCCGGCCGAACCGTCTGCTCCGCGAAAGGAAATCCGTGGCTACTTCCACAGTTGCTCCTGCTCCCACCACCGCGCGGGAGCGTGTCGAATTCGCCGACGACGTTGACGAGGCCCTGGAGGAGAAGCAGGACGTCGATCTGGACGACCTCGACGAGGATGAGGACCTCCCGCAGGACGAGGACGACGACCTGGTGGAGGACGACGTCGACGCGGATGACGAGGACTCGGAGGACGACGACGAGCCGGAGGACTCCGAGGACGAGGGCGACGACGAGCCGGAGGCCGCGGCCCCCGCCCCCGAGCTGCGCGACTACTACCTGGACGTGTCCCTGGAGGAGAACGGCGACGGCACCAAGCGCCACCCCTTCAACACCCCCGCCGCCCTGAAGGACGTGCGACTGGCGCCCGGCGCCACGCTGTTCGTGCGCAGCCGCACCGTCGTGGAGGGCCTGGAGATCAACGGCGACGGCACCCTGGAGGATCCGATCACCCTGGCCCCCTACGGGCACGGCCCCGTGCCGCGCTTCGTCATCCCCGGTGAGGAGGAGCCCGTCGTCGCCCGCGAGTTCCTGACCCAGAACGGCTACATCTTCCGCGGCTGGATCATCAAGGGCATCAAGATGAACCCCTCCATCGCCGCCCTGACCGGCGAACTGGACCGTATCCGCCGGGAGGAGGCGGAGAAGACCGCCAACAAGAAGTCGCGGAAGTCCAAGGGTGAAAAGGGCAAGGACGGCTCCTTCACGGTCTCCGACTCCGATGAGGGCGACGAGCCCGCACAGAAGGTCGTCACCGCCGGCGCCACCGCCGACCCCGTCAAGGACTACCTCAAGCAGATCGGTAAGGTCGCGCTCCTCAACGCCGCGCAGGAGGTCGAGCTCGCCAAGCGCATCGAGGCGGGCCTGTACGCCGAGCACCTGCTGGCCACCGAGGGCAACGACATGGATGCCAAGTACCGCCGCGAGTTGCACTGGGTGGCCCAGGACGGTCAGCGCGCCAAGAACCACCTGCTTGAGGCGAACCTGCGCCTGGTCGTCTCCCTGGCCAAGCGCTACACCGGCCGCGGCATGCTCTTCCTGGACCTGATCCAGGAGGGCAACCTGGGCCTGATCCGCGCCGTGGAGAAGTTCGACTACACCAAGGGCTACAAGTTCTCCACCTACGCCACCTGGTGGATCCGCCAGGCCATCACCCGCGCCATGGCGGACCAGGCGCGCACCATCCGCATCCCCGTCCACATGGTCGAGGTCATCAACAAGCTCGCCCGCGTCCAGCGGCAGATGCTGCAGGACCTGGGCCGCGAGCCCACTCCGGAGGAGCTCGCCGTCGAACTGGACATGACCCCGGAGAAGGTCGTTGAGGTGCAGAAGTACGGGCGCGAGCCCATCTCCCTGCACACCCCGCTCGGTGAGGACGGGGACAGCGAGTTCGGTGACCTGATCGAGGACTCCGAGGCGGTCGTCCCCGCGGACGCCGTGTCCTTCACGCTGCTGCAGGAGCAGCTGCACGCCGTCCTGGACACCCTGTCCGAGCGGGAGGCGGGCGTGGTCTCCATGCGCTTCGGCCTGACCGACGGCCAGCCCAAGACGCTGGACGAGATCGGCAAGGTCTACGGGGTCACCCGGGAGCGCATCCGCCAGATCGAGTCCAAGACCATGAGCAAGCTGCGTCACCCCAGCCGCTCCCAGGTGCTGCGCGACTACCTGGACGACTGAGGCACAGGCCGCCTCACCGGCCTGCAGTCCGGCCGCCCCGGAACCGTACGGTTCCGGGGCGGCCGGACT
>NZ_LK995489.1 GCF_900002405.1 Actinomyces succiniciruminis | reverse complement strand
GCGGCATGGTCGACCGCGTCGACGCGCTCACCCGCCTCAACCGCCAGCGCGGGGTCGGCATGGCCATGATCTCCCACACCATGAGCGATCTGCTGGCCCTGGCCAACGAGGAGGACCGGATGAAGGCCCGCGGATTCGTAGAGCGCTCGGGGATGGTGATCTGTGGCGGACTGCCATCGGCGGAGATGCCCCAGCTGACTGCGGCGGTGCCGTTCTCGCAGGCCGAGCAGGAAATGCTCATCGGCTGGCAGGATCCGCCCGCATGGGATCCGTCCACCGGCCGGGAGGTGGAGCCTCCCGGCCGCGGCAAGTTTCTGGTCAAGGTCGGAGGCCGTCCCGGCATCCCCGTAAACGTCCAGCTCACCAGCACCGAGCTGAGCATCAACGACACCAACAGGCTCTGGCACGAGCAGTCGCGCGTGGGCAAACGAACCGCCCCCGCAGACCCGGTCCAGGAGAAAGTGGGCGCAGACGCATGAGCACCCCCAACAATCGCCGTCGTGACCCCGGGGGCATATCCGGTGAGGTCATCCTGCTGTGGATCGGCATCGTCCTCGTGGTGGTAGTGGTGGGCTTCGTGTACGCCGCCATGCACCTGGGGCACCGCCTGGCGGGATCCGGAGTCGAGGTTCCGGGAAATCCCTTCGCCGTCGTCTTCGGACTGCTTGGCGGCGACCTGCCCTGGCCCGGAGCCGCCGGCTGGTGGGCGCTAGGCGGCACCGGCGTCATCGTCATCGTGCTCGGCGCCCTTGTGGGACTGGCCGTGCACAGCCTGCGACGCCGTCGCTCACGGGTGGACCGCGCCGCCAACTACATGGGTAGGGGGCGTGACGTCGAATCGCTGAGTCGCAAGAGCGCCCAGGCGACTGCGAGGCGCCTGGGCGTCACCGCCTCCCCCGGTGTGCCGATAGGGCGTGCCATTACGGACGGCAACACCCTCTACGGTTCATGGGAGGATATGCATATCGACATCTGGGGCCCGCGCACCGGCAAGACCACCTCACGGGCCATCCCCGCGATCCTGGACACGCCCGGGGCCGTGCTGGTGACCTCCAACAAGCGCGACATCGTTGACGCCACCCGGGACGTACGCGGGGGCGTCGGTGCGGTATGGGTGTTCGACCCGCAGGGAATCGCCCTGGAGGAACCCGACTGGTGGTGGAACCCGCTCAGCTACGTCACCGACGAAGTGCGCGCGGCGAAGTTGGCCGAGCACTTCGCCTCCGGTTCACGCGACCCGGGCGCTCGTACCGACGCCTACTTCGACCCGGCCGGGCAGGACCTCCTCGCAGGGTTACTGCTCGCCGCCGCACTCGACCACCGCGCGATCACGGACGTATACACCTGGCTCACCCGCCCCACTGATGAGACCGCTGTCGACATTCTGCGCGACCACGGATTCGACCTGACCGCGGACCAGGTGGCCGGGGTCATCACCGCACCCGACAAGCAGCGCGGAGGCGTGTTCGGGACTGCGCAGCAGATGGCCTCATGCCTGACTAACCGGCAAGTCGCGCGCTGGGTAACTCCGCGGGGTATGGCGGACCCTCGCCCCCAGTTCCGTCCCGAGGACTTCGTGCGCGACGGCGAGGGCACGCTTTACTCGTTATCGAAGGAGGGGCGTGGCACCGCCGGCCCCCTGGTTACGGCCCTGACCGTCGCCGTCGTCGAGGCAGCGGAGGAGTTGGCGGCCAGATCCCCTGGCGGGCGCCTGACCACGCCGCTGCTCGGCGTACTCGACGAGGCCGCCAACGTGTGCCGCTGGCGCGAACTGCCCAACCTGTACAGCCACTACGGCTCGCGCGGAATCGTCCTGATGACGATCCTCCAGTCCTGGTCACAGGGCGTGGAGGTATGGGGAGAGGCCGGGATGAAGAAGCTGTGGAGCGCCTCTAATGTCAAGGTGTACGGCGGCGGCGTCAGCGAGGCGGCCTTCCTGGAAGATCTCTCCCGGATGGTCGGTGACTACGACCGCATGTCCTCTTCGACCTCCTACGCTCGCGGCGCACAACGCACCGTCTCCCGCCAGCTGCAGCGCGAGCGCATCCTCGACGTCGCCGATCTCGCCGCCCTGCCCAAGGGTCGCGCAGTTGTATTCGCCTCCGGAGCGCGACCCACGCTCATCCGCACCATCCCCTGGATGTCCGGCCCCCACGCCGACGCGGTAAGGGCATCAATCGCCGCCCACGATCCCCAGGCCGAGCGAACCATTCAGGAGGCGGACACCGAGTTGGCCGTCGTCGAAGCCACTGTTGACGAGAAGGAGACGCTATGAGTGAAGGTCAGTGGCCGCTGGACCAGACGGTGCCCGCCGACAATGGCGGACCGGGCGGAAGCACCGACGAGCCTCAGCTCTACTTCGCTAATGTCGACGAGTTCGTACGCGACTTCCTACGCAACATGTACCGGCGGCGGATCGACGGCAGACACCGCTGCTGGGCCGCGAGGTGGTGGGAGTATGAGGAGGCCGTGGCCCGGCTGGAGGCGCTGTGGCGAGCCTGGGAGTACCTGCGGCTCGATCCGGCGACGGGCATGAGCACCTGGTGGCGCGATCACGCGGACTACCACATGGCCGTACTGATGGATCCGGATGGGCCGTTCGCAACCGCCACGCAGGGGGGGGAGAATCTGTCCAAGAAGGGCGAGCCGCTTCCGTACGTGGCTCCGCCGCCCGGCATGTTCGACGACGAGCGCGTCAATCCAGGCGGCCTCAACGACTGAGGCCGGTGCGCCTGCCTTGGACTGCGAATTGTCGCATTCGACGGCTCTGGTAGCTCCTGCCGTGCGCAGCGGTCCTGCCCGGCTTGCCCGCCCTTACGGCGTCGGCGGCCGGTCGGGCCTGACTGATGTCGGCACGCATTCGAATCGCCACCAGTTCCCGATCCAGGCCCCGGGACTCCAATGTGCGGGCGGTTTCGGCACGGCGCTCGGCGGTGTCGTAGCGCATCCGGCCGTCCTCGCGGGCAGCGTCGGCGACGGTGCGGCGCTGTTCGTACTCGGTCTGGGCGCGCATGCGCTCGGCAGGATCGGCCTCGTGCTTCGCTGCGGCATGCGCCTCGTCGGCACGCCGGTCCTCCCGGTCTGCCTTGGCGAACAGCTGCCGAGAATCGGCACGATCGTCCTCGGACTTGAACTGTTCGATGTCTGCGCTCCGGCGGTCGTACATGCCGCGGTCGAGTTCTGCGAGTATGCGTTTACGCAGCGCCTCGGAGTCGTCCCGCGACCAGCTGCGGGCAGCTGCGAGCAGCTCCCGTAGGCGGATCTCGATTGCTTGCTCGATGCCATCGTCTGCTTCACTCATGGCGTTCTCCCAATGACCCTGGTTCGGTGTGGTGGGTTAGTGCAGGTTGGTCCGTCCGGGTGTTCCGGTGAGTGGGATCAGCGCTCCGGCCCGTTTGTGTGGTTGATGCCGGGGCGGTTTCGGTGTGGGGGTGTGTAGGTTGGGTTGTGTATGCCCAGGGTTTGGCGGATGCGGGCGGCGGTGGTGGGGTTTGTGCGTGCGCCTGGGGGTGGGCGGGCGGCCAGCACCGCCCTGCTCAGGGTTTGTGCGGGCGCCCGGGAGCCAGGCTCCGTGCACGGCTGAGCGAGTTGCAGTGGCGGGGGCGGCTGGCGGGCGCGCAGCTGCTGGACGTTACGACGCCGGTTGGTCAGCACCACCTGGAAGCGCAGCGGCAGATGGCCCTTCCCGGCGGCGACCTGGCGCTCGGCGGCGCCGTCGATCACGTCGGCATTGCTGAGGTTCTGCGCCCCCAGGGAGGAATTGACGCCTCTGTCTCCAGGGATCGGCGTGCCGCCCGCGTCCCGGGAGGGACTCAGGTCACCGCCCAGGACCTGGTCGGGGTTGTGCAGAATCGCCACCTGCCGCATAGCCTCACGCGCCCAAGCACGGGACGCGGCACTAGGCATGCCAAGAAGGTCCCTACCGTACTCAGCAAGTCTGTTTCTGAGTTGTTCGCGTGCGCGTCGTGTGGCTTCGTTGCCTTGTCTGCCTTGTTGTTTGAATAGGTCGCGGGCGGCCAGGTAGTCTTTGGTTGGCATTTGCGCCAGGATCTGGTATTGGCCGTCGAGTTGGAACTCGAACTCCGCTCCCTTGGCCTGCAGGTCGGGGTTACGGCCGTTGTGGTAGACGGTGCGCACCATGGCTCGGTCGTCGCGGGCTGGTGAGGGTGGGTACTGCTTGGCGACCGCTCCGGGGTCCTCGGCGCCCAGGGCGTGCCGGAAGCCGTGTGAATCCGGCAGAGCTGCAGGAGCAGGATTTGTCTTGGCCGTCCCCGTCATGACTCGCTTGCCTGGCCGAGCGGGGAGGTGCCGGGATCGGTGCCGATAATCGGGGCTACCTGGCCCCAGTTGGCGCCCACCGGGTCACTGACGGTGATGTCGTTCTGCTGTGCTTGCAGGGTCAGGTAGGTGTGGGCGTCGGTGATGCGCAGATTGTCCACGCTGATCGGCCCGCCCAGTGCGGGTGGGAGCACAAACCCGTACACCTGGTGGGAGTTGATCGGCCCTAGGCGCTCCAACGCCTGCGGCGGCAACGCCCGCTCGGCATTATCCTCAGGACCCTCAACACTACGATCCGCAGCACCAGAGAAAGCTGTTCGTCCTTGTCGCTGGTGTACTTCTGGGTTTTGGACGGACTGTATGGCGAGCTGGTCGATAATAACCTCACCATAGGTGGGGTCGATCTCGACGCTGTGACCGCTGTTCTCCCCCCACAGGAATAGGTTGCCCATGGCGGAGCGGGCCAGGCAGTGGAAGGTGTCGGTGAACGGCAGGCGCTCTCTCACCGGGTCCAGCCACTCGCGAACCACTGGTGCCCAGGCGATGGGGTCGGTGATCCAGAACAGGCCATCACCAAAACCTTCGAACCCGAACCGCCTCCATATATGCAGAACCGAGCGCGGCAGGATGTCTTTGAAATGGGTGAAGTACTCCTCCGGCACCGGGGTGGCTACGTCCATGGGCGCCAGCCCAGTCCCCGTGTCCGGATCAATCAGGTCCCGGTCAATGACCTCATCGGTCAGTGCGTCCTGCTCCACTGGGTCGGTCGGCTCGGGCACCGGAGTAAAGTCCCACAGACCCGCCGAGAGTTCTTCACCGTTGTCATTCATGCCGGTTCTCCTCCCGGACGACCACCAAACCGTGACCTTGGTGACACTACCATCAGAGGCCGGTGCCGTGGTCTTGTCTGGGTGGTTTGGGGGTGTAAGGGCGTGGGGCGCTGATGTTGCGTAGTACGTCTTGACGGGTGAACGGCTGCCTTGGCGGGGCGGAGGCGGCGGGGTCACAAATGCGAGCGGTGGCTGCCTGTTGGGTGCGTGGTGGTCTGATGGCGGCGAGTAGGGGGTAGGGGGTGGAGTAGGAGCGTGTGATGCCGTCGCGGTCGGTGTGGTCGATGATGGTGGGGCCGTGCTCGGTGCGGTGGGTGACTAGCAGGTCCGCGGCCTTCAGGGTGGTGCTGGTGGTGGCGAGTTGGTGGGTGGCCCGGGCGTTGGTGGTGCACCGGCTGACCTGGGTGCGGTCGGGGCTGGTGGTGAAGGTGGAGGTGATGGCTGCGGGTGGGGTGTAGCGGGCGGTGGGCTCGCCTTGGGAGCGGGGCCCGGCCCACCGGTCACGGGCGCCCTTGAGGCACATGTACTCGGGGGTGTCCACGGCGACGATGGCTACCCGCGTGTATCGGGCGGCCTCGAGCTCGCGAATCAGGCGGGGACCCTGGCCGATGGTGGGGGACTGCATCCATTGCAGGGTGCCTTCGATCTTGACGTCGAACTTGTTGCGAAGCAGGGCATGGCGGGCGAGGTCTGCGGTGCTGGTGGACAGGGGGTGGACGAGGGTGGCCAGCTCGCCGCGGCTGATGGGGCGCCCGTCAGCCAGGGGCCCGGGGGCTTGGGTGGTGATGAGGGTGTCCCAGTGGGTGCGGGCATGGGCCAGCAGGCCAGCATCCACGTCCAGGCCGGGCACGGGGCTGCCCAGGAGGAGCTGCTTGATATCGTCGGCGTCGATGGTGGTGTAACCGGCCTCGTCCACCCCCAGCTCGGCCGAGCGCTCTGGGCCCAGGACCTTGCGGGTGGTGGCCACTGCCTGGGACTTACCGGCCCCCGGGGACCCGGCCATAATGATCGCCCTTCCCCCGCGCGAGCCGTGCTCCCTTGCCCGGGCCAGGTAGGCGTCGGAGATAGCGTCCTGCAGCTGGTGCCAGAACGACCCCTCGGCAGGTTCTTCGGGCAGGGTGTGGTCGGGCGCCAGGCGGTCGATGGCCTTCTGGACCTGGGCGGCGGTGGCCTCCACAACCTCAGCACCCGGGGTGCTCCCGCTGCCCCGGGTGGTTGGGGGTGTCACTGGGGCTGCCAGCCCTTCTCCCACGGCAGGGGGTCGCGCGGCGGGCGGGGCATCGGATCGGTGATCGCCTCCAGCTCGTCGTACTCCTGATCGGACAGCAGACCGTCTGAGCGCAGACTTCGTATGTCGTCCCAGGAGCCGCGCTCGTAGCCGTCGTAGTCGCGGATGCGGCCGAAGGTGTAGGGCCAGGCGCGCAGGCGGTCCATCATCTCCTTGCTGCTGATCTGCCCCAAAAACCGCCTGTAGCCCAGCTCCTCCGGGGTCTCGGGGCGCACCGGCTCGCCCCGGTCCATCATGCGCTTGACGGTCAGGACGAAGCGTTCCTCCTCCCCGGTGCGCTCAGCCACCTGCTGGGGGGTCAGTCCCTGCCGCAGCAGCCGCTCGAACCGCCGATCACTGTCAATCAGCGCCAAAACCCCGGCTGCGGTCTCCCGCATGTCGATACGCAGGGGTCGGCTCCAGGTGTGCTGCGGCTGTCCCGGTTGCGGCGCTGGTGGCCACTGCGGCATACCAGACTGTTCCGGTGAAACCTGGCCGCTCATAACAATCCTCCCGACCCGGACGCTACGTGAATTGATGCTGTGACGCTACCGACACTACCCGGGCACGTCAACGCAGGGGACTCCCATCTCGCGGCGGTTGTTCTCGGGGGCTCCGGAGGGTAATCGCCTCAACCCTCCGCTCGGCCCAGGCGCCAGTAGCCCATGAAGGCCACGGCCCGCCGATCCAGGCCCCGCTCGGACACCAGGTGGCGACGCAGGGCGCACACGGCGCCCGCCTCGCCGGCCAGCCACGCGTACACGTCGGCCCGCTTGAGCGCCGCGCCGCCTCGCGCGGTGCGCGGCACCTCCCACAGCAATTCGCGATCCACGTCGATTTCCTCAACCTGTTGCGGAGCGCCCTCCGGCAGCAACTCGGCCGCCGCCCGTTTCACGCCCGCCACGAGGCGTTCGCCGTGCGGCCGCGCGTCACGGGCGAGTGCGCGCACCTCAATGCCCGGGTGCGCGGGCAGGTAGTCGGCGTCGGCCGCCACGGGCAGCTCGACCACCGCAATACCCCGTGCGGATGCGGGCAACTGCTCCAGAATCCTGGCGATCGCCGGGGCCGCCGTCTCATCCCCGCCGAGCAGGAAGCGTCCGGTGACGGTCGGCGGCACGAAGTCCACGCCGCCGGGACGCGCACCGGTCGGTTGCGTCCTCAGCCAGGCGCGCGAGGGCCCCAGCAGCATCGCCGACGTGCCCGGACGGGCGCTCTCCAGCCAGCGGGCGGCCGGACCCAGCGGCGCGTGCACCACCATGTCGACGTCGACCTCCCCAACGGTGGAGGCCCCGGCGGTCACCGTTCGCCTTTGTTCTGGCTCCCCGGCCGCGTCGTCCAAGTCCTGCCCGGCCCCGGGACGGACGGCGCGCGTGGTGTAGGTGCGTATCGGTGGGCGCCGGTCGGTCGGCAGGGTGCGCCAGCCGCCGTACCAGTCCGCGCCCGTCGGCAGATGCGCATAACCGCCCTCGACGGCTGGCAGCACCAGCTTGATCCGCTGATCCCAGCCCGGATCGGCGAAGTCCTCCAGTTCGTCTCCGGTGAAGGTCACCCGCCGCAGGCTTGGGGTGACATCCACGATCCGTGCCACCCGCACCGGGAAGAATCGGAACGGCTCCGGCTCGGCGGCGCTCACGGCACCGTCCCCATAGCCGTGCCGGACTCCTCACCGGGCCCGGGCGCCGCCGAGGCGCCCGGGCGGGTTGCTCCCGCCGCCCCGACCACGTGGTGGCGCCCCTTGGGCAGCACCAGCGGCGTGGCCGAGACCGGGTCGGTGATGACCTCGGCCTCCAGATCGAACACCTCGCGCATCAGCGCCGGGCTGACCACCTGGCCCGGCGCCCCCGCGGCCACTACTCGCCCCCGACGCATGGCGATGACGTGGTCGGCGTAGCGGGCGGCCAGGTTGATGTCGTGCAGCACCATCACGATCGTGGTGCCGCGCTCCCGGTTCAGGTCGGTGAGCAGGTCCAGCACTTCCACCTGGTGGGTCAGGTCCAGGAAGGTGGTGGGCTCGTCCAGCAGGAGCACGTCGGTGCGCTGGGCGAGCGCCATGGCGATCCACACCCGCTGCCGCTGCCCGCCCGACAGCTCATCCACGCTCCGGTCGGCCAACTGCGCCGTGCGCGTGGCCAGCAGCGCCTCCTCCACGATGCGCCGGTCCGCGGCGGAGGTGGAATGGAACAGGCCCTGGTGCGGGTGTCGGGCGCGGCCCACCAGGTCGGCGACGACGATCCCCTCGGGCGCAATCGGCTGCTGCGGCAGCAGCCCGAGCCGGGTGGCCAGGCGCGTTGTAGGGATCGTGGTTACGTCCCGGCCGTCCAGCAGCACCGACCCGGATGTCGGCGCCAGTATCCGCGCCATGGTCTTCAGCAGCGTCGACTTGCCGCAGGCGTTCGCGCCCACGATCACGGTGATGGCGCCCACGGGAACGGTGATATCGACGTCGTCGACGACGGTGCGGCGCCCGTAGCCGGATCGCAGCCCGCGGGTGGTGAGGCTGCGGGGGACCGCGCGCCCGGAATCATGCGCGTCAGCGCGCGACTGGGCGGACTCGATCGATGTGACCGGAGCCGCGGACAACCCGCCGGGGGCCGCGTCGGCCCGAGTTTTGGTGGAACTCATGCGGAGGCTCCCTCCCGGTTGAGGCGGACCAGCTGAAGCAGCAGGTAGGGGGCGCCGACGATGCCGGTGACCACGCCGACCGGCAGCGCGGTGGGGAACAGATGCTGGCCGGCCAGGTCCGCGCCGAGCACGATCGCCGCGCCCATCAGTGCCGACGGCGCCAGCAGGGCCCGATCGGTGCGCCCCACCAGCCGGGCGGTGAGCGGGCCGGCGAGGAAGGCGACGAAGGCGATCGGCCCGGTGGCCGCCGTCGCGAAGGCCGCCAGCGCCACCGTGGACAGCAGCAGCGCCAGGCGGGTGCGATCCACGTGCACCCCCAGTCCGGTGGCGGCCTCCTCTCCCAGCGACAACGTGGTCAGATTTCGGCCCAGGGCCAGCAGTGCCCCACCCAGGAGGACGACGGCGCCCGCCAGCAGCGGCACCTGCGCCCAACTTGCATCCCCCAGCGAGCCCGAGAGCCAGCGCATGGCGTCGGCGACGGAATAGATCGAGGCCCGCAACTGCAAATAGGAGATCACGGAGGAGAACATGGCCGAGATGCCGATGCCGATCAGGATCAGGCGCCCGCCCTGGGTGCTGCCGGTGCCGGAGAGCAGATAGATGACCAGCGCCGTGCCCAGCCCGCACACCAGTGCCAGCAGGTTCACACGCATCCCGGACCAGCCCAGCACCAGGATCGCGAACACCGCCGCCATGGAGGCCCCGGAGGTGATGCCGATGACGTCGGGGCTGGCCAGCTGATTGCGGAGCATCGTCTGCGACGTGCGGCCGGCCATGCCGAAGGCGGCACCCGCCAGCAGGCCCAGCATTGCACGTGGGAGCCGCAACTGCCCGACGGCGAAGGCGGCGCCCGGCACGTCACGTCCCGCAATCACGGCGACCACCTCCGCGGGGGAGTACCAGGTGGTGCCGGACAGCAGCATCAGCCACCACAGGCAGGCCACCAGTGCCGCCAGCGCCGTCGTGACGGCGAGGTAGCGGCGGCGGCGACGTCGTCGTCCCGCCGCGGTGAAGCCCGGCTCCACCGAAGCCGCGGGGGCGCTCACAGCTCACGCACCTTCGCGCCGCGGGCGATGGCGATGAGGACCGGAGCCCCCACGAAGGCGGTCACCACGCCCACGCTCACCTCGCTGGGACGGGCGATCACCCGCCCCAGCACATCCGCGAAGGTCAGCAGCGCCGCCCCGCCCAGCGCCGACAGCGGCAGCAGCCACCGGTTGTCCGGTCCCACCAGCATGCGCACGGCGTGCGGCACCATCAGCCCGACGAAGCCGATCGGGCCGGCCAGCGCCGTCGTCGTCGCGCAGGCGATCACGCCCGCGGCCGCCGCCAGCAGGCGGGTGCGGCCGACCCTGACGCCCAGGCCCACGGCCATTTCCTCGCCCAGCGCCAGGGAGTTCAGCGGCCGCGCCACCGCGGCGGCCAGCACGACGGCGACCAGTAGGAACGGGGCGACGGTGGCCAATGACCCCCAGGTACCCCGCCCGAGCGAACCCACCTGCCAGAAGCGGAAGTCGGTCAGTCCCTCGGCGCGCGGCAGCATGATCGCGCTGATCAGCGAGGACAGGGCGGCGCTCGTGGCCACGCCCGCCAGGGCGAGCTTGACCGGCGTGGTGCCGCCGGGGCCGAGCGAGCCGACGGCGTACACGAAGACGGCGGTGAGGGCCGCCCCGGCCAGCGCCACCCACAGGTATTCCCACAGGGAGGAGATGTGTACGAACGCGATGGCGGCGACGATCGCCAGCGACGCCCCGGTGTTGATGCCGAGAATGCCCGGGTCGGCGATCGGGTTGCGGGTGACCGCCTGCATGAGGGCACCGGAGACCCCCAGCGCCGCCCCCGCGGTCACGGCGGTGGCGGTGCGCGGCACCCGCTCGGCCACCGCCAGCGCGCCGAGTGCCTCGCCTCTTCCGGCCAGTCCGTCCAGGATCTCTCCGATGCCGACCACGCGCGCGCCGAAGGCGATTGAGCAGACGACGGCGAGCGCCAGCAGGGCGAGCAGCAGCCCACAGGCAACCAGCGGCCGACGGGAGCGACCGCGTCGGGACGACCGGGCCTCCGCCGACCCGGGAGAAGAGTCGGGCGCGGTATCCGGTAGTGGATCGGGGCGCGGTCGGGCGAGCGCGCTGTGGGCGGTCACTGGTGTTCGTTCAGGCTCAGGCGGCGTCCGCCTTGTCGGCGGCAGCGGCGATCAGGGCGACGTACTCCTCAATGCCCCACGGGATGGACAGTGGGCCGGGGTTGGTGGAGGCCGACAGCGGCGTGCCGTTGCCGACGAAGGCCACCGCACCGTTCTTGATCGCCGGGATGGTGCCGACCAGGGCGTCGGCCTGGAGCGTGGCCAGGTCGGACTCCTCCCCGTACATGATCATCACGTCGACGTCGGCGACCTGGTCGGCGTTCTCGCTGGAGACGTCGCTGTAGAAGATCGCCGGGTCGGCGTCGGAAACGGTCTGCACGGAGGCGGGGATGGTCATGCCCAGGTCGGTCATGAAGGCGGTGCGCGGATCGGCGGTGGTGTAGAAGCCGATCGTGGAGGTGTCGGACTCGCTCATGTAGAAGAAGGCCGCCGACTTGCCGGCGATCTGCGGGTACTGGCCGACGGCGTCGGCGATCTGCTGCTCCAGGTCGGCGATGAGGGCGTCGCCCTGCTCGCCCAGGCCCATGGCCTGGGAGTCCAGGCGGATCATCTCCCGCCACTTGGTGCCCCAGGGCACACCCGGGTAGGCGACGGTGGGGGCGATCTGGCTGATGGTGTCGTAGTCCTCCTGACTGAGGCCGGAGTAGGCAGCCAGGATGACGTCGGGGGCGGTCGCGGCGATGGCCTCGTAGTCATAGCCGTCGGTGTCGTCGAACAGGACCGGCTGTGCGGCGCCGGCGGCCACCAGTTCGTCGACCTTCTGCTTGGTCCACTCCAGCATCCCGGAGTCGTCCTCAACCCCCCAGGTCTGGGCGGACAGGCCGGCCGGCATGACGTCCAGGGCGAGCGCGACGTCGTGATTGCCCCAGGCGACGGCGGTGAAGCGGGAGGCGCCGGCGGGGATGGTGGTGGTGCCGAAGGCGTGCTCGACGGTGATCTCCTCGGCGGTGGTCTGTGCGGCGGCGCCGGCGCTCGCGGTGGAGGTGGAGGTGCCGCCGGATGAGTCGGAGCCGCAGGCGGCCAGGATCGCGGCGGCGGGGACGGCCAGGCCGCCCAGCAGGAAGGCCTTACGGGAGACGGTCACAGAGGTCTCGCTCTCGGTCGCAGGTGAGTGGACGGCTATGACATTAGTGGAGGTGAGGCTGCCCTCATAGAGGCGTATGAGTGCAATGGCGCACTTCGAGTCCTGGCGGTCCGAGCACGCGACCCGCCTCCGCCGTGGGCGGTCGCACGGAGGGCGGGAGTAATCATTTAGGTTTGCCCGCGGAGGCGGTCGCCGCCGCCAAGCCTTGACGCGAAGGAGCGCATATGAGCCAGCCAGACCACAACCGCCCCGGCGCGGAGGCCGAGATCGACCCCCGCGAGGCGGAGGTGCGTCGTCGCATGGCCGCCCAGGAGCTGTACCTGGACGAGGGGCCCGGCCTGGAGGCACTGACCGAGCAGCGCATCCGCGGCAAGGAGCTCGCCGCCGCCTACAACGCCACCTCGCCGCGTGACGCCGCCGGGCGCCGGCGCCTGTTGGAGGAGATCTTCGGCGAGGTCGGTGAGCATGTGTGGGTGGAGCCGCCGTTGCACGTCGCCTACGGCATCCACACCCGCGTCGGCTCCCCCGTGTACGCCAATGCCGGACTTCAGCTCATCGACGACTCCCCGGTGATCATCGGCAACCGGGTCATGTTCGGACCGCGCGTCATGATCACCACCGCCGGGCACCCCGTGCACCCGGAGATGCGCGACCGCGGTCAGCAGTTCTCCGCTCCGGTGGTGATTGAGGATGACGTGTGGATCGGCGGGAACGTGACGATTCTGCCGGGCGTGACCATCGGTCGCGGTTCGGTGATCGCCGCCGGCGCCGTCGTAAACGCCAATGTGCCGCCCATGGTGGTGGCGGGCGGGGTGCCGGCACGGGTGTTGCGCGAGATCACCGACGCCGACCGCGCCTGGTCCTACCGGGCTCCGCGCACGCTGCCCGTGCCCGGCGGGCGGGCGGGGGATGACGGCGCCTGAGTACTCGCGTCGCTCCGGCGGCGCGCAGCTCGGCCTCCTGGGCCTCGGGGTTCCGCTCGCGCGCTCACGCGCGCGTAGTCAGCACGGGTCATCGACTCAATCCTGGTCTGCCGTTGCTAGGCTCTCGGTGCTTCTGCCCCGGCATGTGCATGGTGGTGCGTGCTTGCGGTGTGCTCGACGGGCCGCTCTGCGGCTGGCGCGCGGCCTCCGTGGCACTTGTAGGGAACGACAGTCGGGCGCGCTCTGCGGCGCGCCAGGCGGCGTCTCGTTCGCCCTGCGGGGCTGCCTCGCTGACGATCTGATCGAACATCTCGCGCAGCGGCCCGAAGTCCCGCTGCTCGGATGCCGCTCGGCTCGCCTGGTCGTTGGTCGCACCGTGCACCCCGCGCCAGTCGAGCTGCCAGCCGGCGTCGCGGGCGACGCGGTTCCAGAACACTCGTTGCGTCCGGCCGTTGCCCTCGCGAAACGGGTGCACGTAGTTGAGCTGGTCGTAGTGGTACGCCAGGCGGTCGATGAACTGCTCGCGGCTCATGCCGCGCAGCTCGTTGTCGGCGCGCAGCTCAGCTTCGACGTAGCCGGCGGCGCGGCCGATCATCGACACCGGAAGGAAGAACTGGGCTCCCTCCACGTTCTTGCGAATGTCGACCGTGCGCAGCTCCCCCGCCCAGTGGTAGACGTCCTGGAACAGATGGTGGTGGATTGCGCGCAACTCGTCGAGGTCGCCGGTCGGCTTCACCGGGTGATCCATGAGCTGCACCAAACGAGCAAACGAAAGGTCGCCCTCGGCTTCATCGAGGGCGACCTTCGTCTGTGCGCCAACCTTGTTCCTCAGCAGACCCGTCTCAGGATCGAGATACGGATCGATGAACTTAGTCGAGGCCATAGCGTGTGCGCGCACGGGCCACCAGCTCGTCAGAGTCGATGTTTCCAGCGACGTACTCCTGGGCATCCTGGCGGCTAGCAGCTGTCACCGGCAGACCCTCCATCTCGCCACTATGGATCGCCTCGGCCACGCGCAACTCGCGTTCGGCCACGGTCGTTGCTGTCTTAGTGGCCACGGGATGCTCCTTTTGCCTGATACTGAGCCTATCCTAGCCGATTTCCCGAAAACGGTCTATGGGTAGTTTTGGACCGTATGGGTTTCGGTCCCGAGTTTCGGCCCGCTTGTGCACAGGGAAACAGCCTCGCTGACCAAGCTCTACGGGGCTACTCCGGAAACGATCGTTTACGGGCTCTTCCGGTTTGAGGGCGTGGTGGCTTCCGGCCGGGGCTGCGGTGTGTGGGGGTCGTGGTTGGGGTGGTGAGGTCGTTGTCGGGCTGATAGGGACGTGCTCGGGCTGGCGGGGTCGTGTTCGGTAGGTGCTGGTTTGCCGAGAACGTCCTCCTCATCCCCAAACCCTCCACGTTCGGGAGGGTTTCGGGCTCACGAGGACGTGTTCGACCAGCGCAGGTCGTTCTCGGGCGTACAAGGTCGTTCTCGGGCCGACGGGGTCGTGTTCGGGCTATAGGGACGTTCTCGGGTCGGTAGGGACGTTCTCGCCGTCGGCCGGGTGGTCGTCGACGACGTGGGTTAAATCTCCACGACGCCGGTTAGCCGCCGAGGACGCCCTCCCGGGCGGCGTCCTCGAGGGTCAACCCGCGTCGTCGACGGCTAACCCACGTCCTCGAACAACCCCACCAACCCACCCACACCGACTCTTCGTGCTGGCCGCTGTGGTGGCCGGCGTGCTGCGAGGCGAGGGACGCGATGAGCCTGCCGTGGTGAGCCGCGCCGGCTCACCGCACCGGACCCGACTGCACTTGACTGCCGCCAACCCCGACGCCCGGAAACGGGACCATCTACTACGCCACTTCGCCATCTGCTACGCCACTTCGGGGTTAACAACGCCGGTTAACCGTTTACTGAAGGCCCCGCAGGTGTACAGCAGAGCGTTAAGTAGCGTTGTTAACGCCCAACCGGCGCACCAGACACCCCGGCCCGTGTTTAGGTCTCAGGACATCGGCGACAGTCCTGCTGCAGCCCACCACACCCCCAAACCGGAAGAGCCCGTTTACGACACCCTAGGCACCTACACCAACCGAACCGGCCCACAATCTTCCACCATCGCCAGGGAGTCAACGGGCTCACTGTAATCAGGCGCATGCCATGAGCACTGCGGGCCGACCCGCTAGGCAACACCCGCGACGTCGACGACGAGCGACCCAGCAGGTAGCGCGACGAGTTGCCACGGCATCTCCACAACACCGCATAGTCGGCATCGGCGCCCGGTGCTCGGCCTACGAACTCCCGTCTGACGTTCTGCTCTCAGGTACGCATACGTGAGAGGCGGATCAGTCCTGGCGCGCCAGGTCGGCGGCGCCGATGAGCCCGGCCTCCTGGCCCGAGGAGGAGATGACGACGGGGATCTCGGGGCGGTGGGAGTGCGCCGTCAGGTGCTCGTTGAAGCTCTTGCGCACGGGGTCCAGCAGGATGTCGCCGGCCTCGGTAAGGCCGCCGGTCAGCACGATGACCTCGGGGTCGAGCACGGCGCACAGGTCGGCCAGCCCCAATCCGAGGGAGCTGCCCAGGCGGGCGTAGCACTCAAGCGCTGCCGGATCCCCCTCGCGGGCGGCGGCGGTGACGGCCTTGCCGGAGATCTTGTTCTGGTCCCCGCCGGACAGCTCGATGATGCGGGCGGCGTAGTCGGGGCGGAACTTCGCCAGCTCCCACCCGTTGACGCCCAGGGCGGTGCCGGAGGCGTAGCGCTCCAGGCAGCCGCGCTGGCCGCAGCCGCAGGGGCGGCCATCCGGAATGATGTTGATGTGGCCGATTTCGGCGGCGAAGCCGGCGGCGCCGCGCACCAGGCGGCCGTCGATGATGACGGCGCCTCCCACGCCGGTGCCGAGAGTCACCACCAGGACGTTCTTGGCGCCCTTGCCACCGCCGAAGCGGGCCTCGGCCCAACCGGCCGCATTGGCGTCGTTCTCCACCACGACCTTCTTGCCGGTGCGGGCGGAGATCTCGTCGGCGATGCGGGCGCCGGTCCAGTCCAGGTTGGTGCCGTAAACCATGGTGTTGCGGTCCGAGGAGGTGAAGCCGGCCGCACCCACGCCGATGGTTTCGACGTCGTACTGCGCGGCGAGCTCATTGGCGACGTCCGCAATGGTGGTGAAGATGGCTTCGCGGCTGGTGGCGGGGGAGTCGCGGCGGGCGGTGGCCAGAACGGTGCCGTCCTCGTCGACGACGCCCGCGGCGATCTTGGTGCCGCCCACATCGACGCCGATGCTCAGTGCCATAGTTGTCCTCCTGCTTGATTCAAGTTGCCGTATGTCTTGTCATTACACCTGCCGCACGGGGCGTCGGTGCCCCTGGCCGGCCGGCTCGCGTCGGTCGTGCGGGGATCAATGCGCCTATTCTGGCAGCCGCCGTGAGCCAGGCCAACTGCGGTCCGCGCAGATCGGTACATCCCGGGCGCAAGGGCTTGCGAGGCGCTGCACAGGTCCCCCTCGTTCATCCACCGAGGTCGGTAGATCTTACCTGCCGAGGTCGGTAGATCTTACGTGCCGAGGTCGGTAGATATGGCGGGGTGCCTGCGTGCGGGACGGGTACGGACCCTCAGCCGGCTGCGGCGGCCTGCTCGAGGATGGTGGCCCGCATGTAGTCCGTCGGCGCGTAGCCGGAGACATAGGCGTCGTTGATGATGAAGAAGGGAGTACCGGTGATGCCCAGGTCGTAGGCGTGCTGCTTGGCGTCCGCAACCGCCTGCACGGTTTCGGCAGCGTTCATGTCGGAGCGGAACTGATCCAGATCGGGCACGCCCGCCTGCTCGGCGAGCGCCACCAGGGAGTCCTCGGTGTACTCGGGGTGCTCGCTCGGATCGGTGGCGGCGTAGGCGGCGTCGTGGAACTCCCAGAACTTGCCCTGATTCCCAGCGGCGATACCGGCCTGCGCCGCCAGTGGGGAGGTCTCGGTGATCTGGGCGAGGTCGCGCCACTCCACGCGCAGGGTGCCGTCTTCGACCAGGTCCTCCAGTGCCGGATCGACCTCCTGGGCGAACAGGGTGCAGTAGGGGCAGGCGAAGTCGGAGTAAATGACCATGACCACCGGGGCGTCGACATCGCCCTTGGCCTGGGCGTCGTCGGGGTCACGCTTGACTTCCCCGTGCAAGATCGCCAGCAGATCGGCGTCGGTTTGCGACGGCGCGGAGGTCTCAACGTCGGTTGGCTGTGCGGAGGCGTCAGCCGCGGCGGTTGAGGGTGCGTCGGAGGCGACGGCGTCGGTTTCGGACTGACCCGGCCGCACCGCCAGGATGATCGTAATCACTGCAAGCAGGATTGCGATCACGATGAGCAGGGTGACGACGATCGGATTGCTGCGCGATGCGGGCCGCTGGTCCCGCGCGGTGCTGCCGGTGGATGAGGTCATGAGCGCAGTGTGTCAGAGTCGACGACGCCGCCACCCGTGATATTCGCCGGGGTCGGATGGCATATCGGTAAAGCGGCGCTCCAGAGGCCGACTGTCGGCTGCGACTGCGGAACGCGTTTGGGGGCGGACCCCGGGTACGCGACCGGGGTCCGCCCCCACATCAACCGACCTCAGCACGTAAGATCCACCGACCTCGGCACGTAAGATCCACCGACCT
>NZ_LK995488.1 GCF_900002405.1 Actinomyces succiniciruminis | reverse complement strand
CGAGGCTCCAAGTGCCGGTGCCCGTGCGCAGCACGCCGCCCAGGGTCAGGGCCGCGGCGGCATCGCGGGAGGAGTCGACCAGGTACAGGACGAGGGTGGGCAGGACCACGACGCCCCAGCTGAGCGCCACCGCCTCCACGCCTGCGCGTACGGCCAACGGCCAGTCGGCGGGCAGGGCGGGACGCCGGGAGTCGTCCGGCGTCGGCGGGGGCTGTCGGCGCAGCCGATCCCTAAGGTTCATGCCCGCATCTCCATCCTGTTCAGGGGCGTACCTCCCGACGGCGTCGGGCTGGTCGGCACCGACACTAACCCGGTCCGGTGGGCGGGGCGCGCTAGGACACGGGCGGACGCGTGAGCGAGCCCCGGGCTGTCCCCAGGTGAACCGGGCAAAACGGGCGAACCGGGTAGTCAAGGTAAACGTAGTCAAGGTGAACAAGGTGTGAACGAGCCCGGGCGAGCCTGGGGCATGCGGCGCGGACCACACTAGAATCGGGGCCAGCACCAGGCACCGGACGCCCACGGAAGGACCCACGATGGCTAACGACGCGCTCATCAGTACTTCGACCGGCCCCGCCGAAGCCGCCGGTACTCCCCCCGCCTCCCCCAGCGATGAGCCCGTGCGCATCGGCGTGCTCACCTCTGGCGGTGACGCGCAGGGCATGAACGCGGCGGTGCGCGCCGTCGTACGGACCGCGCTGCGCATGGGCGCACAGCCGTACGCGGTCATGGAGGGCTGGTCGGGCGCCGTGGCCGGCGGGGATGGGATACGCAAACTGGAGTGGGACTCGGTCGGCTCCATCCTGCACCGCGGCGGCACCATCATCGGCACCGCCCGCTCGGCGGAGTTCCGCGAGCGCGCCGGGCAGCTGGCGGCCTGCCGCAACCTGCTGGAGCATGACATCGACCGGCTGGTGGTGATCGGCGGGGACGGCTCCCTGACCGGCACCAATGAGTTCCGTAAGAACTGGCCGTCTCTGGTGGCAGAGCTGGTTGAACGCGGGGACATCACCGAGCAGACGGCGGCCGCGCACCCGGTGCTCATGGTTACCGGGCTGGTCGGTTCGATCGACAATGACCTGGTGGGCGCGGATATGACCATCGGCGCCGACTCCGCCCTGCACCGCATCCTGGAGGCGATCGACGACATCTCCTCCACCGCCGCCTCCCACCAGCGCACCTTCATTGTGGAGGTGATGGGTCGGCACTGTGGCTACCTGGCGCTGATGGCGGCCGTGGCCGGAGGCTGCGACTACGTGCTCGTGCCGGAGCTGCCGCCCGCCGAGGGGTGGGAGGAGGACATGTGCCGCAAGCTCGCCAAGGGCCGGGAGGCGGGGCGCCGCGAGTCCATGGTGATCGTGGCCGAGGGGGCCACCGACCGCGCCGGCAACCCCATCACCGCCGACGACGTCAAGCGGGTCATGGCGGAGCGGCTCGGCGAGGAGGCCCGCGTGACCATCCTCGGTCACGTGCAGCGAGGTGGTAAGCCGAGTGCCTACGACCGCTGGATGTCCACCCTGCTGGGTTGCACCGCCGCGCGCGAGGTGGTGCTGGCCACCGCGGAGAGCGAGCCGGTGATCATCGCCGAGCGGCACAACCGCATTAGGCGTCTGCCCATGATGGAGCAGATCCGCGCCACCCGGGCCGTGAAGGACCTGGTGGCGGCCGGCGACTACCGGGGCGCGGTGGCGGCCCGCGGCTCCAGCTTCGAGCAGATGTTGGGGATCTTCGAGACCATGTCCACCCCACCGGAACTGGACCCGGCAGCAGAGGACACGCTGCAGGGTGCCGGCCGCGCCCGGCGGGTGGCGATCGTGCACGCGGGCGGGTTGGCGCCGGGCATGAACACGGCGGCGCGCGCTGCGGTGCGCCTGGGATTGGACCACGGCTTCACCATGCTCGGCGTTTACGGCGGCTTCCCGGGTCTGCTGGACGGGAACGTGCGCGAGCTGTCCTGGGACGACGTCGAGGGCTGGGTCGGCGACGGCGGCGCCGAGCTGGGCACGCGCCGGGATATCCCCACCATTGAGCAGCTGTACGCGCTGGGGCGGACGATCGAGTCCAATCAGATCGACGCCCTGCTGATCATCGGCGGTTTCAACGCCTACCTGGCCGCGCATGAGCTGGTCACCGAGCGGGACCGCTACCCCGCCTTCAAAATCCCGATGATCTGCGTGCCCGCATCCATTGACAACAACCTGCCCGGCTCCGAGCTGTCGATCGGGGCGGACACGGCCCTGAACAGTGCCGTGGGGGCGCTGGACGCGATCAAGCAGTCGGCGGCCGCCTCGCGTCGCTGCTTCGTGGCGGAGGCGATGGGCCGTCGCTGCGGCTACCTGACCCTGATGAGCGGTATCGCCACCGGCGCTGAGCGGGTGTACCTCAACGAGGAGGGGCTGACGCTGAAGAAGCTGGCCCAGGACTCGGCCCGCATGGTGGAGTCCTTCCGCTCGGGCCGCAAGCTCTACCTGGTGATCCGCAATGAGCGGGCCAGCGAGAACTACACCCTGGACGTGCTGGCGAAGATCTTCTCCGAGGAGAGCGAGGGCCTGTACGACGTGCGGCAGGCGCAGATCGGTCACCTGCAGCAGGGCGGCGACCCGACCGCCTTCGACCGCATCATGGCCACCAAGCTGGTGGCGCACGCGCTGGACCTGCTGTCTGACCAGTTGGACGCCGGAACCTATCACTCCAGCTACGTGGGGCTCGTGGAGGGGCGGATCACTCACCACCGCCTGGAGCATATGGATGAGGAACTGGACCTGACCGCGCGCCGCCCGCTGCACCAGTGGTGGATGGGGCTGCGCGGCGCCATCGGCCTGGTCAACAAGAACCTGGGGGTCATTCCCCCGCAGGAGGTTCCCGACTTCGGCCAAACGGTCGCCCAGGCGGCCTCCGCCGGGGAGACGGACTGAGACGCTGGCCGGTGTTCAAGTCGCGTTCGGCCGACCAGCGGCCCGACACGTGCCGGTAGGGTCGCGGGGGTGACCACGGATCCCGCCGCGTCCCCGCCCGGCGCCCCCACCCACACCTGTGTGCGCCTGTTGGCGGCCGCACTCGTCTCCGGTGTGGCGGCGGGCCTGATAGGCATCGCCATGGCCTTCCTGCTGGAGGGCTTCGAATGGCTCTTCTACGGGGTCGGCGAGGGCGCGCTCCCCCAGCGCGTGCAGGCGGCCGCCGCCTGGAGGCGGATCGCCGCGCCGGCTGTCGGTGGGCTGGCCGCCGGCGCCCTGTGGTGGTGGGAGCGATCCACCGGCGGCGTCGTCGGCGTGGAAGCGGCGGTTGGGGACGTCTCCGGCCGGTCCGGCCGCCATATGGGTCTGCTGCGTCCCTTCGCCGACGGCGTGCTCCAGGTGCTCACGGTGGGCGCCGGCAACTCGGTGGGACGTGAGGGCGCGCCTCGTCTCATGGCCGGGGCCGTCGCCGCCCGAGTCTCCTCCCGCCTCGGCCTGGAGCCGCGCACAGCCCGCACCCTGGTGGCCGCGGCGGCCGGCGCGGGCCTGGCGGCCATGTACAACGCGCCCCTGGGCGGGGCCGCCTTCGCCGTCGAGATCACCATGCTGGCGGGTATGCGCCGTCGGGGCGTGTGGTTGGCCGTGCCGGTGAGTCTGCTGGCCACGGTGGTCTCCTGGCTGCACTCGGGCGGGCGCCCCACCTTTCAGGTGACCATGGGCACGCCCGACACCGCGACACTGGTGGCGGCGTTGCCGGTGGCGGGGCTGGCAGCGCTGTTGGGTGTGGGCGCACGGTCGTTGTGGAGGCGATTCAAGGATCACCGACTGCCGGACACCTGGGCGCTGCCACTGGGCATCGGGGCCGCCGGGCTGCTTACGGGAATGGCCTCCCTGTGGCTGCCGGTGCTGCCCGGCAACGGTCGCGACGCCCTGGAGGCGGCACTGGTCTCTCCCGCCACCGCAGCCGCCCTGGCAAGCCTGCTCGGTGTCGTCGTACTCAAGCCGCTGTTGACCGGGCTCACGCTGGGGGCGGGCGCCACCGGCGGCCTGCTGGCTCCGTCCTTCGCCCTGGGCGGCAGTGCGGGCGCGGCGGTGGCGGTCGCCGCGAACCTGGCCGGCTGGCAGGTGAGCATTCCGGTGCTGGCACTCGTCGGCGCCGGCGCCGTGCTGTCGATCACGCAGCGAGCGCCCGTGTTCGGCACGGTGTTCGTGTGGGAGCTCGCCCGCGGGCCGCTTTGGGTGCTGGCCCTGATGGCGGTGGTCTCCGTATGCTGCTGGTGGCTGACGTCCGTCCCGCGGCATTGTCCGGATTCGGGACAAACGCCGCGGGTGAGCCCCGGACCGAATCCAGAAACCGCATGATTCCAACGATCCCGAAACCGGAGATCGGCAAGACTGGATCGTTTGTCCCGGATTCGGACAGTTCTCAGAACCGACGGCGCAGAATCACGGAGTCCCAGCCGGCCAGGGCGGGCACGCCGACGCCGGAGGCGGGCGCCTCCCCCGCCGGCAGGGAGGCCATGAGCACCCGCTCGCCGCCGGCCCACTCCCCCAGGTCCAGCCCCTCGGCCGCCAGTCGACCACGCAGGGCGGAACCGGGCCCGGTCTCCAGCCCGGCACGCGTGCACGAGGCGATCAGCAGGATCTGCTCGCGTTCGCCGTCGGCCCCCACGTGCTCGCGCAGCAGCGTCCAGGAGTCGGCGGCGTCGGCGTCCAGGAGCCGGAAGGTGCCCAGGGCGACGGCGTCGTCGGAGTGCCGCAGGTCGATCAGCGCCCGGTAGTGCTCGAAGACGCTGCCGGGCACGCCCACCTGGGCGGCGGCGTTGACCTCCGCGTAGTTGGGGGCCACGTCGATCCACGGGGTGCCGGAGGTGAAGCCGGCATTTGCGGTCGCGTCCCACTGCACCGGGGTGCGGGCGTTGTCGCGGGAGTTGACGGCCAGGCCGGCCAGCAGGGCGGTCGGGTCGTCGCCGACGCCGGTGCGCTCGCGGAAGTAGTTGATGGACTCCAGGTCCCGGTAGGAGTCGATGCCATGGAAGACGGTGTTGGTCTGGCCGAGCTCCTCCCCCTGGTAGACGTAGGGGGTGCCGCGGTGCAGGTGCAGGATGGAGGCGATGGTCTTGGCGCTCTTCTCCCGCCAGGCGGGGTCGTCGTCGCCGAAGCGGGAGACGGCGCGCGGCTGGTCGTGGTTGTCCCAGTAGTTGGAGTTCCAGCCGCGCTCGCCGGCGATGCGGCCGGTGGCGTCGACGTCGGGGGCGAGGGCGGCCTGCCAGCCGGCGAGGTTGCGCTTGAGGGCCACCCGGTCCAGTGGCTGCGGGTCGAATTTGCCGCCGGGGCCGTCGGTCAGGCCCACGTGCTCGAACTGGAAGACCATATCCACCTCGGCGCTCGCGGGATCGGTGAAGCGGGAGGCTTCGGCGGTGGTGACGCCGGGGGTCTCGCCGACGGTGATGATGTGTCGGCTGCGCGGGGCGAAGACCGCCTGGTTCATCTCGTGCAGGAACTCGTGCACGCGCGGCCCGTTGGCGACCAGTGCCGCGCCGTCGCCGTACAGGGCGCCGTCCGGGCGGGGGCCGTCGACGAGCGGGTAGGTCTTGGAGATCAGGTTGATGACATCCATGCGGAAGCCGTCCACCCCGCGGTCCAGCCAGCGCCCCATCATTTCGTAGACGGCGCGGCGCACCTGCGGGTTCTCCCAGTTCAGGTCGGGTTGCTTGGTGGAGAACAGGTGCAGGTAGAACTCCTGCGTGCCCTCATCCCACTGCCAGGCGGGGCCGGAGAAGAAGGATCCCCAGTTGGTGGGCTCGGTGCCCGGCTCTCCCGGCTGCCGGCCGGGGACCACCCGGGCGGGCCGCCAGATGTACCAGTCCCGCTTGGGGCTGTCCTTCGCACTGCGGGAGGCGGCGAACCAGGGGTGCTCGTCGGAGGTGTGGTTGACCACCAGGTCCATCACCAGGCGCATGCCGCGCGCGTGTAGGCCCGCGATCAGGGCGTCGAGGTCCGCCAGCGAGCCGAACATCGGGTCGATGTCCTCGTAGTCGGAGATGTCGTAGCCGTTGTCGTCCTGCGGGGAGCGGTAGACGGGGCTGAGCCAGACGACGTCGACGCCGAGGGCGTCCAGGTGGTCCAGGCGGGCGGTGATGCCGGGGATGTCGCCGTAGCCGTCGCCGTCGGTGTCCTGGAAGGAGCGCGGGTAGATCTGGTAGACGACGGCGCGGCGCCACCAGTCGGCGTCGTCTCCGACGTGGCGGGAGCTGACGATCAGCGGTGGATAGCTCATGTGGCGGCCTTCCGGATGGGGGTGTGCAGTAGCGGCTCGTCCCCGGGGCGCGGTACGACGACGTACCGCGCCCCGGGCGGGGTGCCGTTGCAGCCGGGCCGGCGGGTGGCGAGCGCCGGATCGGCACGTCACTGGTGCCTCGCGGCGGGTTGCCGGCGCCGGTCTCGGCGGGCTGAGAAGAGCCTATGCCCTACTTCTGGCTGCCGCGCATGACGCCGGAGATGACCCAGCGCTGAGCGATCACGTAGACGAGGAACATCGGGGCGATCGCCATCAGGTAGGAGGCGAAGGAGACCGGATAGTTCGTATTGAACTGTCCCTGGAAGACGTACTGGGCCAGCGGCAGGGTCGCCTTGGACTGGTCGGTCAGGATCACCAGTGGGAGCAGGAAGTCGTTCCAGGCCCACAGGCAGGTCAGGATCCCGACGGTGGCGTTCATGGGCGACAGCAGCGGGAAGATGATCCGCCAGAAGATTGTCCAGCGGCTGGCGCCGTCCATGGCGGCCGCTTCCTCCAGCTCCTCCGGGATGGACTTGATGAAGGAGGTGTACATCAGGATGTTGAAGGCCAGGCCGTAGACCACGTACAGCAGGATCAGGCCGGCCTCGTTGTCCAGGTGCAGCAGAGCGGTCTCCTTGACGACCGGCAGCATGATGATCGGGAACGGCACGAACAGGGCCGCCACGAAGTAGTAATACAGGCGGCGGAACCAGGGGCGGTGCATGTTTCGGCCCAGCGCATAGGCGACCATGGAATTGGACAGCAGCGTGAACACCGTGGCGCCGACGGTGATGATGGCGGAAGTCAGCACCCGCCGCGGGTAGGAGGTCATCTCCCAGGCGGTGGCGAAGTTGTCCAGGCTCCAGGACCGGGGCAGTGCCCAGCCGGAGGTGGCCAGTTCCTCGGGCGTCTTGAAGGCGGTGACCACGGTGAAGTAGAGGGGCACCAGTACGGTCAGGCTGAGGACGATCGCCAGCAGGGTGGTCCACCAGTTGGTGCGGCCGAATACGCCCTTGGAACGGCGGCGAACCCGGTATACCTCGGGGTCGGCGGTGCCCAGGCGGCTCTCAGCGGAGCCGGAGTTGTCAATGTTGGCGGTTGTGGCGGTCATGGAGGATCAGACCCTTTCCTGGCTCTGGGTGAAGCGCAGCTGGGCGAAGGACAGCAGCACCACGATGAGGAAGTAGATGACGCCGTTCGCCGTCTGGTAGGCGTATTCGCCGCCCTGGAAGCCGTTCTTGAAGATGAGGTAGGAGATGGACTGCGTGGCGGTGCCCGGGCCGCCGGAGGTCAGGGCGACGATCTGGTCGAAGACGCCCAGGAAGTTCTTGAACGAAAGCACCATGTTGATGCCCAGGTAGGGGATGATCAGCGGCAGGGTCATGGACCACAGCCGCCGCACCGGGCCGGCGCCGTCGATGGCGGAGGCCTCGTAGATCTCATCGGGCACGGTCTGCAGGCCGGCCAGGTAGATGATCGTGTTGTAGGCGACCGCCTGCCACACGCCGACGACGACGATCGCGAGCCAGGCCAGGTTCTCGTTTGCCAGCAGCGAGGTGCTCAGCCACTCCCAGCCCAGCGCCTGCCCGATCTGGGGCAGGTTGTTGGTGAACAGGTAGCTGAAGATGTAGGAGACCACCAGCACTGGCAGGATGTAGGGCACGAAGAACACGCCGCGGAAGAAGGTGCGCGCCTTCATCTTGGAGTTGAGGATGAGGGCTAGCCCCAGGGCGATGATGTTGGTCAGGATGGAGGCGACGATCGAGTACTTGAAGGTGAACAGGTACGAGCCCCAGATGATGTCATCGGAGAACAGGTTCTTGTAGTTGGTCAAGCCGACGAAGTGCCAGTCGCCGTAGCCCTTGAAGTTGGTGAAGGTGTAGAAGACGCCCGTCAGCAGCGGGATCGTCAGCAACACGGTGAAGACGAGGGCCGCGGGGACGAGCATCCAGATGAAGGCCGGGTCGACCTTCTTGGCCTTGTTGTCCCGAATCTTGTGGGATACGGCCTGCGGGTCGCCGGCCCGCGGCGCAGTGGCGGTTTGCGTGGTCATGGTGGTTCGGTCCTCCTGCCTCAGGCCGTCTCGTTAATGCGGCGGACGACCTTGTTCCACTGGGCGTCCAGCGTGGAGACCAGCTGGTCCAGGTCTCCGTTGAACAGGTACTGCTGGATGTAGGCGTTCAGGGTGATGGCCGGCGGGAAGTTGTGGTCGGAGTAGGTGGCCACGCGCCCGGCGTCGAAGTAGGGCTGGAGCCCCTCCAGGGCGGGATCCTGGGCGGATAGCGTCGTCAGGGTCGGGTAGGCGACCTGCTCGTCGCAGTAGGCGGTCATGTTCGCCTCATCCATCAGGTACTGGAAGAAGCGCAGGTTCTCCTCCAGGTGGGCCGGGTTCTCACCCATGGTCAGGGCCACGTCGACGCCGGAGACGACCTTGGTGTCGGCCGCGTCGTCGGCGGGAGCGGCGAAGGTGCCCAGGTTGATGTCCGGGTTGTAGGAGCGGATGGCGGGGATGGCGTAGGTGCCGTGCCAGTACATGGCCGCCTTGCCCTGAGCGAAGCCCTGGTTGCCGTCGTTGTAGCCCAGGGCGGCCTTGTCGGCGTTGCCGTACTGGATCGCCTGGTACATCTTCTCGAACACCGGGCTGAGCTCGGCGAAGGAGGTGCCGGAGTCGAGGTCGCGGCGCTGTTCGTACCAGGCGGCGACGCCGTCGGCGAGGAAGGAGCCGGACAGGGAGTTAAAGGCGGGTGCGCCGGTCCAGTTGTCCTTGATGGCCCAGTAGAAGGGATCAATCCCCTGGGCGGTGAACTCGTCACAGACTTCGATGAGCTCGTCCCAGGTGGTTGGCGGCTCGACGCCGGCGGCGTCGAAGACGTCCTTGTTGTAGATGATGCCCGAGCCGTTGTCGGCGAAGGCGACGCCATTGGTCTGGCCCTCACCACCGGTGCCGAGCGTGTCCAGGATGGACGCGATGGACGGGTTCACGCCGTCGAGCAGGTCGGTGCGGTTGAAGTCGTAGAAGATTCCCGTGTCTGCCAGGGCACCGTAGTTGTAGTCGCCGTTGATGGTGATCAGGTCCGGGGTGTTGCCCTTGACCAGGCGGGCGCGCAACGAGGTGATGTTGTCGGCCTGGAAGTTCTGGGTGACGACGATGTCCGGGTTGGCGGCATTGAAGTCCTCACAGATCTGATCGAACAGGGTGATGGCCTCGCTCTTGAACTGGAACAGCTCCAGGTGAACCTTGCCGTCTCCGGACGAGCAGCCGGCGAGGGTTCCGCCCGTGGCCGCGAGCGCCGCCGCCGTCGCCGTGCCGGCGAGGAAGGAGCGCCTGCTCAGTGCTCTCATGGGTACCTCCGTGCATCCTTGCTGAGGTTGGGGGGTGGGAATGCCACCGGTCGGTGGCAACACAGATTATTCTGCACCAGAAGAAACCCGTGCGCAAGCACACGGGCACAGGCGTCGACCCCGAGTCGGGCATGATGGAGTCATGGCCGACTCAAACGCCCCGGCCGGGCCCGCATCGCTCTGGACCGCTCTCAGCGACACCCAGCGCGAGATCGTGCTGGCCCTACTACGTTACGGACGACTACTGCGCCCCGAGATCATGCGCATCGTCGGCATCTCCCCCGGTTCGGTCACCCGACTGACGACACCGCTGGTAGAGGCCGGACTGCTCACCACGCACACACTGCAGGTGGCCGACACCGGGCGGCCGCAGTCCCCGCTGGAGGTACGCGCCGACGCCGAGTCCGTGGTGGGGGTTGGGCTGTCAACGAACTTGCTGACAGCGGTCCTGACTGACCTGCGCCTGGGCGTTCTCGCCACTGTGCGCCGCCCGCTTACGGGCCACTCCCCCGCAGAGATCGTCACCGAGTTGGCCGCCGCGCTCACCGATCTCGCCGGCGCTGCCGCGGACGCCCCGCCGCCCTCCTGCCTGGGGATCAGCCTGGGCGGCACAGCGCGCGACGGGCGCACGGTGGACGAGGCCGTGTTCTACGGCTGGCACCGAGTACCCCTGGCCGATTTCGTTGAGGCCCGGCTGGGCGTGCCGACCATTATCGGCAACGACCTGACCGCACTGACGCTGCGGGAGGCCTGGTTCGGAGTGGGACGGGAACACGGCCGCTTCAGCCTGCTCACGGTGGGTGCCGGCGTCGGCCATGGACTGGTAGTGGACGGCCAGGTCGTGACCAACGCCGACGCCGAGATGGGTCTGCTGGGCATGGTGCCAGTGCCCGACGGCGCCCGGCCGGCCAGCGCCGCAGCGGCGATGGACTGCCTGACCAATGAGGCGATCGAACGCACCTGGGTGCAGCGCGGCCACGACTGGCTGGCGGCGGCGGACGTCGTCGAGCTGGCGACCGCTGGTGACGGCGACGCCGTGTCTCTATGCGCTTCCTACGCGCGCAGGCTGGGGCGCTTGCTGGGCATGGCCGCGGCGTTCACCCTGCCCGAGGTCGTGGTAGTTGCGGGCGAGCGCGCCGCCATCGCCACGCTCTTCGAGGACGAGGTACAGCAGGGGATCGCCGCGGTGCGCCGTGCCAGTGCGACTCCGCTCGACGTGGTCGTGCGCGAGCACGACCGGGCCGAATGGGCCACCGGCGCTGCCGCCCTGGCCCTGCGTGCCCGAGTTCTGGGGCGGCTGTAAACGCGACCGACCGCCCCGAAACGGGCCCTTCGTGTTTGGGGGGTGGTGGGCAAGAGCGTCTGCTACGCGGGTTAGACGTTAACAACGCTACTTAACGGTCTGCTGTATACCTCGGAGCCCTTCAGCAGACGGTTAACAGGCGTTGTTAACCCCGAAGTGGCGTTGCAGACGTCCCCGCTTCCGGGCATGGGTATGTCGGCAGCCGACTTGGGCACGGCCGGCGGCCGATTCCGGCACGCCATGGTCAGCGCGGATGCGGGCGACCTCAAACGGGCCTGTCCGGTTTGAGGGTGCGGTGAGCTTGGGGGTGGGGTGAGTGCTGCCGCCCTGGCGGGTTGGGTGCTGGTGGGTGTGGGCGTGTGCCCGGGCGCCCCGCCGGAGGCGGAATGTCCAAATTCGGCACTATGGCCGTTGGCGACCGCTGGGGCCGATTTTGAAACCGCATGATTCCAACGTTTTGCCTGCGGCTGCCGGCGACGTCAGAGTCGTTTATGCCGATCCTGGACACTTTGGGCCGCCACGCACGGCACTCGGCGCCGACGGCGGGCCGCGAGTGGGCAGGCCGCCCGCGCACCCGACGTCACGCCGGAATCCAACACCACACCACTGGGAGCTGGTTTGCGTCTACCCAGCGACGACGTCCCCGTCGGCCCGAAAACGACCACTACATCACAGCCCCGGCCCGAACCAAAACACCCGCAAACATGAAGAGCCCTGTAAGCGACGCCGCGTTCTCAAACGGCGTCACGTAGCCGCAAGATCTCTTCCGTAAGGCGGCGCCGAAGTTCCCGATGAGCCTCACCTAGTGCCTATGCCGAACTGGTCCAGGACGACCGCGGATACAGCCACACCGGGTAGGGCCTGAGCTCGACCGACTCCCACTCATAACGAGGAAACACATGCGCGTGTAGGAAGGCGTCGGAGTTGCCGAGAATCTCGATGTTGACGCGACGGTACCCCGAGTCCATTTGTGAACAGACATTCTCAACCGCGCTGGCCACGAGGTCGACGTCGGCCAGGAAGGCGACTCGCCGCAGGCGAGGCAGGTCACTGAGCCGATCAACGCCAGGATGTCTAGTAATCGCGAGCGAATACCCCGGAAGGAACTGCGTATCGCCAATCACCGCGAAGGCCTCCTCCAACTCGGCAAGGACTGTCGGATTCGAACCATCAATCGCGGAGCCCACTCGGTCAGCACGCCAGTCAGTCATTTTTCACTCTCCCACAGTCTGGCAGGCAACCCACGGTCTAACCGAAACACTCTCGGTCGCAGCAGGCCAACTCCTATTATTCCCCCATGGGCACAGGTCAAATCGGGGCCGGCCCGAGCGTCCCGCCCTCCTGCCAGGCGACCGGTAGCACGGTTTGCCGTGGGGCGCCGGCGCCGTCGCGCAGCTCGTCCAGGAGATACGCAACCGCGGCGGTGGCCTTGTCGCGAATCGGCTGACGCACCGTCGTCAGCGGCGGGTCGACGTAGCGCGCCAGGTCCAGGCCGTCGAAGCCGACCACGGAGACGTCTTCGGGCACCCGGCGCCCCGCCCGGCGCAGTCCCGCGGCAACGCCGAGGGCGAGCACGTCACCGGAGGCGAACACAGCGGTCACGGGAGACCTGCGCTCCGTCAACCGCGCCGCCGCAGCGATCCCCTCATCGAAACCGACCTCGGTGAGCAGCACGTCCCGCCGCTCCACTCCACCGCCGTGGTCGGCGAGCCCCCCACGCAGGCCGCGCAAGCGCTCGCGCACCACCCCGGGGATATCAGTCGTGGGGCCGACGAAAGCCACACGCCTGTGCCCCGCAGACCCGAGCCGCTCGCCCGCCATCCGCGCACCCCCGGCGTCGTCGATGTTGACGTAGGAGATACCGTCGCCGTCACGGTAGGAGTCGATGAACACCGCCGGCACACCGGAGCGCTCCAGGAACTCGCTGGGAGTCATGCGGGTGGTGGCCATGACGATCGCGCCGGAGACATTCCATGAGCGCAGCTGGGCGACCGTGTCCTCCGCCTTGGAGGCGCCGCAAAGCATGAGGGCATAGCCCTCCGCCCGTGCCGCCTGCTCGCACACGCCCACGAACATCGACTCGTACGGGGACTCCAGGGCCGGTCGCCCCGGAACCGCCTCGTAAACCAGGGCGAGGATCCGCGAGGACGAGCCCGCCAGCGAGCGGGCCGCGGCGCTGGGCACGTACCCCAGGGCGGCGATGGCCTCCTGCACGCGGGCGATGGTCGGCTCCGAGACCTTGCCAGTGCGACCGTTGATGACGTTGGACACCGTCATGGCGCTCACACCGGCGCGCGCCGCCACGTCTCGTAACGTCGACATGAACCACTCCTGCCTGCTAGCAACACCTTGACGGCCGTACTTCCCGTCGATACAGTGTATGACGTTTACCGGTAAACCTCAGCCCGGTACCGACGAAGGACTCCATGATGCACACCCCCTCCCCCAAGCCAATCTCTCGACGCGGTTTCATCACCGCCGGAACCAGCGCTGCTCTGTTGACCACCCTGGCCGCCTGCGGCGGCGGGAATACAACCGCGACAGTCCAGGACACCCAGGCCGCAAAGGGCCTCGACATTCAGGGCGACCACCTGACATACGACCCGAATACTCTGGTCAACAACGGAGACCCCATCACTATCGAGTGGTGGCTATGGGACGGCGACGAAAAGTTCAAGGCATTTGCCGATGCCTACAGCAAGATCCACCCCAACGTAGAGATCAAGATCGTAAACCAGGCCTGGGACGATTATTGGACCAAGCTGCCTCTCGCCCTCCAGGGTGATAACGGACCAGCCTTGTTCAACATCCACAACTCCTACCATGAGAACGTCCTGCCCTACTGCGAGGCTTACGATATGGACCTGGACAGTCTCTCCCAGGACTTCGTCGGAGTCGACGGCCATGTAATAGACGACTCGGTTTACTACATCGACTACGGACTCATGACCGGCCTGATCTTTTACAACAAGGCCATGTGGGAGACCGCCGGCCTGACAGATGAAGATATTCCGACGACGTGGGACGAGTTCCGTGAGATAGCGAAGAAGCTCACCGTGCGTGACGGCAACTCGTTCCAACAGGCCGGATTCGACTTCAATGACAGCCTCTACCTCATGCTGTTGGGGAAGCACTACCAGTCAGGCTATAACCTGTTCGACGCTTCCGGAACTTCCGTCCAGGTCGACAACGAAGTGATGAAATCTGATTTCCAGTACTTCAAGGACCTGTACGACGTAGACCAGGTGGGATCACCGGACTTCGGCCCCAACGCGCAGGAAGCCTTTGGCCAGGGCCTATCCGCCATGCACTATTCGTGGGGACACCTTTACGGCACGATGGCTAACGACTACCCCGAGATCGAGTTCGGTACCTTCCAGTTCCCCGTCAACAACGCAGACGAGACCCCCTACGCATACGACCGCTACAACGGGGAATCCACTCCCGGCATCAACAAGAACGCCTCTGACGGCGCACGCGAGGTCGCGCAGGACTTCCTCAAGTTCTTCCTGACGAGTAACGATCTGCTCGTCGACCTCTGTCTCAACTACAGTCTCTTCCCCTCGTCGGTCGCGCTCGCTGACAACACCGAGATCAAGCAGCACCCCGTCACCAGCGCGCTCGGTTCGATCGACCGTTACGTATGGCCCGGGCCTATGCCTGCCACCGTTGAAGACAACATGAAGATTGCCGTGTCCGACGTGCTTTACAACGGCGTCGGCATCCCCGAGGCCTTGACCACCGCAAAGGCGGCCATTGACGCTGACATCGCCAAGACCGACTTCAGCTCTGTCGAAGGTCTGTACGCCCACGCCGACGAGCTGGTCGGCTGACATCCACGGCGCACCCAGCCAGACGCCACCTAAAGGAGGACGGGTGGGCGGGGAGGGGGTCTCCCCGCCCACCTATCGTCATGAACCAACAAGTATTAGCGGCCGACTCATCGGCCCCGTCTCGCACCATCGCGCGGCACCGCCGCGCTTACAAGGGAGAAAGAACTCTCCGCAACAGCGTCGTCACCCTGATCGTCCTGTTCAACGCCGTTCTGCTCGTCTACCCGATAGGCAAGGCGCTCCTGGGATCCTTTCACCAATGGAACCCACTGAACGAAACCTATAAGTGGGTCGGCACGCAAAACTATGCCGACCTCTTTCGAGATCCGACTTTTTGGACCTCCCTCACCAATACCCTGTACTTCTCTGTCGTCGTAATCGTCCTGCGAGTCGGTCTCGGCCTCGCGCTCGCCTACGCCATTTGGTCGAAAGTGACTCGCCACAAGACCCTCTTCCGCACCATCTTCTACATGCCGACCGTCACTCCGATGGTAGCTATCGCCTACGTGTGGAAGATGATGTACAACCCTCAAATCGGCATTTTTCACAGCTTCCTCAACATTGACATCAACTGGTTGTACGACTCGCACTGGGCTTTGCCCGCGATCATGCTCATGACGGTGTGGAAGGACTTCGGTTATGCGGTTATCCTCTTTCTATCCGCACTGCACTCCCTACCCGAGGACGCTCTTGAGGCCGCCAGCGTCGATGGAGCGAGTTCATGGAAGCGTTTCTGCCACATCATTTGGCCCCTACTGCGGCCGATGACAATATTCGTAGTCATCACCTCTCTCATAAGCTACGTGCAAGCCTACGTTCAAATCCTCATCATGACCCAGGGTGGGCCAGGAAAGTCCACGTTCCTCATTTCATACATCATCTTCGACGAGGCCTTCCAACAGTATGACTTCGGGTATGCGTCCGCGATTGCGTTCGTGCTTCTGGTTATCACCGCGGCACTCACTGCGGCGTCATTCGGCCTCAACTCACGGCGTTCAGGAGGCCAGCGATGACCAAGCGCGTCCAAACCATCGCCCTAGAAGCGGTCCTGCTCATTATCGGCGTCACGACGGTGTTCCCCTTCGTGTGGATGCTGTTTTCGGCCTTCAAGCCCAATTCGGAGATCCGCGCACTCAACCAGACGCTCCTCCCGCAGGAGTGGACACTCGACAACTTCCTTAACCTGCAGGACAAGTTCGACTTCATCCGCTTCTTCACGAACTCGCTGGGCATTGCGCTCATTGTGACCGGAGTAACTATATACACCAGTTGCCTGTGCGGCTTCGTGCTCGCTAAGTACCGGTTCCCCGGCCGTAACGCCATTTTCGGTTTCATCCTTGGCACGATGATGATCCCCTGGGCCGTGACCATCATCCCGCGTTACACCATGTTTGCCGCATGGGGCCTGCGCGACAACTATCTATCGCTGATCCTGCCGGCAGCGATGAGCGGCTTCGGCATTTTCATGATGCGGCAGTCGATGGATGACATACCTGATGCAGTACTCGAGGCGGCGCGCATAGACGGCGCCAGCGAGATCTACATCTTCCACCGCATAGTCCTGCCAATGAGCCGTAACCCGATCTCGGCGCTCGCGATCTTTCAGTTCCTGTGGGCATGGGAAGACTACCTGTGGCCATACCTCATGATTGACAATGAGAAGATGCAGGTTCTCGCGGTCGGCCTTACGACCTTCAACGGACGCTATGGCACCGACTACGGCGGCCTGTTCGCCGCCACTACAATTTCGGTCATCCCCGTTCTCGTGGTTTACCTTATCTTCCAGAAACGCTTCATCGCCGGCGCCGCCGCCGCGGCAGTAAAGGGCTGATTACATGGCTTCCCCTCTTTCCTCCGCTTCAAACGACCCCCGTCCTGCGCCTGCCCCCGTCGGCGCCGTCGTCGCGGGCCCCGACTGGCGGTTCACGGTGCTGACCTCGCGGCTGATCCGCATGGAGTACTCCCGCGAAGGCAACTTCGTGGACGCTGCCACCCAGCTGGTGGTCTCCCGCGACCTGGGCCCGGTTCCGGACTTCGAGGTGCGCCGCAGCGAGGACCGCGTCGAGATCATCACCGAGCACCTGCACCTGACGTACCTGCCCGCGCGCGGCTTTTCCCGCTCCGGCCTCAGCGTCACCCTCCGCACCGCCGTCATTGGCGCCCACGGCGGAACCTGGCGCTACGGGGACCGGTGGGACCCGGAAGAGGCCTACCGCACCAACCTGGGCGGCACCGTCCGCACCCTCGACACCGTGGATGGCGCCACCACGGTGCAGCCCGGTCTGCTGTCAATCACCGGGCACTCGGTCATTGACGACTCCGGCTCCCTGCTCATTCAGGAGGACGAGTGGGTGCGCCCGCGCCCGCACTCCGACGCCGCCAACACCGCAACCGGCCCGGATAAGGACCTGTACTTCTTCGGCTACGGGCAGGACTACCGCTCGGCCCTGCGCGACTTCTTCGCACTGACCGGCCCTACGCCGCTGATCCCGCGCGCACTGCTGGGCAACTGGTGGAGCCGTTTCCACCGGTACTCCGAGGAGTCCTACCTGGAGCTGATGGACCGCTTCGCCGCCGAACAGCTGCCCTTCTCGGTGGCCGTGATCGATATGGACTGGCACCTGGTGGACATTGATCCCGCCATCGGCAATGGCTGGACCGGCTACACCTGGAACCGGGAGCTGTTCCCCGATCCGGAACGCTTCCTGGCGGCCCTGCACGAACGCGGCATGCAGGTGACGCTCAACCTGCATCCTGCCTCGGGCATACGCCGCCACGAGCACGCCTACGAGCCCGTGGCCCGCGCACTGGGGCTGGATCCCGCCACAGGAGCTGACATCCCCTTCAACATCGGAGACAAGGACTTCACCGCCGCTTACCTGGAGCACGCCCACCACACCCTGGAGACGCAGGGCGTCGACTTCTGGTGGCTGGACTGGCAGCAGGGAGGCGACACCGACATTCCGGGACTGGACCCGCTGTGGATGCTCAACCACGTCCACTACCTCGACTCCGGGCGCGAGCGCAGTGGTCCCGGCCAGACCAGTTATCGGCGTCGTCCCATCACCTTCTCCCGGTTCGCCGACGCCTCCAGTCACCGCACCCCGATCGGCTTCTCCGGAGACACGGTCACCTCCTGGGAGTCGCTGCGCTTCCAGCCGGAATTCACCGCCACCTCCGCCAACATCGGCTACTACTGGTGGTCCAACGACATCGGTGGCCACATGCTCGGCGTCAAGGACGATCAAATGACGGCCCGCTGGGTGCAACTGGGCTGCTTCTCCCCCATCAACCGCATGCACTCCACCATGTCGGTGTTCAACTCCAAGGAGCCGTGGCGCTACTCGCGGGACGCCCACGCCACCATGGATGCGTACCTGCGGCTGCGGCACCGGCTCGTGCCCTACCTGTATACGTGGGCGCGCCGTGCGCACGCCGAGGGCATCGGCCCGGTGCGTCCGCTCTACCACGATTACCCCTGGCGCATGGGGTCCTACGACAACCGCAACGAGTTCCTCTTCGGGGACCTGCTGGTCATGCCGATCACCCGCCCCGCCGACCCGGCCTCGCGCCTGGCTCAGGAGGAGGCCTGGCTGCCCCAGGGCACCTGGTTCGACCTGCCCACCGGACGCCGCTACAACGCCGCTGCCGCCGACGGGCGCATACTCACCTTCTCCCGTCCCCTGGAGCAGGTGCCCGTCCTGGCGCGCGCCGGGTCCGTGATCGTCGGCGCCGAGGACCTTGGCGAGGCGGCCGGCGACAACCCACGCCATCTCTCCGTGGTAGTCGTGCCGGGAGCCGACGGCGAGTTCGTGCTCGAGGAGGACGACGGCTCACCCGAGCCCGGACCCGACGGCGTGGTGCGCACCCGCTTCACACTCACCTGGGACGAGGCGGCCGGCTCGGCCCGCCTGGCAATCACCCAGGATGGTCCGGACGGCGTCGTACCGGAAGAACGGGAGATCACCGTGCACCTGCTGTCCACCGGCGGCCAGGCCACGGCCCGCGTGAACGGCACCGACACCCCTGTCAAGGAACGCCCCGCCGACGGCTTCACCCTAGGCGGCGGCCTGGACGTCTCCCTGGGCACGGTGTGCCCGGCCGACGGCGTCGTGCTCGAGCTGTCTGGCGTGAGCACTAAGCCGCCGTCGCTGGCAGACGAGGTCTTCCGGATCCTCGAACCCGCCCAGATGTCCTACCCGGCCAAGGACCGGGCCTGGGGCGTGGTCTCCTCCGGGGCCACCGGCGGCGCACTCATCGGCGGCCTGCGAGCAGCCGGCTTGTCTGAGCAGCTGTTGGCCGCCATTAGCGAGGTCGCCTGACCCCGCACCCGCGGGAGCCGTTGCTCCGCCGAGGTCGGTCGCCATGCCGACCGACCTCGGCGGATCAGGCAGGGCCCGGCGAGGCGGTCGAACCGTGGTCAATCAGGCGCGGCTCGACCAGCGTTACACCGGATACTGAATCATCGGTCAGGTAATGCAATAGCAGGTCCCCGGCCATACGCCCGAGCGCCGGCCGGTCCACCCCTACCTCGGTTACCAAGTCCCCAGCCGGGGTGCGGGCCGCGGTCAAGCCGACCGACACGAGGGACAGATCGCTTGGAAGAGACAGGCCGCGCGCCCACGCCGCCGCAATCACGCCTTCGAGCGCACTGGCGTTGTTGGAGACCACGGCTGTGCATCCCCCCGGCAGCCCGTCTGGTCCGAGTACATGCGCGCCGGCAATGACGTTGTCGGGACAAGAACGGAACACGGCCTCAACCCCATGCCTACGGGCGGCCTGACGTACAGCCTGGCTCTGAGCCGCATAGGCGTGAGACCTATCGGCATGCACATCGCGCATGAGGAACAGGATGCGGCGGTGGCCGAGCTCCACTAGGTGGTGCACACCCAGATCCGCCATCCGCTCGAAGTCGGCGTCCACCCCCGGCGCGCCGTCGGCACGGTTCGACGTGCCAATCAGCACGGTCGGCACGCCCTCCCCCAGCAGATACTCCTCACGTTCGTCGTCAATGGCTACGTCCATGAGGACGGCGGCCTCCAGCGCCCGGGAGCGAACCAGGGCCTCCAGCGCGTCCATCGGTCCCGAACGCCGTCCCACGGGAACGAAAACCTGCATGCCCTGCGGCTCCACGCCCTGGCGCAGACCCTCGACATACTCCAGATCGTTGACATCAATGCCGGAGCGCTGCATGCGAAACAGCACCCCGACTGTGCGCACCGAGCGAGCCGCCAGCATGGAGGCATGCCGGTTGGGCCGATAACCCAACTCGTCGATGGCGCGCTGCACCCGCTCCCGCGTGGCCCGGGTGGTGGGTCGCTGTCCCGTCAGGACATAGGTGACGGTTGACGGAGAGACTCCGGCCAGGCGTGCGACCTCGGCGCGGGTGGCCATGCGTTCTCCTTCCAGGGTCTGATGGGGCCGCCCGCCCTGCCTCAACTCATGCGGCTAGCCACACGGCGGCGTTCGCGGGAACGGTGATGGCGTCAAGGCGTCCGCCCGTCTGCCCGCTCCAAGACTGCACCAGCACCGCACCCGTCAACGGCAGCACGGCCTCCCCGTCCCCCATATTGATAGCAACAGTGACCTCACCGTTGCGGAAGGCAAGCACCTGCTCGGGCAGATCCTGCACCCATTCGACCTCGCCCCGCCCCAACTGCCATTCGCGCCTGGCGGCGATGGCGCGCCGGTACATGGACAGGGTGGAGTCGGGGTCGGACTCCTGTACGGCAGGGGCGTAGACGCCCCAGCCATCGGGCTGTGGCAGCCAGGTCCGCCCGGTGGTGTTGAAGCCGCAGGCGGGTCCAGTGGCAGCCCAGGGCAGGGGAACACGGCAGCCGTCACGCCCGCGCGTGCGCTTGTCGGTGCGCAGCCAGGCCGGGTCCTGGCGGCAGGCGTCGTCCATGGTGGTGTGCTCAGGCAGGCCCAGCTCCTCCCCCTGGAACATGTACATGCTGCCGGGCAGACCGAGGGCGAACAGAGTGGCGGCGCGGGCCTTGCGCAGCCCCAGGGCGGTGTCAGGCTGCGGATCCTCGGCGCCGATGCCATCGTCCGGCTCGGCGCCGGGAGCAAACCCAAAACGGGTGGCGTGACGGACGACGTCGTGGTTGGACAATACCCAGGTGGTTGGCGCGCCCACGGCGGCATTGGCTGCCATTGAGGTGTCGATGACTCTGCGCAGGTCGGGGGCACGCCAGGGGGACTTGAGGTAGTCGAAGTTGAAGGCCTGACTCATCTCATCCTCGCGGACGTACTTGGCCATCTGCTCGGGCGGATCCACCCAGGCCTCGGCCACCAGCAGGATGTCGGGGCGGATGCCGCTGAGCACGCTGCGCCAGTCGCGATAGATGTCGTGTACACCGGGCTGGTCGAACATGGGACCGTTGTCGGCGGTCTTGGGCCGCTCATCGTCGACGGCGGTGCCGCGCCAGCGGTCCTCCCCCAGAGCGTCGTCGGGCAGACCGGGAGCCTTGACCAGGCCGTGGGCGACGTCCACGCGGAAGCCGTCCACCCCGCGCCCAGCCCAGAAGCGCAGGAATTCGCGGAACATCTCGTGTACGTCGGGGTGGTCCCAGTTGAAGTCGGGCTGCTCCGCGGCGAACAGGTGCAAGTACCACCAACCGCGGTCCTCCTCCCGGCCGGTAAGCGGCTCGACCCGAGTCCACGCCGGGCCGCCGAACAGACTGCCCCAGTTGTTGGGCGGCCCGTCCGGGCTGTGGCGGAAGATGTAACGCTCGCGCTCCGGTGAGCCGGGTCCCGCCTGCAGCGCCGCACGGAACCAGGCGTGCTGGTCGGAGGAGTGGTTGGGCACCAGGTCGATCACAACCCTGATGCCGACGGCGCGGGCGGCGGCCACCATTTCGTCGAAGTCCGCCAGTGTCCCGTACTCGGGGGCCACGTCGAAGTAGTCGGCCACGTCGTAGCCGGCGTCAACCTGCGGAGACGGGTAGAAGGGCGACAGCCAGATGGCATCCACCCCCAGAGCGGCCAAGTGGTCCATGTGAGAGGTGATGCCGGGCAGGTCACCGAGGCCGTCGCCGTCGGAGTCGGCGAAGGAGCGGGGATAGATCTGGTAGATGACGGCGTCGCGCCACCAGGCGTCCTGGTCATTGCGCACGGTCACAAGCGGGGCAAGCGAGGTCATGAGGTCTTGTGTGTCCTGGAGCGGGATCGGAGTCCGGGCGGTAGAGGAGCGGCCGCCCGGACACGGAATGAGTAGGTACATAAGTTAGTACAGAAGACAGGCGGCAGGCCTGTGGTCCGGGTGCGCGCCCTCCTACAGCGCGCACCCGGACCACATGGGTCACTGCTTCAGGCCGCCCGCGGCCAGGCCGGCAACGATACGGCGCTGGAAAAGCAGCACCATGATCACCAACGGCAGTGTCATCACCACGCCCGCAGCCATCTGTGAGCCGAAGGGCGTGTTGAACTGGGAGGCGCCGGTGAACTTCGACAGCAGTACGGTGGCCGGCTGCATGGTCGGGTCATTGATCATCGTGACGGCCACCAGGAATTCATTCCAGGCGCCGATGAAGATGATGATCGCGGTGGTGAAGATTCCGGGCGCGGCGATCGGCAGAATGACCTTGCGGAACGCCTGCCCGGGCGTGCAGCCGTCAACCATGGCGGACTGCTCCAACTCCTGAGGCATCTGGCGAAAGAAACTGGTCAGGTTCCACACGGCCAGCGGCAGTGAGAACGACAGGTCCGGGATGATCATGGCCTGATAGGTGTTGATCCAGCCCCAGGCTGAGAAGTTCTTCAGCAGCGGCACGATGATGGCCACGAGCGGGAACATGGAGGTCGCCAGCACCACCAGCAGCAGCACGCTCTTGCCGCGGAAGTCCAGCCGGGCGAGCGCGTAGGAGGCGAAGGTGGCAATTGCCAGGGCAACCACGGTCACCACCACGGAGACGATGAGCGAGTTGATCAGCCCTTGCCCGAAGTTGTTCTTGGCGGAGAACACCGCCTGGTAGTTCTCGAAGGACACGTGCCTGGGCCACCAGGTGTTCTCGAAGATCTCCGTGTCGGGCCGCAGGGAGGACACCAACATCCAGTAGAACGGGGCGAGACAGTAGATGACGATGAGGACGATGCCGAAGGTGGACAGTGCGCCGGCCCAGTCGAACTTCTTCCGGGGACGCTCGATCACCGGCGCCGAAGCGGCTGCTGCACTCATGACGCGCTCCTCTCACTGGTCTCGAGGATGGGGTTCGCATGCGTTGCGTCGGCCGCCGCTCGCCGCCGTCGCGGCAGGAATACCGTGGCGGGGAGTTTGCGGCCCCGTCTGCTGCCACGGCGCGGGGCGCTGGCACCCAGGTCGGCGTGGGTGATGCGTGTGAACGCGAAGGCGAAGATGAACACGTACAGGAACAGGATGAGCGCGTAGGCGGCCGCCGAGCCATAGCGCAGGTTGGAGGCCTCGTCCTGTACGAGCATGGAGAGAGTCTCAACGGAACTCTTACGGGGACCGATCAGGATGTAGGGCAGATCGAACATCCGCAACGCATCCAGGGCACGGAACAAGACCGCAACCACCAGCGCGGGCTTTACCAGTGGCAGCGTGATCCGGGTGAAGCGCTTCCAAGCATTCGCCCCGTCGATCTTGGCGGCCTCATAGACCTCGTCCGGGATCACCTGAAGTCCGGCGAGCGTGAGCAGCCCGATATAGGGGGCGGTCTTCCACACGTCGGCGATGATGATGGTCAGCTTCGCTGATGCATTACCCGAGGCCCACATGATGTGCTGGCCCAGGATGGCGTTGGCTACGCCGTTCTGATTGAAGATCCAGCTCCACAGGATGGCGGAGACGGCGGTGGGGATGGCCCACGGGACCAGGATCGCCGCGCGGACGAAGCCGCGCCCGCGCATGGCCCGGTGCATGATCAGCGCCATTGCCACGCCGAGGATGGTCTCCAGGACCACCGTGACGACGCCGAACAAGGTGGTGTTCCACGCGGCGGTCCAGAACCGGGATCCGGCGTCGCTGAAGATGGCGGAGTAGTTGTCCAGTCCGATGAAGGGCTCGACGTCGGAAACGAACCCGGTTTCCGGGTCGAGTCCGGCCTTGCCGTACAGGGACTGCTGTAGGGACTGGATGACGGGAATGATGATGACGATCGTCAGTACGATCATCGTCGGGGTGATTAGCAGCCACGCCAGACGTGACTGTGCCCGACTGGCCTTCGACCGGCGATTCACATCCGGCACTTGAATATTGGTGCTCATGGCAGGCTCATGTCTTTGACTCATCTGGTTCACTGTTAGGGCAACCGGTTGCGCAGCCGCGCCGCGGGCACGCGCAAGACGCCCGGCGTGTGGGGCGGGTACGTTTCCCGCCCCACCACGGGTTGGACGGCGCGCACTTCAACCGACGTCAGCCCCGCCGGGGCCTTGTTGCGCGTCAGGACAGGGCGTTCAGCGAGCTCTCGAGAGTGGCGATGGCGTCTTCGGCCGTGGTCTGCTGCTGAATGGCCGGGTAGATGGCGTCCTGGATAGCGGCGGTCACATCACCGTAGGAGACTGCCTTCGGACGCCCCTTCGCCGAGTCGAGCGACTCGCGCAGCGTCGGCAGGTAGGGGAACTGCTCAAGCATCTCGGAATCCTCGTACAGGGATCCGATGACAGGCGCGAGGGTCTGCGTCTCAAGCGCGTACTTCTCAGACTCCTGGCTCGTCCACCACTGGACGAACTTCAGCGCCGTGGCCTTGTTCTTCGAATAGGCGGAGATTCCGCAGTTGTGCCCGCCCAGGGTGGGGACGAAGTCGTTGCCGTTGATGCTGGGCAGGGCGGCGACGCCGAACTTCTCCTCCCCGAGGGCCGCCATGTTGTTGGCGTACTGGTAGGGCCACTGCCGGTAGAAGAGCAGGTTGCCGGCCTCGAAGGCGTTGCGCCCGTCCTCCTCCTTCCACTCCAGGGAATCGGTGGGGATGTAACCGTCCTTGAACCCGTCGATCAAGGTTTGCAGTCCGGCGATCGCTTCCGGAGAGTTGATGGTGACGTTGCCCTCATCGTCGTAGAAGGATCCGCCGGCGGTGTTGATGAACTCGCTGGCACAGCAGGTCAGGCCCTCGTACTTGGCGAACTGGCCGCCGAACCCGCCAATGTCCTCATGACCGGGCAGAGCCCGCACGGCGTCGATGGCGGACTTGACCTCATCCCAGGTGGTGGGGACCTCTACGCCGGCCTCCTGGAGGAAGTCCTTGCGATAGAACATGATCGACGAGTCCGTCGCGAACGGCATCCCGTACAACGTGCCCATGTACAGGCCGGTCTCCCACACCGATTCGATGATGTCGTCGTTCTTAAGCTCATCCGTGGGCAACGGCACGACCCACTGGTTGGCCGCGAACTCGGCCACCCATACATTGTCGATGGAGATCACGTCGTACGCATCGGACTGCGTCTGGGCGTTGTTGATGAGGGACTGCCGCTGTTGGTCGGCCTCGGCGGACAACTCGATCAGCGTGACCTTCTCATCGGGGTAGAGCTCGTTCCACTCGTCAATGCGCTCTTGCACCTTGCCATCAGAGTTGTCCTTGCCCTGCACCCAGGTGATCGGTCCCGTGCCGGTGAAGTCGGCCGTTGACGCGGCGGATGCGCTCGTGCCTGAACTGTTGGATCCGCCGCCGGAACAGGCGGCCGCGGCGGACAGGGCCGCGACCACAGCTGACCCCTGGATGAAACGACGACGGGGTAGACGAGATGCCATGTGCTTTTCCTCCTTGAAACACCACGCGCGAGCTCGCTCACTCGTTGGGCGAACACACGCCGTCGACGCGCGTCGACTGTATGGCGAGACCAATGTAGCCCAGCCAGCAGCTCGCCGGAACGCAGCCCGCAACCGACAGGAATCTTCGTTATGAGACCGTGACCCAACGGGATGGTCGACTCCTGTGCACCAGGGGTGCCCAATACCTCTCCGCAGGCGTTTCGCAGCGCACCCGCCCGTTTGGCAAGATTTGTTGCGCGGCACGCCCTTCCCGGCTTCGGGCCCCTCCCCACTTGGCGTGCCGCGAGGAGAGATTCGAGGTAATGAGCAACACCCCCACGCATGGCGAACAGATGAACGCGCAGCCGAATTCGCAGGGGATCTCCGGCACCGTCGAGGGCATGACCTTCCGCCCCGACCGGCGGTTCTGGGTCGTGTACATCTGCCTGATGATGGTCCAGTTCCTCACCGCGATGTACCACACGGTGATCGCCACCGCACTGCCGACCGTCATCGGGGACCTGGGCGGCGTGGCACACATGTCCTGGGCAATCACCGCCTACACGCTCGGCCAGACGCTGGCCATGCCGATCAACGGCAAGCTCGGCGACCTGGTGGGCCGCAAGCGGCTCTACCTGCTGGCCATTGCGCTGTTCGTCGGGGGCTCGGCCCTGTGCGGCCTGGCGACCGACATGTTTGCCTTCACGGTCTTCCGCTTCGTACAGGGCCTGGGAGGTGGTGGCCTGATGATCTGCTCTCAGGCCATCACCGGCGACATCATCCCGCCACGTGTACGCGGCACCTACATGGCGCCCATGGGCGCCATGTTCGGCATTGCCGCCATTCTCGGCCCGCTTCTGGGCGGATGGCTGTCGGACTGGCTCGGTTGGCGCTGGATCTTCTGGTTCTTCCTGCCTTTCGGCCTGTTCGCCTGGGTGGCGGTAGCCATCGCGCTGCGCATGCCGCGGCGCTCCAGCAGCTTCAGCGTCGACTGGGCCGGGCTGGCACTGACCAGCATCGGCGCCGCGGGGATCGTCCTCATCGCCACCTGGGGCGGGACCACATACGCCTGGAGCAGCCCGGTAATGCTGGGGCTCATCGGCATCACCGTGGCCGCCTGGGCCGCCGTCGTCCCGGTGGAGAGGCGAGCCACAGACCCGATCCTGCCGCTGCAGGTGCTGACCGATCACACCTTCATCATCGCCACCGTCGTCTCGGTGCTCATGGCTGCCTGCATGTTCGGCATGAACGGGTACCTGCCGACCTACCTGCAGATGGTCCACGGCGTCTCCGCCACCATGTCCGGTCTGCTGCTGGTGCCGGGCAGCGTCGGAATGTTCACCGGGTCGCTGTTGTCAGGCACTCTGGTCACCCGCACCGGCCGCTACAAGCCCTTCCCGATCGTGGGCTCGCTGGTGGCCGCGACCGGCATGGCCATGCTGGGTCTGCTGCCCGCCGACGCCCCCGTGGCCTGGACCGGCGTGGCCGTATTCGTCCTGGAAATCGGCATTGGGATGTTCCTGCAGCTCAGCGTCCTCGTTATCCAGAACGCGCTACCCGCCAGCATGCTCGGCACCGCCACCTCCACCAATAACTTCTTCCGGGAGATCGGGGTGTCGATCGGCAACACGGTCGTTGGTGTGCTGTTCACCGGCCGCCTGACCGCGTCCCTACTCTCCCTCGGCTTCGACTCGCATGAGGCCGCTTCAATCACTCCGGCCATCGCTCGGAGCCTGAATGCCACCACGGGCGCCGCAGTGGTGGACGCCTACCACCATGCGCTGGCTCCCGTGCTGCTGTCGCTGGCCCCGGTGCTGCTGGTGGCGGCGGCAGTCGCGGGCCTGTTCAAGCCGATCCCGCTGTCGACCAAAACCGGCCTGGAGCAACTTGAGGAGGAGCTCGCCGAGGACGGGCCCGCCGACGCCTATCACACCGACCGCACGGACGGTTAGGCTTGGCCTGACACCGCCGTCCCACCCGACCTGCATGCACTTCTACGGAGACAATCAGCCATGACCGCCAACACCACCAGCGAGGTCGCGCAGAACCTGAACACCTCCGCTACCGCCCCCGACGCCGACCGCTCCTATGACCCGCGCCTGGCCGAGCTGGCCCGCCGAGCCGCCGCCGAGGGCACCGTCCTGCTCACCAACGACGGCGTGCTGCCGCTGTCCCCCACGGAGCCGGTGGCGGTCTTCGGCCGCGTGCAGATCGACTGGTTCGCCGTCGGCTACGGCTCCGGCGGTGACGTCAACGCCGTGTACACCACCAACCTGCTCGGCAGCCTGGCGGAGCAGGGCGTCAGCGTCGACGCCGAGTTGGCCTCCACCTACCGGCAGTGGTGCAACGCGCAGGAGCCGCCCACCGAGGAGTGGGGCAACTGGCCGCGTTTCTACCCGGAGATGGAGGTGGACCAGGAGCTGGTCGCCGCGGCCGCCTCCCGGGCCCGCACCGCCGTCGTCGTGATCGGCCGGGCCGCCGGTGAGGACCGGGAGAATGTGCTGGAGCCCGGCGGCTACTACCTAACCGACGTCGAACGCACCCTGCTGGAGCGGGTCACCGGGCACTTCGAAAGCACGGTGGTGATCGTCAACTCCGGCAACGTCATGGACCTGTCCTGGGCCGAGGAGTTGGGCGTATCCGCCCTGCTGCTGGCCTGGCCCGGCGGCATGGAGGGCGGCCGGGCCGTGGCCGACGTGCTCACCGGTCTCACCGAGCCGGGTGGGCGCCTGACCGACACCATTGCCCGCGCCTACGCGGATTACCCGTCGGCCGCGAACTTCGGCGGCCAGGAGTTCAACAACTACGTCGAGGACGTGTTCGTCGGCTACCGCTACTTCGAGACCTTCGCGCCCGAGAAGGTGCTGTTCCCCTTCGGGCACGGCCTGGGCTACACCTCCTTCGACCTGAGCCAGGCGCGCCTGGACTCCGTCTCCGTCGACGCCGACATCACCGTGCGGGTGCGGGTTGCCAACACCGGGCCGCGGCCGGGAGCCACGGTGGTGCAGGTCTACCGGGGTGGGCCCGCCGACGCCGCCCTGCCGCGCCCCGCCCGGGAACTGGTCGCCTTCACCCGCACCGGCGCGATCGCCCCGGGCGAGACCCAAGAGGTGACGGTCTCCTTCCCGCGGGCGCGCCTGGCCGCCTTCGACGACGACGGTCGGACCGGTCACGCCCACGCCTGGGTGATCGAGTCCGGCACCTACCCGGTGCACGTGGGGACCTCGGTGCGGCAGACCGTCGAAGCCGGCGCCGTCGTCGTGGAGAACACCGAGGTGGTCGAGCAGCTCCAGGAGGCGCTCGCCCCCGCCCCTGACGTTCCCTTCGATCGCATGACCGTGACGCGTGACGCGGAGGGCCGGGTGCAGGTCGGCTGGGAGGCCGCCCCCACGGCCACCGTCGACCTGCGTGAGCGCATCCTGGCGCACCTGCCACAGGCCGTTGAACCCACGGGCGACGTCGGCATCCGGTTCAGTGATGTGGTCGCCGGGCGCGCCACCATGGAGGCCTTCGTCGCCCAACTGGACGCCGCCGACCTGGCGCAGCTGGCCTATGGGGATGTCGAGATGAACTCCCCGCTGGGCGCGCCGGGCAACGCCGGTGCCTTCGGCGGGCTGACCGAGCGCCTGCGCGAGCTGGGCGTCCCCCCGGTAATCACCACCGACGGCCCCTCCGGGATTCGCGTTTCCGCCTACGCCAGCCTGCTGCCCTGCGGCACCGCCCTGGCCTCCACCTGGGATACGCCGCTGCTGGAGGAGCTGGCCGCCCTGCACGGGCAGGAGATGCTCCGCAAGGGCTCGGATGTGCTGCTGGCGCCGGGCATGAACATTCACCGCGACCCGCTGTGCGGGCGCAACTTCGAGTACTACTCGGAGGACCCGCTGCTGACCGGGCTGGCGGCGGCCGCCGTGGTACGCGGCATCCAGTCGCAGGGGGTGTCGGCATGCCCCAAGCACTTCGCCTGCAACAACCAGGAGACCAACCGCATCTACAACGACTCGCGCGTATCTGCACGGGCCCTGCGGGAGATCTACCTGCGCGGCTTCCGCATCTGCGTGCAGGAGGCGGCCCCGCACAACATCATGACCAGCTACAACAAGGTCAACGGCCAGTGGGCCCACTACAACTACGACCTGGTCACCACCATCCTGCGCGGCGAGTGGGGTTACCGGGGCAATGTGATGACCGACTGGTGGATGCGCTACGCGCCCGACCCGAACTTCCCGCAGCTTAAGGACTCCGCCACGCGGGTGCGCGCGGGTGTGGACGTACTCATGCCCGGCGGCGTCACCTGGTCCTCGACGCGCGCCGAGGGACATGACGACGCCGTACTGGCCGGCTACTCGCCGGACGACGCCAGCGGCGAGCACCTCACCCTGGGCGAGTTGCAACAGACGGCGCTGCACGTGCTGCGCATGGCGGCCACCACCCCGGCCGCACGGGCAGCCGCTGCGGACTGAGCCGCTGGGCGTAAGCGCGCCGGTGGCCCACCGTCACTACACTCGGGCATATGCGTCCCGATTGCTCCGACCCCACGGACACCGCAACCGCCACCGACTATCTTCCGGCTGATGACGGCCGTAGCAACCGGCAGCGGATGCTCGCCGGTGAGTGGTACGTGGCCGACGACCCGGAAAACGCGCGCATCGCCGCACACGCCCACCGCGAGTTGGCCCGCTACGAGCGGGATTTCAACGAGGGCGCTCCCGACGCGGCCAAGCACCTGCGTGCCGCCATCCCGCATCTGGGAGACGACGCGGTGCTGCTGCCGCCCGTTCGCGTCGACTACGGGGAGAACCTCACCATTGGGCCGGGAACCTTCGCCAACTACGGACTCACCGCGCTGGACGTCGCCCCGATCCGGATCGGGGCGAACTGCCAGTTGGGTCCGAATGTGCAACTGCTGACCCCGGTGCACCCGCTGGAACCGACGCCGCGCCGTGCCCGCCTGGAATCCGCGGATCCGATCACCATTGGCGACAACGTGTGGCTCGGTGGCGGAGTCATCGTCTGCCCCGGAGTCACCATCGGGGACGACTGTGTCATCGGTGCGGGCGCCGTAGTCACCCGGGATATCCCGGCGGGTTCACTGGCCGTGGGCAACCCGGCCCGGGTGATCCGCGCCCTGGATGACACGACCTTCCGCCCGCACCGTCACTGACCACTGCCGGCGTCGCCCCCGATGCGCAGCACCTGCCCGTCGGGGGCGGTGACGACGGCGACCGGGGCCGGCTCCAGGCGCAGTTCGACGGCGAGCCGCTGCCCGTCGGGGCCCAGCGTGTCGTAGCTGTAGGCGCGGTTGTCGAGGTGACGAGTCACCGTGGTGGCCGTCGCCAGCCACGGGTTGCGGCGGCGCAGGGCAATCAGGTCCTGGTATAGGCGCAGCATCGGCGCCCCCAGGGGCGAGAGCTGCTCGGGGCCGGCGGGGAAGGCGGGCCGCACATCGTCGTCGCCGCCGAGCCGCTCGGTCTTCTCCCCACGGAAGGCCTGCTCGTCCCCGTAGTAGATCGACGGTATACCACCGACCGTCAGCAGCAGCACCACGGCCAGGGCCGCCTTGGCGCCGCCCAGGCGGGTGGCGATACGGGTGACGTCGTGGTTGCCGATGAAGGTCAGGGGCGTGAAGGCGGCAAGCAGCTCGTTGTGCCGCTTGAGGCACCAGTCGAGCTCGAAGAAGTTCTCATCCAGCAGTGAGCTCCAGATCGCCTTCCACAACTCGTACTGGGTCACCGAGTCCATGCCGGAGCGGGTCACGATGTCCGCATAGTCGCCGTGGATCACCTCGCCCATGAACCAGGCCTCGGGAAACTCCTCGCGCACCCGCGGCAGCACCCGCGCCCAGAACTCCGGGGGGACGGCGTAGGCGGCATCCAGGCGCCAGGCCATAGCCCCGCGGCGCAGCCAGTGACGCATCACGTCGGCCACCAACTCGACGACGGCGTCGGAGTCGTGGTTGAGAGCCGCCAGGCCCCGGTGCCCCTCGAAGTCCTGGTGGGTCACGCCGGCATCGGTGTGCTCCAGGCGGAACAGCTCCTGTGCCCGCTCGTCCCCGGCCATCGCTGCGCGGAAACTCGGGTGAGCGGTGCCGACGTGGTTGAACACGCCGTCGAGCATCACGTTGATGCCGCGTCGGCGGCAGGCGGCGATCAGCCGGTCGAAGGCGGCGTCGTCCCCCAGGCGCGGGTCGATGGAGTAGAAGTCGACCGTGTCATAGCCGTGGGTCTCCGAAGTGAAGATCGGCCCCAGCGCCAGCCCGTTGGCGCCCAGGGCGATCAGATAGTCCAGCCACGGTTCCAGGGCGTCCAGCCGGGGGGTGAGCACCCGCTCGGCCTCGGTGGGGCGAATCGGCGCACCGGTGAAGCCCAGCGGGTAGACGTGCCACCAGATGCAGGAATCACTCCAAGAGGACACGGGAACTCCTTCGCTGAGTCGGTGCGGCTTCGCTGAGCGGGGTCAGGGACGAGCACTGGGCCACGCGCGTGGCCCGGGCTCGCGGTGCGACCTGCTTCCGCTAACTTCGGATAGGCGTGGTCAACATAACATCGTCGGCGCCCGTCGTGGGCGGCGCCGCACGGGTGTGTGCAAACGTGCGGCGCCGATCCGACTCTCAGAGCTTCTCGACCGGCGCCAGGCGCAGCATGAGGCGCTTAGTCGCCCGGGCACCGTTGATCGTGAACTCCACGCGGGCGACGGTGGAGCGGCCCGTCCCCTCGATGGCGATCACACTGCCCTCCCCATAGGTCTTGTGCCGGACCCGGTCGCCGGTCTTGAGCCCGGCCACCGCCTCGGGCAGGGCGGACTGCGCGGACTCGGCCTCGGATTGCGCCGCGCCCAGGCGCACCGGCTTGCCGCGCGCCGCCAGGCGCTTGGCGCGACGCGCCTCGGCCCGGTCCTTCGGAGTTTCGACCCGTCCCAGTTTCCCGGTGCGGGTGCGCCGCCCGGAGCCGATGGCGGGGGCGAAGTCGCCGTCGTCGTCGGGGGCCGCCTCACTGCGGTGCCCGTAGCCGCGGCGCGCGCCGAAGCCGCCCTCGTCCCAGGATGCGCCCCAGCCGGTGCCGCCTCCGCGCAGCGCGTCCATGGAGGAGGCGATGCGCTTCCACTCGATCGTGTCTTCGGGGACGTCGTCGAGGAAGCGGGAGGGGGGCATGGCGGTGGCGGTGCCCCAGGCGGAGCGCACGGCGGCGCGGGTCAGGTACAGGCGCTCGCGGGCGCGCGTGACGGCCACGTAGGCCAGGCGGCGCTCCTCGGCCAGCTCGGTCTCGTCCGCCAGCGAGCGCGCGTGCGGGAAGGTGCCGTCCTCCAGCCCGGTGACGAACACGACCGGGAACTCCAGCCCCTTGGCGGTGTGCACCGTCATCAGGGTGACCTGCCCCTGCTCGCGGGCCTGGGCCTCGGCCTGTTCCCGGTCCTCAGCCTGGTCGGCGACGTCGGCACTGGGGGGCAGCTGGTCGGAGTCGGCCACCAGCGAGACCCGCTCGAGGAAGTCGGCAAGCGTCCCGTCGGGGTTGGCGGCCTGGAAGTCGGAGGCGACGGCGTGCAACTCGGCCAGGTTCTCCACCCGGCTGGCGTCCTGCGGGTCGTCGCTGGCGCGCAATTCCGCCAGGTAGCCGGAGGCGTCCAGGGCGGCGTCGAGGATGTCGGCCACGCCGTCGCCGGCGTCGCGCGAATGCCGCAGGGAGGTGAGCAGCTCATGGAAGCCCGTCACCTGCCGGGTGGCGCGCGTCGTCAGCCCGACGACGGCGGGCGGCTCCGCGCCCTCGCCCTCCCCCGGGCGCGGGGCGCCGGCGGCGTCGGCCACCGCGGTGCCGAAGGAGACGGCGTAGCGGGCGGCATGCTCGGCCAGGGCGGCCTCGGCCTTGTCCCCCAGGCCCCGCTTGGGGACGTTCAGGACGCGGCGGATGGAGACGTCGTCGTCGGGGTTGTCAACGGCGCGCAGGTATGCGATGGCGTCCTTGACCTCGCGGCGCTCGTAGAAGCGGGTGCCGCCAACCACCTTGTAGGGCTGGCCGGAGCGGACGAAGGCCTCCTCCAGCGCCCGGGACTGGGCGTTGGTGCGGTAGAAGATGGCGACGTCGCGGGGGCGAATGCCGCACTCGTCGGCGAGCCGGTCGATCTCGGAGCTGATCCAGCGGGCCTCGTCGTGCTCGGAGTCGGCCACGTAGCCGATGATCTTGGGGCCGTCGCCGGAGGCGGTCCACAGGTTCTTCTCCCGGCGCCCGGTGTTGCGGGCGATCACCGCGTTGGCGGCGGACAGGATGTTCTGGGTGGAGCGGTAGTTCTGCTCCAGCAGGATCGTGCGCGCACTGGGGTAGTCCTGCTCGAACTCCTCGATGTTGCGGATGGTGGCCCCGCGGAAGGCGTAGATGGACTGGTCCGAGTCGCCCACCACGGTCAGTTCACCCGGTGGGACGGGTGAGTCGGCGCCGGAGGTGCCGGGCCCGCCCACCAGTTCGCGCACAAGCACGTACTGGGCGTGGTTGGTGTCCTGGTACTCGTCGACGAGCACGTGGCGGAAGCGGCGCCGGTACATCTCCGCCACCGCCGGCTTGGCCTGCAGCAGCTGGACCGTGCGCATGATCAGGTCGTCGAAGTCCAGGGCGTTGGCGGCCGCGAGCCGCCGCACATACGCGCTGTACACCTCGGTCAGGTGCCGCTCGAAGGGGTTGGAGGTCACGGCGCGCTCGGCGAACTCCGCCGGGGTGATCAGCTCGTTCTTCAGATCCGAGATGCGGGCGGCGAAGGTCTTGGGGGTGAAGCGCTTGGGGTCGATGCCGAGCTCGCGCACGATCAGGGTGATCAGACGGGTGGAGTCGGCGGCGTCGTAGATGGAGAAGGTGGAGCGCAGCCCGGCGGCGTCGTGCTCGCGGCGCAGGATGCGCACGCAGGCGGAGTGGAAGGTGGACACCCACATGCGCTCCCCCGCGGGCCCCACCAGGCCGGCCACGCGCTCGCGCATCTCTGCGGCGGCCTTGTTGGTGAAGGTGATGGCGAGGATCTCGCCGGGGCGGGCGCGGCCGGTGGCCAGCAGGTAGGCGATGCGGTGGGTCAGTACCCGGGTCTTGCCGCTGCCCGCGCCGGCGATGATCAGCAGCGGCGAGCCCGCGTGGGTGACGGCCTGCTCCTGGGCGGGGTTGAGTCCGGCGAGCAGCTCGGCGGGGTCCGCGACGGTGATGCCGTAGCGGGGCGGGGC
>NZ_LK995487.1 GCF_900002405.1 Actinomyces succiniciruminis | reverse complement strand
GAGCCTGTCAAGGTTTCTGTGTAAGTGGGTTGTTGCTTACAGGTAGGGGCGGATTCGTTCGGGGTAGGCGGCGGCGAGTTGGGCGAGGGCTTGTTTCCAGTTGGTGGTGACTTGTCCTTCGACCATTCGGGCCTTGGCCTTGCGTTTGCTGGCGGGTAGGTTCTTCTCCTTGTCCCGTTCTCTGGCGCGCTTGTCCTCGATGTTGCAGATGGCCAGCCACAACAGCTTCACCGCGGCCTCATCGGAGGGGAACTGGCCCCGGTTCTTCGACACCTTGCGCAGCTGGTAGTTCAGCGACTCGATGGAGTTGGTTGTGTAGATGACCCGGCGCAGCATCGGCGGGAACGCCAGGAACGGCGTGAACCGCTCCCAGGCCCGCTCCCAGGTCGCCACCGCCTCGGGATACTTGCTGCTCCACTGGTCGGAGAAGTCGGCCAGGGCCCCCAGGGCGGCCTCCTCGTTGGGGGCGGTGTAGACGGGCTTGAGCGATTTGGCGACCTGCTTGCGGTCCCCATAGGCCACGAACCGCATCGAGGCGCGGATCAGGTGCACGACGCAGGTCTGGACCAGGGAGTTGGGCCAGGTCGCCTCGATCGCCTCGGGCAGGCCGACAAGTCCGTCGCAGCACACGATCAGCACGTCCTTGATACCGCGGTTGGCCAGCTGCGCGCACACGTGCGCCCAGAAGGAGGCTCCTTCCTCGGCCTGGACCCAGATACCCAGCACGTGCTTGATCCCGTCCATGTCGACCCCTACGGCGATGTGGGCTGACCGGGTGGTCACGCGGTGGTCGGCGCGTACCTTGATGCGGATGGCATCGAGGTAGATGACCGGGTAGAACTCCTCCAGGGGACGGCTGGGCCACTCCATGACCGCCTCGCACACCGCGTCGGTGACCTTACTGATCGTCCCGGCCGACAGCTCCACACCCAGGGTGGTCTCCAGGTGGTGCCGGGGTCTCGCGCACCGTCATACCGCCCGCGTACAGGCTCACAATCATCGAGTCCAGGCCGCCCCGTGCGCCGCTGGCCCTTACGTACCAGGCGGGGCGTAAACGAGCCGCCCCGGTCCCGGGGGACCACAGGTCTCGAACGGTGCCCACCTCCGAATCGATCATCTTGGTCGTGGTGCCGCCCCGGGCGTTACCACGGGCAGCCTTGGTCGGCTCGCCCTTCTCGTAGCCCAGGTGATCGGTCAGCTCTGCCTGCAGGCCCCGCTCCAGGGCCTCCTTCAACAGCGCCGGCAGCAGCCCGTCAGCACCAGTGAGCACCCGCCTTGCCGGACCCGGGCCTGCTCAAACAGGTCATCCAACGCACCAGAGGCGGCTAGCTCCCGGGCCACACCACTACCAGTCGGAACGGTCCCGGAGGGGGCGGTCTTCTCCTTATCAGTCACAGTCATGACAGTAGGTCCTCTCAATCAGGGCTTACACAGACCATTGAACACGCCCAG
>NZ_LK995486.1:44748-68596 GCF_900002405.1 Actinomyces succiniciruminis | reverse complement strand
GCGGGAGGGCGAGCACGGCGTCGCTGATGCGCTCAGCGAGCGTCTCCAGCAGGCCGACCGGCTCCCCCTCGATGACGCCGACCACCTCCCGGGCGATGTCCACGTAGTTGACGGCGTCGTCGAGCGAGTCGGTGACGGCGGCGACCGCCGTGCCGCGCTCCCCCAGGAAGACGGTGACGTCGGCGGTGAACAGCTGCCCCTCGGTGCGCTCGAAGGGAAGGAGCCCGTGGTAGCCGCGGGCGGACAAGCCCGTCAGCACGATCCTGTCGGCGTTGGCGTGGTTGGTACTCATCGGTTTTCCTTCCAGAGGGAAGCAGTGCGGACGGCGTCCCGGTTGGCCGGGACCTCGTGGACTCTGACGGCCCAGGCGCCGGCGGCGGCGGCCAGGCTGGTGGTGGCTACGGTGGCGGCGTCGCGCGCGAGCGGGTCGGGGGCGGCCTCGGGGACGGTGGCGGCGGCCAGGAAGCGCTTGCGGGAAGCGCCGATCAGGACCGGGCGCCCCAGGTCGGCCACGAGCCGCCCGGTGGCGGCCAGCAACTGCCAGGACTGTGAGTGAGTCTTGGCGAAGCCCAGGCCCGGGTCAAGCACGATCTGCTCCGGGCGTGCCCCGGCGGCGAGCAGTTCGTCCAGCCGCGAGCGCAGTTCCGCCTCCACCCCGGCGACGACGCCGTCCGGCCCGTAGTCGGTCAGGGCGTCCATGGTCTCGGGGGTGCCGCGCCAGTGCTGGCAGATGTAGACGACGCCCGCCGCGGCGACGACGCGGTGCATGTCGGGGTCGGCGAGCCCGCCGGAGACGTCGTTAATGATGTGGGCGCCGGCGGCGACGGCGGCGTCCGCGGTTTCGGCGTGCAGGGTGTCGACGGAGACGACGGCGCCGCCGGCGGCGAGCGCACGGACGACCGGCAGTACACGGTCCTGCTCCTGCGCCACCGTCACCGGAGTGGCGCCGGGGCGGGTGGACTCGCCGCCGATGTCGAGTATGTCGGCGCCCTGAGCCAGCAGCTGGCGGCCGTGGGCGACGGCGAGCTCGGTGGTATCCCAGCGGCCGCCGTCGGAGAAGGAGTCCGGGGTGACGTTGATAATGCCCATCACCAGGGTCCGACCGGCGGCGGAGGCGGCCGCGAGCGGCTGCGGTAGTGGCGCCGGGGCCGTGATGGGGATCGCGTTCACGCCCCCAGGCTATCGGACGCCGCCCGTTTCCCCAGGATTTCGCGGACACAACCCCGGCACGGCCGCGCCTGACCCCGCCCGTCCCGTCGGGACGGGCGGGGTCAGGCGCGGCGGCCCAGCACCAGGCTCATGGCCTCGGAGCGGGTGGCGGCATTGTGCATGACGCCGCGCACCGCGCTGGTGACGGTGTTGGCGCCGGGCTTGTGCACGCCGCGCATGGACATGCACAGGTGCTCGGCCTCGATCACCACGATCACGCCGCGCACGCCCAGGCGCTCCACCATGGCGTCGGCGATCTGCGAGGTGAGGCGCTCCTGCACCTGCGGGCGGCGGGCGTAGCCCTCCACCAGGCGGGCGAGTTTGCTCAGGCCCGTGACGCGCCCGTCCTCGCCGGGGATGTAGCCGACGTGGGCGACCCCGTGGAAGGGCAGCAGGTGGTGCTCGCACACCGAGTACATGGGGATGTCCCGCACCAGCACCATTTCCTGGTGGTCGGCGTCGAAGACGGTTTCCAGGTGGCGGGCGGGGTCCTCTTCCAGGCCGGAGAACATCTCCGCCAGGGCGCGGGCGATCCGGTCGGGGGTGCCCCGCAGTCCCTCGCGGTCGGGATCCTCCCCGACGGCGACCAGCAGTTCGCGAATGGCGTGGCGCACGCCGTCGGCGTCGTAGCTCACCACTGCCTCCAGGCCTCGTGCTGCTCGTCGGAGTCCGGGCGCTGGTCGGCGTCCGCCGACTGTTCGCCGCTCACGCCCTCCTGCGGGTCACCGGCCGGGGCGACGGCGTCGGTCGACTCGGACGCGGCCCGGGCGGCCTTGGCGGTGTGCCGGTCGGGGGCCTGGGCGGCGGAGGCGAAGGTGGCGGAGACGTCGTCGGTCAGGACCAGGGCGTCGTCGGAGTGCCACAGCGGGCGCTGCGGCTGCTTGATTACGGGGGCGAAGATCCGCTCCAGGTCCTTCTCCAGCAGGGTCTCCTTCTCCAGCAGCTGGGTGGCGAGCTCCTCCAGGATGTCCCGGTTGCGCACCAGGATCTCCCAGGCCTCGCGGTGGGCGGCGTCCATGAGGGCGCGCACCTCGGCGTCGACCGTGGCGGCGACGTCCTCGGAGAAGTCGCGGCTGGTGGCGTTCAGGCCCAGCACCGTCTCGTTCTCGGTGGTGCCCAGGCGCACGGCGCCCACGGAGCGGGTCATGCCGTAGTCGGTGACCATCTTGCGGGCCGTCTCGGTGGCCTTCTCAATGTCGTTGGAGGCGCCCGTGGTGGGGTCGCGGAAGACGATCTCCTCCGCGGCGCGCCCGCCCATGGCGTAGACCAGCTGGTCGAGCAACTCGTTGCGGGTGGTGGAGTACTTGTCGTCCGCGGGCATGACCATGGTGTAGCCCAGGGCCTTGCCGCGCGGCAGGATGGTGACCTTGGTGACCGGGTCGGAGTAGGCGCTGGCCGCCGCGCACAGGGCGTGGCCGGCCTCGTGGTAGGCGGTGATGGCCTTCTCGTGGTCGTTCATGACGCGGGTGCGCTTCTGCGGGCCGGCGATGACGCGGTCGATGGCCTCGTCCAGGGCCCGGTTGTCGATCAACTGCGCGTTGGAGCGGGCCGTCAGCAGGGCCGCCTCGTTGAGGACGTTGGCCAGGTCGGCGCCGGTGAAGCCGGGGGTGCGCTTGGCCACCTGGTCGAGGTCGACGTCGCGGGTCATGGGCTTGCCCTTGGCGTGTACGCGCAGGATGGCGGCGCGGCCGGCCATGTCCGGGGCCTCCACGGACACCTGCCGATCGAAGCGGCCCGGGCGCAGCAGGGCGGGGTCGAGCACGTCGGGCCGGTTGGTGGCCGCGATGAGGATGACGTTGGTGGTGGCGTCGAAGCCGTCCATCTCCACCAGCAGCTGGTTGAGGGTCTGCTCGCGCTCGTCGTGGCCGCCGCCCATACCGGACCCGCGGTGGCGGCCGACGGCGTCGATCTCATCGACGAAGATGATGGCGGGGGCGTTCTCCTTGGCCTGGTCGAACAGGTCGCGCACGCGCGAGGCGCCCACGCCGACGAACATCTCCACGAACTCCGAGCCGGACATGGAGAAGAAGGGCACGCCGGCCTCGCCGGCCACGGCGCGGGCCAGCAGGGTCTTGCCGGTGCCGGGCGGGCCGTACAGCAGCACGCCCTTGGGGATCTTGGCGCCGACCGCCTGGAACTTCTCCGGCTCGGATAGGAACTCGCGGATCTCCTCCAGCTCCTCGACGGCCTCGTCCTCCCCGGCGACGTCGTCGAAGGTGACGTCGGGCATCTCCTTGCTGCCGACCTTCGCCTTGGAGCGGCCGAAGCCCATGGCGCCGTTGCGGCCGCCACCCATGCGGCCGATGAACCACCACATGAAGGCCACGAAGATCACCATCGGCAGCAGCAGCTGCAGCATGGAGGACCACCAGGTGGTGGTCGGCACGACCGAGTTGTAGCCGCCGGAGGGGTCGGCGGCCTGGACGAGTCGGTTGACCTGCCCGGCCTGCGCCTCCGTGAAGGTGAACTGGACCCGGCGACCCAGGTTCTGGGAGCTCTCACCCTGCCGGTTGGCCTGGCTGGTGTAGTCCTCGGTGAGATCGAGTTCCACGCGCTGAGTGCCATCGATCACGGTGACGGATTCGACGGTGTCGGCGCTGTCCTGGAGGATCGCCAGCCCCTCGGAGGTGTCGATGGAGCGGTAGCCGCTGGCGGAGCTGAACAGGGCCCACCCCAGCAGGATGAGTAGGACGAAGGGAGCGATCCACAGCAGGGGGTTGCCCAGCGCCGCCCGGCGCCGTCCGCTCCCCGGCTTGGAGCCTCCCTTGTCACCGCCGCGGCCGCTCGGCTTGCTGGAGCGTTCGGTCACGCGGATCTGACCGGAATCGTTCATCGGCGTTTGGTCCCTTCGCACGTCTAACCCCTCTGACGCTAGCGGAAACCGCGGCCGGGTTTCGCCTCCAGCCACCTCCTGTTCGCGCCGGGCGTGGGCGGGAAGCGGTGCGGAAAGCGATGCATTCCGCGCACGGAGGGAAACCTGTGCGTTGACAATGTGTCCAAGTCGAAGGGCGACGCGGGCCGCATCCATTTGACGCAGGCCGGGCACCGTCATCTAACGTGGCGGTAACGTGCACGCCGGAGCTCATCCCTGAGGCCGGTTGCTACACATTCCCGAGCTGCACCGGTTCGGCCCCTGACTCCTAGGGCATCACCCGCGTCGCAGCACCACCGCCAAACGAGCACAGGAGACCCTGACTTTGTCGTCGATCAAATCCATGCGCCGATGTGCATCCACCACCGTACGAACAGCCGCTGCCGCCGTCGCACTGGCCGTCGGCGTCGCCCTACCCGCCGCCCCGGCGCTCGCCGCCCCCACTGCCTCAGGCTCGCAGTTCGACACCACCGCCGATCTCATGGCCGCCTCCAACCTGTCCGGCACCGTCTACACCTCGGGCGACGAGACCGCCGACGACGGCGCCGGCATGCGCTTCACCGTCACCGACACCCTCCCGGACGGCATTGAGGGCAACATCGCCGTACCGCTGGCGGACGGCACCTGGGCGGTGCCCCAGGGCCTGCCCACCGCGCCGACGCGCGCCTCCAACTCCACCCAGGTCGAGGACCTGATCTCCCGCGGCGAGAGCTTCTACGACGCCGGCACCACACTGGTCTGGGACTCCAGCCGGCCCACGCCGCTGACCGGCACCGTGGTGCACAGCGCCACGACGGCCCCCTACGGGGTCACCTGCTCGACCTTCGTGAGCATGGTGCTGCTGGGCTGGGACTACACGCACACCACCTACACGGCTGACACCAACACCCAGGTGGGCTACGCCGTCGACTTCGGGGTGGACCCCAGCACCTCCAAGATCTGGCGCGCGAACAACCTGGCCAGCTGGTTCTACGCCCACGGCGACCTGTGGATGGAGACGAACGACAACTACGAGCGTGGGGACATCCTGTTCTTCTCCGCGCAGAACCCGGAGGGACGCATCGACGAGGTGCGCAGCGGCGAGGAGGCCACCTACTTCGGCAACGTCTACCACGCCGCCATCTACCTGGGCGACGGCCTGCTGCTGCACTCCACCGGCACCGGCACCGGCGTGAACATCACCACGCTCAACCCCTTGCTGAAGGAGGACCTGTCCTTCGTCGCCCGCCCGGAGCTGACCGCCACCACCGTCAACAACAGCCAGCCCGCCCCCGCCGGCACGGGCAGCGCGGGCGCCCCCGCCTCCGCCGGCGAGACCACCGGCGCATCCGGGGATGACGCCAACCCCGGCATTTCCGGGGACGCGTCCGGCGCGCAGCAGGCGCAGACCGGCCAGCAGCGCACGGGCACCACGTCGTCCTACTCCGCCTGGTTCGAACGGCACTACCCCGGGCGCTACGCCACCGCGACTGCGACGCATGCGAGCGCAACGGCGAAGTACCGCAGCTGGGTCTTCTACGGGTGATGCAGGCTTCGTGAGGACAGAGTCCGCACCGAACCGCTGGAATTAGTGCGCTTCAGGCGGCGGGGCGCGAGTCCCGCCGCCGCCTCAGCCCCCGTAGACCTCGGGGCGCAGAGTGCCGATGAAGGGCAGGTTGCGGTAGCGCTCCGCATAGTCCAGCCCGTAACCGACCACGAACTCGGTGGGGATGTCGAAGCCGACGTACTTCACGTCCACCTCCACCTTCGCGGCCTCCGGCTTGCGCAGCAGGGTGGCGATCTCCACGCTGGCGGCGCCGCGGCTGGACAGGTTCCCCAGCAGCCAGGACAGGGTCAGGCCGGAGTCGATGATGTCCTCCACCACCAGCACGTGCCGACCGGTCACGTCCGCGTCCAGGTCCTTCAGGATGCGCACCACGCCGCTGGACTTGGTGCCCGACCCGTAGGAGGACACCGCCATCCAGTCCATCGGCACCGAGCGGTGCAGCCGCCGGGACAGGTCCGCCATCACGTAGACGGCGCCCTTGAGCACGCCCACCAGCAGCAGGTCGCGGCCGGCGTAGTCGGCGTCGATCTGGGCGGCCATCTCGTCCAGCCGCTGGTTGATCTCCTCCTCGGTGATGAGTACCTGCTGCAGGTCCTGTCCCATGTCCGCGGCGTCCATGAATGAGCCTCCTGTTTAGCGGTGAGTGTCCGGCAAGCACTGGGCGGCTGGGGCGACGTCGGGGAGGGCGCGCTCCGGTCCCGTTCGGATCCTTTCATACCCGCGGCGCTCCGACCCGGGCCGTCGGCCCCGGTTGTCCGGCATGTCCCGACGACGGCGGCTCCCGCACGCCACTGCGGCACCCGTGCCCGCACTACAGGCCCATGCGCTCGATCCACACCTCCGGCCGGCCGATCTCCTCGGGCCGGGGCAGGTTCGCCGGCTCCCGCCACACCGCGTTCAGCCCCGCCTGCCCCACCCGGCCGACGACGCCGCGCACGAAGGCCGCGCCGTCCACGTACTGCGTCTGCTTGGCCTCCACGCCCAGCAGCCGCTCCAGCAGCGTGCCCGCAACGCCGTCGCGGGAGTGCCCCAGCACGGCGCGCAGCCGATACACCGAGGGCATGCGGCTGGGCTCGACGGCGTCGAGAACCGCCTCGGCGTGCCCCTCCAGCAGCGCCATGGTGGCGGTGATGGCCGCCAGCTGCTCGCGCTCGGCCGCGCCCAGGCGATCGGTCAGCAGCGGGGATGGTGTACCCGCGCCCCCGGGAACGCCCCGGCGCGCCGTCGCCCCCGCGCGCACGGCCCGGGCCAGGCGGGCCAGTCCGGCCGGCTCACCGGGCGCGGGTGGGCGCATGAGGACGCCGGCCACCTGCTCCACCTGCGTGGTCAGGTGCGCGGTCAGCCAGGGGGCGGCGGCGAGCTGCAGCACGTGGGTGGCCTCGTGCAGCGCCACCCAGGCGGACAGATCGATCCGGTCCAGGTCCCGGAGTCGCTGCAATTCCACGACGTTGGGGGCCACCAGCAGCATGCGCGCGCCCCGCTCCCCGGCGCCTGCGGGCAGCACCTGGCCGAGCACGCGGGTGGAGATCAGCCCGAGCAGGCCGGCGACGGCCGGGGAGACCATCGCGCGGCCGACGGCCTCGGACGGTCCGGGGCGCGGCCCGGACGGGTCGGGCACCCGTTCCATGAGGGCGCGCAGGAAGGCGGCGTTGGCCCGCTGCAATCCGATCCGGTCCACCACCAGCACCTCGGTGGTGTCGGCGGCCACCCGGGCCGGAGCCGTCAGCCCGGTGAGCTGCGCCGCCCAGGGGAGGGCGTCGTCGGCGCTGCGCCGCAGCAGGGCGACCACACCGCGGCGGACCGCTCCGGGCAGGTGCGGCCCGGCCGGCGTGCCCGCGCGCGCCAGGCGCAGGGCCCGGTCCCAGTCGACGCCGGCGGCGGCGGTGCGCTCCACCGAGCCTGCGCCGGGCCGGTTCATGCCGCCCATCGCTCAGCCCCCGCAGCCGCAGTCGGCCAGTGGAGAGACCAGGTCGTCGTCGATGGCCAGGCGGGCGGAGTACAGCCCGCCGGCCTCAAAGCCGTCCACGATCACGCTGAAGGCCAGCAGCCGCCCGTCCTTGGTGACCACGGTGCCGGTCAGGGAGGCGGCCGTGTCCAGGGAGCCGGTCTTGGCGCGCACGGTGCCGGCGCCGACGATGCCGATGAAGCGGTCGTCCAGTGTGCCGTCCAGGCCGCCCACCGGCAGGGCGGCCATCAGGCTGCGTCCGGTGGTGCCGGCGTCGTCGGCGGAGGCGCGGGCGATGATCTGGGCCAGCAGCCGGGCGGGGACCTTGTCCCCCAGCGCCAGCCCGCACGAGTCGTGCAGGGTCACGCCGCTGGTGTCGAAGCCGTCATCCCGCAGCCGGGCGAGCACGGCCCGGGTCGCGCCGTCGAAGCTGGCCTCCTCACCGGCGGCAAGCGCGACCAATCGCCCCTCGACCTCGGTCATGGTGTTGTCAGACTCCTTCAGGGATACGGACAGGATGTCGGCCAGCGGGGCGGAGGTGACCCGGGCCAGCTCGGTGGCGCCGTCGGCGGCCGCCGCCCGGGTGACCGTGCCGGTGACGGTGATGCCGGCCTCGCGCAGGTGGTCGGCGAAGGTCTGGGCGGCGTCGAGCGCCGGGTCGGCTGGATAACCGCCGGAGGGGTAGGCGGTGACGTCCACCATGAGCGGCTGGATCGGCGCCACCCAGGCCTCGTTGCCGTCCGCCCAGGCGTCATTCCAGGTCGGACCGGTGAACAGGGTGTCGTCCAGGGCCACGGTGACGCTGGTGACGCCCTGTTCCTGCAGCTGTGCGGCGGCGTCCCGGGCGAGGTCGCCCAGGCCGGCGCGGCCGACGGTGGCATCGGGGTCGCCGTCGTCCTCGGCCAGCAGCACGTCCCCGCCGCCCACCAGGGTGACGGTGCTGCCGTCCAGGACGGCGGTGGTGTCCACGGTGTGGTCGGCGCCGAGCAGGGACAGGGCGGCCCAGGCCACCAGCACCTTGTTGGAGGAGGCGGGGGTCAGGGCGGTGCCGGCACCCAGGTCGACCAGTTCCTCGCCGGTGGCCACGTCCACGATGGACACGCCGGCGGTGGCGTCCCCGATGCGCTCGTCGGCAGCGAGGGTGTTCGCCAGGGCGGCCAGCTCGCCGGCCGCGGGCACCGGCGCATCGTCGGCCAGGGCGGTGGCGGCCTCGGGGTCCTGTGCGGTGGCGGCGGGCGTCGGGAAGGGCTGGACCGCGTAGTCGGCGGGTGAGGTGGTCAGCACGCCGGGCACCAGGTCGAGGGCGTCGGCCAGGCCGTAGTAGGCGCCGCCGACGACGAGGGTGGCTGCGGTCAGGGCGGCGATCTGGGCCTTGTGCACGGCTCCTCCGGGGGTCGGGCGGTTACTGCGAGCGGACGTTTCCGGCAACGCGTCGGGCGGCATGTGCGGTGACGTACGGGCGCAATCGCGCCGGGAAGCGGCGGCCGCACGCGAGGCGGGCGGCATGGCTTTTCCCACCGGAAGCGCCGTCATAGTCCACACTAGTGCCAAAGGGCGGCCCCTCTCGGCACCGAGCCGCCGACACCTGCTCACAACGCGAGATACGGAGGCAGTCGTGGAATTCGACGTGACGATCGAGATCCCGAAGGGGAACCGCAACAAGTACGAGGTCGACCACACCAATGGGCGCATCCGGCTGGACCGGATGCTGTTCACCGCGACCCGCTACCCGGACGACTACGGCTTCATCGAGGACACGCTGGGCGAGGACGGGGACCCCTTGGACGCGCTGGTGCTGCTGGAGGAGCCCACCTTCCCCGGCTGCCTGATCCGCTGCCGGGCGCTGGGCATGTTCCGCATGCGCGACGAGAAGGGCGGAGACGACAAGGTCCTGTGCGTGCCCGCGGGTGACCAGCGCGCCTCCTGGCGCACCGACATTGAGGACGTCTCCGAGTTCCACCGCCTGGAGATCCAGCACTTCTTCGAGGTCTACAAGGACCTGGAGCCCGGCAAGAGCGTGGAGGGCGCCCACTGGGTCGGCCGCGAGGAGGCGGAGGCGGAGATCCGCCTGTCCTACGAGCGCGAGGCCGCCCGCATCGCCCGCGAGGGGCACTGAGGGCCCTGACGCGTCCAAGCCGCTTAACGACGGCGGCCGCCGGCACCTCGTGGTGCCGGCGGCCGTCTGCTTTTGGCCTCGCCGTTCAGGGACGGACCGCGTAGGGCATGATCTGGGAGTACCAGACGGAGCGAATACTCACGTTGTAAGGGGAGTAGTTGGCGTCGATGAGCATGCCGTTGCCCAGGTACATGGCCACGTGGTAGATACCGGCCTGAGTGCCGTTGGAGGACCAGAACAGCAGGTCGCCGGGCTGGGCCTGGGCCAGCGGAATCTTGGTGCCCTGCCCGTACTGGGCGCGCGAGGAGTGCGTCAGGTACACCCCGGCGTTGCGGTAGGCGCGCATGACCATGCCGGAGCAGTCCACGCCCGCGTCTGACTCGCCGCCCCACACGTAGCGGATGCCCAATTGGGCCTTCGCCCCGGCGATCGCCGCCTGCGCCTTGCTGGTGGAGCTGCCGGAGCCGGCCGAGGACGAGGCGGTCGGGGCGGAGGTTGTGGTCTGAGTGGTCGTCTGCCGCGGCGCGGATGCCGCGGACGATGAACTCGAGGCGGTGCTGCCCGAGGAGCGCGACGCGGTGCCGGAGGATGACGAGCCGCTCGATGAGGCCGCCCCGGAGGAGCTGGAGGTGGAGGACTGCGCGGGCTGCCGGCTCTGCGCGGGGGACGAGGCGGCGGAGGTCGCGGTCGAGTCGGTGCCGGAGGCGGCCGGCGCCTGGGCGGCCTGCTCCGCGGCAGCCTGTTCCTGCGCGGCCTGCTCCGCGGCGGCCTTTTCGGCCGCCTCCTTCGCGGCCGCCTCCTCGCGGGCTTGGCGCTCCGCCTCCAGCTGCTCCTGGTAGGCGGTCTCGAGCTCCACGGTGGTGTTGCGCTGCTCGGCGAGCTGGGCGATGAGGTTGGCGCGCTCGGTCTCGGCGTTGGTCTGGGCCGTCTGGGCGGCGGTGGCCGCGGCGTCGGCGTCGGACTTGGCGGTGGCAGCGGCGTCGGCGGCAGCCTGCTTGGTTTCCACCTTCTCGTCCGCGATGGACTGCATCGTGTCCGCGACCGCCTGGAGGGCCTCGACGTTCTGCAGCTGGGCGTCGGTGTTCTCCCCGGCGCGGGCCAGGGCCACGCTGACGTCGGTGGCGTCACCCAGAGACTGGCCGGACAGGTAGGGGGCCAGGGAATCCAGTGTGCCGGCGCTGCCCGCCTCGTAGGTCTCGGCGACCACCGAACCCATGTCCGCGCGGGCCTCCTCGGTGTCCGCGGCCGCGGCGTCGGCGGCAGCCTGGGCCTCCTCGGCGTCGGTGGTGGCGGCGTCGAGTTCGTCGAGCGCGGTCAGGTAGTCCTCGTTGGCGACGGAAGCCGCGAGCTCGGCGGCGGCCGTGGTGGCGCTCAGCTCGGACAGAGAGGCCTCGAGGGAGGCGATGGAGGCCGCGGTCGTCTGCTCGGCGGACTTGGCCTGGTCGATGTCGTCCTGGGTTACGTCATCGGCTGCGGCGGCCGGGGTGAGCGTGACGGCGAGCGCAAGTGCCGCGGCCGTAAGGCTCACGCGCCGGGCGGCGTTCGCGCGGCGCGGGCGATGGGTCGTGCTCACAGATTCTCCGAACGTGTTACGGCGCGCCTCCTTGACCGACGCACCATGGGTGTCTGCGGATACCGTACCCACCAACGACCGAGAGAGAAACACGAACAACAGATTTCACAGGAGTCACAACACATCACTCGCGTACCACAAACCCCGCAATGGAGCGGATCCACGACACACTCCATGCTAACGTGACGTTCGTCACATCGCCTGCTGGGGTAGCGTTTTGCCCGCAGGCCCGCCGCCCCGCGGCCTCCCGCACCCGGCCGGCAGCCCCGCAACACTCCCGCCGATCTGCCAACCAAGGAGTTCTCATGGCTGACACCCCGTCCAGCACTCCCGCGCACGTCCCCTCCCCCGCTGACCCGACCGGCTGGCACTTCGAGACCATGCAGGTGCAGGCCGGCCACACCCCGGACTCCGACACCGGCGCCCGCGCCATCCCGATCTACCAGTCGACCTCCTTCGTGTTCCCCGACGCCCAGGAGGCCGCCGACCGCTTCGCCCTGAAGTCCCTGGGCCCGATCTACACGCGCCTGGACAACCCCACCAACCAGATCGTCGCCCGCCGCATCGCCGCCCTCGAGGGCGGCGTCGGCGCCCACCTGGTCTCCTCCGGGATGGCCGCCCAGGCCCTGACCTTCGTCACCCTGGGCGGGGCCGGCTCCAACATCGTCGCCTCCCCCTCCCTGTACGGCGGCACCGTCAACCAGCTGAAGCACACCCTGCCGAAGCTGGGCATCGAGACCCGCTTCGTAGACGAGCCGGGCAACCCCGACGCCTGGGCGGCGCTGGCCGACGAGCGCACCATTTGCTTCTTCGGCGAGTCCATCCCCAACCCCAAGGGCGACATCCTCGACATCGAGCCGATCGCGCAGACCGCACATGCGCTGGGAATCCCGCTGGTGGTGGACAACACCGTCGCCTCCCCCTACCTGATCCGTCCCTTCGAGTGGGGTGCCGACATCGTGGTCCACGCGGCCACCAAGTTCCTCGGCGGGCACGGCTCCACCGTCATGGGCGTGGTCGTGGACTCCGGCAACTTCGACTACGCCTCCCAGCCCGAGCGCTTCCCCGCCTTCAACACCCCCGACCCCTCCTACAACGGGCTCGTCTACGCCCGCGACCTGGGCGTGGGCAGTCCGCTGGGCAACATGGCCTTCATCCTGCGGGCCCACACCGCCGGCCAGCGCGACCTCGGCTTCGCCGCCGGCCCGGTGGATGCCTTCCTGATCGCCCAGGGCGTCGAGACCCTCTCCCTGCGCATGGAACGGCACGTCGACAACGCGCTCGCCGTCGCGAAGTGGCTCGAGGGCCGGCCCGAGGTGGCCGAGGTGCGCTACTCGGGCCTCGAGTCCAGCCCCTACTACGAGCTGCACCGCAAGTATTGCCCGCGGGGCGCGGGCAGCGTCTTCGCCTTCGACCTGGCCGGCGGCCGGGAGGCCGGCGCCGCCTTCATCGACGCCCTCGGCCTGTTCTCGAACCTGGCCAACATCGGCGATGTCCGCTCCCTGGCCGTGCACCCGGCGACGACGACGCACTCGCAGCTGACCGACGCCGAGCTGTCCCGTGCGGGCATCAGCGCCGGCACCGTGCGCCTGAGCATCGGCATTGAGCACGTCGACGACATCATCGCCGACCTCGAGCGGGGCCTGGCCGCCGCCGCCGCGCTCTAGGCCGACAGCCGGGGCGGCGGGGCCTCGCCCGGCGCCCGCCGCCCCGGCTACCATGACGGCCATGACCTCGCCCATTTCACCGGTGCCGGGGGTCGGCACGGCGACCCTCAAGCTCGTCGACCGTTCGGCGGGCTCCCCCACGGGCGCCTGGCGACCCGGCGACGACCCGGGCCACCGCCGCTTCCTGGAGATCGGCGACTTGCCCCTGGACTCCGGCGAGATCCTGCCCGAGACGCATCTGGCCTTTGAGACCTGGGGGCAGTTGACGCCCGCGCGCGACAACGCCGTCCTGGTGCTGCACGCCCTGACCGGCGACTCCCACGTCACCGGGGACGCCGGCCCCGGCCACCCCACCGCCGGCTGGTGGGACACCCTGGTCGGCCCCGGCCGCGCCATCGACACCGACCGCTACTTCGTGGTGGCGGCGAATATCCTCGGCGGCTGCCAGGGCTCCACCGGTCCCTCCTCCACCGCCCCGGACGGCCGCCCCTGGGGCTCACGCTTCCCCTGGCTGACCACCCGCGACGCGGTCCGCGCCGAGTCGCGGCTGGCCGACGCCCTCGGCATCGACGCCTTCCACCTGGTCATCGGCGCCTCCCTGGGCGGGCACCGCGCCCTGGAATGGGGCGTGATGAACCCCGAGCGGGTGCGCAACCTGGCGCTGGTGGCCACCGGCGCCTCCACCACCGCCGACCAACTCGCCTGGTGCCACCTGCAGGAACTGGCGATCGTCGGGGACCCCTACTTCCTCGACGGCGACTACTACAACCACGTGGTCGGCCCCGTGCGCGGACTGGGACTGGCCCGCGCCATCGCCCACACCACCTACCGCTCCGCCGGGGAGCTGGACACGCGCTTCGGCCGCGCCCACCAGGGGCAGGAGGACCCCGCCGTCGGCGGCCGCTATCAGATCGAGTCCTACCTGGATCACCACGCCGGCAAGCTGCTGGCGCGTTTCGACGCCAACACCTACCTGATCGTCAACCACTCCATGATGGTGCACGACGTCGGTGCCGGGCGCGGCGGCATCGAGGCGGCCCTGGGGACGGTGACGGCCCGGACGCTGGTGGTCGACGTCGACTCCGATCGGCTCTTCCTGCCGGCGCAGGCCGAGGAACTGGCCGATGGCATCCCCGACACCCGCCGGGCCACCATCCACTCCCTGCACGGGCACGACGGCTTCCTCATCGAGGCCGACCAGATGGACGCCGCCCTGCGCGGCTTCCTGGCCGAGGACGAGCCCGGCCGATGAGCACGCCCGCCGACCGGGTCCCCGCAGCCCCCGTCGACGTCTGGGGGCCGGACGTGCTCGGCCCCGGCTTCCGCGCCCGCACGCTGCGGCTGCTGCCGGATGCGGAGGACGACGACGCCGTCGCCACCCTGGTCCACCACGTGCCCGCCCTGGACCCGGCCGCCCTGCCCGGCACCCCCACAACCCCGCGCTTCACCTTCCTGTACCTGCACGGCTGGAACGACTACTTCTTCCAGACGCACTTCGCCCGGGAGGTCTCCCGCAGCGGCGGCGCCTTCTACGCCCTGGATCTGCGCCGCTACGGGCGTTCCCTGCGCGCGGGGCAGATGCACGGCTGGGTCACCTCCCTGACCGACTACGACGAGGAGATCGGCCTGGCCCTGGCGGCCATCCGCGCCGCCGAGGGCTGGGACACCCCCACCGTGCTGTGCGGTCACTCCACCGGCGGACTCACCGCCGCCCTGTGGGCCGACCGCCACCCCGGCGCCATCTCCGCACTGGTGCTGAACTCCGCCTGGCTGGAGATCCAGGGCGCCGAGCCGGTGCGCCTGGTCGGCGAGCCGGTGGTGCGCACGCTCGCCCGCCGCGACCCGCGCATGGTGATCCCCACCCGCACCTATCCGCCGAAGGCCCTGTACTCGCTCGCCGACGGCTGGGACGTCGAGCGCGACGGCGAACTGCCCGACCCCGCCTGGGCGGACGACCCGTATGTGACCGGCTGGAACGTCGACCACGACTGGAAGATAGTGCCGTCGGCCCCCATACGCCCCGGCTGGCTGTTGGCGATCCTGGCCGGCCAGGCACGGGTGGCCGCGGGCCTGGATGTGCGCTGCCCGATCCTGTCCATGGGCTCGGCCCGCAGCCATTTGAGCGTGACCTGGACACCCGAGGCGCGCAGCACCGATACGGTGGTCGACGCCGACGCCACCGCCCGTCGGGCCATCGGCCTGGGCAACCTGGTGACGGTGGCCCGCTTCGAGGGCGGCGTGCACGACCTGGTGCTGTCCGCCCCGCCCGTGCGCGACCAGGTGTTCTCCGCACTGCGCCGCTGGCTGCGCGGCTACGTGCTCACCTGAGGTCCTTGCGCCGGACGACTTTCTTCTTCCCGACCCCTACCCGGAGGTAGGGGATGTCCCCGACTCCGGGGGGAGCCCGATTCAGGGGCCGTTCATCCGCGGGGGTGAGGTGACCTGCACCACTGCTCGCGCACCATGGATTCATGTCCGCCCCAGCCATCTCACCGTCATCTCCCACCACCGCGGCGAGCCCCACCTGGCCGCGCATGACCCCCTCCGCGAGCGCCGCCACCCCGGCACAGGTCCACGCCCCGAGGCGGCCGTACCCCACTCCGGCGCCGACGGCGCGCCCGCGTCACGCGGTTGCCCCCACCTCGGCACGCCCCTCCCGCGCGGCGCGCTACCGCACCATCGGGTTGACGCTGCTGGGCGTGGCCGCCGGCCTGCTCGCCGTCGTCATCGCCGTCGTCTGGAGCGCGGACGCTCGACCCTCGACCCGGCTGCTCGTGCCGCTGCTGACCGGGCTCGTCCTGCTGGCCGTATGGCACCGTGAGCGCGTCACGCGACGCGCCCGCCTGGCCGCGGACACACGGCGCGAGGAACTGGGCGCGCTCGTACGCACGCATGGCGCCGGTACGCTCGGCTGGATGGCTACCTGGCCCGGCAACCACGCGTGGATCACCGCCGACGGGGCCACCGGCTTCGCCTACCGGGCCGGCGGCGGCGTCGCCCTCACGCTCGGCGACCCGGCCACCGCGCCCGACAAGGTGGGCGCCGCGGTCGACGCCTTCGCCGCCTTCGCTGCCGACTCCGGGCTGATCCCGGCTCTGTACTCCGTGCACGCCCCGGTGATGGAGGCGGCGCGCTCCCGTGGCTGGACCGTCCTGCAGGTCGCCGAGGAGGCGGTGCTCGACCTGGACGGCCTGGAGTTCCGCGGCAAGGCCTTCCAGGACGTGCGCACCGCCCTGAATCACGCACGCCGGGAGGGGATCACCGCCCAATGGACCAGCTGGCCCACGGCGCCCGCCGGCCTGCGCGACCAGATCCGCGCCATCTCCCAGGAGTGGGCAGCGGACAAGCCCCTGCCGGAGATGGGCTTCACCCTCGGCGGCCTGGCCGAACTCGACGACGCCGACACCCGCCTGCTGCTGGCCGTCGACGCCGAGGGCACCGTCCACGCCGTCACCTCCTGGCTGCCCGTGTACCGCGACGGCGAGGTCGTCGGCCTCACCCTGGACGTCATGCGTCGGCGGTGCGGCGGGTGGCGGCCGGCCATCGAATACCTGATCGCCCGCGCGGTCCAGGACGCGCAGGCCGAGGGGCTGGAGCTGCTGTCCCTGTCCGGCGCCCCGCTGGCCCGCTCCGCCGATGCCGCCTGCCCGGGCGTGACCGCGGCTCGCCTGGACCCGGTACTGGACCGGCTGGCCCGCCTGCTGGAGCCGGCCTACGGATTCGCCTCCCTGCACGCCTTCAAGCAGAAGTTCCAGCCGCGAGCGGTGCCCATGTACCTGGCGGTGCCGGAGGCCATCGACCTGCCGGCGGTGGGGCTGGCGATCGCACACGCCTACGTGCCCGGCCTCACGCCCGCGCAGGCGGCCCGCTTCGCCCGGGTGCTGGTGCATCATGACTGACGGAGTGGTGCAGCTACTGCGGCAGGTGCGGCTGCTGCACCCGTGGATGGGGGCGGCCTGCCTGGCGGTCGTGGCAGCGGTGGCGGCCGCGGTGTGGGTCACTCGCACCCGGCACCTGCCGTGGCGCCGGCAGCTCGCCGCGCCACTGGCCGGGGCGGGGACCGGAGCGGCCTGCTGGCTGGTGGTCGACTGCCTGTGGCGGCCCTTCGCCGACGGCGTGGGCGGCACCGTGTGGCTGTGGGTGGCGTTGACGGCGACCGTCGTCGTCCAGGTCCTACTCGGCGGGGACGCGGCCGCCGACCGGGCCCGAGTGCGCGAGCGCAAGCGGCGGATGGTGCGCGCCGCCGGGTCGGGCGTGTCCATCACCGCCACCGTGGCGGCCGCCTGCCTGGCCGTCAACGCGTTCTTCGCCGCCTACCCGTCGGCCGCCGCGGTGCTCGGCATGGGGGTGGCGACGACGCCGTTGGCGTCCCTGCCGGCCGCGGCCGCCCTGCCGCGTCACCCCGAGCGCGGGCGGGGCGCGCTTGAAGACACGTGGCAGGCGCCCGCCGCCATGCCGCAGACCGGGGCCGTCGTCACCGCCGCCATTCCGGCCGGCGACCAGTCCGGCACCGACGGCTTCACACCCCGCGACGCCTACATCTACCTGCCGCCGGCCTACCTGACGCCGCAGCGCCCGGCACTGCCGGTGCTGGTGCTGCTGACCGGCCAGCCGGGCAGCCCCTCGGACTGGTTCGAGCTGGGCGGGTTGAAGGACTCGCTGGACGCCTACGCCGCCGCGCACGCCGGCCTGGCGCCGGTGGTGGTGGTTGCGGATCTGCTGGGCAGCCCCTATCGCAACCCCCTGTGCGCGGACACGGTGCGCGGCGGAAAGGTGGCCACCTACCTGGAGCGGGACGTGCCCGCGTGGATTCGCGCTCACCTGCAGGTGGACGACGATGCCGCGCACTGGGCGATCGGAGGGCTGTCCAACGGCGGCACCTGCGCACTGCAGGCGGTGACCCGCTCCCCGCAGGTCTACCCCACCTTCCTGGCGATGAGCGCCGAGGAGCACCCCACCCTGGGGTCGGAGCAGCGCACCATCGACGTCGGCTTCGACGGGGACCGGGCCGCCTACGCGGCGAACGACCCCCTGTCCCTGCTGGCGGCCGCGCCGGCCGGAAGCTACGCGGGCGTGGCCGGGGTGTTGTCGGTGGGCACCGGGGACGACCGCTACGCGCAGGTGGTGCCGACCGTCGCTGACGCGGCCATGCGGGCGGGCATGTCCGTGACGGAGCGGGAGTATCCCGGCGGGCACACGTGGGCGGTGTGGTCGGCGGCGCTGCGCGATCAGCTCGACTGGCTGGGGCAGCGCCTCGCGCTCACGGCCTGAGCCGCTCACGGCCTGAGCCGCTCACGGCCTGAGCCTGGGGCACGCCTTTCCCCTCTGATACGAGCTTTTGCACCCTGGTGTGCGGCTATTTGCCATACACCAGGGTGCAAAAGCTCGCAGTAGGCGACCGGGCGACCCCTGAGGCGACCCGGGCGACCCCTGAGGCGACCCGGGCAACCCCTGAGGCGACCCGGGCGGCCTCTGAGGCGACCGGGCGGCCTCCGCCGTCCGCCGTTCCGGTTCCCGCCTTCAGGCCAGTAGTTCGCGCAGGCTCGGGCCGCCGACGCCGACGCGCCACACGCGCCAGCCGTCAATGTCCTGGGTGTGCTGGGCGGCGTTGGCGGCCGCGGACGGGTCCCGGTAAGCGGTGCCGTCGGCCAGGGTGATGGTGCCGTCGGCGGCCAGAGTCGCCCGGTGATCGATGCCGCGGCGCCGGCGCAGCCACACCAGGGTCGCCGGGGTCTCGAGCGCCTGGGCGATGGTCGCCAGGGCCTGCTCCGAGGCCGCACCGGAGGGGACCGTGGGCTCGGCGCCGAGTGCCGCCGCATCCAGGCGGTGTCCACTGGCGGAGACGGGGACCGTGGCCACGGCATCGGGCTGGGGGCTGGGCGGCTCGGCAACCACCTGCGTGGGCACGGTGGCGGTGGAAGGCTCGGGGTCGGCGTCCGGGGCCGCCGTCTGCGCGGCCGGGTCGGCGGCCTGGTCCAGGTCCAGCGCCTGGCTGGCGACGTCGGTGTGCAGCAGCTCCACGGATACCAGGGCACGTCCGTCCTCGGTGGAGCGCACCCGCAGTTCATGCAACTCCACGCCGGATTCGGCGATCATGCCGAAGGAGGTGCGCACGTCGTCGGCGATGGTGGTGGCCACGATGGTCAGACGCGGCCCGGGCTCGACGCCGGCGGGCATGGCGCCGCGGAATCCGGACCAGTCCCGCTCGAAGGCGGGCAGGCCCCCGGGGTAACGGGAGGCGAGCTGGTCGCGTCCGGTACGGGCGGCGTTGGTGGCGCGGGCCATGGCCAGCAGCAGTGCGGTGGAGTCGAGCACGTCAATGACCTCAATGGTGATGACCTGGCCGGCGGCGTCGAGCGCGGTCAGGGCGTCGCCCCCGACTACCTGGTCCCAGCCGACGGCCAGCAGCGGGCGGTGCAGGACCTCGGCGATCTGGCGGCGCACCGCGGCCAGGACGGCGGTGCGATCCGCATCGGTGGCAGGGCGGCCGAGAACCGCGGGCTCGAGCCGGTCATCCTTGAGGTCAAAGAGCGCCATCTTGCTGTGCCTTCCTGTCCGGCGCTCACCGCCCCGACGGGTCGCGCACTGTGCTGGGCCATCTTCTCACGCGCGGCCCCGAATACCGCCCCCGTGTGGGCGCCTGCACACGCCAACCGGAAGTCAGCGTGCGCGCGTTGTCACCAACCGGGACAAACGACCGACTCATCGCCGCGGGTCGTTTTTGAGAACCGCATGATTCCAACGGTCACTAACTCGCGCTTAAGCGCTGCGGGCGCATTTGTCCCCGTTCATGACAGTTCAGGACATTCCGGCGCCTGGGAATCGACCGCCTGGTGAGACCGGTACCGCCGGACACGCACCAGGCCGGGTGCTGCTGAAGGGGTAGCAGACCCTGGCAGCGCGGGCCGGACGCGTCCCGCAAGGGGCGAGTTCGTGTCGCCTAAGCATTGACCTGTGCTCGAACATCGCGCATCCTGAGACCACCGTCACAACGCGGCCCGCATTATGTGGATGCACGCACAGCGGGCCGCAGAAGGAGCGTGAGTCCCGTGTCCCCGACTGTCCCAGTGGCCCTCGCGGTGGGGCGGATCCTGATCGGCCTGCTGCTCACGGTCAGCGCCTACGCGAAGCGCGCCGCCCCGCGGGAGCTGCAGGTGGCCGACGTCGCCGGTTACCGCCTACTCCCCGGACGAGGCCCGCGGGCCGTGGCGATAGCCCTACCGGCGATCGAACTGTTCTTGGCGGGCTGCCTGGTGTTCGGCGGACGCCTGCCCATCACCGAAACCATCACCGCCGTCCTGCTGCTGGCGCTGGCCGGCGCCTCGGCCAGCGTGCTCGCGCGCGGCATCAAGGCCGACTGCGGCTACTTCGGCTCACGGCTGCGGTGGCGGGTGGGCCCCGGCGTCGTCGCAGCGGATGTGGCGCTGGCCGCGGTGCTCGTGGCCGACCTGCTTGTCACCCCGCAGCGCCTGGTGCTGGCCAGCCCCGGCAGCAACATGGTGGTCATCGTGCTGGGTATCGCGACGGTCTTCAATCTGCTGACAAACTGGGACAAGTTCCGCCAGCCGCAGCTGGCCTGAGGGCCACCCACCGCCCGGAGGCCCTGCCGGTGCCAGGCGCCCAGCCGCCGCCCGGCGCCCTGCTGGAATCCGGCGCCCTCCCGGAACCCCCGACTGCGACGACCGAATGCCCCTACTACGAACTTTTGCACCCTGGTGTATGGCAATTAGCCGCACACCAGGGTGCAAAAGTTCGTGTCAGGAGACAAGGGCTCGCGGCAGACGACGGCCGGTGGGGCGCCCGCCAAGCTAGCCGCCCGACTGGCGCGCCATCCGGTTACCTTGGCGCTCCGCCGGGCCACCGGCCGGCCCCAACGGGTTACCGGCCAGGTCGACGCCCCGCCACCAGGACACTGGCCAGAGCCCGCCGTCAGCGCGTTAAGTCGGCATCACGCCGGCCTCGATGGCACGCCGGCGCATGCCGTCGACGTCACTCGGTCGGTGCCAGCACCGCGGCCCGGCCGGCCTCCAGACGCGCCACCGGCACGCGGAACGGCGAGCAGGACACGTAGTCCAGGCCGGCCCGATGGAAGAAGGCGATCGAGTCGGGGTCGCCGCCGTGCTCGCCGCATACGCCCATCTTCATGCCCGGCTTGGTGGACCGGCCGCCGTCGACGCCCAGCCGCACCATGCCGCCCACGCCGTCGACGTCAATGGACTCGAACGGGGAGGTGCCGAAGATGCCCGCCTCGATGTAGCGGCCCACGAAGGAGGACTCCACGTCGTCGCGGGAGAAGCCCCAGGTGGTCTGGGTCAGGTCGTTGGTGCCGAAGGAGAAGAAGTCCGCCTCCTCGGCGATGTGCGCGGCGGTGACGGCCGCGCGCGGCAGCTCAATCATGCAGCCGATCGGGAAGTTCAGCTCGTAGCCGGACTCCGCGGACACCTCCGCCAGCACCGACTCCGCGCGCTCCCGCGCCAGTTGCAGCTCCCGCACCGAGCCGATCAGCGGGATCATCACCTCCGGACGGGGGTCGCCACCGGCCCGCAGGCGTTCGACGGCGGCCTCGGCGATGGCGCGCACCTGCAGCTCGATCAGGCCGGGCATGGTCAGCAGCAGCCGCACGCCGCGCAGGCCGAGCATCGGGTTGGCCTCGTGGTTGCGGCGCACCACGTTCAGCAGCTCCTCATCGGCCGGGTTCAGGGTGCCGCGTTCACGGTCGACCGCGACCTTGACGCTCAACTGGGTCAGATCGGGCAGGAACTCGTGCAGCGGCGGGTCGATCAGGCGCACCGTCATCGGCTTGCCGTCCATCGTCTCCAACATCTGCACGAAGTCGGCCTTCTGCAGCGGCAGCAGCGCCGCGAGGGCGGCCTCCCGCTCTGCGTCGTCGGCGGCGAGGATGAGGTTCTGCACCAGCTGCTTGCGCTCGCCGAGGAACATGTGCTCGGTGCGGCACAGTCCCACACCCTGGGCGCCGCGGTGGATTGCGTGGCGGGCGTCGTCGGGGGTGTCGGCGTTGGCGCGCACCTGCAGGCGACGCACCTGGTCGGCTCGCCGCATGATGCGGTCCACGCTGGTGATCAGCTCGCGGGTGTCGACGTCGCCGGCGGTGTCGAGTGCCGCCTCCAGGCCGCGGCGCAGGTAGGTCATGACCGGCGAGTCGACGACGGCGACCTCGCCCAGGAACACCTCGCCGGTGGCACCGTCGATGGCGATGACGTCGTCGCTGGTCAGTGGGGCCTCCCGCCCGGCCACGCGCACGGTGCGGGACTCGGCGTCGACGTCGAGGGCCTCGGCGCCGCACACACAGGTCTTGCCCATGCCGCGGGCGACGACGGCCGCGTGGGAGGTCTTCCCGCCGCGGGCGGTGAGCACGCCGACGGCGGCAACCATGCCGGGCAGGTCGTCCGGGTTGGTCTCGCGGCGCACCAGGATGACGGACTCGCCGGCCTCGGCGCGGGCGACGGCCTCGGCGTTGTCGAAGGCGATGTGCCCGACGGCGGCGCCCGGGGAGGCGGGCATGGCACGGGTGAGCAGGTCGTGGCCGGTGACGTCGCCGAACTGCGGGAACATCAGCTGGTTGAGCTGCTCGCCGGTGACGCGGGTGAGCGCCTCGTCCATGGTGATGAGCTTCTCGTCCACCAGCTGCGTGGCGACGCGGAAGGCAGCCGCGGCGGTGCGCTTGCCCACGCGGGTCTGCAGCAGCCAGAGCTTGCCGCGCTCGATGGTGAACTCGATGTCGCACAGGTCGCGGTAGTGGGTCTCCAGGCGGCGCATGGCGGCCCGCAGCTCGTCGTAGCTGGTCTTGTCCAGGCGCTCCAGGTCGGCCAGGGACAGGGTGTTGCGGATGCCGGCGACGACGTCCTCGCCCTGGGCGTTGACCAGGTAGTCGCCGTACACGCCGGAGCGGCCGGTGGAGGGGTCGCGGGTGAAGCACACGCCGGTGCCGGAGGTCTCCCCCATGTTGCCGAACACCATGGTGCACACGTTGACGGCGGTGCCCAGGTCGTGCGGGATCTTCTCGCGGCGCCGGTAGATGTGGGCACGCTCGGTGTTCCAGGAGCGGAAGACGGCCTCCGTGGCCATGTCCAGCTGGGCGCGCGGGTCCTGGGGGAAGTCGATGCCGGCGTGGGCGGCGACGATCGCCTTGTACTCCTCCACGAGCTCCTTGAGGGCGTCCACGTCCAGCTCGTAGTCGAGTTTGACTCCGCGGGCGGCCTTCTTGGCGTCCAGGGCGTCGGAGAACAGGTCGCCGTCGATGTCCAGGACGGTCTTGCCGAACATCTGGATGAGGCGGCGGTAGGAGTCCCAGGCGAAGCGCTCATCGCCGGAGGCGGCGGCCAGTCCCTGGACGGAGGCGTCGTTCAGGCCGATGTTCAGGACGGTTTCCATCATTCCGGGCATGGAGAACTTGGCGCCGGAGCGCACGGAGACCAGCAGTGGATCCTCGGCGGCGCCCAGTTGACGGCCGAGCTCCTCCTCGACCTGCCGCAGGGCGGTGGTCACCTGGACGGCGAGTTCATCGGGGACGACGCCGTCGCGCAGGTAGGCGCGGCAGGCGTCGGTGGTGATGGTGAAGCCGGGTGGCACCGGCAGGCCGAGTCGGGTCATCTCGGCGAGGTTGGCCCCTTTACCGCCCAGGAGGTCCTTCTGGTCCTTGTCGCCCTCGCTGAAGCGGTACACGTACTTGGGCATCATCGCCTCTTTCTGATTCTGGTGAAATGTGCGCCGGCGCGCGTTGACAGGGGCCACTGTAATGTGACTTCAGTCCTAATGCCACTTTCTGGCGCCGTGTCCCCAATAACCGACTTTTGTGAGGACATTTCGGAAGTGGCGGGACTCCCGTCCCAGCATACGACGCGGCAGACAGACGCGATACTGCCGACCACCGGGCCGACGCCTCAGCACACAACGAGGCGG
>NZ_LK995486.1:20992-44647 GCF_900002405.1 Actinomyces succiniciruminis | reverse complement strand
CCCCCTATGGGACGGCCCCGCCTCGTTGGTGGAGCGTGTCAGCGACCGCGCGCTAACGCACCGGAGTCAGGCGCCCGGCCGACCGGCCTGCCCGACCGGACCACTGCGCCGAGCCACTGTGCGGGCGCGGCGGTGACGGGCGGTCACTCCGGGTCCGGGCTCACTGCGCCGGCTCGGCCGCGGCGGAGGCGATCTCCTCGGCCTCGCGCACGGCGTCCTCGGCCTCCTCACGGGGCATGCCCCGGAAGGTGAACTCACCCAGGATGCCCTCGCCCTCGGCGTCGACCAGGACCTTCTGGCCCCGCTCAATCTCCCCGAAGAGGATCTTCTCGCTCAGGGCGTCCTCGATGTCGCGCTGGATGGCGCGGCGCAGCGGGCGGGCGCCGAGCACCGGGTCGAAGCCGCGCTCGGCAAGCAGCTCCTTGGCGGCGTCGGTCAGCTCGATGCTCATCTCCTGCTCGGCCAGGCGCTGAGACAGGCGACCGATCATCAGGTCGACGATCTGACGCACCTCCGCCTTGGTCAGCTGCGGGAAGACGATCAGGTCGTCCACGCGGTTGAGGAACTCGGGCCGGAACTGCTGCTTGAGCTCGCGGTTGACGTGCGCCTTCATCTCCTCGTAGTCCATGGTGCCGCCCTCGGTGGACTGGAAGCCCGTTGCCACGGACTTGCCGATGTCCTTGGAGCCGAGGTTGGTGGTCATGATGATGACGGTGTTCTTGAAGTCGACCACGCGGCCCTGGGCGTCGGTGAGGTGACCGTCCTCCAGGATCTGCAGCAGCGAGTTGAAGATGTCCGGGTGGGCCTTCTCCACCTCGTCGAACAGCACCACGCTGAAGGGACGCCGACGCACCTTCTCGGTGAGCTGACCGCCCTCGTCGTAGCCGACGTAGCCGGGGGGCGCTCCGAACAGCCGGGAAACCGTGTGCTTCTCGGCGAACTCGGACATGTCGAGCTGGATCAGGGCGTCCTCGTCGTCGAAGAGGAACTCCGCCAGGGCCTTGGCCAACTCGGTCTTACCCACGCCGGTGGGGCCGGCGAAGATGAACGAGCCACCGGGGCGCTTGGGGTCCTTCAGGCCGGCGCGGGTGCGGCGGATCGACTTCGACAGGGCCTCGATGGCCTTGTCCTGGCCGACGATGCGCTTGTGCAGCTCGGTCTCCATGCCCAGCAGCTTGGCGGACTCGGTCTCGGTGAGCTTGACCACCGGGATGCCGGTGGACATGGCCAGCACCTCGGCCACCAGGTTCTCATCCACCTCGGCCACCTGGTCGAGGTCGCCGGACTTCCAGGCCTTCTCCTTGGCGACGCGCTCCTCGCCGAGGCGGCGCTCGTCGTCGCGCAGGGAGGCGGCGCGCTCGAAGTCCTGATCGTCGATGGCCGACTCCTTCTCCTGCTTGACGGCGGCGATCTTCTCGTCGATCTCGCGCAGCTCCGGCGGAGCGGTCATGCGGCGGATGCGCAGGCGCGCGCCCGCCTCGTCGATCAGGTCGATGGCCTTGTCCGGCAGGAAGCGGTCATTGATGTAGCGGTCGGCCAGCTTGGCGGCCGCCTCGATGGCCTCGTCGGTGATCACCACGTGGTGGAAGGCCTCGTAGCGGTCGCGCAGCCCGCCGAGGATCTCAATGGTCTCGTCGATGGAGGGCTGCTCGACGGTGACCGGCTGGAAACGACGCTCCAGGGCGGCGTCCTTCTCGATCTTGCGGTACTCGTCCAGGGTGGTGGCGCCGATGGTCTGCAGCTCGCCGCGGGCCAGCATCGGCTTGAGGATGCTGGCGGCGTCGACGGCGCCCTCGGCGGCGCCCGCCCCGACGAGGGTGTGGATCTCGTCGATGAACAGGATGATGTCGCCGCGGGTGCGCACCTCCTTGAGCACCTTCTTCAGGCGCTCCTCGAAGTCACCGCGGTAGCGGGAGCCCGCCACGAGCGAGCCCATGTCCAGGGAGTACAACTGCTTGTCCCGCAGGGTCTCGGGCACGTCCCCGTGGACGATCGCCTGGCTGAGGCCCTCGACGACGGCGGTCTTGCCGACGCCGGGCTCGCCGATCAGTACGGGGTTGTTCTTGGTGCGCCGGGAGAGGATCTGCATGACGCGCTCCATCTCCTTGTGGCGGCCGATGACCGGGTCCAGCTTGCCCTCGCGCGCGGCCGCGGTGAGGTTGCGGCCGAACTGGTCCAGGATGGCGGAGCCCGACGGCGTGCCCTCCTTGTTGGAGCCGCCGGCGGTGACGGTCTCCTTGCCCTCGTAGCCGGAGAGCATCTGCATGACGGTCTGGCGGACGGTGGACAGGTCGGCGCCGAGCTTGGTCAGCACCTGGGCGGCCACGCCCTCGCCCTCGCGCAGCAGGCCGAGCAGGATGTGCTCGGTGCCGATGTAGTTGTGGCCCAGCTGCAGCGCCTCACGCAGGGACAGTTCCAGCACCTTCTTGGCGCGGGGCGTGAAGGGGATGTGTCCGGAGGGGGCCGACTGGCCCTCGCCGATGATCTCCACGACCTGGGCGCGCACGGCGTCCAGGGAGATGTCCATCGACTCCAGCGCCTTGGCGGCGACACCTTCGCCTTCGTGGATCAGGCCCAGAAGGAGGTGCTCGGTGCCGATGTAGTTGTGGTTGAGCGCGCGGGCCTCGTCCTGGGCCAGGACGACGACGCGGCGGGCGCGGTCGGTAAAGCGTTCGAACATCGCTGATTGCTCCTCGGCACGTGCGGTTGGTGATCGCGTTGCCCGGGTTCGGGCACTGCCCGGATTGGGGGAACGCGGGGCACGCGCTGATAAGGCTAACGGCGCGAGGCCGGCGCCGATGCCCCTGTTCGCAGTGGGCGTGAGCAGGGTTGAGTCGGTCCGACTCAGGAATAAAGGAGGGCTGGCGCGCGCAGGCTCTCAGCGCAGGGGCCGGCCACCCCGAGATCCTCTCCCCTCCGAGCACACAGTGAGCTGACCATCGCGTCGGTACGACGGTCACGGTCGTCGAGGACGGCGGCGTCATCCACGTCGTCGGCATTTCCGTCGGCGGCAGTCAAGCGGTCTTCATGAAGATCAACACGTTTGGCGAGGACGCCTTCCTCGAGACCCTCATCAACGCCTGTGCCGCGTGGGAGTCCACGCACGGCGTCCTACCCCAGCGCTGACGCCAGGCTGCCGTGCAAGGACCGAGCAGGAAGAGCGCGGGACGTGGCTGCTGGCCTCCCCGTGCCTGGAAGTCGGGTCATCTACTACGCCACTTCGGGGTTAACAACGCCAGTTAACGGTCTGCTGAAGAGCTCCGAGGCACACAGCAGAACGTTAAGTAGCGTTGTTAACGCCCAACCCGCGTAGCAGACACCCCACCCACCACACACCCGACCAGCCCGACCGGCCTCGTGTGCGTCAACGCCTGGCAGCTCTGGCGGGAGAGCCGAACACCGCGCTTCAGGCATCCAGCGCCGTCTGGAAGGCCCGCAGCAGCCGGTCGGAGAAGAGCACGAAGCGCACCAGTTCAAGCCCGCGCGCCTGCTCCGCAGCGGCGTCGACGACGTCGGTCCCGCATACTTCCACGCCACTGGTCGTGTCGGTCCGGGCCGCGAGCGCACGCGCCTCAGTCACGGCGGCGCGGGCGACGGCGTCGGCATCCCAGCCGTATACGCCAGCGGAGATCGCTGGCATGGCCACGCTGCGGCAGCCGAGTTCCTGGGCCAGTTCCAGGCTGGAGCGGAAGGCGGCGCGCAGCAGGGCGGGATCGGTCTGGCCCGCGTGCCGGTTGGGTCCGACGGTGTGGATGACCCAGCGGGCGGGCAGGTCGAAGCCGGGGGTGGCCACGGCCTCCCCCACCGGCAGCCCATCGGGCAGGCTCGTGGCGCGCAGCTCGCGGCAGGCCTGGAGCAGACGCGGTCCGGCAGCGCGGTGAATGGCGCCGTCCACGCCCCCGCCTCCGAGCAGCCCGGAGTTGGCCGCGTTGACGATGGCGTCCACCTCCTGGGTGGTGATGTCTCCGCGTACCGCTTCTATCCGCATCATGCCCCCATTGTGGCAGCCGCATCGACCGTCGGGCGCGCATCCCGCAGGCGACGCAGGCGCTACTTGGCCAGCTGGCTGGCGACCTCGAAGCCGTCCCAGATCGCGTACATGATGTTGGCGCACCGGCGGGCGTCACCCACCACGTGGTAGGGGATGCCGGCGGCCTTCACCTCGGCCTCCAGTTCGTGGCGCGGGGTGTAGCCGATCGCGGTGACCACCGTCTGCGCCGGGACCAGGCGCTGTTCGCCGTCGACGCTGACCAGCAGGCCGGCGTCGGTCACGCGCTCGGCGCGGGCGTCGGTGAGCACCTCGACCCCGCGGTAGGGGACCAGGTCGTGGAGCATGGCGTGGTTGGCCATGCACAGCGGGGCGTTCTTCTCCAGCACGTCCGACAGCGCCTCCACGATCGTGACCTCGACGCCGCGCTCGCGCAGCGAGATCGCCAGTTCGCAGCCGGTCAGGCCGCCACCGATTATGGCGACCTGCTTGCCGAGGGCGTCCTGGTCGAGCAGGGCGTCGGTGGCCTCAACCACGGGCACGCCCTCACCGAGGTCCAGCAGCCGCGGGTTGGAGCCGGTCGCGATGAGCACGTGGTCGGCCCCGGAGGCGCGGATGACGGCGGCATCCACGGGCGAGTTCAGGTGCACCTCGACCCCGAGGTCCTCCAGCTGGCGCTCGTACCAGGCGATGAGGGCGAGGTCGTCCTCCTTGAACGACGGCTGCCCGCCGGCGATGACCACACCGCCGAGGCGGTCGGAGGCCTCGTACAGCACCGGGGCATGGCCGCGTTCGGCCAGTACCCGGGCCGCCTCCATGCCGGCTACGCCGCCGCCCACGATCAGCACGCGCATGCGGGTGCGGTCGTTGGCCTGCGGCAGCGGGCGCTCGGTCTCCCGGGCCGCCAGCGGGTTGACGGCGCAGCGCAGCGACGAGTAGTGCTCGATGCGGCCGATGCAGCCCTCCTGGCAGGAGATGCAGGGGCGCACCAGGTCGCGTCGGCCCCGCTGCAGCTTGTTGACGATCTCCGGGTCCGCGAGCGTCGGGCGGGCCAGGGAGATCAGGGCGGCGGTGCCGTCGGCGGTGGCCGCGGCCGCGAGGTCCGGATCATCCATGCGACCGGCGACGATCAGCGGGATGTCGGGGCAGGCCTCGTGCAACTGACGCGCATAGGGGACGTACAGGCCCTTGGCCTGGTACATCGGCGGGTGGCTCCAGTACCAGGAGTCGTAGGAGCCGACGTCGACGTCGAGCGCCTCATACCCGTAGGACACGAGCAGGCGGGCCGCCTCGATACCCTCGTCGATGTCCCGGCCCACCTCGGCAAAGCGCTCCCCCGGCATGGCGCCCACACCGAAGGCCTTGATCATGGACTTCGGGGAGAAGCGCAGCTGCACGGGGAAGTCGTCGCCGGCGCCGGCGTGAATAGCCTCGACCACCTCGCGCGCGAAGCGCAACCGGTTCTCCAGGGAGCCGCCGTATTCGTCGGTGCGGTGGTTGAAGAAGGAGATGGCGAATTGGTCGAGCAGATAGCCCTCGTGGACGGCGTGAACCTGAATGCCGTCGAATCCCGCCTCGCGCGCCACCGCTCCGGTAATACGGAATTGCTCGACGACGCCCTGAATCTCTTCCACCGTCATCTCACGGCAGGTGATGGAGGGGTCCCAGCGGTAGGGAATCGCCGACGGAGCGACCGGCGTGCGGCCACCGAGGATCGCCTTGGTGATCACGCGGCCGAAGCCGGCCCCGGCTTGGAGAACGATCTTGGCGTCGTAGCCGTGTACGCGTTCGGTCAGGTCGCGGCTGGTGGTCATGAACAGGCCGGGGGACTGCGTCGGGTTGGGGATCAGGCCCGGCGGGACGCCGTCGGCGGGGTTGGTCACCTGGCACACGCCGGTGATGATCAACCCGATGCCGCCGCGCGCTCGCGTCGTATAGAACTCAATGGCCCGCTGGTTCCAACCGCCCTCGGCGGTGGAGAATCCGAGCGGCCCCATCGGCCCCATGGCGTAATGGTTCTTGACCTCGATGCTGCCCACACGGGTGGGTTCGAATAACTCCGCGTGCGGTAATTCGGTTTGTAGGATTGTGGACATACCGGTTCCTCCTTGAACTCGGCGCATCCGAAATGCGGCGTGACAACAATCGTAACACCCGCTATTAGGCGGGAACCAGGGATAAGAAGCAGGAGCACCGTCACCGCTTACGTCGATCCTGCGACCGCCTGTTTAATAATTCCCATGAGCCCGCCGGAACACTCATAATAGGCAAGGCTTTACTTGACCGGCAGTGAGCTTAGATGCATTTGATGGCATTCAGGGTATTGGCGCCCGGGAGTGCCACGCCTTCAGCGCGACGGTTGCCAGCACGCCGGCGCTCTCGCGCCAGAATCCGCATAGCTCTCGCCGCGCCCCCAACGGGCCCGTTTCGCGGCCACTCCCGTCGGCTCCCGCCGCGAGCCGCGCCGTGAAGGTGCCATCCGAACGGATTGTCACCGCGGCCTCACCGAAACGCAGGGGGCGGTGAGCCAGAGGGAACCAGGCCTTGTAGACGGACTCCTTAATGCTGAACAGCAGCCGGTCCCCGGCCACGTCCGGGAACGCCTCGACCAGCTCGCAGACGTTCTCGCGCTCCGCCGGCGAGGCGATCCGTGCCAGTACCCCGCCCGCGAGCGACCGGTTCGGCTCGGCGTCAATACCGAGCGCAGCCACCTGGCTGGTGCGGGCCACCGCCGCCGCTCGATAGCCGCGGCAATGGGTCAGGGAGCCGACGACGCCGTCGGGCCAGGCGGGCTCCCCCATCGGCCCCGGCACCATCGCCGGACGTTCCAGCGCCAGCCCGGCCAGCGCCCGCCCGGCCAGGTGGCGGACGGTGGTGAACTCGGCGCGGCGGCGGGGCGAGGCTCCCGCGATATGGGCGCGCTCCGCAGGCAGCAGCGAGGCGTCGACGTCGCCGAATGCCTCGGCGACGATCACCGACGGCGGGGCCAGCCCCGCCAGCAGGGGCGCCTGCGTCATTCGCGCCGCCGCGGGCATCAGGCCTCGACGAGGATGGTGACCGGGCCATCCAGTTCGGCGTCGATGTCCATGTGGGCGCCGAAGCTGCCGGTAGCCACCTCCAGGCCGCGTCGGCGCAGGTCGGCGACGACCGCCTCCACCAGCGGTTCGGCCACCTCGCCCGGAGCCGCACCGTTCCAGGAGGGGCGCCGCCCCTTGCGCACGTCGGCGTACAGCGTGAACTGGGAGACGACCAGCACCGGCGCCCCCAGGTCGCTGACCGAGACCTCCCGACCCGGCGCGCCGCCGTCGTCGCCAGGGCCGTCAAAGAGCCGCAACTCGGCGATCTTGCGGGCCACCGTGGCGACCTGTGCGGGGCCGTCGTCGTGAGTGACGCCCACCAGGGCGAGCAGCCCGGCGCGGTCAATGGCGCCGACGACCTCGCCATCCACGCGCACCGCCGCCCGGTTTACGCGCTGCAGGACGGCGCGCATCAGCGGCCGGGTGTCCAGTCGCGCGGACCGCGGCCACCCTGGCCGCCTTCACGCCCGGGGAAGCGGATCGAGGAGCGCACGCGCACCGGCGAGTAGTACTGCAGGGCGGGGCGGACGTCGGCCAGGTAGACGGCGTTCGCGACCACGCCGAGCAGGCCCAGCATCGAGGTTGGCCCCATCAGCAGAACGACGGCAACTCCGGCGGCATTAACGCCGAGCCAGAAGCCCTTGGTGCGTTTGCCGGCCGCGATGAAATGCGACGGGTCGTGGGTGAGGGTGTCGATGAATGCCCAGACGCCCAGGCCCACGGCGGTGAGCTGCGCGAGTCGCCAGATCAAGCCGACAGCCAGCGACAGGTAGTAGGCGACGAGTCCCAGAATGTGCACGTTTCCACTGTAGTCGCCGCCCTGCCGCGCCGCGAGGACCATCCCCATGGGCGAAAAGCGCGAACACCGCATATACATGATATGGTTCAGATCACATCCGCGGGTGATCCGGTTCCCTCGCACCGCCCACCCGTATCGCAGCCCTTCCCGACGTACACCGCATCACCGCCGATCCGGGAGCTCCCATGACAGCCCTGGCCGAAACGAACGAGAAGAATAAGTCCAAACCCTCCGTGTCCGCCGCATCCCATGCCCCCGCCAAGATTCTGTATCCAGGCGCCGCCACGCTGTTGGTCGCCGTCATCGGCTGCTTCACCGCCTGGGGCATCGCCGCAGACCTGACCACCCCCATGGTCTCCGGCTTCAAGCGCATCTTCGACATGTCCTCCTTCCAGGCGTCGCTGGTGCAGATGGCCTACTACGGCGCCTACTTCCTGCTGGCCATCCCCGCCGCTCTGATCAACTCCCGGTGGGGCTACAAAGCAGGCATGGTCTCCGGTCTGGCGCTGGCCTCCTTGGGCGCTTTCGGCTTCTGGCCCGCCTCCCAGGTGATGACCTATGGCGCCTTCCTGGCCGCCCTGTTCGCCATCGCCGCCGGCTGTTCACTGCTGGAGACCTCCGCCAGCCCCTATGTCATCTCTCTCGGTCCGGAGGAGACCTCCACCCGGCGGCTGAATCTCGCCCAGGCCTTCAACCCGCTGGGCACCAACATCGGCGTGCTGATCGCCTCCACGCTCATCCTCCCCAAGCTCGACACTCCGGTGAACCTGGCCGACGTCAGCCCGGAGACCGAGCGTGCTATTCGCGCCGAGCAGCTGCGCGCCGTGACGGGCCCCTATATCGGGCTCGGTGTGCTGCTGGCCGTCATCCTGGTCATCATCTTCATTCAGAAGGCACCGCCCACCGCCCCGACGGACGACGGCGCCCGCCCGGCGAGCCCGCTGACCACCCTGTGGCGCTCAAAACGGTACCGCTACGGGGTGATCGCCCAGTTCTTCGACGTCGCCGCCCAGGTGTGCTGCTGGACCTACATAATCCAGTACACCCAGCAGGCGCTTAACGGCTCCCTGCAGTTGGGCTCGCAGATGCTGCAGATCAGCCTTATCGTCTTCTTGATCGCCCGGTTCCTGATGACCGCCGTCATTGCCCGCATCCGCGCCACCAAGGTCATGGCGGTCCTCGGCGCGGTGGCTGTGGGCCTATGCATCTACGCCTCGCTGCGCCCCGACATCACCGGCGTGATCGCCATCATCTCCGCGTCATTCTGCCTGTCGCTGATGTTCCCCACGATCTACGGCGTGGCCTTGTCCGGACTCGGAGACGCCACCAAGTTCGGGGCCGCCGGCCTGGTCATGGCGATCGTCGGCGGAGCCATCATGCCCATGGTTCAGGGCCGGGTAATGGACGCCACCAGCGCGGCCACCTCATTCATCGTTCCGGCGGTCTGCTTCGCCATGGTGACCGCCTACGCGATCTACGACCTGCGTGCCCCTGCACAAACAGTCACCGCTGCCGCGACACCGGAAACGGCCTCCGACGCGGCCCCGGCCGGAACAGCTTCTAAGAGGAAGGCCCAGTCATGACTTCCCTGAGAAAACGCGCCGCCGCCCTGATCGCGGCGGCCGGCACCGCCCTCGCCCTAGCCGCCTGCGGTGGTCCCGCCGCCCCGTCCGGCTCCATCGAGGTGCTGTCCTGGTGGACCTCCGCCTCGGAGTCCGTCGCCCTGGACACGCTCGTCGACGCCTACAAGGAGGGCAACCCCGACGTGTCCGTAGACCAACTGGCCGTCGCCGGTGGCGCCGGCTCCCAGGCCCACGTGACCCTGGCCTCCCGCATCGCCCGCGGCGACGCCCCCGACGTGTGGCAGTCATTGACCGCCGGGAACGTCACGGCATGGCGGGACGCCGGCGTCGTCGGAGACGTGTCCTCCCTGTTCACCGATGAGGTCACCGCCCAGCTCCCCGAGGAGATCCTCGACTCGGTCACGGTGGGCTCCAGTCAGTACGCGGCGCCGCTGTCCGTGCACCGAGCGAACATCCTCATGTTCAACCGCGACGTGCTGCAGGATGCCGGCATCGATGAGCCGGGCACGGGCTACTCCCTGGACAACCTGCTCGCCGACCTGGACAGCCTGGAGGAACAGGGGACCACACCGCTGTGCATCGGCGGCGCCGACTCCATCACCACTGCCGGGCTGTTCGAGTCCGTACTGCTGGCCACCGTGGGCGAAGAGGGCTGGGCCCAGATCGAGGCCGATCGTTTCGACTGGTCCGGCCCGCAGGTGACCGAGGCCCTGAGGACCTTCGGGCAGCTCATGGACTACACCGACCCCGCCGACTCCGACCGCACCTGGGACGAGGCAGCCGGCCGGCTGGCGGACGGTCAGTGCGGCTTCTACCAGATGAACGACGGCGCCCTGACCGAGTCCGAGGCGCTGGCCGGCTCCACCACCGGGCAGTCCCCGGTTTCCTCCGTGACCTTCCCCGGAACCGAGGGAACCTTCCTGATCGTGGTGGACGCATTCGTCCGCTCCTCGACGTCGACGGACGGCGAGAATGCCGACGCCTTCCTGGCTACGGTCCTGGACCCGCAGGTGCAGACCGCCGTGTGTGAGGTCAAGGGCTGTGTGCCGGTGCGAAATGACGCCGACGTCACCACGCTCACCCCCTACCAGCAGCAGGCAGCCGCGGACCTGCGCAGTCAGACGGTGCTCAATGCGATCTCCTACGGCGAGGTGATTTCTCCGGCGATGCAGGACGGCTTCTTCAAGGCCGTTAAGAACTATCTGAGCACAGGAGACGCCTCCGCCTCGACCTTCGCCCGCATCCTCACCGAGCGAATCAACGAGGGCGCCGCCGGCCCGAACCTCTGAGCGGCAGCCGGGCGTGGGTCAACTCCGAACGGATCCGGCCCACACCCCGCGTCTCCATACCACCGACTCCGGCCGCTGCACGGTTTAGCAGGGTGCCCACCGTCTCACGGTGGCAGACAGCCCACAATGTTTGAAATGCCGTCAGCCGATCTGGTCCAGGAAGGTCAGCACCGAGTGCGGCTCTTCGATGCGCTCCTCCAGGCGGGCGTTGAACGGGCCGCCATAGGGCATGCCCAGGTGGGTCTGGAAGGCGTCTTCGTCGACGTAGGCCTCCATGACGAAGAACTTCGCGGGGTCATCGCTGTGGCGGTAAACGTCGAAGACGCGGTTGCCGGGCTCGGTACGGACTTTTTCGCCGAAGTCGCAGATCATCTGAGCAACCTCGTCCTCGAATCCGGGTTTGGCAGTGAACTGCGAGTGCAGAATCTTCATGGCTCCTCCTCAGGGCGTATGGGATGCGTCGCGCCGATTCTATGATGCGCATCACGTTCACGGTAGGGCCAGTGGGTTCGTACCCACATCGCCCAGGGAACAGCGCACGCGGCGCTTCGGAGCCTGCACCGGGCAGCCTACAGCCGACGGCACCGTAGGCTCGTCACGCAGTGAAGGCTCGGCACATGCCATAGTTGCTGCCATGCCATCAACGCGAGCTGCCGGTAATACCCCTGTTCTGGCCGCCTCCGGGTTGCGGCGCGTCTTCGGCAAGGAGCGATTCGTCGCCGTCGACGATCTCTCGCTGAGCGTCACGCCCGGTCAGGTGCACGCCCTGCTGGGTCCCAATGGGGCGGGTAAGACCACAACCGTGCGCATGTGCGCCACGCTGCTGACTCCAACCGCGGGCCAGATCCAGGTGGACGGCATTGACGCCGTCCACCGGCCCGAGGCGGCACGCGCCCGCCTGGGACTGGTGCTAGGCGGGGAGCTCGGCTTCTATCCGCGCGCCACCGCCCGGGACAACCTGCTGTTCTTTGCCGACCTGCAGGGGCTGGCCGTGCACCAACGCAGACAAGCCGTGGATGCAGCGCTGGAGCGCATGGGCCTGGCCGACGTGGCCACCCGCAAGGCCGGGGCATTCTCACGCGGCATGTTGCAGCGCCTGCACCTGGCGCGCGCCCTGCTCGGTTCTCCCCCGCTGCTCCTACTGGATGAACCGACCACCGGCCTGGATCCCGACGTGGCTCTCCAGGTGCGCGACCTGATCCGGGAACTGGCCGCAGACGGCACGGGGGTGCTGTTGACCTCCCACTCCATGCCGGAGGTGGAGGAACTCGCCGACATGATCAGCGTGATCGGGGCGGGACGGATCGTCACCCGCGGCGATGTGAGCGACGTCGCCGCCTACGCCGGCATCGGCATGACCAGCGTCTTCTCCCTGCCTGCCCGTCATGCGGACACCGACACCCGGCTGCAGAAGCGTTTGGGGGATGGTGCCATCGTCGTACAGCGCCCCGCGTCCAGCCAATGGGCAGTAACCGTCTACTGGTCTGCGAACGAGTCGCGCGCGGATCGGGAGGCCCGCGACGCCGTCCTGACCACCGCCCTGGCCGAGATCGGGGCGGAGGCACCCGTGGATCTGGTCACCCGCCCGGCGTCGCTGGAGGAGGCCTACCTGGCCCTGGCGGACAGGCTCGCCCGTTGATCCGGCAACTGCGCATGACGGCGTTTCACATCCGCCAGTTTGTGTCCGTCCCCTACTTCATCCAGCTCATGGTCTTCACCACGATCGTAACTACGCTGGTGCAGTTCCTCGCCGCCCGCGCCTGGGGCGGGATCACACCCACCCAGGGATGGGTGCGCGGCGGCGTGATCGGCATGTGGACCACCACCACCTGCGCTGCCGGCATCATCGGATTCGAACGGTTCAAGGGCACCCTGGCACACCTGGTGATCGCACCAATCGGCGCCTTGCGCTCGTTGGCGGCCGTCGTCTGCGCCGCGGCATCCTTCGGGCTGGCGGCGCTACCGGTGGCATGGTGTACGTGGGCGGTGGCGTCCGGGTCGGTGGACTTCACCGTCCCCGGTTGGATGGGGACAGGCCGCATGGTCGTGGCTGCAGTCCTGTTGCTGGCGGGCTGCCTGGCGCTGAGCTTCGTGATCGCGGCGCTGTTTGTGATCACCCCCAACGCGATTGCCTATGAGGAGCTACTGCTGGTGCCGGTGTTCATCGCTTCCGGCATCCTGTTCACCTCCACCGCGCCGCCGCCCTGGCTAGCCGGGATCAGCCGGTTCCTGCCCCTGTCCGTACCCTTCGACTTGCTGCTGGGGCGTGCTATAAGCGCCGTGGACGTGGCCGGCTGGCTGGTGTGCGTGGCCGCCTGGTTGAGCCTCGCCGCCTTTCTGGGGCGACGGGCGCTACGAATGGCCACGCGCGCCGGCACCCTGGAGGTGATCTGATGGAGCTGTTCATCAGGCGCCTGGCCTCGGGGGTGCGCGTGACGTGGGCTTCGTCAACGGCCTTCGCCACCGTGGGCACGGCCGTGGTGACGCTGCTGGTGCTGCCGCTGCTGAACATCACCTACGACGTCCTGCTGGGCGCGGATCTGTCCGCACCCGACCTGGTGCGCACCGGCTACGCCGCCGCGCTGGTGGCCCTGGCGAGTTCCGTATGCGCCGGGGTTGTAGGCACCGTCGCCGCCGACCGCAATCTGGGCGTCTTCCAGGAGGTGCACACGCGTCGTCGTCTGGACCTGGCGTACTGGTTGGCGGTCGCGGCCGTGCCCGCGCTGTTGGCCCTGCTCACCGGCGCGGCCGCCATCGGCGCGGTGTTCGCCCTCTCTGCCGCCCAAGATGTAGCCATGCTGGGGCGGATCATTGCCCTGACGCCTGTCGCCGTCGTCTGCGGACTACTGCTGGGGGTCGGCGCGGCAGGCATCGGCGTCGACCTGCCCGACCCCTACCTGGGTGCGACCATCGTCTCCACCTTCCTGCCGCTGCTGACCGGCGTGATTGTGCCGCTGTCACTGTGTCCGGCATGGCTGCGTGTGCTCGGTACCCTCGCGCCCATGAGCGGCACGGTGAGCACCCTCGATGCGGGGGCCGACGGCATCGGGGCGCTGCTGGCCCGCGACCTGCTGGTGGCACTCGCCTGGGCGGGCGTAGGCCTGGCGACCACCCGACACGCCGTCACCCGGCTGCGCGCCGGAGTGCGTCGGGATGTCATCTGAGTCGGCACACCGATGGTCGTCGTCGGCGGCCCTTGTCCTCAGCCCCGGGTACGACGCCGCATGCCATGGAACATGCCGTGCGTCATGAGCCGCGCGACCGGACGTATAGTCCGCAGCATTCGGCGGGCGGCCGGCGTTTGGGGCACGTACCGCTCACGCACCGTGAGACGGCAGGCATGCAGCCCCGTCGAGGTGAGGACGAACGCCCACGTGAAGTCGAATTCCATCTCATCACCCGCGGGGGCGCTTCCGCCCTCGCTGGACAGGATGAGGCAGCGCTCCGGCTCCAGGCGGGCAACGACGAGCGAGATGTTCTCAGCCAAGTGCACCGAGTCACTCTCTGTCAGGTTCTGCCACGCCGGGTTGATCACGTCAGCGCTGGAGATGCCCACACCGACAAGCTGACACAGCGCATCGAAGGTGTAGAAGCCGCCACGCCCGTAGCCCATCTGGACCAGCCAGGGCCATACGTCGGCCACGGGCGCCTGCAGCACCGTCTCGTGCGTCTCAACGATCTCGGCGTCGGGCAGGAGCTCGTCCCCGGGCAGGGGCTCGGCAGCATCGCCGCGCGGGCGCAGGCGCCCATTCACATAGGCGACACCAGCGGCCCCGAGGGCGATGGGCACGATCCAGCGGCTGCGCTCGCTCATGAACTCACCCTCCCACGGGGGCAACATTCCCACAAGGACAACAACGCCAAATCATGGCGGGCGCCGCGCGCTCACACTCCGCGGGCGCGCTCGTCTGGCCGGTGCGAACCCAGCGACCCTTCGCACCCTGGTACGAGCTTTTGCCCTCTGGTGTGCGCCGATTTGCCGCACGCCAGAGGGCAAAAGCTCGCAGTAGACGAGACGCCACGCGCCTCGCAAGCCGCTCCAAACGGTTCCGCCGGCTCGGGCGATCCTAAGTTCTCGGACGCCCGATTCTCAGTTGGTGGCCTGGGCTATCGCGGTAGCAAACTCGCCGGATCCCGACGAACTGACGGGCTCATTATCGTCAATGGCGATGGATGCGGTGATGTCCGTTCCGTCCTTGGCCTGAGCGAGCACATTGGCGTTTGAGGCGTCAAAGACGACGGCGCCGTCAATCTCAACCGTCTTGCTGAACGGGAGGGCCTCATCGCTCAGCTGCTCCTGGCTGATGTTGCCGTTGGCGTCCAGACTGGTCAGCGTGATGTCCGCGGTGGTCGCCGTATCGCTGGTGACTTCAAATACGATCGTATGCTTACCCGCGTCGTTTCCAGCAGCAACATCGGACTCCTCGGCGGTCTCCTCGGAGGTAGCCGAGGTTTCCGTCTCACTCGTCGATCCTCCACCAGCAGCGCTGGAGGAGTCCGCGGAGTCTGAGGAGCCGCATGCGGAAAGCGTAAAGGCGGCGACGGCGCCCACGGTTCCCAGTGCGAAAACCCGGCGTGGCATGGCAGTCATGGCAGCGATTCTCCTATGAATCAGGATTGCTAGGACGAGCCGAAATATGCCACCCCCCCCGCTTGTCAAATGCGCTGAGCGCGCAGTCGCAGGTTGAGCATCGGCACGCGTCGCGTGTCATCCGACCCGACGCACGCTTAACAAACCAACCACCGACCACAAACCCCGCGATTCTGCGGTTTCACACGGCAGTTGCAGAACGTCAGGAGAGCTCCTGCGTGCGGCGAGGCCTCCGGCGCACATGGGAGCATTTCAAGCGGATCCTGACGACCCCAGCCACTTCCTGCAATTCCGCATCATCTCAACGGAAATCCCTGATTGGCAGAATTCCTGCCACCAGCGTAAGCGTGCGGCAGCTATCACGCGTTCCGCCTGGGAGGACGACGAGCACGACCCACTCGCACGACTTTCATTGCATCGACCGACCGCGGTGACAAGGACGAGGCGGTCAGCGCAGCAAGCCCCGGCCGGCGCCCTGGCGCCGGTTGACTTCCTGACCACGCGCCTCGCGGCGGCCCAAGCCGGCGCCGGGGCGCTCGGCGGGAGTGGCCTGCGCCCGGCCCTCGGGGGACACCAGAGGCTCCTGGGCGGCGTCCACGCGGGCGACCGCCTCGGGTTCTTCACGGCTGCCGGTCGCCGACTCGGTCTCCTCTTCCTCGGCCTCAGCAACAATGTCCACGGTCAGCGGCGCATCCGCGGGCACGCCCCGGCGCAGCAGCGCCAGCGCCATGGGACCGTAGTCGACGTGCCGGGCCACGGAGGTCACGGTGCCGACCACCCGCTCCCCCAGGCGCACATTCGCGCCCGGCACCGGCAGCTGCCCGGTGAAGCCGTCGAGTTGCAGGATCGTCAGCCGACGCGGCGGTCGGCCCAGGTTGAGGGTGCGCGCGATGGTCTCCTGCCCCGGGTAGCAGCCCTTGTTCAGATGTACGGCGGTGCGCAGCCAGTCCAGCTCGTGCGGGATCGTGCGCGCATCCACCTCCCGGCCCCATCGTGGCCTCCCGGCCTCCACGCGCAGCGCCTCCCAGGCCAGTGAGCCGGCCAGGCTCCGCCCGGGGACGCCCGGCATGGAGTTGCGGCGCTCGGCACCGCCGACGTCAGCAGCCGCATTCCCGCCGGCAAGAAACGCATTCGCGACGGTGCCGGCCGCGTCGGCCTGCACCAGCACCCAGGTGGCCCGGTAACCCGCGCCGGGATGCTCCCGATTCAGCCCGACGTCGTAGCTGGTGCCGCCCTCGACCACGCCCGGCCAGGGATCGCGCCAGGTGGCCAGGTACGCGCCCGCTGCCCGCGAAGCCTCCTCCAGGGCGCCGCCGCCCTCACCCAGCGCCGCCAGTACGGCCGCATCCTCGCGCACGGCGACCTCCACGCGCAGCATGAAGCGCATGGACTGCAGGAACTCGGCCAGCTCCCGCCCACGGCCCGCCTCCGTGACCAGCCACAGGGCGGTGCCGTCGTCGACGCAGGCCAGGGCATGGGTGATGTGCCCCTGGGCGTCCAGCAGCAGCGTCTCCGCGCCGCCGTCGCCGGGAGTCAGGCGAGTCAGCTCCTGGCTGGACAGCGTGTTCAACCAGCTGAGCCGGTCGGGACCGGTCACAGCGACGACGTCGCGGGCCAGAGCGGTGGCGGCACGCCCGTCGAGCAGCGCGTTCTGCTCGCGCAGAGGGTCGCCGTAGCGGGCGGGCACGGCGGCGTCCAGATCGCCGACGGGGTTGGCGACGGCGTCGGGCCGGTCCAGGAGGGGGCTGCGGCGCATCAGGCGGGAGCGTCCGTCGCAGTGTCGGCAGCGCGGGCGGCCTCGTCGGCGGCGATGGCTTCGCGCAGGGCCGCGCCGGGGTCGGTCTCCCCCGCCTCCTCCACTCGACCCAGGCGGCCGGATGCGTAAGACTTCGGCTCCTCCTCACCGAAGGCGGCCATGTCCTGCGTCCACATGAGCTCCCCGCCCACAAGCCCGAACATGCGGCTCATCTGGGTGACCGTGGCAGCGGTCCGGGTACGCCCCACCGCCTGGGTGCCGACCTGGGCGCGCGGCCCCTGGATCCAGCCCTCCCAGACGCCGACGTGCCCGGCGGGGTCGGTGGAGACCAACTCAAGAGAGGTGATCGGAGTCTTTGAGGTGGTTCCGGAGGCGTCACCGTCGTCGGCGGGCGTTTCCTGGCCCACCGGACGCCAGAAGGTGGTCTCGGTGGACCAGATCTGCGCGGGGGTCAGGCGCGCGGCGCCCTCCAGACCGGGCATCTCGAAGTCGAGGTCCTGGCTGCGGGTGGCGTCCACGGTCCAGATGGTGCTGGTCTGGCGCAGGTAGGGGCCGCCGTCGTGGTCGAAGGTCATCTCCTGGTAGACGGCCTGCTCGGGGACCGTCTCCCCATAGGTGAGGATGCCGTAGCCGCGCCAGGTGCCCACCAGCCAGGCCAGGGGGTACAGCTCGGGGGCGAGATCGTCGGGAATCATGAACGCCATGGGTGCAGGGTACGGCCCGGGCTTGGCCGACGTCACGGCGCCGGCGTCAGCCCGCGACGAACGCGAAGGGCCGGCGTCAGCCCGCGATGAAACCGCCCATGAGGCGAGCGATGGCGTACACCGGGGCACCCAGCGACAGGATCGGCACGATCGCGCTGGCCACCGCGGCACGCCCGCCGGGAACCCAGCGGTGAGTCCACAGCACGCGGTTGGCCGCGGCCATGAGCACCCCGGCCACGAACCCGGTCACCAGGCACGCGGCCGCCGACTGCAGGGCCGGCTCCGGCCCGACGTGGCTGACCCCGAAGAAGCCGACCATGGCCAATGCCCCACCGGCGGCGCCCGCCACCAGGGCCGGGACGGTCATGGTGAGCACCTCCAGCACGGTGGCGCGCACGTTCAAAGTGGTCAGCAGGGCGCCGGTGAACAGTGCCAACGTGCACGGCACGATTACGGCGGGGTCGGCGATTCCGGTGCGCAGGGCGCACCAGCCGGCACCCGAGATCATCACCAGGTTGCCGGTGACGGTGGCGGACAGGTCCTCCACCAAATGCTTGCGGCCGTCGCGCCGGGCCATCTGCGCGATGAAGGCCGCCGGCACGCTGAGGGCCATGACCACCCCCGCCATGCCGAAGTCGTTGGTGATGGCCACCAGCACGGCGGCGGTCAGTCCGGTCAGGGTGATGACGCCGGTGGCGCCCTGATCGTGCCGCGTGCGCACCAGCGCGGGCCAGCCCTGGGCCGTCAGTGGCACCAGCAGGACGACGACGATCAACCGCACCCAGGCGGGCAGGGCCGCCGAGACGGCCAGGAGCACGGGCACGACGCTGGCCACCGCCAGTCGAGTCCAGGCCGGGTCCACCAGCCCCACCTCGATGGGGCGGTTGGCGCCGCGGCGCGTCCCGTAGCTGCCGGGGTCCACCGTGCCGGGCACATCCTGCGTGTTCACGGTCGCATCGTCCCACACCCGCGGGCCGTGCATGTACTCACGCGGGCCCGGTCATGTAATCCGCTCGCAAATACAAATGTGGTTCACTGAGCTTCGGGCCCAGTTGGGACCGGAAGGAGACGGCCGTGCGCGTCATCATGTTCACCCGTGAGCACGACGCCACCGCCGTCGTCCCCGCGATCTCATTCCTCGACTGCCAGGTCGACTGCCTGGAGCCGGTGCCCGCCTCCTACGCCTCGGCGGCCGAGGCCGACGTCGTCATGATCGACGCCCGCGGGGACCTGATGCGTGCCCGCGCCCTATGCCAGCTGTTGTCGGGCCCCATGGATTGCCCGCCGATCATCCTGGTGCTTGAGGAGGGCGGCGCCGCCGTCGTCCAGCCCGACTGGGGGGCCGCCGACTTCGTCATGGCCGGGGCCACGCCCGCGGAGTTGGGCGCGCGACTGCGGCTGGTGCGCGTGCACATCACCGAGGCGGCACCGATCGCCGAGGACCGCATTGAGGCCGGCGACCTGGTTATCGACACCACCGCCTACACCGCTCGCATCCGCGGCACACTGCTGGACCTGACCTACAAGGAGTTCGAGCTGCTCAAGGCGCTGGCCCTCAACCAGGGGCGGGTGCTGACCCGCCAGGCGCTGCTGGACGAGGTGTGGGGTGAGGATTACATCGGCGGCTCGCGCACGGTCGACGTCCACGTCCGCCGCCTGCGTGCGAAGCTCGGCACCGAGTACGACCACCTGATCGGCACGGTCCGCAACGTCGGGTACCGCCTCGACGCCTCCGAGGAGGAGTAAGGACGACGCCGCGGCAGGAGCATGCCGCGGCGTCGTCGGGTAGAACGGACGCGTTGAGCGACCGCGGGTGGGATGCGCGCGGCCGTCAGGCTCCGGCCGCCTCCGTGGCGGGCTCGGCGACGGCGTCCGCGGCCGCGGGCCCGCCGTCGGCGCTGTTCCGGCCGGCCTGCGTAAGCTGGTCGCGGCCGAGTCGGGCGGCGCGCTTGGCCGCGGCCTCGGCGCGCAGGCGCTCCTTCTCGCCGCGGTCGCGCACGCCGAAGGCGCCGAGCACGTTCGCCGCCAACGCCACGACCACGATCGTCGCGCCGAAGGCGACACCGGAGGCCTCTCCGGTAAGCCCCACCATCGGGCTGGCGATGCCGCCGAAGACGAACTGGATGAAGCCCAGCAGCGCCGAGCCGGTGCCGGCCCAGCGTCCGGTGCGGCCCAGGGCGACGGCCGGCAGGTTCCCCATGCAGGTGCCCAGAGCCATGACGTGGATGATGAACAGGGCGACGGTGGCGACCGTAAGCGCCGTGGAGGACACGGGACCGGTCAGGCGCGTCAGGCAGACGGCGGCGAAGACGACGTCGACGACGAGGATGGCGATCAGCCCCAGGCGGATCTGCCGCTCCGGCGAGATCCGCTTGGCGAGCGAGCCGCAGGCCGCCACGGTCAGGGTCACCGTCAGGCCGCACACGGCGAACACGGCGGTGTAGGCGGCCGTGCTCATGCCGAGGACGCCCTGCAGCATGAATGGGGCGGCGGACAGGTAGGAGGTCAGCAGCGCGTAGACCAGCGCATTGATGAGGATCAGGCGGACGAACACATGGTCCTTGGACAGCGCACGCGTGCCGTCCACGAGCACGCCGAAGCCGCCCTCGTGGCGCTGCTCAGCGGGAAGCGTCTCGGGCACCCAGGCGGCCACCAGCAGCACGAGGATGCCCTGGAAGGCGGCCACCACGCCGAGAATGCCGCGCCAGCCGACCGGGCCGACCAGGGCGCCGCCCAAAATCGGGGCGATGACGGGCGCAACGCCCTGGATCGACATCACCAGGGAAAGGGCCTGGGCGGCGGTGATGCCGCGGGAGCGGTCGGAGATGACGGCACGGCCCAGCACCATGCCGGCGGCGCCGCCGAGTCCCTGCAGGAAGCGGGCGATCAGCAGGAAGGCGGCGCTGGGCGCGAGCGCGGTGCCGACGCCGGCGACGAAGGCCAGCACGCTGCCCCATAGCAGCAGCGGGCGGCGGCCGAAGCGGTCGGAGAGCACGCCGATGCTCAGCTGGCCCAGTGCTACGCCAACCAGGAATGCCGTCAGCGTCAGCTGAGTGGTGGAGGCGGAGACGCCCAGGTCGGCGGCCATTTGGTTGAAGGCCGGCAGGTAGGCGTCCATGGCGAGCGGGGCAATGGCCGCGAGCGCCGCCAGTGCCACCAGCAGGGTGGGGGCGAAGGAGGAGCGCAGGCCGGCGTCACGCGGGTCTGCGGACGCGGCGGCGCGGCCCTCGGCCGTTTGGGCGTCGGCGGATGCGGATTCTGGAGTGACCCCCTTCCCCTGCTGGGCAGAGGCGGGTCCGGTCGAAGGGGAGGTGGTCATGGACCGAGATTATGAAACCGGGTGGCGTGAAGTCATGTATGCGGGGCGCGTGAGATCTTGCACCCGATTCGTCTGCGGGACTCACTGTGAGCGCGCCGCGGATCATCCCGCCTCCAGTGGCCGCCACAGCCGGATGCGTCTCAAAGCCGGGTAGCCGGGCGCTCAGACCCGGCCCCCGGATCCACAGGCGACCCATAGCGCAGACCCGGCGCCGGCATATGACCGCCCGCAAGGGTTTAGGCCATGTTCAGCGATTCAACTCCTGAGCCCGGCAGTGCCGGGGACGAGTCCCGGGCAACAGACAGCCGCCTCGGCGCGACACCGGCCGAACAGTCCTCCGCGCCCCGAGCACAGCAGTCCCGGACGCCGTCGGCCACCCGCCCGGACCCGCCCCGCCGTCACTCCCGGCGCCGCGTCCTCCTGGGCGGCGGCGCCCTCCTCGGGACCGGCCTGATCGGAACGGCCGCCTGGGCGCTGAACCGGTTCGTCGTCGACCACGTGGAGGTCGACGACGTCGCCGCCTACGAGGCCATCAACTCCTCGGTCTCCTCCACCGCACGGGCCACCGACGTCAGCATCACGGACACCGGCTACACCTCCTCGCTGACCTCGATCGGCATTGAGCGGGTCTCCACCGGTTCCGGGGACGACACGGTCACCTACTACGTCGCCGACATCCAGGCCAGCGAGGCCACCGCCGTGCGCAGCGCCTTCGCCAACAACGCCTACGGCACCAACATCACCGCCCTGCCCAGCGCCATGGCCACCGAGCACGACGCGATCCTCGCCGTCAACGGCGACTACTACGGGTTCCGCTCCGACGGCATCCTCATCCGCAACGGCGTCATCTACCGCGACGACGGCGTGCGCGACGGCATCGCCTTCTACACCGACGGCCGTGTCGAGGTCTACGACGAGACCAGCACCGACGCCCAGACACTGTTGGACGCCGGCGTGTGGAACACCCTGTCCTTCGGGCCGGCGCTGGTGCAGGGCGGCTCGGTGCTGGACGGGATCGACGCAGTAGAGGTGGACACCAACGTCGGCAACCACTCGATCCAGGGCACCCAGCCGCGCACGGCGCTGGGCGCGATCGCGGACGGGCACTACGTGTTCGTCGTCGTCGACGGGCGCGACAAGGGCTACTCCCGCGGGGTGACCATGACCGAACTCGCCCAGATCATGGCGGACCTGGGCTGCGATTGCGCCTACAACCTCGACGGCGGCGGCTCCTCGACGCTCTGGTTCAACGGCGAGGTGATCAACCAGCCCTCCAACGGCGGTGAGCGCGAGACCTCCGACATCCTCTACATCGCACAGGGGGCCTGAGATGAGTACGCCTGCGCGCCCCACCACCGGTTCCTTCCCGCGACGTCGCCTGCGGCCCGACGCCGTGGCCCGACCGCACACCGCCTACGCACCGGGACGCCCGGCGGCGTCGGCCCGAGAGAATGAGGCCGAACGCAGCGGCGGGCCTGCGCCCGTCCCGGGGATGCGACCGGCGTCGGGACGTCCCTCCCGCGTGGGCCTGGTCGTGCTCATACCCGCCTATCAGCCCGACGACAGGCTGGCGCAACTGGTGAGCGACCTGGTGCGGGAGCTGCCCGGATGCCGGGTGCTCGTCGTCGACGACGGCTCCGGGCCGGAGTATGCGCCGGCGTTTCGGGCGGCGAGCGCACGCGGGGCGGACGTCGTCGGGTATGGCCGTAACCGGGGGAAGGGGGCGGCGCTGTGCACCGGGCTGGCGCAGGTGGCCGAGCTGTGGCCGGAGGCGGACGTGGTGTGCGCGGATGCCGACGGGCAGCACCGGCCCGCGGACATCGCCGCGGTGGCCCGGCGCGTGCACACCACCGGGCATATGACGCTCGGGGTGCGGCGCCTGACCGGGCCGGTGCCGGCGCGCAGCCGGATCGGCAATGGCGTGACCGCACTGTTGTTCCGTCTGGCGACCGGCTGGCGACTGGGCGACACCCAGACCGGCCTGCGCGGCTACCCTGCCGGGCAGACCGCCTGGCTGGCGGATGTGCCCGGCGACCGCTATGAGTGGGAACTCAGCGCCCTGCTGCGCGCTCACGAACTCGGCCTGGAGGTCGAGGAGGTGGAGATCGCCACGGTGTACGAGCCGGGCAACGCCTCCACTCACTTCCGGCCGCTGCGGGACTCGGCGCGGATCTACGCGCCGCTGCTGGGATTCGTCGGGGCGAGCCTGGCGAGCTTCGGCATCGACTGGGTCGCGGTGTTGGCGCTGCACCTGTTGACCGGCAACCTGCTGGCGAGTGTGGTGGGGGCGCGGCTGCTCAGCGGGACGGCCAACTTCTTCATGAACCGGCGCGTGTTCCGGGCGGCGCCCGGCACCGTCGGCAGAACGGCCGTGCGCTACGTGGCGCTCGCGCTAGCGCTGCTCGCCGCCAGCTATGTGCTGTTGCGGGTGCTGACCGGGATCGGGGTGCCGCTCGGCTTGGCCAAGCCGCTCGGCGACGGCGTGCTGTACGCCGTCAGCTACCTGGCGCAACGGCGGGCGGTGTTCCGGGAGCGGCGCTGAGGACGGA
>NZ_LK995486.1:0-20898 GCF_900002405.1 Actinomyces succiniciruminis | reverse complement strand
GAGGACGGAGCATGGCGGTGCGCCCGAGCCGAGGCGCCCGCACGCCGAGACGCACCCGCGCCGTTCCTCCGATGGTGGCCGCGCCACGACGTTGCACGACCCCGGTGCACGTTCCACGACTCCCGTGCACGTTTCACGACCCCGGGGTGGTCGTGGAATGCACCCCAAGGTCGTGAAACTCCCCCAAGGTCGTGGAACGTGACGGCTAGTCGTCGCGGGAGCGCGCCAGATGGCGCGGCGGGCGACCCATCAGCCACGCCACGCCCAGACCCATCGCGACGAAGCCGGCCAGTCCCACCAGCTGCCAGCCCCACAGGCCCTCCAGGCGCAGCCAGGGACCGTCAATGGCCACGTGCCGATTCCAGGCCACCAGATACGCGGCCACCGCCCAGCCGCACACCGCCCCGGCGGGCACGCCGAGCGCCAGCACGACAACCGCGTGGGCAGCGGTGAGCCGCCGCAGGAAACGCGGCGAGGCTCCCACCGCGTGCATGGTGACCATGTCGGCGCGCATCTGAGTGCGGGTCAGTAGCAGACTCACCACCAGTGCGAACAGGGCCACCGTCGCCAGCACGGCCAGGACCGCGAAGTCGGCCACGCCGCCCCAAGGCGGCAGATCCGAGTTGGTCCCGACAGTCACCAGGTCGCTCCGCTCCTCAACAACTCGCCGTGCAGTGGCGGTCTCCGCCGCGGTCAGCGGTCGCGACAGCTGCACCATCTCCCCCACGTATATCGGCGCGTCGGCGCCGGTCAGCCCCAGCTCGGCGGCGGTGGCGGGCGACACCGTGATGGTGCCCGTCATCCGCGGCAGGAAGTAGGCGTCCCGGGATTGCGGGTGCTGGATGGTCATGGCGGCATCGCTGTAGTCCATAAGACCTATACGAACCGTTCCGTCGTCATCGATCCAGGTGGCGTTGTTGACCACCACCCCGCCCGCCTCCAGGACCTCAGCGGCCTCCTGCGCCCCGTCCAGGCCGGTGGCGCGCAGCGCTTCGGCGTTCATAACAAGCACCTGGGATCCCAGCATCCAGGGTGTGACAATGCCGGGGTTGTAGCCCTGCCCCTCGGGGACACAGGTCACGGCGTCGGCCAGTCCCATGGAGGCGGCGACGTCGGGCTCGGTGAAGTCGGGGCAGCGGGAGGACGCGGGTGACTCAACTTCAAGCAAGAGCGACGTCCCCGGGGACCGGACCGGCGCGGAGCCGGTGACGGGCAGACCGGCGTCTTGCAGCACGCTCACGGCGTCGGCCAGGACGGCGGCGTCGAAGTCGTCGGAGACCGACACGCGTGGTCCCAGCGCGAGGTACCCGGGGGCCACTAGAACGGTGGAGGTGTCGTTGACATTGGCGGCGAATGAGGCGATATACACCGTCTGTCCGCAGGCCAGCGCGACGACGACACCGATCGCACCGACCACCGGCAGGGCGCGGCCGCGGTGGGCGGCGGCGTCTCGGGCGGCCACGCGCAGCGCCAGCGGCCCCTTGGCCAACACCACGATTGCGGCGTCGAGCACAACCGGGGCCAGCATGAACATTCCAACTGCACCGAGCAGCAGGGCCGCCACCAGTAGCGGCACGGCGGCTCCCCCGGGCAGTGTGCCGGGCACCGCCAGCGCCTCTCCGGGCGCGGCGACGGGAATTAGTATGCGCAGCGAGGCAAGGGCGCAGCCGATCGCGGCCGCCAGCAGGCACGAACCGCCGAGCAGGCGCCACCTGCGTCCGGCCCGACTCTGCTGAGCGCCGACCGCGTCCGCCGGCCAGCTCCCGCGCTTGAGCGCCTGGACCGGCTCCATGCGCGCTACTCGCCGGGCGGGCGCGAGTGTGGCCAGCCACCCGGCCAAGGCGGCGCCCGCGACAACGAGCACCGGCAGCCACCCCGGCAGGCCCGCGAGCGCTTGCACCTCGGGTTCGAAGATGCGGTAGGCCGCCCAGGCGGCGACGAGTCCGCCACCGGCGCCGAGTACTCCGCCCAGGCAGCCGATCGCAGTCCCCTGCAGGGTGATGGTGCGGGCCAGCTGTCGCGGTGCAGCTCCGGTGGCGGAGGCGAGGGCCAGGGTGCGGCGCTGCTGCTCGGCGGCGACCACGAAGGCGGGGGTCACCAGCCCCAGCAGCAGGCCCGCGGCGGCGGCGCAGGCGGTTACGGTCATCACCAGGGCGGTGGCCAGGTAGTCGGCGCTGACGGCCACCGGATACAGCTCGGAGGCGTCCGGGTAGTTGGTGAGCACGTGGCGGGAGACGGCGAAGGCCATCTCGCCGTTGAGCTGCTTGGCGACCTCCCACGTGACCGGGTCGGGGCCGGTAACCAGGAAGTGGGTGTCGACGCCGGCCGGGTCGTCCTGGACCGCCGGCGCCAGCCAGTCCGGCAGCGCCCAGGCGCGGGCGGCGTCGTCGTCGACCAGGCCGGTGACGCGGTAGGTGCGCCGGGAGTCCTGCATGACCTCGGCGATGCGCCCGTTGGTGGAGTACCAGCCGTCGAAGGGCGGGGCGATCAGGATGATCGCCTCTCCCACCTCCACGCCGGTGCGCTCGGCCAGGGCGGTGGTGATGACGACGTCGGCAGTGCCGGTCGGGGCGGCGCCGGCGACCAGCGGGGGCAGGAGCAGCTCCAGGCCGGCGGCGTCTGCCTCGCGCAGGGTGAAGGTGCCAATTGCGCCGAAGTCCGCGCCCTGCAGGTCCCCTGCGGCGGCGGGCGTGGCCGCGCCCGCTTCGGCGTCGGGGTCGGCCAGGGCGAGCAGGTCCTCAGAGTCCCAGAACTGCAGGACCCGGTCGCGCGCGGGGAGGTAGCCGGCCAACTCCTCCGCGGTCAGGGGCACGGTGTCCGGCGAGTCCATCCAGGGCCCGGGCGCGCCCTCGGGCACCTGCCGGAACGGGGCCTCCACGGGGTCGACGGCGGTGCCGGTCACGAGTGCCTGTGCGCCGTCGGGAATGGATGCCAGGGCCGCCTGCCGGGTGGGCGGGGTGGACAGGCGGGTGCCCAGGAAACCGACGATCAGTACCAGCGGGGCCGCCACCAGCAGGATCGCCAGCAGGCTGCGGGCCTTATGCGCCAGGGCGTCGCGCGCGGCCAGGCGGACCACGGGGCGCAGCGCCCGCAGTCGGGCCGCGTTCACCGGCCCTCCCCCGGCGTGGCCAGCAGTGCGTCGATGTCGCCGGGGTCGGAGGCGCCCACCAGGCGGCCGTCGCGCAGGAAGACCGTGCGGTCGGCCCAGGCGGCGAAGCGGGGCTCGTGAGTGACCATGAGGACGGCGACGCCGTCGTCGGCGCGCTCCCGCAATACCGTGATGACCGCGGTGCCGGTGGCGGAGTCGAGTGCGCCGGTGGGTTCGTCCGCGAGCAGCAGGCGGCGTGGGCCGACGATGGCGCGGGCGATGGCGGCGCGTTGGGCCTGGCCGCCGGACATGTCGTCGGGCAGGCGGTCGGCCAGATCCGCCAAGCCGACCTGTTCCAGCGCGGTCAGTGCGGCCGCCCGGGCGCGACGGGCGGGCCAGCCGTCAAGCTCCAGGGGGAAGGCGGCATTCTCGGCGGCGGTCAGAGAAGGCAGCAGGTTGAAGTCCTGGAAGACGAAGCCGACGGCGCGGCGGCGCACCTCGGCCAGGGCGGTGCGGTCCAGGCCGGCCAGGTCGCGGCCCGCCAGGATCACGCTGCCGGAGGTGGGCCGGTCCAGGGCACCGGCGAGGTTGAGCAGGGTCGACTTCCCGGACCCGGACGGGCCCATGACGGCGACGAACTCACCGGGCGCGACCGTGAGGTCGACCCCGTCCAGGGCGGTGACGGCGCGGGCGCCGGTGCCGTGAATGCGGCCGACGCCGCGGAGCTCGAGTACGGGCTGCTGACGCGAGGCGCGCATCAGGACCGCCTCCCGGTGGATAAGACCGGCGCGGTGGAGGCGGGAGACGCGGCAGGCGTGGTGGACGCGGCCGAAGCGCGGAGCGCGGCGGCGCGGGTCAGGCGGCCCTCGGCGTCGTCGAGCCAGCGCAGCTCGGCCTCGACGATGAACACGTGGTGGTCCAGGACGAGCGTGGTGGCCAGGTCCTCGTCGGCGGCGGCACGGCGGGCGCGGTTGATCTCGTGGAGGGTGGTCTGCGTGGCCTGGCGCTGCTGCTGGATCAGCGCAGCGACGTCGACGTCAGGGGAGGCGGTGGCCAGCGCGAGCTTGATGACGAGCTCGTCGCGTTCGGGGGCGCGGCGGGCAACCGGGCTTGCCCACCAATGGGCGAGCTCCTCTCGGCCCGCGTCGGTCAGGGTCCAGGCGGCCACGTCCCGGTTGGCGGTGGGCAGCGTCTGCGTATTGGAAGGCCCGGTTACGGGAGCCGCGTCCGCAGCAGCCGGCGCGGCGTCGGAGTTGCGCGGCGTGGGCTGCGCCGCTGCCGCCGGGACGGAGGTGGATGCGGCGGAAGCGGTTGCGGAACCCGGCGCGCCGGGGCCGTTCGCGGGCCGGCCGGGATCGAGGCGTATCACCAGGCCGTCGCGTTCTAGGCGCGCCAGCGTGGTGGCGACCTGCCCGATGTTGAGGGGCCAGGTGGTTCCGGTGGCCGCTTCGAAGTCCTTGCGCAGCTGGTAGGTGCCCGCGGGACCGCGTGCGAGTAGGGCGAGCAGGGCGTGTTTCACGGCCATTGCCGACTCCCGGGTCGTGAGAATCCCAGCAAACGGCGATGCTTACCGGGTAACGCTTACTCGGTAAGCATAGGTGTTCAAGGGGCCCGACTCAAGCACACGGTCGAGCAGTGGGCAGCAGCGACGAAGGTGGCACGGAATGCACCACTTTCCCTGCACGGCATACCCCCTTTGGCCGCAGCAGGCGCGCAATCATGCGGTTCGGCGTTTCGTCGAGTACAGCCGACACGTGAAAGTGGTGCAGTTTATGACAGCTACAACTCGTGGCGCGCGGGTCGCACCGTCAGCGTCGGTGGTGGCAGATCGGGCCTACGGCCCTTGGCGGGCGGGTCGCACCAGCCCGGCCTCGTAGACGGCGATCACCAACTGCGCCCGGTCCCGAGCGCTCCCTCCGTCATCGCCGGCTTTGGCCGGATAACGTGGGTTTGTTGCGCGTCCAAGGTGCGCATTGCCGCTCCGGATCGAACACGCCCTCAACAAGCACGCTCACCCCGGTACGCCGCCGGATGGCTTCCACGCCCCCGGGCCACACTCCACGACCCCCGTGTGCGTTGCACGACCCCAGGAAGGTCGTGCAACGCACCCCAAGGTCGTGCAATGCCCCCGAGGTCGTGGAACGTGCACCAGAGTCCGGCCCGACAGCACAATTCGCGCCGTCCAGTACTGGCTCGTCAGCCCATGCCGGTCTCGGCGGGAGCAGACTGTCAGCCACCAGGTTGACCGACCTCGGCACGTAAGATCAACCGACCTCGGCGAAGGAATCAGGAGGGCCAGGAGGCTCAGGCGGGGCGGTAGGTGAAGCGGTCCCAGCCGAGGGCCTCGATCTGGGCGGCCATGCGCTCACACTCGGCGTCCCAGCCGGGCGCGGACACGGCGAAGTCGCCGGTGGTGCCCTCGCCGCGGGCCTGTTGGAGGGCGTAGACCCGGGCGCCGGCGTCGTGCACGCGGCGGGCAACCTCCACGGCGTCGGCGGCGGTGACATCCCCGGGAACCACGGTGGTGCGTACCTCGAAGTCGACGCCGTCGCCGCGGGTGGCCGCGTCTACCAGCACCTGCAGACTCTCCCAGGCCTTAGCGGCGGAGTTGGGGCGGCCGACCACGGCGTCGTAGTGCTCGGGCAGCGCCTTGATGTCGATGCCGACCCAGTCGACCAGCCCGCGCGCCACCATGTCGCGCAGGCGACCCGGGTAGGGGCCGGCGGTGTGCAGGCCCACCTGGAAACCCATCTCCTTCACCTCGGCGGCGGCGTCGGCCAGGGCGTCCTGGCGCAGCGCCTCCCCGCCGGTCAGGACGACGCCGTCGAGCAGGCCGCGACGGCGGGCGAGCAGGGAGCGGACTTCATCCCAGGCGACCGCGCCGGGGGTGCGCGTGGGGATGAGAGCCTGGTTGTGGCAGTAGAAGCAGTTCCAGGGGCAGCCCTGCAGGAAGACCGTCGCTACCAGGTGGTCGGGCCAGTCGACGGTGGACATGGGCACGAGCCCGGCGATCTGCAGGTCGTCGGCGGGGCGGTGCGCGGGGACGTCGATGTCCACGCCTCCGGGGCGGCGGGCGCCGGGCGCGGATTCGCTGCTCACGGTGTCTCCCTGTGGGGATTGAGTGCCTGGGCGCGCGGGGCGCTGGGATCGGAGAGGATCTCCCCGATTCCAGCGCCCCGGCGTCGCCTCGGGCGGAATGTCAGGCGCTGATGGAGGTCAGGCGCGAGGTGGTGGTGCCGTGGGCGCTGGCCGCCGACTCGGTGAACATCTGCCGCTCCATGTACTCGCCCTTCTTGCCGATGTTGAAGGACTTCACGGGGCGGAAGTAGCCCATGACGCGGGTCCATACCTCGCACTCGACCGGCTCGGCGTCGGGGTGCAGCTCGGCGCACTTGGGGCAGGTGAAGTGCTCGCCGGCCAGATAGCCGTGGGTCGGGCAGATCGAGAACGTCGGGGTGATGGTGATGTAGGGCGTGCGGAACGCGGTCAGCGAGCGGCGCACCAGCTCCTTGCAGGCCTGGGCCGAGGAGATGTGCTCGTTCATGTACAGGTGCAGCACCGTGCCGCCCGTGTACTTGGTCTGCAGCTCCTCCTGCATCTCCTGCGCCTCGAAGGGGTCGTCGGTGTAGCCGACGGGCAGCTGGGAGGAGTTGGTGTAGTACGGGTTGGAGTCGGTGCCGGCCTGGAGGATGTCGGGGTAGCGCTTGCGGTCCTCCTTGGCGAACCGGTAGGTGGTGCCCTCGGCGGGGGTGGCCTCCAGGTTGTACAGGTGGCCGGTGGCCTCCTGGATCTCGACCATGCGCCCGCGGACGTGGTCGAGGATGCGCACGCACATGGCGTGACCGCGCGGGTCGGTCAGGTCGTAGGCGTCGTGCGTGAAGTTGCGGACCATCTCGTTCATGCCGTTGACGCCGATGGTGGAGAAGTGGTTGTCCAGCGTGCCGAGCCAGCGCTTGGTGAAGGGGAACAGGCCGGTGTCGATGTGGTGCTGGATGACGGTGCGCTTGAGCTCCAGCGTCTCGGAGGCGATGTCGATCAGGCGGTCCAGCGCCTTCACCAGCCCCTCCTCGTCGCCGGCGTGCAGGTAGCCCAGGCGGGCCATGTTCACGGTGACGACGCCGACGGAGCCGGTCTGCTCGGCCGAGCCGAACAGGCCGTTGCCGCGCTTGAGCAGCTCGCGCAGGTCGAGCTGCAGGCGGCAGCACATGGAGCGGATCATGCCGGGGTCGAGCTCGGAGTTGATGAAGTTCTGGAAGTAGGGCAGGCCGTACTTCGCGGTCATGGTGAACAGCCGGTCGGCGTTGGGGCTGTCCCAGTCGAAGTCCTTGGTGATGTTGTAGGTGGGGATCGGGAAGGTGAAGACGCGGCCGTCTGCGTCGCCGGTGGTCATGACCTCCATGAAGGCGCGGTTGATCATGCCCATCTCCTCGGCGAGGTCGCCGTAGGTGAAGTCGCACAGTTCGTCGCCGATCAGCGGGTGCTCGTCGGCCAGGTCCGCGGGGCAGGTCCAGTCGAAGGTGAGGTTGGTGAAGGGCGTCTGGGTGCCCCAGCGGGAGGGGACGTTGAGGTTGAAGATGAGCTCCTGCATGCACTGGAGGACCTCGTCGTAGCTCATGTTGTCCAGGCGGACGAAGGGGGCCATGTAGGTGTCGAAGGAGGAGAAGGCCTGCGCGCCGGCCCACTCGTTCTGCAGGGTGCCCAGGAAGTTGACGATCTGGCCGACGGCGGAGGAGAAGTGCTTGGCGGGGCCGGAGGCGATCTTGCCGGGGACGCCGTTGAAGCCCTGCTGGAGCAGGTTCTTCAGCGACCAGCCGGCGCAGTAGCCGGCAAACATGTCCAGGTCGTGGATGTGGATGTCGCCGTTGCGGTGGGCGTCGCCGGCCACCTGCGGGTAGATCTGGCTGAGCCAGTAGTTGGCGATGACCTTGCCGGAGGTGTTCAGGATCATGCCGCCCAGGGAGTAGCCCTGGTTGGCGTTGGCGTTCACGCGCCAGTCGGAGCGGTCCAGGTACTCGGTGATGGTGGAGACGGCGTCCACCTGGGGGCGCGAGCCGTGGGCGACAGCGGAGTCGGCAGAACCTCGGGCCACGAGCTCGGGGTGCGCAGCGGCCAGGTGAGCGGCGGACGGGGTCTGAGTGCTGTCGGACACGAGGGGCCTCCAGTGCGATACGTAGATCTTCGTTGAACCAGCGGCGCCAACCTGGACCTGCGGTCCCGCGTCGGCGCCACCGACGGTGTTGACCCTACTCCAAGATGCCTCTCGAAGCAGCAACGAACGACATGGTTGTAACACATCATCTGGGAGCGTTATTCCCTGGCGACCACAACATGTTGTGGTCGCCAAGCCAAGAGAGGCCCTCAACGACGGCGGCATCCGGAGCAACCAGCAGGCAACACGCACCCAACTTCTTGTGGTGGCACAGCTCGGCAATTGAGTGGCGCAGCCCACATTATTGCCGACACGTGCGTGCGTGTCGCCCCCAAGGCGAGCCACCCATACGATCACGACACAAGCAGCCGAGCCCGCAGATCACCCAGGGTGGGACCGTCGTGGCTCCTCAACCGCCAGAAGGTCCAGCCATTCGTTTGGGTTCCGCGTACTCGGTACGCGGACGCCGACGGATAGGCGTATGTTGCGCCGTCAAGCACCATCCTTCCAGCAGCATCCATCACGCCGCGGACCGCCCGCCCGTCATTGCCGACGCCTACCAGCTCATCCCCGACCGCCAGCAGGCCCGCGTCCAGGAGGTCCTTCATCGTCGCATTGTTGACGCTTAGCGCACGGCGCGGGGCGCGGTGGACGTGGCCGGCGGGCGTCGGCCAGATGGCGAGGACCTCCTCGGTCAGTGCCGCGGTGCGCTCTCGAATGTCGTCATCGGTCCAGGCATCCGGATGCTCGCGCAGCACGTCACGGGTGGTCAGCAGGCCCGTGGAGGCGTCCAGTGCTTGGCGCTTGGCCTGCCAAGAGCCGTTGGACAGGGAGGAATTCAGGCCCTGGGTGGTGAGCGTCAAGTTGCCGAGGGTATGGACCAGGTGGTCACGCTCAGCGGCGGTGGCCTCGTCGGCGCCGTCATCCCAATTCAGACGCCATTGCTGCGGCATGAGGTGCTCAATGGTGCAGACGCCGCGAACGATGGGGGCCTCTGCGCGACGGTGGCCGTCGGGGTAACCGCGGCGGCGGTCCTCAATGGCTTCGAGGACCATGCGGACGCGAGCCCGCGCCAGGGTGCGGTAGATGCGCTCGGTGCCCAGCGCTGCGCGGACTTCCTCGTCGTCGGGCCAGTAGGAGACGGAAGCGGTTTGGGACGCCAGCAAGGCCTCGACCCGCTCGCCCATGCGGCTGGGGTCCACGCTCACTTCCCGCAAGAGCTGCTCGACGACGAAGCGGTTGAGGCCGGTGGAGGCCTCCTTGACCAGGGCGCGGCGCACGACCCAGCTCTCAACGGCTGCAATCAGCCGACGGCGCTGGTCACCAGGCACGGAGGGCGCCCCGCCGCCGTCGGGGGCCTGCAACCAGATGACCAGCGGCTTGAGCACGTCCAGGCCGAGAACGTCGACCCGGTAGTTGAACATGGCAATTGGATCAAGTTCGCCGTGCCGAGTGTGGGAGGCGGTTTCGAGGACCTCGTAGCGCTCCGCCGCAGCAGAAAGGTCGGCAAGTACTCCCATTTCGTTGCCGCTTGCGAGCGTGTAGCGCTTGAAGGCGGAGAAAGCGGATCTTGCGGGAATGACAGCGCGCGTGCGGGCAGCCAGCCACCAGCCGAGGAAGGCGACGGCGCGAGCCTGTTTGACGCGCCCCGCGCTGATCTCCTGCTCCCAGAACGGCGTCTCGAAGCGCTTCCAGTAGCGGCCGTACATCTCCTGAGTCGCGGGTGCGTGGGGGTCGACCTTCTGGAATAAGAAGTTCTTGACCAGGTCCATCGCGGTAAGCGGTGTACCGCGGGCGTTGAGGGTCTCGAAGATGGCTTGGGCGTCGTCGTCGTCGCCCAAGCGGATGACGACCAGGCGCAGGCCGCGGGTCACGACGCCAAGGAGGACTGCTGCTCGATCCGCTACGACGTCGAGGTCCTCGCGACCGGCCTTGCCGGACCGTGTGAGCCACTCGTCCATGACGCTGCGAAAGTATGCGTCGGCCTGGGCGAAAGGTGTCTTGCGGAGCGTCTCCGGGACCTCGTCCGGGGCCCGAGCAAGCATGACGGCGGTGTAAGCCTCGCGGTCGCGGTTGGTGGGCCAGACCTTGAACGCGTCCTCGGGGCGGGCGGTGGTGGCGTCGTCGTTTCGGGTGAGGCGGGCAGCCGAGGCCGCGAGCGAGTCCAGGCCGTGAGTGACCAGTACGCCGGCGAGGGAGTGGAGGAGAAGCTGCAGGGTGGTCAGGCGCTGCTGACCGTCGATGATGGTGGCCGCACGCATCTCCTGGTAGGAGGTCTGGCGGTCCTGGAGGACGACGGCGCCAAGGAAGTGGGGCTCCGCCGGGCGGCGTGCGTTACCTGGGCCGGGCGCGTGTGGATCAAGCCAGGCCTCGGCGAGGGTGCGAATGTCCTCCCACAGGGGCGCCCACTGATCCTCCTGGTTCCACACGTATGGGCGCTGGAAGAGCGGTGCGTCCAAACGCATGGTAAGAGCGAAGAGGTCTTGTGGGATCGCGAGCTCGGTGATCATGGGTGCTCCTGGTTGGCGAGGGCGGCGAGCGCCTCGATACGCGGGGCGATAGCGTCAGCCATAAGGGCGATCTCGCGATCGGGAATCCGGCTGGCGCGAGCACGGTCGCGCCAAGACTCACCCAAGCGAGCAACACGAGCCATTACTACCCGAGCCGCCGCATTGGCTAGACCGCAGTCCTCGGCAAGCGCCAACAAGGCCTCCGCTTCATCCGGGAACACATCGGCGCCAACGATAGACGTCGCTCGACCGGCAGCAAGCTCGGGATTGGGGTTGACGTCGAATACAGGACTGAGGCGCCAAGACCTCCGATCCATGAGGAAGCCGTGGTTGCGCAGATGATCATCCGTGTTGCCGAAACCGACGGAGAATACGGCCCGCACGAAGAGTTCGCGGAGGTCGGAGCGCGGAGAGCGGGACAGGTCGCGGATCGAATCGACGACGTCGAGGTAGTCGTACTGCTCACCGTCCTTCCCCTGAGTCGCGGTCATGGCACTGATGTAGCCGATCCGATGGCCGAGATGGGATCGGTCGAACCTGCGCAGAACCAGTACACCGCGCTCCCCCACACCGACCAGCCGCCGCTGTGGGCAACGGATCCCGACTTCCTGCATAAGGTCGAGCATGACAGCTTCCCACGCCATGGCATTCCACCGGTCGGATGCGTGCGGGAATTTGGCAATCGCGAGGCCCCCATCGTCCAAGAGCACAGAGGCCTTGGGGCGAGCGCCTCCTAGGCCGGTGGTGCCGGTGTCAAGGAGCTGCTTGATGGCGGCGGCCGGATCATCATCCGCTTGCACCTGGTCGGCCGCAGTGAGGAGGTGAGGCAGGGAAATGAGCCGGGGCACGGTGGAGGGCTCACCCAGATACTCTTCCTGGCCAAGCAGGCGGAAGCGCAAAGCACCCTGACGAGTGTTGTCGCTGACGCCCAGGAGGTAATCGACCTCGTCAAGGCGACGGGGAGTACGGTTCACTTCCCGGGCGCGGATGCGTTCGGCCTTAGCAATCAGATTGCGTCCCCACCGGTCTGGGGCGGTGTCCGCAAAGGCTCGCAACAGACCCGGGCTGTACTGCACGCCCGAATCAAGCCGTAAGGAGGGGTCGATGCTGGGACCTCCGGACGCCAGGTATGCGGGGTCGTAGAGGAAAGTGGTGGAAACCTGACCGCGCGAACGGGTGAAGTGCGCGGTCCCTACGCGCTGCGGCTTCGATTCGGTGTCGAGAAGGACTTCGACGTCGGTCATCGGGCACGCCGCTTCGTCAGGCTTCCGGCGCGCAGGCGGCCGATGTCTGTGGATAGCGGGTCGACGGCGTCGACAACCTGGTCGAGGATGCCGAGGGCGCGCAGCACTTGGGCGACGGCGCCGAAGGAGACGGTGGGATCGCCGCGTTCGATCTTGCGCAGCGTGTCGCGGCTGATGTCGGCCCGCTCGGAGACCTGTTGGGCGGTCAGCCCCAGCACCATGCGCCAGCCACGGATGTGCTCGCCGAAGGCGGTCATCTGCCGATTGATCCGGTAGCCGGACATGTACACCTCCTTATGGCGTGTATGATCGCCATATTAGCAGGTTGTGGCGATCAAAATCGCCGTAAGGCTCCGTAAAGGCCAGCGCCGTCCGGAGGCTCCCACCCAGCCTTGCCGGCCTAACGCGGCGCCTCTGCCACCTCCTTGCGCTGCCTCCGCGCCGCTGCCGTGCGTGCGGCGACCGACCGGCAGCTATGACGGGAGAGCAGCGGTCGCCTCCAGCAGCGGGTCGGAGCGCCGCTCCTCCGCGGGCAGGTTCGCGGCCGTCATCAGCACGTCCGCGACGCGCCTCAGCCGCTCACCCTGCTCCCCCGCGGCCGCCCAGTCGGCGAAGTCGACGGCGAGATTCTCGTCCTTCGTGATCACGTCGATGCGCGCCCCTTCCTCGCCCTGCCGGAACCGGACGTAGCGCACGTCCGCCAGCGGGAAGTCATCGTCGATCAGTCCGTCTTTGGTGAGCGTGGAACGTGAGGCGAGGAAGAACCGCGTGGGCGTCACCCCCAGGTATCCACCCTTAAGGTTGTTGTCTCCCGCCCAGGCGCGGCCGAATTCGGCTAGGACGAGTAGGGGCCCGCCATTGGGCAGCGCCCATCTGAGAATGTCGAGCGCGTGCGCCGCGGCGTCGTCATCCTCAACAACCTTGAGGTTCGGTTCCAGGGGCGCTGGGGCCTCATAGGCGCCGGCGCCCAGGGCTGCTACGTACTGGGTCATGGCCGCGACGCTCGGCCCGCGGCCCGCGGCCCGCGGCGCTCGGCGCAGCGCCGGAAGGCGCCCGGAAACCTGCCCCGCAAGGTCGCCGACTCTGCCACCAACACGCCCGAGGTCGGCACTGCGCCCGTCCAGGAGCTCGGCCAGGTGACAGTACGCGTCGAGTCGGCCGAGCACCTGGGCGATCCTCGCCATGGTTTCCGCCCGCTCGGCTGGTATCCGTTCGGCTCGGTACCGCATGAGCTGCTCGTCCTGCTCGCTGCGCTCACTGTCTGAGGCGATCTCGGCTGCTCGGAGCAACTGGTACCCGTAGTGGGCGTTGGCGGACATGACGAGTCCTTGGACGTCCGCGGCAACCTCCTGTGAGTGGTCCCGCAGGTAGTCGCGCCGCTCGACAGCGGTCCCGCCCAGCGCCTTTAGGTGACTTTGCAGGCGGCGGTCGAAGTGCTTGTACTCGGCGCGAAGATCGGCCTCAAGGTGCGCGACCCGGCCGAATACCCGCGGCGTGACGGCCCCGACCTCGCGCGCCTCATCAATGGCGTCGACGACGGTGTCATACATGCCGCTGAGAGCGTTCCAGTGGTCTTGCAGCAAGGTCTGGAGGACATCGCGAGTCAATTCTAGATTCTGGTCAACCCGCTTGGACAACGAGCTCAACTGCGCACTAATGGCCATCAGGGCGAAGGCCGGACCGGCACTCGCTGCCACCGTGGCGGCCTGAACTCCGGTGGCGGGGACCCAGCGAACCTGGGCAGCGAATTTGCCGCCTTGGGTCAAAACGCCGAGGTTGTAGCCATCCTTGACGATCGTATTCATGGTGCGCAGGTTCTGCAGAGTCTCCGGCGCGAGTCGCACCATCCCCTGCACGGAGACGAGCCCCTGCGCTCCCTGCGCGACGAGGTTGAGAGCGCTGGCGGCGTTGCTGACGGCATTGGTGATCTCGGTATTGGCTCGCTCCCCCAGATTGAAGGGCTCGATCTCCCAGCCGTCCGGCACCGTGTCGGCGAGTAGGACGGCGACGCCGGGCGCGGCCTCCAGCAGCGTAAGTTCGGTGGCGGCATCCGGCGCCGGCGCTTCCGCTCCCGTATCCGACGACGACGGCGTCACCGCCCCGGCCGCCTGCGCAGGCGGTTCACTCGACTCCTGCGAAGCCCGTGATGGACTCCCGGCCCCACTCGTGTCCACTGGTTCCCCCTCGCCCTTGAGCTACGTGTCAGCGGGAACGTTAGCGCCCGCCGAGCCCCACCGGCCCGCCTTCGCGTCTCGAAACGAGGGCAGTTCCATCGCTCATCCGGTCCGGCCAGTCAACCCCTGGCTGGACACGCTAGGCCATCCAGTCTCTCACCCAGCCAAGAACCTGCCCCAGGACATCGTCTCCGACAACACCGATACGCTCAACCAGTCTCTTCCGGGAGATCGTCCGGACCTGTTCGGTCATGGCGAAGGAGTCCTGGGGCAGACCCGCACCGCGGGGAATCCGCACATGGTTCGGCCAGCGTCGGTCGACGGAGGTCACCGAAACAGCTACCACCAACGTCGTTACGGCGTGATGGTAGCGGGCATTAGAGATCACGAGAACAGGACGTCGCCCAGGCCGTTCACGCCCAACCGCCGGATCCGGCGCAGCCCACCACAGTTCGCCGGTTGAAGGATGCGGAGTCAGTTCCACGCGTCCGACTCCCAGTCAGCGAGTTCGGCAAAGTAAGCCTCATCCGGCGGATTGGCCTCCATGGCGGCCTTGAGGTCGGCGAACCGTAGCTCACGCTCCGCAGCTTTGACCATCTGCCGGATGGCGACATCCATGGTGACACCCTGACGCTCAGCGAGGGCGCGGACCGCATCACGGGTGCTGCTCTCGACTTTGATCGTAGTCATCCTAGACATGGCTCCAGCATTCCCTGCAAGGAAGCCGCCTCTTCGCGCGTGGAGTACGGCGGTTGGCAGTGCGGGCGCGCGAGGTGGGGTACGGCGTGACGAGGGCGGAGGCCAAAGACCGACACGACAAAGCCCGCAAGGGCAACGTAACGGCCCGACAGGCGAGCGCGAATCACACCTCGAACACACTTGTCCGTCCTGCCCTCCTTGCCGACGGCGCTTCTTAGGATCGTCCCCGTGACCACGGCCGTTCCTCCCAGCACCTCCTCCGCGAGCGACGCCCGCTTCGGCACCGCTCCCGCGAGCGCCACCTCTTTCCCCGCCTCCCCCACCCCTGCGCCGTCCGCCTCTACTCCCCCGCCGTCGCTCGACGTCGCCCCGGGGTCGGTGGTGCGAGTGCGCGACGAGGACTGGCTGGTCACCCAGGTCTCCACGAACTCCGACGGCACCCTGGTGACGGTGCAGGGGCTGTCGGAGCTGGTGCAGGACGTCACCGCCCAGTTCTCCGCCGGGATCGACCGCATCGAGCCCGTTGACCCGCGCCGCACCCGGGTGGTGGCGGATACCTCCACCCGGCATCGGCTTTCGCGCCTGTGGCTGGAGGCGACGCTGCGCAAGACGGCGCTGCCGGCAGGCTCCACGGAGCTGTCGGTGGTGGGCGACATGCTGGCCGACCCGCTCCCCTACCAGCTCACGGCCGTCCGGCAGGCCCTGGACCCGGCCAACCTGCGCCCGCGCATTCTGCTGGCGGACACGGTGGGCCTGGGTAAGACCCTGGAGATCGGCATGATTCTGGCGGAGCTGGTGCGCCGCGGCCGCGGGGACCGGATTCTGATCGTCACGCCCCGGCACGTGCTGGAGCAGATGCAGCATGAGATGTGGTCGCGCTTCGCCCTGCCCTTCGTGCGCCTGGACTCGGTGGGCATTCAGCGGGTGCGGCGCACCATCCCGGCCACCCGCAACCCGTTCTCCGTCTACCACCGGGCGATCATCTCCATCGACACCCTCAAGTCCGACCGCTACCTCAACCACCTGCGTAAGCAGCGCTGGGATGCGGTGGTCATCGACGAGTCGCACAACGTCACTAACAAGGGCACGCTCAACAACCGTCTGGCGGACATCCTGGCCCGCCAGACGGACGCCCTGATCCTGGCCTCCGCCACGCCTCACAACGGGGATCCGAAGTCCTTCGCGGAGCTGATTCGCCTGCTGGAGCCGACGGCGGTCCACGCGGACGGCTCGCTGGATCAGGAGGCGGTGCGTCGGCTGGTGATCCGCCGCCACCGCCACTCCGAGGAGGTGCGCGACGTCGTGGGCGACCGCTGGAAGGAGCGGCTGACTCCGGTGAACCGGCTGGTGGCGCCCTCCCCGGCGGAGGATGCGGTGGCCGGGGAGCTGTCCCGCTCCTGGCTGCACCGGCCCGACGGCGCCTCCGCCCCGGGCACTGCCGGCCCGGGCGCCGCGGGTAATAGCGGCAGCGCCCTGTTCTCCTGGACACTGGCGAAGGCCTTCTTGTCCTCCCCGGCGGCGCTGATTCAGACGATCGACGAGCGCATGGCGCGGCGTCGCGCCCGGGCCGGAAGTGAGGAGGCGCTGGAATCCTCCGAGCAGTCCCGGGCCCTGGCCCGCCTGCAGCAGCTGGCCGAGGCAGCCAATAACACCGAGTCCGGCAAGTACCAGGCGCTGCTGAAGGAACTGCGCCGCATCGGCGTCGGCCCCCGTTCGACGGCGCGGGCGGTGGTATTCGCCGAGCGCGTGGCCACCCTGAACTGGCTGGCCGAGAATCTTCGGCGGGACCTGCGCCTGCGCGACGGCGCGGTGCGCGTGATGCACGGCGGCCTGTCGGATGTGGAGCAGCAGGAGATCGTCGAGGAGTTCCGGCAGGCGCATACGCCACTGCGCGTGCTGGTGACCGGCGACGTCGCCTCGGAGGGCGTGAACCTGCACGCCCAGTGCCATGAGCTGATCCACTATGACATCCCCTGGTCGCTGATCCGGATCGAGCAGCGCAATGGCCGCATCGACCGCTATGGGCAGGAGACCAGCCCGCAGATCACCACCCTGCTGCTGGACCCCTCCGACGCACGCTTCTCCGGTGATGTGCGCGTGCTGACCCGCCTGATGGAGAAGGAGGATCAGGCGCACCGGGCGCTGGGTGACGCCGCCTCCCTGATGGGCCTGTACTCCGGGGAGAAGGAGGAGCAGGCGATCCGTGAGGCGTTGCAGCAGGGCGCGGACATTGACGCGGTGGTGCCGGATGTGGATGCGGCCCTGGAGCTGGATCCGATGGCGGCCCTGTTCGCCTCCTTGACGGGCACCGCCCAGGCCGGCTCCGACGACGACGCCGCCCCGGACAGCTCCGACGACGGCGCCCCGGCCGCTGCCGCACCAGCCGCTGCCGATGCCGCCCCGAACGACGCCGCCCCGGCCGCCCGGCTCTCGCCGTCGGCCCGCGCCATGGCCCCGCTGCCGTCCTCCACCCTGTACGACTCCCAGCTGGATTACCTGCGTCAGGCCCTAACCGAGCTGTATGAGCGCCCGGAGGAGGCCGAGCACGGGCAGACCGGCGGCGGTGGCGTCTCCTGGCGGGAGCATGAGGACCATGTGGTGGAGCTGGTGCCGCCCGCGGGCCTGCGTGCCCGCCTGGCGGTGCTGCCGCAGTCGTACCTGAAGGACCGGCACGTGCAGGAGCATCTGCTGCTGGCCACCAGCCAGCGCAAGGGCAGGGCGCTGCTGGCGCAGGCGCTGCGGGACTCCTCGGACTCCTCCTGGCCGGAGGCCCACTACCTGGGGCCGCTGCACCCGGTGCTGGAGTGGGCGGGCGACCGGGTGCTGGCCCGGCTGGGCCGCTCCTCCGTGTTCGCGGTGCACAGGGCGGTGGAGTCGCCCACGGTGCTGCTGCTGGGCACACTCACGAATCTGGCGGGCCGCACGATCTCCCTGGTGAGCGTCTCGGTCGCCTTCCCGTTCCTGGACTTGGCCGCCGCCCGCGCGCAGGTGCAGGCGGGCCGGGGCCCGGAGGCGGTGCCGATCGGGCGGGTGCACGCCTCCCCGGCGGAGATGTTCAAGGCAGTTGGTGTGGAGCGGGAGCTGACCAATGCCGGCGGCGCCCCGGATACGGCACTGTTGGAGGCGCTGCTGGCCCCGGCGGTGGATGCGGCCGAGAAGCAGATGACACTGACGGTGCAGGCGGCCCGGGAGCAGGCGCGCACCCGGGTGGAGGCCTGGGCACGGCGGGCGGATTCCTGGGACGACGACGCGGGCCGGCTCATCCAGAACCGGCAGCTGCGTTCCCAACGGCAGACGGTGGCGGCGGAGCATGCGCTGATGGAGCAGCAGCTTCCGGCGCACACGCTGGTGCGGCCGCTGCTGGTGGTGGTGCCCCATGGTTTCGGCAGCGGCGCGGCAGACCTCGGCGGTGGCGCGGGGGCTGGCCTCGGCGGTGGTTTTAGTGGTGGTTTCGGGAAGGAAGGGGACCGCTGATGGCGGCGTCGGATGCGCTCGTGGTGGGCGAGGACTGGATCAGTGAGCACTACTTCACCACCGACGCCACGAAGGAGTCCTTCCTGGCTCGCGTGCTGGAGCGCCGCAAGGAGTGGGAGGAGCTGGAGAAGCCCTCCGACGGCGCCGCCCCGGTGGCCACGCCGCGCAGTCGTTTCCGTTCGGCGCGCCCTCACCTGGAGGAGTTGTTGGCGGCCCTGCCCGACGACGACGCCGCCACACCCACTGCCGCCGCCCTGCGGGCCGCCGGGGAACTGGATGCGGAGCTGCGGGAGATTCTGGGTTTCACCTCCGCCGAGTTCCGGCTGGTTGAGCGCGGCCCGGTGACGCTGGTGCGGCCGGTCGGCGATGAGGGCCCGGCGCCGTTGGCGCTGCTGCGGGCCCGCCCCGCGGCCACGGTGGAGGACCTGCTGGACAAGGATGCGGCCACGCTCGCCGAGCCGTGGGAGCCGGTGGATTTGGAGGATCCGGCAGCCCCGGCCCTGGAGGGCGCCGAGCCCGTGGTTTCGGTGGCGCGGGCACTGTCCACGCTGATGACCGATGAGCACGGCCCGGCCTTCGCCCTGGTGCTGGCGGGCCGGTGGGCGCTGGTGGCGGAGAAGGAACGGTGGCCGGAGGGCCGCTGGCTGGCGGTGAACGTGCAGCTGGTGGTGGAGCGCAATGACGCCAAGCGGGGCGGTGAGGTCGAGCGCGCCCTGACCTGCCTGGACGCCCGCTCCCTGCTGCCGACTCCGGAGGGTGAGACCTGGTGGTCGGGCACGCTCGCGGATTCGGCGGCCCACACGGTGGGGGTGTCGAGGGATCTGCGTGAGGGGGTGCGCTCCTCCATTGAGATCATCGCCAATGAGGTGGTGCGGCGTCGTGCCGCCCGGGGCCTGGAACCGCTGGGCCAGGAGCAGGCGCAGCCGCTGGCCTTGCAGTCGCTTAGGTACATCTACCGGATCATCTTCCTGCTGTATGCGGAGGCGAGCCCGGAGTTGGGCGTGCTGCCGGTAGGTGCGGCCGAGTACGACGCCGGCTACGGCCTGGAGCGGCTGCGGGAGCTCACGCTGCGGGAGCTGCATGAGGAGACGGCGCAGGCGGGCACGCACATCTACCAGTCCCTGGGGCTGCTGTTCAAGCTGGTGGATTCGGGTTTGAACACGGGGGTTAGCCCGGATCAGGAGGAGGCCTTCGACGGCCTGGTGTTCCAGCCGATGCGGGCGGACCTGTTCCGCCCGGAGGCGACGGCGCTGATTGATGAGGTGGGGCTGGGTAATGCGGCCCTGCTGCGGGTGCTGCGGCACCTGCTGCTGACCAGGGAGAACGGCCGGACGGGCCGGGGCTTCATCTCCTATGTGGAGTTGGGCATCAACCAGTTGGGCGCCGTCTATGAGGGGCTGATGAGTTACACGGGTTCCTTCGCCACTCAGCGCCTGTGGGAGGTGGCGCCGGGCGGGGACGCCTCCAAGGGCTCGTGGGTGGTGCCCGAGGATGTCATGGAGGGCCTGGATGAGAAGGACTTCGTGACGGTGGAGGATGAGGTGACGGGTGAGCGCCGCAATGTCACCTATGAGCCGGGCGAGTTCGTGTTCCGGCTCTCGGGCCGGGATCGGCAGCGGTCGGCGTCCTTCTACACCCCGGAGGTGCTGACGCGTTTCACGGTGCAGCAGGCCCTGGAGGAGTTGCTGGATCAGGATGGCCGCACGACGACGGCGGAGGAGGTGCTGCACCTGACGGTGTGTGAGCCGGCGCTGGGGTCGGGCGCCTTCGCGATTGAGGCGGTGCGCCAGTTGGCCGAGCAGTACCTGTCCCGCCGGGAGCGGGAGCTGGGGCGGCGTGTGGACCCGGAGGAGCGTCCGCGCGAGCTGGCGAGGGTGAAGGCCTATCTGGCGCTGCATCAGGTCTACGGCGTGGACTTGAACGCCACGGCGGTGGAGTTGGCGGAGATCTCCCTGTGGCTGGACACGATGGTGGAGGGCCTGGCGGCGCCGTGGTTCGGCCTGCGGCTGCGGCGCGGCAATTCACTGGTTGGGGCCAGGCGGGCCCTGTATCCGGTCAGTGCCCTGGGCAGCAAGCGGAAGTGGTTGAGCACCACGCCGGTGGCCGAGCCGCTGCGGCAGGTGGCCGAGGCCATTGATGGTGCGGCGGGTGCCGACGGCGTCGGCCCGGATGGTCCGTCGAGCCCGGCCGGCCCGGGAGGCCTGCCCGCAGGCCGGGCCGCGCCTACCGCGCCCGCCTCCGGGCACCGCCTGGGGCAGGCCCTGGACGTGACCGGCCGGGTGCATCACTTCCTGCTGCCCGCCGGCGGCTGGGGCTCGGCCGCGGAGGTGCCCAAGCAGGTGCGTGACCTGGTGGACGCCGGGCGTTTGAAGGCCTTGAAGGAGTGGCGTAAGGACATCACCAAGGCCCCGAAGGACAAGCCGAATAAGCAGGTCAAGCGGCTGACGGCGCTGGCGCGGCGCGTGGAGGTGCTGTGGGAGTTGACGCTGCGGCGCCTGCGGGTGGCGGAGGCGGAGGCCTCCCGCCGCATCGACCTGTGGGGTCGGCGGGCCCCGGTGGG
>NZ_LK995485.1:57490-91443 GCF_900002405.1 Actinomyces succiniciruminis | reverse complement strand
GATGTCCTGAGGCAGAACTGTCACCGATGTCCTGAGACATCACATCGCGGCTAGTGGTCGAATGTCTCCAAAACGCGTACGTGAGGCGGGAATTCGCACGTTCGAACAGTCGACGGACGTGCACTCGGTGCGGCGGGTTCGGGGCGGCGTGACCGATACCCCCGTCGTACGGTGCGGTACGGGCGTGGTGTCGGCGGCTCGGCGGGGTAGGGTGGCCCAGGGCTGTACCCTGGGGATATCCCCAGGTGCATCCCGGGCATCCGCCTACGCATCATGCACGTCGACGGATGCGCTGCCCCACGTCCGCAATCAGCCGCCCACAGGAGACCGAGTGTTCAGTGCGTTCATCCAGGCGTTCAAAACGCCGGACCTGAGGAGAAAGCTCCTGTTCACCCTGGGAATCATGGCCCTGTTCCGGTTCGGTTCCGTGCTGCCCACCCCCGGCGTGAACCTGGCCAACGTGCAGGTGTGCGTGGGGGAGGCCGAGGATGCGGGCCTGCTCGGCCTGATCAACATCTTCTCCGGTGGAGCGCTGCTGCAGCTGAGCGTATTCGCGCTGGGCATCATGCCCTACATCACCGCCTCCATCATCATCCAGCTGCTGCGCGTGGTGATCCCGCGCTTCGAGGAGCTGTACAAGGAGGGCCAGTCGGGCACCGCCAAGCTGACCGAGTACACCCGCTACCTCACGATCGGGTTGGGTGTGCTCCAGTCGGCCACAATTGTCGCCACCGCCGCAAACGGCAACCTGTTCACCGGCTGCTCGGTGGACGTCATCCCGAACGACTCCCCCCTGAACCTGGCGCTGATGATCGTCACCATGACCGCCGGCACCGGCCTGATCATGTGGCTGGGTGAGCTCATCACCGAGCACGGCATCGGCAACGGCATGTCCCTGCTGATCTTCACCTCGATCGTGGCGCGCATGCCGCAGAACCTGCTGTCCATCCTGGGCGGCTCCGGCGGCCTCTCCCGCTTCCTGGCCGTCGTCGCCATCATCCTGGTGGCCACACTCGCGGTGGTCTTCGTGGAGCAGGCCACCCGCCGCATCCCGGTGCAGTACGCCAAGCGCATGGTGGGACGGCGCCAGTACGGCGGCTCCACCACCTACATCCCCATCAAGATCAACACCGCCGGCGTCATCCCGGTCATCTTCGCCTCCTCCCTGCTGGCCATGCCGCAGCTGATCGCCCAGTTCGGCTCGCCCACCAGTTCCTGGGTGCAGTGGATCGCCACCAACCTGCGGCAGACCGACACGGTCTACCTGGTGGGCTACGCCCTGCTGATCTTCGCCTTCACGTTCTTCTACACGGCCATCACCTTCAACTCCGAGGAGATCGCCGACAACATGAAGCGCTACGGCGGCTTCATCCCCGGCATCCGTGCCGGTGAGCCGACGGTGCGCTACCTCAGCTACGTAATCAACCGGATCACCGCGGCGGGCTCCGTCTACCTGGTGATCCTGGCCCTGCTGCCGACGCTCGCCGTCATCTGGCTGGGCCTGTCCCAGAATCTGCCGTTCGGCGGCACGACCATCCTGATCATGGTGGGGGTCGGCCTGCAGACGGTTAAGGAAATCAACTCTCAGCTGCAGCAGCGGCACTACGAAGGGTTCCTCTCATGAGCGCACGTATGGTCATCCTCGGTCCCCCCGGAGCCGGCAAGGGCACCCAGGCAGCCCGCATTTGCGAGCGCCTGGGCATCCCCGCCATCTCCACCGGCGACATCTTCCGTGCGAACGTCGCCGGCGGCACCGAGTTGGGCCGCCAGGCCAAGCAGTACATGGACGCCGGCGAGTACGTGCCCGACTCGGTCACCAACGCCATGGTCGCCGACCGGCTGGCCGCCGACGACGCCGCCGACGGCTTCCTGCTGGACGGTTACCCCCGCACTGAGGCGCAGGTGCACGAGCTGGACAGCATGCTCGCCGCCGCCGACCTGTCCCTGGACGTGGTCCTGGAGATCACCGCGGACGCCGAGGTCGTGGTCCAGCGGCTGCTGGGGCGCGCCGCCGAGCAGGGCCGCACCGACGACACCGAACCGGTCATCCGTCGTCGCCTGGAGGTGTACGCGGAGCAGACCGCGCCGCTGGCCGCCCTGTACGAGCAGCGCGGGCTGCTGGTGCGCGCCGACGGCGTCGGCGCGCTGGATGAGGTCACCGACCGGATCATGAACGCGCTCGCCACGCGCGGCGTCACCGCCTGAAGGGGACACCCTCCATGCTGACGCGCGAGCGGATTCAGCTCAAGACCCCGGACCAGCTGCGGCACATGCGCCGGGCCGGGCTCGTCGTCGCCGATATCCACGCCGCCCTGCGGGAGGCCGTGCGCCCCGGCGTCACCACCGCAGAGCTTGACGCCGTCTCCGCCGACGCCATCGCCCGCGGCGGCGCCCGCTCCAACTTCCTGGGTTACTACGACTACCCGGCCACCGTCTGCATCTCCGTCAACGACGAGGTGGTTCATGGGATCCCGGGGGAGCGGGTGCTCGAGCCGGGCGACCTGGTCACCTTCGACTGTGGCGCCTACATCCTCGACGACGCCGGCACCCAGTGGCACGGCGACGCCGCCTTCACCACCGTAGTGGGCGGCCGCTATGCCTCCGAGTCCGATCGGGTGCTGGACACCACCACCCGGCAGGCCCTGTGGGACGCGATCGCCGCCGTCGCCCGTGCCGCCGCAGGCGAAGTCACTGGGCGAGCCGCACGGTTGAACACGGTTGGCGACACGGTCGAGGCCACCGTTGCTGCGGTGAGCGAGCGTGAGGGGGTGCATCTGGGCATCCTGCAGGACTACGTGGGCCACGGCATCGGTACCGCCATGCACATGGCCCCCGACGTGCTCAACTATTCCGTCAAGCACAAGGGCCCCAAGCTCCGGGCGGGCATGGTACTCGCCATCGAGCCGATGCTCACCGCCGGTGGCACGAAGGTGGACGAGCTCGACGACGGCTGGACCGTGGTCACGCGGGACGGTTCGCACGCCGCCCAGTGGGAGCACACGGTCGCGCTCGTGCCCGGTGGAGTGTGGGTGCTGACCGCCCCCGATGGGGGAGTGGAGGGCCTGGCCCCCTACGGCCTGGAGCCCAAGCCCCTGGACTGACTACTCTGCTGTCCTGCTGTCCTGCGCCCGCGATCGCCGAGGTCGGTGGAACTTACGTGCCGAGGTCGGTGGAACTTACGTGCCGAGGTCGGTCGTGCCGGGAGCGAGGCGGGTGTTGGCGACGCGCCGGAGTCGAGGTGCGCAGTGTGTCGGGAAACACCGCCGGATAATGCCCCTCCGCGGTGGTCAGCCGCGGCGGGTTTGCCGTATCGTTGGCGATCGGCGCGTCCAGGACGCGGTGCCATACCATTTTGTCCGCCGGCTCTCCGGCTTCCCGCGAGGTGGGGTGGCGCGTCCAGCGCACCATGCCGGCGGCGTCGTCGCCGGAGGGAGTATCCAGCGAGAAAGCAACCGACGGAGGAACATGGCTAAGAAGGACGGCGTCATCGAGGTCGAGGGATCGGTCGTCGAGGCCCTTCCGAACGCGATGTTCCGGGTCGAGCTGAGCAACGGGCACGTCGTGCTCGCGCACATCTCGGGCAAGATGCGGCAGCACTACATCCGCATCCTGCCGGAGGACCGCGTGGTCGTTGAGCTCAGCCCCTACGACCTGTCGCGTGGCCGCATCGTCTACCGGTACAAGTGACAGTCCTCCTTGCCGGGAGGACGGAGGAACAACATGAAGGTCAAGCCGAGCGTCAAGAAGATCTGTGACAACTGCAAGGTGATTCGTCGCCACGGCAAGGTCATGGTCATCTGCGACAACCCGCGGCACAAGCAGCGTCAGGGCTGACACCCGCGCGTCGCCGGCCTGGGGTCGGCGGCAAAACAACTCAGCACTCACCCCAGTGGCGCCTCGCGCCACCACCCCCGGTTCCTGGAGGCCGGGGCCACCGGAAGGCGGTGGAGGGGATGGGTGACGACCTCCGGGAGCACACAGGAGAACCACACAGTGGCACGCATTTCCGGCGTCGACCTGCCTCGCGAGAAGCGAGTCGAGGTCGCGCTCACCTACATCTACGGGATCGGACGCACCCGCGCCCAGAAGACCCTCGAGGCCACCGGGGTCAACCCGGACACCCGGGTCAAGGACCTGACGGAGGACGAGCTGGTCGCGCTGCGCAACCACATCGACTCCAGCTACCAGGTCGAGGGCGACCTGCGTCGTGAGGTCCAGGCGGACATCCGCCGCAAGATTGAGATCGGCTCCTACCAGGGCCTGCGCCACCGCCGGCACCTGCCGGTCCGCGGCCAGCGCACCAAGACCAACGCCCGCACTCGCAAGGGCCCCAAGCGCACCGTGGCCGGTAAGAAGAAGGCCAAGTAACCAGCCGTTATCCGGGCGCCGCAGGCCCGGAACTAGACCTCACTCGAAGAAGGAAGCATGCCCCCTAAGACTCGTTCCACCGCGCGCAAGCCGCGCCGCAAGGACCGTAAGAACGTCACCCACGGTCACGCCTACATCAAGTCCACCTTCAACAACACCATCGTGTCCCTGACGGACCCCAACGGCGCCGTCATCGCCTGGGCCTCCTCCGGCCAGGTCGGTTTCAAGGGCTCGCGCAAGTCGACGCCGTACGCCGCTCAGCTCGCCGCCGAGGCTGCCGCCCGCCGCGCCCAGGACCACGGCATGAAGAAGGTCGACGTGTTCGTCAAGGGCCCCGGCTCCGGCCGCGAGACCGCGATCCGCTCCCTCCAGGCCGCCGGCCTCGAGGTCGGCTCGATCACCGACGTGACCCCGCAGGCGCACAACGGCTGCCGCCCGCCGAAGCGGCGCCGCGTCTGAGGCTCGACCCTGCGGTCGGCGCCTCCCCACAAAAGCTGGGGACGACGTAGGCCATTGGCTCCGCCCGGACAGGACGGGCCGGCCGCCGACTCATGTCGGCGGCCAACACCATGAGGAACGGCGTCATATAGCGGGCGCCGCGACGAAAGGAAACCCCTAGTGCTCATTGCACAGCGACCCACACTCTCCGAGGAGGTCATTGAGGAGGACCGCCGCTCGCGGTTCATCCTTGAGCCCCTCGAGCCCGGCTTCGGCTACACGCTCGGAAACTCCCTGCGTCGCACGCTGCTGTCCTCCATCCCGGGCGCGGCCGTGACCTCCGTCCGTATTGAGGGCGTGCCCCACGAGTTCCGCACCATTGCCGGGGTCAAGGAGGACGTCGCCCAGATCATCCTGAATATCAAGGAGATCGTCCTGTCGTCCGAGAACGACGAGCCGGTGGTCATGTACCTGCGCAAGTCCGGACCGGGCGTCGTCGTCGCCGGCGACATCACCCCGCCGGCGGGCGTGGAGATCCACAACCCCGAGCTGGTGATCGCCACTCTCAACGAGAAGGGCAAGCTGGAGATCGAGCTGACGGTCGAGCGCGGCCGCGGCTACGTGTCCGCCAACCAGAACAAGGACCCGAACGCCGAGATCTCGCGTATTCCGGTCGACTCCATCTACTCACCGGTCAAGAAGGTCTCCTACGCGGTGGAGGCCACCCGTGTGGAGCAGCGCACGGACTTCGACCGCCTGGTGGTGGACGTGGAGACCAAGGCCTCCATGACCCCGCGCGACGCGCTGGCCTCCGCCGGCAAGACGCTGGTTGAGCTGTTCGGGCTGGCCCGTGAGCTCAACGTCGAGGCCGAGGGCATCGAGGTCGGCCCCTCGCCGATGGATCAGGCCCTGCAGCAGGACCTGGCCATGATGATTGATGAGCTGGACCTGCAGGCCCGCTCCTCCAACGCCCTCAAGCGCGAGGGCATCCACACCGTCGGTGAGCTCGTCGCGCGCAGCGAGGCTGACCTCCTCGACATCCGCAACTTCGGTGCAAAGTCGATCTCCGAGATCAAGGACAAGCTGGCCGAGCTCGGGCTGTCCCTCAAGGGGTCCCCGGTCGACTACGCCCCGGAGGGCGACTACACCAACCCCACCTTCAGCGACGAGCAGCAGGCCTGACGCCGGCTCGCCATTCCACTAGGAGACAACATGCCTCGCCCCACCAAGGGTCCCCGGCTGGGCGGATCCCCCCAGCACGAGCGTCACATGCTGGCCAACCTGGCCACGCAGCTCATCATCCACGAGTCGATCACGACCACGGAGGCACGCGCCCGGCGCCTGCGGCCCTACGTCGAGAAGCTCATCACCAAGGGCAAGCGCGGCGACCTTCACGCCCGCCGCACCGTGATGAAGAAGGTGACGGACAAGTACGCCGTCTACCGCCTCTTCGACGAGATCGCCCCGCAGATGGCCGAGCGCGACGGCGGCTACACCCGCATCATCAAGACCGCGCCGCGCCGGGGCGACAACGCCCCCATGGCGCAGATCTCGCTGGTGCTGGAGCCGGTCGCCAAGAAGGCCGTCGTCGACGACGCCGTCCGCACCGCCAAGCGTGCGGCCGAGCAGGCCGTGGCCGAGGTTGAGGAGGCCGCCGCCGAGGTCGAGGCCGAGGAGACTCCGGCCGACGACGTCGCCGAGGTTGCCGTGGAGGAGACCGAGGCCGCTGACGAGGCCGCTGTCGACGAGACTTCCGGCAAGCCCGTCTACGCCGGCTCGGTGCGCCTGGAGAAGGGCTCCACCGAGGCACCCGACGCCGACCACGAGGTCAAGGGCAACGAGGACTCCATGAAGTACCACGTGCCCGGCTCCCGCTGGTACGACAACACGGTGGCCGAGGTCTGGTTCGCCTCCGCCGAGGACGCCGAGGCCGCGGGCTTCGCCCCCGCCGGCGGTGCCGCCGCGCAGAAGGTCAAGAAGTGAGCCGGTCCCGGTAGGGTCTGAGCGCTGGTGGGCCGCAAGGCTCACACAAACAAGGGAGGGCCGGTCGCCGCGAGGTGACCGGCCCTCCCTGCGTCTCAGCGTCGGGCTTGCGGAGCCGGAGGCGGTAGCGGGGCGGGGCCGTCAGGCGGGATGGGGCCGTCAGGGCCGGGCCATCTCCCAGCAGCGGGCTCCGCCGGTCATGCCGGCCTCGTTGGGCACGACGACGACGTCGTCGCCGATCTTGTCGAGCTGGAAGGCGGTGATGCGGCGGGAGTTGCCGCCGCCCAGGTAGAGCCGGTCCCACATGTACATGGGGCGCAGTGCCTCGACCACGCGCCGCACCCGCCGCGACCAGTGGGCGTCCCCCAGGCGCAGGCGCTCGTGCTCGCCGATGTAGTCGTCATAGCTAAGACCCCAGCGGACCGGCCCCTGAGAGACCTCTACGTGCGGGGCGAGCACGCCGTTGTCGAAGACGGCGTTGCCCAGACCCGTCCCCAGGGTCACGATCATCTCCAGGCCGTGGCCGGTGACGACGCCGGCGCCGGCCACCTCGGCGTCGTTGAGCACCAGCACCGGGCGGCCGAGGGTCTCCTGTAGTCGCCCGCCCATGTCGAAGCGCGCCCAGGCCTCCACCAGCTCCGGCAGGACGCGGGAGCGGGGGCCGTCCTTGGTGATGTAGTGGGGGGTGGCGATGACGACCCCGTGGCGGATCATGCCGGGCATGCCGACGGTCACCCGGTCGGCGGGCGGCAGCTGGTCGGCCAGGTCCTTGATGGTGTCCACCAGCAGTTCCGGCGGCAGCGGGTAGGGGGTGGGAGTGCGCAGGGCGCGGGAGATGATGGCGCCGTCGGCGTCGAGCACGGAGGCCTTGATGCCGCCGCCGCCGCAGTCGACGCTGAGCGTGGTCGTAGTGGTCACGCCCCGACGCTACCGCCTTGGCGGCGGCCGACGCAGTTTCCCGTCCGCGTCGGTCGATGCGCCCGTGCTCACGAATCGCGCCCGACCCTGCCAAGGCAAACTCGTCGCCGGCCAATACGTTGAGCGCCAGATTCGTCGAGTGCCGCTGTTCGTCAGCCAGGCGACCGACTACCATGCGAGTCCACGCAGTTCGGGGAATCGCCCTTCCCAAAGCGTGACGATTCGCTGGTCGAGGTTCAGAGTCGGCCACAGTGCCACGAGTCGGTTGCGGTTGATGAACCTCCGCTGGTCGTCCACGGTCCCTTCAGCTAGAACAGCCTGGTAGACGATCTGCGCTTGTGGGTCTCGAGCAACGTCATAAGTACGGGCTCCGGGAGCCCAGCGCACGCGCAGGGGGAGGGTGACCTCGCCTGCGGCAGGTCCGATCAGCTCATCCAGCGTGGTTGGCGCTTCGACGGGTTTGATGTCTCGGAACCGCACACGCTCCGCAGTGTGTTCAGTCATGTCCCCTCGGCCTCCTCGTTTCCAGGTTACGCCGGCCGCTGGAAGCGGTCTACGCAAGGTGTAGGCCTTGGGGGCTTGACCCGGACTTCATGTGCGAAGCGTGCCTGGCGGCCGGGCGTCACCGCCGTCGAGTTGCGTGGCTAGAGCCTTCGTGCCCGGGCGTGCGCGCGGGGGAGTGGGCTTGTGCTCTTGCAGGTGTCGGGCTGTGCTGCTGTTTGCTGTTGCACGACCCTGGGCCGCGTTGCACGACCTTGGGGTGTTTTGCACGACCCCGGGGTGGTCGTGGAATGCACCCCAAGGTCGTGCAACGCCACCAAGTTCGTGCAAGCGACATGCGGCCCGACGTCTAGCACCGAGGCGGACGGGTGAAGGCAGCACCCGGGCTGTGGTCTCATGGTGCCCATGAGCGACGCCGAGCCCACGCGCCATGATGACCCTACGTACGACGCCGACCCCGCCCGCACCGACATGGTGCGCGTGCGCCTGGACCTGGCTTACGACGGCACCGGTTTTCACGGCTGGGCGGCCCAGCCCGGACAGCGCACCGTCGAGGGTGTACTGACCGACGCCCTGGCCACCGTGCTGCGGACCCCGGTGCGGCTGACGGTGGCCGGGCGCACCGACGCCGGCGTGCACGCGAGCGGGCAGGTCGCCCACCTCGACGTGCCCACCGCGGCCTGGCGGGCACTGCCAGGCCGCTCCACGCGTACCCCCGAGCAGGCCCTGCTTGACCGGCTCGCCGGCGTGCTCGCCCGCGAGGCTCAACACGGACCCGTCCCGGCCCCGCGCGGTGCCGGCGACCTGGTGGTCCACGGGGCGCGCCTGGTCCCCGCCGCCTTCGACGCCCGCTTCTCCGCGCTGACCCGCCGCTACCGCTACCGCATCGCCGACGGCGGCCCCGCCGGCGCCCCGCGCGACCCCGCCCGCCGCGGCCAGGTCCTGTGGGTGAACGAGCGGCTCGACGTCGACGCCATGCAGACGTCCGCCCACCCCCTGCTGGGCGAGCACGACTTCCTGTCCTACTGCCGCCCCCGCGAGGGCGCCACCACCATCCGCACCCTGAAAGAGCTCTCCTGGCGGCGTGTGCCCGCCGACGCCCCCGGCCCCGACGGCGGCCTGGTCACCCTCACCGTCGTCGCCGACGCCTTCTGTCACTCCATGGTGCGCTCCCTGGTGGGCGCCGCCCTCGAAGTCGGGACTGGGAGGCGCGACGTCGACTGGCCCGTCCGGCTGCTGGACGCCCGCAGCCGTCAGCAGGCGGCACCCGTCGCCCCCGCCCACGGCCTCACCCTTCAGGAGGTCATCTACCCGGACGACGCCGAGCTGGCCGCTCAGGCCGAGCGGGCCCGCACGCTGCGCCGGGCACCGGGTTGTTGCGATTGACCGCGCGGCTGGTGGCGCGGTCGGCGCAGGCGCGAGCCCACGTCGGCGGGTGCGTGCCGACCGCCGTTGCGCCGTCGGCGAGTCGCACGGCGGCGTGTCAGGTTTCACGGCCGCCCGGGTGCCGGCGGCTTTGACCGTCCCCGAAGCCGCCGGTAGGGTAGGGGATCGTCGTGCAGCACGCGATCACGCTTGTGGTGCCATCCCACTCGCCACTTGCGGCCGGTGCTCCGACCACCTCATCTGACCATGGCGGTCCCGCCGGATGCCAGCGCCTGCGCTGTTTCCGCGTGTCCGCCCGCCAAGAGAAACGAAGGCAACGCCAGTGCGCACGTACACACCGAAGCCCGGCGACGTCAAGAAGAACTGGTACGTCATTGACGCCAGCGACGTCGTGCTCGGCCAGCTCGCAGCCCAGGCTGCAACCCTGCTCCGTGGGAAGCACAAGCCGCAGTTCGCGCCGAACGAGGACTGTGGCGACTACGTCGTCATCATCAACGCCGACAAGGTCGTCCTCACCCGCGGCAAGGCCGACAAGAAGTTCGCCTACCGCCACTCCGGCTACCCGGGCGGCCTGACCGCCGTCTCCTACCGGGAGCTGCTGGCCACCAACCCCGAGCGGGCCGTCCAGAAGGCCATCAAGGGCATGCTGCCCCACACCCGCCTGGGCCGCGCCCAGCTGAAGAAGCTGAAGGTGTACGCCGGTCCGGAGCACCCGCACGCCTCCCAGAACCCGCAGAGCTACCAGCTCACCCAGGTCACCCAGTAAGCGCCCAGCGCCCGGCACCCGACAAGCAAAGGACACATCGTGGCTGAGACCACCGTCGACATCGACGCGCTGGACGAGGACAACGCCCCCGCCAGCTACACCACCGAATCCACCCCCACCGAGGGACGCGGCCAGTCCATCACCGCCCCTGGCATGGGACTCGGCCGCCGCAAGGAGGCCGTCGCCCGCGTCCGCCTCATCCCCGGCACCGGCCAGTGGAAGATCAACGGCCGCACCCTGGAGGACTACTTCCCCAACAAGCTGCACCAGCAGCTCGTGCGCGCCCCCTTCACCATCCTCGAGCTCGAGGGCCGCTTCGACGTCATCGCCCGCATCAACGGCGGCGGCATCTCCGGCCAGGCCGGCGCCCTGCGCCTGGGCATCGCCCGCGCCCTGAACGAGATCGACCGTGAGGCCAACCGTCCGGCCCTGAAGAAGGCCGGCTTCCTCACCCGTGACGCCCGCATCGTGGAGCGCAAGAAGGCCGGTCTGCACAAGGCCCGCCGCGCCCCGCAGTACTCCAAGCGCTGACCGCGGCGGCGCCCCTCCGGGGCGCCCCGAAGCGCATATTTCACGTCGGTGGCCGTCTTTCTTCGGGGAGGCGGCCACCGGTTTGCGCTCCGGCGTGGAATGATGGGGCCGTCTACCCACAGGAGGATCCCATGTCACGACTCTTCGGCACCGACGGCGTCCGCGGACTCGCCAACGAACTGCTCACCCCTGATCTCGCAGTCAGCCTCGGCCGGGCCGCGGCCAGTGTCCTGGTCGGCTCGGATGACTCCCCCCACCGGCTGGGTCGCCGCCCCCGCGCCGTCGTCGGCCGCGACACCCGCGCCAGCGGCGAGTTCCTCGACCACGCCATCAGCGCCGGCCTGGCCGCCTCCGGCATGGATGTCACCCGCGTCGGCGTGCTGCCCACCCCCGCCATCGCTCACCTGACCGCCAGCCAGGACGTCAGCCTCGGCGTGGTCATCTCCGCCTCCCACAACCCCTTCCCGGACAACGGCATCAAGTTCTTCGCCCGCGGCGGCTACAAGCTCGAGGACGCCGTGGAGGACCGCATCGAGGCGGCCCTGAACGAGGACCTGCCCCGCCCCACCGGCGCCGCCGTCGGCCGCGTCATCAAGGGCGAGACGGTCGCCGACCAGACCTACATCAACCACCTGGTGGACTCCGTAGCCACCGACCTGTCTGGCCTGCGCATCGTGGTGGACGCCTCCAACGGCGCCGCCAGCAACGTCGGCCCCGCCGCCCTGCGCTCCGCCGGCGCCGAGGTCATCGCCATCAACGCGTCCCCGGACGGGCTGAACATCAACGCCGACTGCGGTTCCACCCACCCCGAGCAGCTGCAGTCGTACGTGCGCAGCGTCGGCGCGGACATGGGGGTCGCCTATGACGGGGACGCCGACCGCTGCATGGCCGTGGACGCAGACGGCAACCTGGTGGACGGCGACCAGATCATGGGCCTGCTGGCCGTGGGCATGAAGGCCGACGGCACGCTCGGCTCCGACACTCTGGTGGTCACCGTCATGAGCAACCTGGGCCTGATCCTGGCCATGCGCGAGCACGGCATCCGCATTGTGCAGACCGGCGTGGGCGACCGCTACGTGCTAGAGAAGATGCTGCAGGGCGGCTACACCCTCGGCGGCGAGCAGTCCGGGCACGTCATCGACACCATCCACGCCACCACCGGTGACGGCGTGCTCACCTCGCTGCGTGTGGCCGCCCGCATGAAGCGCACCGGCAAGTCCCTGGCCGAGCTGGCCAGCATTGTGCAGCGCCTGCCGCAGACGCTCATCAACGTCCCCGGCGTGGACAAGGCCGCCGCCGGCACCAACAAGGCGGTGCAGGACGCCGTCGCCGACGCCGAGAAGCAGCTGGGGGAGACCGGCCGGGTGCTGCTGCGCCCGTCGGGCACCGAGCCGCTGGTGCGCGTGATGGTGGAGGCCGCCAGCCAGGAGGAGGCCGACCGCGTGGCCGCCGGCCTGGCCGCCGTCGTTAAGGACAACCTCGCACTGTGATCGCGCGGCCCGGCTCGCTGCGCTGACCCGCGCCGCCTGACGTGCGACTTCCCGCCCCGCGTGCGCGAGAGGCAAATGCGTATGTGAGAGGGACTTAGACGGACGACCGGGCCCCACACCGTTTGCGGTGCGGGGCCCGGTCCAATTCCGGGGAGAGCTCACCGGTTCACTGCACGTGCTCACTCCATGGCGCGGATGACTTCCTCCACGGTCTCCTTGGCGTCGCCGAAGAGCATGGAGGTGTTGTCCTTGAAGAACAGCGGGTTCTGCACGCCGGCGTAGCCGGTGGCCATGGAGCGCTTGAACACCACGACCTTGGCGGCATCCCAAACCCGCAGCACTGGCATGCCGGCGATGGGGGAGCCGGGCTCCTCCGCGGCGGGGTTGACCGTGTCATTCGCACCGATGACCAGCACCACGTCGACGTCGGAGAAGCTGTCGTTGACCTCGTCCATCTCCAGCACCAGGTCGTAGGGGACCTTCGCCTCCGCCAGCAGCACGTTCATGTGCCCGGGCAGGCGGCCGGCCACGGGGTGGATGCCGAAGGTGACGTCCACGCCCTCCCCGCGCAGCATCTCCGTCAGCGTCGCCACGGGGTACTGGGCGTGCGCCACGGCCATGCCGTAGCCGGGAGTGATCACCACGCGCTTGGCGTCCTGCAGCGCCCGGGCGACGGCGCCCACGTCGGTCTGCTGGATGGTGCCCTCCTCGCCCGCGGCGGGGGCGGCCACCGCGCCCTCGGTGCCGTAGCCGCCCAGCAGCACGGACATGAAGGAGCGGTTCATTGCCTGGCACATCAGGTAGGACAGGTAGGCGCCGGAGGAGCCCACCAGTGCGCCGGTGATGATCAGCAGGTCGTTGTTGACCATGAAGCCGGTGAAGGCGGAGGCCCAACCGGAGTAGGAGTTCATGATGGCGACGACCACGGGCATGTCACCGCCGCCGATCGCCACCACCAGGTGGGCGCCCAGGGCCAGGGCGATCACCGTCATCACCGCCAGGCACACCCAGGCCGCCGTCGACCCCGCAGGCAGCAGGATGAAGGCGACCATGAGTACGAGGCTGACCAGCAGAGCGGCGAGATTGAGCCTATTGCGCCCCGGCAGGGTGATCGGGCGGCCCGGGACACGCCCGGCCAGCTTCAGAGCGGCAAGCACCGAGCCGGTGAAGGTCACGGCGCCGACGAACACACCCAGGAACACCTCGCCCAGGTGGAAGCCGCCCAGCGACTCGGCCAGTTCGTCGGGGGAGGCGTAGGAGCTGTAGCCCACCAGCACGGCGGCCAGACCTACCAGCCCGTTCAGGACCGCGATCAGCTGCGGCATGCCGGTCATGGCTACCCGCCCGGCCAGCAGCATGCCGATCACGGCGCCGATGCCGAGGGCCAGGGCGATCAGGATGGCGGTGGTGGCCACGCCCTGTCCGGGGTCGGAGGTCAAAGCCAGGCCGATGGCGGCCGCGACCGCGACCACCATGCCGACGGCGCCGGCGATGTTCCCGGCGACCGCGGTCTCGTGCCGGGACAGTCCGGCGGCGGCGGCGATGAACAGCACCGCCGCGGCGACATAGGCCAGGGCCACCGGCGAGGGCAGGGTCAGGCTGACGGTGTCGCTTGCAGCGGCGGGGAGCGATGCCGACACGGCCGCTGACGTGAATGCGGGCAGGGAGACAACAGCTGCGCAGGACATGCCCTCACTCCTTCCTGAACATGGCGAGCATGCGGTTGGTGACCGCGAAGCCGCCGAAGACGTTGATGGACGCGAGCAGGATCGCGATGAAGGCGACGGCGCTGATCGCCGGGTTGGCGTTGCCGACCTGCGAGATGGCGCCGAGCAGGATGATGCCGGAGATCGCATTGGTCACCGACATCAGCGGCGTGTGCAGTGCCGGGGTCACGTTGGAGATGACGTGGAATCCCAGGATGACCGCCAGGGCCAGCACGATGTAGTGGCTGGTGGCGGCCGCGGGGGTGACCAGCACCAGGACGGCGACTGCGACGGCGGCCAGCGCGAGGCCGATGGTCATGCGCCGGCGTGAACGGGCCCGGGCGGCGGCCTGGGCCTCGGCGTCGGCGGAGGCATCGGGGGCCGGCTCGGGGGTCGGGGCCGCCGGCGCCTTGGGGGCGGCCGAGACCGCCACGGGCGGCGGCGGCCACAGCAGTTCGCCGGCCTGGCACACGGTGATGGCCCGCACCACCTGGTCGTCCAGGTCCAGGGTCAGGTCGCCGTCCTTGGCGGGGGTGACCAGGGTAAGCAGGTTGAGGATGTTGCGGCCGTACAGCTGGGAGGCCTGGGCGGGCAGACGCTCGGCCAGGTCGGTGTAGCCGACGATGGTCACACCGGAGTCGGTGGTGACCACCTCACCGGGCACGGTCAGCTCGGTGTTGCCTCCGTTGGCGGCCGCCATGTCCACGATCACCGAGCCGGGGCGCATGGCGTCGATCGCGGCGCGGTCCAGCAGCAGCGGGGCGCGGCGGCCGGGGATGTTCGCCGTCGTGATCACGATGTCCGCGGCGGCGGACTGCTCCGCATACAGGGCGTTCGCCAGCGCCGCCTGGTCGGTACTCATCTCCTTGGCGTAGCCGTCGGCGGACACCTCCTGGGCGGTGGGCACGGGTACGAACTCGGCCCCCACCGACTTGACCTGGTCGGCCACCTCGGGGCGCACGTCGGTGCCCTTGACGACGGCGCCCAGGGAGTAGGCGGTACCGATGGCGGCCAGGCCGGCCACGCCCGCGCCGATCACGTACACGGAGGCGGGCGGGAACTTGCCGGCGGCGGTCACCTGGCCGTTGAGCAGGCGGCCGAAGTGCGCGGCGGCCTCGATGACGGCCCGGTAGCCGGCCAGGTTCGCCTGGGAGGAGAGCACGTCCATGCTCTGTGCCCGGGAGATGCGCGGCACGGTGTCGATTGCCAGGGCGGTGAGGGAATGGTCCTGCAGGCTCTGCACGAGCTCGGGATGGCGGGCGGGGTCGAGCCTGCCGATGAGGGTGGCGCCCGGGTGCATGAGGTCCAGCTCGGCGTCGTCGGGCGCATAGGCGGTGACGACGACGTTGCAGCCCCAGGTCTCGGCGCGGTCGGCGAGCTGCGCGCCTGCCTCCTCATAGGCGTCGTCGGGGAACTGGGCCGGTGCCCCGGCTCCGCGCTGGACGACGACGTCGTAGCCCAGACGGATCAGCTGTTCCACTGTCTGCGGCGTGGCCGCGGTCATGGAGCGGTCCGGAGGCTGGCAGGGGATTCCAAGACGCATAGAAGCTCCTTTCAGCGGGCGCGCCCGGTGGCGCGGCGGCGACCGCGGGTTGGGGAATACGGGCGCGCGTGGTGACTCACGCAACAGTAGAACGCGTCGGGGTGGGTGTCACGCGGCGTCTCACCGCCGCGGGCCTTGGGCGGTGCGAAGCGGTTGTGGGTGGGCCGCCCGCGTCGGTGGAGGATGTGGCTCGACTCACTTAAAAGCTCTCTTGCGGGAAGTGGGTTACCGAGAGAGAGTAATACCCGTCGGAACCACCGCACGCAGTAAGGAGAACTTCGTGGCTGCTGCATCCCTCCCGTCCGTTACCGTCTTCGGAGCCGGTGCCATCGGCTCCGCCGTCGCCCAGCTCGCCGTCAAGGCCGGCGCCTCCGTCCAGGTGCTTGCCCGCGACGCCGCGAAGGCCGCCGCTGCTGCCGACGGCGCCACCGCCGGAACCGTCGGCGACGCCGTCACCGGCGACCTGGTCGTCCTGGCTCTGCCCTTCCCGGCCATCGCCGAGGTGCTGTCCGCCTACCCCGCGGAGGCCTTCGCCGGCAAGATCGTCGTCGACCCCTCCAACCCGATCGACTTCGGCACGCTCGACTCCGTCGTCGCCCCCGGCTCCTCCGCCGCCGCGGAGCTCGCCGAGCGCCTGCCTGGAGCGCAGGTCGTCAAGGCCTTCAACACGAACTTCGCCGCGACCCTCGCCGCCGGCACCATTGCCGGTGAGCCGGTCACCGTCTATGCCGCCGCGGACAGCGAGGACGCCAAGGCGACCCTGCGCGCTCTCGTGGAGGCGGCCGGCCTGGCCTATGTGGACGCCGGAGCGCTCAAGCGGGCGCATGAGCTGGAGGCCATGGGTGCGCTCCAGATCGGCCTGGCCCTGAGCGAGCAGGTCACCTGGACCGGAGGCTTCGCCGTCATCAAGTGAACCCGTCCGCCGGGTAACCCACTAACCGTGTGACGCGTGCGCCCGCCGCCCCCGACTCGGGGCGGCGGGCGCAGCCCTGTGCGCTGTACCTTTCTCAGAGGCCGGTAGAATCCCATGGGTCGGGTGTCGACGGCGGGGCGAAGGGAGGAACGGCGCATGAGTGCGGTAGGTGAGGGCGAGCACGCCTACAACCCCTACAGCCGGTCCTGCCCCTCGCGACGCCTGTTGCGGGAGCTCGGTGAACTGTGGAGCGTGCTGGTCATCGGCGCCCTGTACGAGGGGCCGCTGCGCTTCACCGAGATCTCCCGGCGCGTGGACGGTATCTCCACCAAGATGCTCACCCAGACGCTGCGCACCCTGGAACGCGACGGCCTGGTCAGGCGCGAGTACTACACCGAGACCCCGCCGCGGGTCACCTACGAGTTGACCGCACTGGGGCGGGACCTCGCCGACGTCATGGACACCCTGGAGAACTGGGCCGTCGGGCACATGGACGACGTGCTCGCCGCCCGCGAGGCCTACGACGCCGAACGCGCGGACTAGCCATGTTCCGCAGGCCCCGGGGGACGATGTCTGGGGGATGACCTCCCGCTGGCTCTGCTAAGCTCGAGATCACGAGACGGACACGGCGGCGCGTGTCACTGGCGCCCTGAAACCGTCCTCGCGCCCACCAGCTGTTTTAAGGAGCTGCTATGTCGGCATCCCCCTGCAGTCTCACGCCTGATCCGCAAGGGGAGCTTTCAATATCCCCAGGCGCCGCCTCGACGGGCTCTCCCGAATCCCTGGTCCGTCGGCCGGATGCGATGACGTACGTCGGTGGCGCGCTCATCACTCTGGCGGGTGTCGCGGTAGCCGTGGCCGGCGTCCGGACGGACCTGGAGTCAGACGAGCCGATTCGGTCCATCTGGCTCGGGGGCGTTGTCGGCATGGCGCTGCTGCTGATCTGCTCGGGCTTGACCATGGTGGCGCGGCGCACGGTCTTCGACGCCGACGGCATTCACTCCCGCGGCCTGATCCGGCACGTGGACCTGCCCTGGCCAGACACACGCACCGCCTTCGTCGTGGACGTGGGTACGCACAGTCATGACCAGGGCAACGACAGGCACTCCGCGAGACGACGGCGGGAGGTGACTCTCACAGTCCACGTGCTGGCGCCGGGGCGAAGCGCGACACTGGCGATGCCGCGCATCCTGTCCGCACCCGCGCGGGAGGAGCCGGCACTGCGTGCGCGCCTCGAGGCAGACCTGGATGAGATCTGGGCATGGGCGCTCGACCGCGGCTACGCGCGGGAGTGGGACCAGGGCGGGTACGTGCCCGGGCCGGGGCCGCGGACGTCGGCATACGGCGGCTCGGCCGCCGACCAGACGCTACTGGCCCGCGAGCCCCTGGTGCTCAAGCAACGACCGGACGGGAGAACGGCGGCGTTCATAACCGCGTCGATCGGCTTCATGCTGGTCGGTGGCCTCGTGCTGGTGCGCGCACTGCAAGCTGTGGATGATCTGGCCTCCGACGGCGCCGAATCGATGGCCATTGTGCTCGCGTGCGTGTACCTCGGCGTCGGGGCCGCCTTTCTGATTGGCGAGTGGGTCAGACTGCGCTCGCGGTTGACGGTATCGCGGGACGGGCTGGAGTGGACGGGGGTCTGGGGCGCACAGCACCTGGCGTGGCCGCCGTCGCGCACGTGCGTATTCGTCCAATCCCGTAGAACCTCGGGTCGAACCACGGCCACGGTGTGCGTACTCGCCCCCGACAGGACGGCGATGGCCGTGCCCGGCCTGACGTGGCGCTCCAAGCACGATCGCCGCGCCCTGCTGCCGGCGGCGACTGCCGCACAGTCCATATGGCAGTGGGGGTCCTCCCGCGGCGTCGCCCGTGACGACGGCGTCTACCGCGCCGCAGTCGATGCGGAACTCGAACGCGACCGGGCCGACGCCGCGCTGCGGATCGACTACCTGCTGTCACATCCCCAGGAGACGCGATGACAGGTATACGGCAAGGGGGCGCCGAGTCGCTGGTGCGTCGGCCGAGTCCCTTCACCTACGTCTTCGGCGGCTTCTTCGCGCTGTTGGGGGTCATGTTTCTGATAATCGGTTCACGGTTGCTCGCCTTCGGCGTGTCCGTGCCGCCGTTCGCCGTGGCCGGCGTCGCAGGCGCGGCAGTGCTGATGATCGGTGGGGGCCTGGCGCCTCCGCTCAGATTTCGCACGGTCTTCGATGCCACCGGCATTCACTCCCGGGGCGTGCTGCGGACGGTCCACCTGCCCTGGCCCGCCTCCCGCACCGCCTTCGTTATCAACGTCTCCGAACGGGTCCGTTCAGAGAACGGGGGCACGACCGACGTGCTGACCGCCACGGTTGCCGTGGCCACGCCGGACGGCAACGTAACCCTGGCGGCGCCTCGCATTGCCGCCATGAATCCCGATGGGTTGCGTTCCCGACTGGAAGCAGAGGTCGATGAGATCTGGGCGTGGGCGCGCTCACGCGGTTACGTGCGCGAATTCGAGGCTGCACCGGACGGGCCGATACCACTGGCGCCCACCCCTCGGTACGACGGGCCGGCTCCGGCTTCGGCGCCCGCAGATGGGCTGTCCCCCGAGGACAGGGCCCTGCTGTCCCGCGATCCCCTGATCTTCAAGCCCGCGGGAAGTGCCATCCGGCCGGCGATCATCCTTTGCGTCGTGTACCTCGCCTTGGCGGGCGGGATGCGGCTGCTGACGGATCTGGGCCCGCGCCACATCCCAGCGCTAGGCGGGCGTTTTCCGGAGTCCGGTGCATTCGCCGGGGTATCCGCCGCGCTGCTGATCTCCGTACTCGGCTACCTCCTGTTCTCCGTGTTCAAGACGATGCGCACCCGGCTGACCCTCGTGCCCGAGGGGCTGGTGTGGCAGGACGTGTGGCGCACCGAACGGCTGACCTGGCCGCCGTCGCGCTCGTGCATCTTCGTGCTGGCGTTCCACGAATCGGTGCGCACCACGGCGTCGCTGCGGCTGCTCGCTCCCGACGGCGTGGCGCTGCGCATACCGGGACTGCACTGGGCCTCCCGTGACGAACGCCGAGCGCTGCTGGCGGCCGAGGCAATGGCTCAGGCGATCTGGGAATGGGGCGCCTCCAGCGGCGCAGCCCGAGATGACGGCGTCTACCGGCCGGCCGCTGACGCCGAGGTGGAGCAGCGACGCGTCGCCACCGCCCAACGCATCGAGTACCTGCGCACGTTTCCCCAGGAGCAGCGATGACTTACCCCTGGCAAGGCACCCAAGACGGGTTCGAGCGTGGTGCCGCACCGTATGGCGGTTCGCAGAGGAGTGCCTCGTCACGACTCCAAGTTTCGGGATCACTGGTGCGCCGACCGGGTGCCGCCAGCTTGGTCGCCGGCGTCGTCTTCTTGTTCGGCGGCCTCATAGTTTTCAGCATCGTCCAGACGCTGCATGCAGCCGATCCCGAGTCGCCGGTCACCGTACCTCTGTGCGCGGGTGGGGTGATTTTGTTGTTCCTCGGCGTCGCGGTGCTTCGGCGCCGCACCCTTTTTGACGCTCACGGGATACACTCACGAGGCCTGCTGCGGACGGTTCACCTGTCCTGGCCCGACTCGCGTGCCGGATTCATCGTCGTCACAGACGCCGGCGGCAAGCACGCCCCAGTGCCCGTGGTAGAGGTGGAAACGGCTGGTAAAAGGACGAGACTGTCCGCTCCGCGCCTATCCTCCCGGACGCGGCTCGAGGCTGAGGTCGACGCCATCTGGTCCTGGGCGCTGGCCCGCGGCTACGCCCGCGAGACCATGCCCGCCCTGTTCTCACCACAAGGTGTCGGCCCTCGTAATGTGCAGAACGAATACCCGGCCGTACCGGTGCTGCGCACTCCGCCGGCAGACCAGACACTGCTTGCCCACGAGCCCCTAATCCTCAAAGACAAGCCGAACTGGCACGGTCTCATCCCCAACATCGTTATCCTCGTGTTCCTATGCATCCTGGCGCTGCCGGCCGTGCTCGGCCCGGAGCGGACGCCGCAGGCCTTTGCCGGAGTATTCCGGGAGGACGGGACGCTGCGACTGTCCAGCGGTTTCTGGATACTGCTGGTCGCATCCGCGGGCGGCCTCGTGGTCAGTGTGCACCGGATTGTTCGGGAACACACGATCCTCTCGCGGGAAGGTCTGGCACTTGTGGTGTGGCGAACCCTTCGAGTGGCGTGGCCGCCGTCGAGCTCGTACTTCTTCGTACGAAGCCGGCGCTACTTCGGGCACGTCGAGGCCTCCGCATGGCTGCTCGACCCTGCCGGATTAGCGCTGCGCGTGCCCGGCACGGCGTGTTTCTCTAAGCATGAGGATCAGGCCCTGCTGGCCGCTGCGGCCGCAGCACAAACCATCTGGGAGTGGGGCGTCTCCCGCGCAGTCGCCTACGACGACGGCACCTACTATTCGGTCCCCGACGATGCGATCGAGCAGGAGCGCCGCGCCAACGATCGGCGGATCGCCTACCTCATGTCCCGCGACATCATGTAGGAAAACGGACACCTTCGGCTCACGCTGACATCGGCCGGTCGCGAGTGGGCGCAGACGATTGCCAGTTGCGAGATCATCCGTCCGAGTCCGCCCCGCCCCGCCCCAGCCAACCGACCATGGGCGTTCAGGCCTTGCGCAGCAGCACCCGGCTCATGTGATGGTCGGCGTCCTTGTGCAGCACCAGGGTGGCCCGCCCCCGGGTGGGGGCGATGTTCTCCCGCAGATTCACCAGGTTGATGCTCTCCCACACCTCGTTCGCGGCCGCCAGCGCGATGTCGTCCGGGATGGCCTGGTAGCGCCGGAAGTAGGAGTTCGGGTCCTTGAAGGCCGTGTGCTTGAGCGTCAGGAAGCGGTCCAGGTACCAGCGGCGGATGTCCTCCGGGTCGGCGTCCACATAGATGGAGAAGTCGATGAAGTCGCTCACCGCCAGCGCCGACGTCACCGGGCGCTCATCGTTGCCGGGGGAGTGGCGCACCCGCGGGGCGGGCTGGAGCACATTCAGTCCCTCCAGCACCACCACGTCCGGCCGCTCAATCACGAGCTTCCTGCCCGGCACGATGTCGTAGACGGTGTGCGAGTACACCGGCGCCTCCACCCGCGGCGCCCCGGACTTAACCGCGGTGACGAACTCCAGCAGCGCCTTCTGGTCGTAGGACTCCGGGAAACCCTTGCGGGCGGTCAGTCCGCGCGCCTCCAGGACGGCGTTGGGCAGCAGGAAGCCGTCGGTAGTGACCAGGTCCACCCGTGGGGTGTCCGGGAAGCGGGCCAGCAGGTGGGCGAGCAGCCGCGCCGTCGTCGACTTGCCAACCGCAACCGAGCCGGCCACGGCCACCACGAACGGCGTGGGGCGTTCATCCACCCCCAGGAAGTCGGCGGTGCGGCGGGCGCGCTCGCGGGCGGTGGTGATGAAGTGCTCCAGCAGTGCCGTCAGCGGCCGGTAGACCACATCCACCTCCGGCAGGTCGATCGGATCACCCAGGCCGCGCAGCTTCTCCAGGTCCGCCTGGGTCAGCGGCAGTGGCGCGGCGGAGGCGAGCGCGCGCCACTGGTCGCGGTGCAACTCGATGTACGGCGAGGGGGGCGTCCCGGGCCGGGACGTCAATGCCGCAGGGGATGCGGGGGTGTTCACCGCACCAGTGTGACGCATTGTTACCTCATAGGCACGTGTGGGTGCCGCCAGGAGGCTGTGACGCCGCATCTCTCACCGGGCCGCCGGTCGATTTCTGCGCGCGTTCACGGCGCGGGCGTTGAATCGGGAGGGGGATTGGTGGTTCTATCGGGCACATGTGTGGAATCGTCGGCCACGTCGGCCCCCTGACCCCGTCAACCGCCTCGTCCGCCCCCGGCTCCGGCCGCTCCCTGGAGGTGCTGCTGGACGGACTCTCGCGCCTGGAATACCGCGGCTACGACTCTGCGGGCGTCGCCCTGGTGCGGCCCGACGGCGTCGAGCGCCTCACGACCGTCAAGGCTGCCGGCAAGCTCGACAACCTGCGCGCCGCCCTGGACGCGGCCGCGCCTGCGCCGGCCACCGCCGGCATCGGGCACACCCGCTGGGCCACGCACGGCGGCCCCACCACCGAAAACGCCCACCCGCACCGGGCGGGCTCCTTGGCCGTGGTGCATAACGGCATCATTGAGAACTTCCGGTCCCTGCGCGCCGAGGTGGAGGCCGCCGGCCGCACCCTGCTGTCCGCCACCGACACCGAGGTGGTTGCCCACCTGCTCGACCTCGACTTCACCGACCGGCTTGCCGCCGCGGGCGAGGCCGGCACCGTGGACCCGGACGCGGCCGCCGCGTTGTTGGTGGAGTCCATGCGCGCCGTCACCGCCCGCCTGGAGGGCACCTTCGCGCTGCTGGCCGTCACCGAGCTCGCCCCCGGTGCGATCGTCGCCGCCCGCCGCTCCAGCCCGCTGGTGATCGGCCTGGGCGAGGGGGAGAACTTCCTCGGCTCGGACGTGGCCGCCTTCGTCGCCTTCACCACCCACGCCGCCGAGGTCGACGACGACCAGGTGCTGCTGCTGACCGCCGACTCTGTCACCGTGTGGGACGCCGCCGGTGACGTCGTCACCCCGCGCCAGTGGGAGGTCTCCTGGGATGCGTCCGCCGCCGTCAAGGGCGGGTACGACACCTTCATGGACAAGGAGATCCACGACGAGCCCACCGCCGTCGCCGAGACCCTGCTCGGGCGTGTCGACGACCGCGGCGAACTGGTCCTGGACGAGATGCGCATCGACCCGGCCGTGCTGCGCAGCATCGACAAGATCATCGTCGTCGCCTGCGGCACCGCCGCCTACGCCGGGCACGTCGCCAAGTACGCCATCGAGCACTGGTGCCGCATCCCGGTGGAGATCGAACTCGCCCACGAGTTCCGCTACCGCGACCCGATCGTGTCGGAGAAGACCCTGACCGTGGCCATCTCCCAGTCGGGGGAGACCATGGACACCATCCAGGCGGTCCGCCACGCCCGCGAACAGGGCAGCCGGGCGCTGGCGATCGTCAACACCTACGGCTCCACGATCGCCCGCGAGGCCGACGCCGTCCTGTACACCCACGCCGGCCCGGAGGTGGCGGTGGCCTCCACCAAGGCCTTCCTCGCCCAGATCACCGCCTGCTACCTGCTGGGCCTGTACCTGGCGCAGCTGCGCGGCAACAAGTGGCCCGACGAGGTCGCCGACTACCTGGAGAATCTCGGCAAGATGCCCGCCAAGATCGAGCGGCTGCTCGCCGAGCAGGAGGACAGCATCCGCGAGCTCGGGGGGCAGCTGGCCGACCAGACCTCCTTCCTGTTCCTGGGCCGCCACGTCGGCTACCCGGTCGCACTGGAGGGGGCGCTGAAGCTGAAGGAGGTCGCCTACGTGCACGCCGAGGGCTTCGCCGCCGGCGAGCTCAAGCACGGCCCCATCGCCCTGGTGGAGGACGGGCTGCCGGTGTTCGTCATCGTCCCCACCCCGCGGCGCCCCGTCCTGCATGACAAGGTCATCTCCAACATTCAGGAGGTGCGCGCCCGCGGCGCCCGCACCATCGTCATCGCGGAGGAGGGCGACGAGGCGGTCACCCCCTTCGCCGACACCGTCATCCGCATCCCGGCCACGCCGACCCTGATGTGGCCGCTGCTGACGGTGGTGCCGCTGCAGATCTTCGCCTCCGCGCTGGCCAAGGCCAAGGGACTGGACGTCGACCAGCCCCGCAACCTGGCCAAGTCCGTCACCGTGGAGTGAATGCACGGGCGGTGCCGGGCGCGCTGGGGCCGACGGTCCAGCCGCACCGTCCCACCACCGATCTCGCGCGCGGTGCCGGGCGCGGGGGGAGCCGACGGGGTGATGATGGGGCGGTGAGTACCGCCACCGCCAGCCCATCCGCCTCCGGTTCCACCCTGGCCGCCGCAGCGGCCTATCCGGCACGTGCCGTCGCCGACGCGGAGGCGCCGCTGACCGCGGGCACCGACCGCTACATGCATGCCGCCGCCCACGCCCTGGCTCGGGCAGCGGTGGAGGAGCTCCGCGGTGCGCGCGGCGCCGTGCCTGGAGCGCGCGTGCTGCTGCTTGTGGGTGGCGGTCACAACGGCGGCGACGCCCTGCTGGCCGGCGCCCTGCTGGCCCGCCACGGCTGTGCCGTCACCGCCGCCCCGGCAACCGACCCGGCTCGTTTGCATGCGGGCGCCCTGGACGCCGCCCGCGCCGCCGGCGTGCGCCTCGCTGCTGATCCCATGGCCGCGGCTCGCGCAGCCGCGGGGGGAGCGGCCGGAGTCGACCTGGTGGTTGACGGGCTCACCGGCATCGCCGCCACCGGGCCACTGCGCCCGGCCGCGGCCGAGATCATCGCTCCGCTGTGCGCCGCCGGGGATCCGGGGGAGCGGCCCTTCCGGGTGCTGGCCGTCGACCTGCCCTCCGGCGTTGGCGTGGACGACGGCACCCTGCCCGGCCCCGTGCTGGCCGCCGATCGCACCGTCACCTTCACCTGCTTCAAGGCCGCCCACCTGGCGCCGCCGGCGGCGCCCCGGTGCGGGCGCGTGGACGTGGTCGACCTGGGGCTGCCCGTGCCGAACGGGGCGCCGCTCGCCGTCCGGCCCACCGACACCGAGCTGGGCGGGCTGCTGCGCGTGCCCGGGGACCGCGACCACAAGTACACCCGGGGCGTGGTCGGGCTGTGGGCCGGCAGCCAGACCTATCCGGGGGCCGCGGTGCTGGCCGCGTCGGCGGCGGTGCGCACGGGCGCCGGCATGGTGCGGTTGGCGGCGCCGGCGCGGGTGGTCGACCTGGTGCTCGCCCGCCGCCCCGAGGTCGTGCCCGTCGACGGGCGCTGTCAGGCGCTGGTGATCGGCCCCGGCACCGACCCCGCCGACGCCCCACGCGCCGCCGAACTCGACGCAGCGTTGGGACGGGTGCTGGGTGAGGCCGGCGAGCCGGTTGATGCGGTGATTGATGCCGGGGCGCTGCCCCTGCTCGCCGCTCGAGTCGTCTCCGGTGGTCGCTGCATGCCGCGGCAGGTGCTCACCCCACACGCCGGGGAGGCCGCCGCCCTGCTCGGCGCGCTGGGGGAGCAGACCTCGCGGGAGTCGGTCGAGGCGGCCCCGGCCGCGGCGGCGCGGCGCCTGGCGGAGCTGACCGGCGCCACCGTGCTGCTGAAGACGACCCCGACGCTGATCGCATCCCCGGGCGGGACACTGCTGTCGGTCGACTCCGGCCCGGGCTGGTTGGCCACCGCCGGCAGTGGGGACGTACTGGCCGGAATCATCGGTGCCCTACTGGCGGCCAGCCGGGCCGATGCCGAGAACGGCAAAGCCGTCGGCGGCGAAGATGTGCAGGCCGAAGCCCCGGCCCGCTGCGCGGCCCTGGGGGTGCGGCTGCATGCGCTCGCGGCAGCCCGGGCGGCGGGCCTGGTTGACGCCAGCCCCGCAGTCACGGCTGGAGCCGGCCGGCTGTTTGCATGCTCGGGACATCCGCTTGCCGCACTGGACCTGACCGAGGCGATCCCGGCCGCCTGGGAACAGCTCTGGTGCGCCGGCCGGGGCTGAACCGAGCCGTTGATGTGACCTCGGGGACTGTCTTGCCCGGCGGCGGCCAGGATGCGGGTGACGTTCTTCTTCGCCGAGTCGGTGGCGATGACCAGGCGCTGAGCCCCGCGGAGTGGAACAATCGCCACCGTGAACGCGTCAACCGGCACCCCGCTTACAGCGACGACCTCCCGCGCCGTCGTCGACCTCGACGCCATCGCCCACAACGCCCACGTGCTCGCCGCGGTCGGCGGCGTGCCCTGGATGGCGGTGGTCAAGGCCGACGCCTACGGCCACGGCATCGGCCCGGTGGCCACCACCTGCCTGCGGGCCGGCGCCACCTGGCTCGGCGTCGCCCAGCTCGCAGAGGCCCTTCACCTGCGTGCCCTGCTCGACGCAGCCGGCGTCGCCCGTCCCTCCCACAATCCCGACTCCGTTCCCACCCCCGAGCGCCCGCGCCTGCTCAGCTGGCTCCTGCCCGTGCTCACACCCGACCAGGCGGCCGCCCCCGGCTCCCCGCTGCGCGCCGCGCTTGCGGCCGGCATCGACCTGTCCGTGTCCACCCGCGCACAACTCGACGCCATTGCGGCGGCCGCCCGCGCCGAACTGGACGACCCCGCCGACGGCCAGTCGGCACCGGGACCGGCCCGCATCCACCTCAAGGTCGACACCGGCATGTCCCGCGGCGGCGCCACCCCCGCCGACCTGCCCGCCCTGGCCGCCGCCGCGAAGGCCGCGGAGGAGGAGGGCACGATCGCCGTGGTCGCCCTGTGGAGCCACCTGTCCCGCGCCGACGAGCCCGCCTGCGGCTCCACCGAGAAGCACCTGTCCCGCTTCCTGGCCGCCGAACGGGTCGTCGCGGAGGCGGGCCTGAACCCGCGCCTGCGCCACCTGGCGGCCACCGCCGGCCTGCTGTGGCACCCCGATACGCGGCTGGATCTGGTACGCATCGGCATCGGCCTGTACGGCCTGTCCCCGGACCCCGCCGTCGCCACCTCCGCCGCCCTGGACCTGACACCGGCCATGCGCCTGGAGGCGCCCCTGACCCAGGTCAAGCGCATCCCCGCCGGCCAGGCCGTCTCCTACGGCGGTACCTGGCGCGCCCCCACCGACCGCTGGCTGGGCCTGGTCCCACTCGGCTACGGCGACGGCATCCCCCGTGCCGCCTCCAACGGCGGCCCGGTCGCGGTGAACGGCCTGCGCGCCGCCATAGTCGGCCGCGTGTGCATGGATCAGGTGGTCATCGACCTCGGCCCGGCCACCACCCCCGAGGGCGCCCCGGTGCCCCCGCCCGCCGCTGCCGGAGACACCGCCGTGCTGTGGGGCGCCCCCGCCGACGCCGTCACCCCCACCGCCGACGAGTGGGCCCAGCTGTGCACCACCATCAACTATGAGATCGTCACCCGCCTGGGTGCGCGTGTGCCCCGTGTCTTCGTGGGCCGCGACGCCGCCGCCATCCCGGCGGTGCACGCAGGAGGGGCCCAGGCATGAGCACCGCCCACCCCGCCGTTCAGGACGGCCCCGCGCCGGTGGTCGTCGTGGACACCGACTCCGCCGACGCCACCCGTGCGCTGGGCGCCCGCCTGGCCAAGCTGCTGCGGGCCGGCGACGTCGTCGTACTCACCGGCGGGCTCGGCGCCGGCAAAACCACCCTCGCCCAGGGCATCGGCTCCGCCATGGGGGTGCGCGGACGCGTCTCCTCACCCACCTTCGTCATCGCGCGCGTCCACCCCGCCGCCGACGCCGGCCCCGACCTCATCCACGTGGACGCCTACCGAATCTCCTCCCTGGAGGAGCTTGACGCCCTCGACCTGGACTCCGCCGTCGCCGACTCGGTCACCCTCATGGAGTGGGGCGAGGGCAAGGCGGAAGCCCTCTCTCCCGACCGGCTGGAGATCACCGTCGCCCGCCCCCACGGCGGCCTCGCCGCCGCCGCGCCCACCGGCTCCGGGGAAACCCGGGCGGTTACCGACCTGGCCCGAGTAGACGACGGCCGACGCACCGTCACCATCGCCGCCGTCGGCCCCCGCTGGGCCGGCGTCGACCTCCGCCCACTCGCCGGCTGACGCTCCAGCGCCCGGCGCTCATCTAGGCTGTGCCCGTGCGCATCCTCTCCATCGACTCCTCCCTGGGAACCCAGCTGCTGGTCGCCGACGCCCCCGACCGCCCGGACGCCGACGCGGCCCCCGCCTCCCTGAACATCCTGACCACCGCCGGGCAGGACAGTCCCCGCCGCCACGCCGAATCACTGGGCCCCATGCTGTCCGCCGCGCTCGCGGACCCGGCGGTGGCCGCGGCCCCGCTGGACGCCGTCGTCGCCACCACCGGCCCGGCCCCCTTCACCGGGCTGCGCGCCGGCCTGGTGACCGCCCGCGCCGTCGGCCGTGCCCGTGACATCCCCGTGTACGGCGTGCCCAGCCTCGACGCCGTGGCCCGCGCCGCCCTCGATCAGCTGGCCCGGCGGGACCAGCAGGCCGCGCAATCGGCCACGGTCCTGGTCGCCACCGACGCGCGCCGCAAGGAGGTCTACACCGCCCGCTACCGGGCTCGTGGCGCCGACGACGTCGAACGCCTGGGTGAGTACGAGGTGCTGGCCCCCGCCGCCCTGCGTCAGCGCGAGGAGAGCGGCGCGCAGCCGCCCGCCGACGTCGTGGCCGGCTCCGGCGTCGCCCTGTACCCCGAGCTGGCCGCCGGCCGCGAGGTGCTGGCCCCCGTCTCCGGGGAGGCGGCCGCCCAGGTGCGCATCGCCCTGGCCCGCCTGCGTGCACTGGACGGCGCGGGGGAGGAGGCCGTGCAGCAGGCCGGACTTGGGACGGCGCCCCTGTACCTGCGCCGCCCCGACGTGCAGATGTCTGCGGGACGCGCACGGTGAACCCGCCCGGCCAGGAGGCTGCAGCGGTCGGGGTGCGGCTGCGCCCCATGACGCCGCAAGACCTGGAGGTGGTCTCCCGCCTGGAGCCGGAGTTGTTCGGTGCGGAGGCCTGGAGTCCAGCGACGCTCGCCGCCGAACTGGACCGCACCAACGGCCCGGGCGCCGACCGCACCTACCTGGTCGCCCACTTGGAGGATGCCGCGCCCGCGGGTGCGGCCGACCCGCAGGAGGCGCCCGCTGCGCCGGGCCCGGGCGCTGCCGACGCCGAACCGATCGTCGGCTACGCCGGCCTGTGGTACGGGGACGGCCGCGGCGACGCCGACCTGCTCACCATCGCCACCATCCCCGCCGCCCGGCGCCGCGGTGTGGCCACCGCCCTGCTGAATGCCCTGCTGACTGCGGCCGCCGACGCCGGTTGCCGCGCCGTCCTGCTGGAGGTACGCGCCTCCAACGAGAGTGCCCAGCGCCTGTACGCCACGCACGGGTTCAAGGCGATCGGCCGACGCCGCCGCTACTACCTGGCGCCGGTGGAGGACGCCATCGTCATGCGCCGACCACTCTGATATTTGTCTGACAATCGTGTGACGAAATGGCGGCGCTAATTCGCCCCGGCGGGCGTGATATGACGAGTCGAGCCGAACCGTGTTCCCGCAGTCTATCCCCGGTTTTCCGCGGCCTGGCGGGGATGCGTGAATGCTCGTGGGGACGCGGGCGGCGGTTTGGGACCATCGGCCAGGGTGCGTTCGTAAACTGCACCCGTGGTGAAAACGTCTGCTCCCCCCAAGAAGAAGGCCGCCTACACGACGACGGTCTTCATGAAGCGTCTGATGGCCTGGTCGGGCATCATCTTCATCGTCTATCTGCTGCTTCACGCCTATGGCAACACCCACTACTTCCAGGGTGAGATCGCCTATGACCACTACGCGGTCTGGCTGCGCACCCTGCTTGAGCCGCTGCTTCCCTACGGCGGCATGCTGTGGATCCTGCGGGTTGTCCTGGTGGCGCTGCTGCTGGCCCACGTGATCAGTGCCTTCCACCTGTGGTTCCGCAACCGCAAGGCCCGTGGGACTGACAAGTACGAGGTCAAGAAGCCGGGCGCCGACTACTTCGCCTCCCGCTACGCCATGCGCACCATGCGCTGGGGCGGCGTGATCCTGCTGCTGTTCATAATCTGGCACATCCTGCAGTTCACCACCCTGTCGTTGGCCCCGGGCGGCGAGTACGTCCACGGGCGCGCCTACGCCAACATGTACTACGGCTTCCAGCTGTGGTGGGTGTACCTGATCTACCTGGTGGCCCTGGCGGCTCTGTGCCTGCACGTGTGGCACGGCGTCTGGTCGGCGCTGCAGACCCTTGGCGCCACCCGCGGCAACACCATCCCCCTCATCCGCCTGATCGCCTTCATCGTCGCCTTCGGCCTGTTCCTCGTGTTCATGTCGGTGCCGACGGCGATCCTCTTCGGCTGGGTCGACGCCCCGATGGCCGCGGCCGACTACTACCCCCAGTTCTGCGATGCGATCGGTTCGGCCTCCGAGCAGTTCGCCCACTGCGCTGCCTACTGATCGAGAAGTGAGTGAATGATGACTGAACTCATCGACGGCCTGTACCGCGAGGGCGAGAAGATCGCCGACACCAAGGCGCCGCACGACGTCCCGATCGCCCAGCGCTGGGAGCAGCGCAAGTTCAACGCCCAGCTGGTCAACCCCGCCAACCGGCGCAAGCTCGACATCATCGTGGTCGGCTCCGGCCTGGCCGGCGGTGCCGCCGCGGCGTCGCTGGGGGAGCAGGGCTACAACGTCAAGTGCTTCTTCTACCAGGACTCCGCCCGGCGCGCCCACTCGATCGCCGCGCAGGGCGGTATCAACGCCGCGAAGAACTACCGCAACGACGGCGACTCCGTATACCGGCTGTTCTACGACACCGTCAAGGGCGGCGACTACCGCGCCCGGGAGGACAACGTCTACCGGCTGGCCGAGGTCAGCGCCAACATCATCGACCAGTGCGTCGCCCAGGGCGTCCCCTTCGCCCGCGAGTACGGCGGCTTGCTAGACAACCGCTCCTTCGGCGGCGTGCAGGTCTCCCGCACCTTCTACGCCCGCGGCCAGACCGGACAGCAGCTGCTGATCGGCGCCTACCAGGCGCTGGAGCGGCAGGTCCACGCCGGCACCGTTAAGGAGTACCGCCGCCACGAGATGCTCGAGCTGATCGTGATCGACGGTCGTGCCCGCGGCATCGTCACCCGCGACATGGTCACCGGCGAGATCGAGACCCACCTGGCCGACGCCGTCGTGCTGTGCACCGGCGGCTACGGCAACGTGTTCTTCCTGTCCACCAACGCCATGGGCTGCAACGCCACCGCCATCTGGCGGGCGCACCGCAAGGGCGCCTACTTCGCCAACCCCTGCTACACGCAGATCCACCCGACCTGCATCCCGCAGTCCGGCGACTTCCAGTCCAAGCTGACCCTGATGAGTGAGTCGCTGCGCAACGACGGCCGCATCTGGGTGCCCAAGAAGGCCGAGGACTGCGAGAAGGACCCGCGCGAGATTCCCGAGGAGGACCGCGACTACTACCTGGAGCGGATCTACCCCGCCTTCGGCAACCTGGTCCCGCGCGACATCGCCTCCCGGCAGGCGAAGAACATGTGCGACGAGGGACGCGGCGTCGGCCCCGCCATCAAGGAGCGCGACGCGCAGGGCAACGAGCGCATGATGCGCCGCGGCGTCTACCTGGACTTCTCCGAGGCCATCGGGCGGCTCGGGCGTGACGCCGTCTCGGCCCGCTACGGGAACCTGTTCGAGATGTACCAGCGCATCACGGGCGACGACCCCTACGAGGTCCCCATGCGCATCTACCCGGCCGTGCACTACACCATGGGCGGACTGTGGGTTGACTACGACCTGGAGTCCAACATCCCGGGCCTGTACGTGGCCGGCGAGGCCAACTTCTCCGACCACGGCGCCAACCGCCTGGGGGCCTCCGCCCTGATGCAGGGGCTGGCCGACGGCTACTTCGTGCTGCCGGACACGCTCAACGACTACCTGGCGGACATGCTGCGGATCGGTAAGGTCGACCCGGACGCCCCGGAGATCGCCGAGGCCCGCAGAAACGTTGAGGACCGCGTCGAGCGGCTCATGGCGCTGCGCGGCACCCGCTCCGTCGACGACTTCCACATGGCCCTGGGCCGCATCATGTGGGAGTACTGCGGCATGGAGCGCCGCGAGGAGGGACTGCGGGAGGCCATCCGCCAGATCCGCGCCCTCAAGGAGGAGTTCTGGCGGGACGCCCGCATCACCGGCGAGGCCATGGAGCTCAACCAGGCGCTGGAGAAGGCGGGCCGCCTGCTCGACTTCTTCGAACTGGCCGAGCTGATGTGCATCGACGCCCTCCACCGGCGGGAGTCCTGCGGCGGCCACTTCCGCGCCGAGTCCCAGACCCCCGAGGGTGAGGCGCTGCGTCACGACGACGAGTTCCTCTACGTGGCGGCCTGGGAGTGGGGCGGCGAGAACCAGCCCCCGATCCTCCACAAGGAGGACCTCATCTACAAGGACATCGAGCTCAAGCAGCGGAGTTACAAGTGAACATCAAGCTGAAGATCTGGCGCCAGAAGAACCAGGACTCGGAGGGGCACTTCGAGGAGTACTCGATGACCGGCATCGAGGAGCACATGAGCTTCCTCGAGGTCCTCGACCTGCTCAACGAGCAGCTCTTCGCCGAGGGCAAGGAGCCCGTCGCCTTCGACTCGGATTGCCGCGAGGGCATCTGCGGGCAGTGTGGCGTGGTCATCAACGGGCAGGCCCACGGGCCGATCCGCTCCACCACCTGCCAGCTGCACATGCGGCACCTGGCGGAGGACCCCTCCTTCAAGGACGGCTCCACCATCACCATCGAGCCGTGGCGCTCCACCGGCTTCCCGGTGCTCAAGGACCTGATCGTGGACCGCTCCGCCCTGGACCGCATCGTCCAGGCCGGCGGCTACATCTCCGTCAACACCGGCGCCGCCCCGGAGGCACACTCCGTGCCCGTGCAGAAGGACAAGGCCGACGCCGCCTTCGAGGCCGCCGCGTGCATCGGCTGCGGCGCCTGCGTGGCCGCCTGCCCGAACGCCTCCGCCATGCTGTTCACCGGCGCGAAGATCTCCCACCTGGGCCTGCTCCCGCAGGGCCAGCCGGAGCGGCTCGCCCGCGTGGTCAACATGCTCAACCAGCACGACGCCGAGGGCTTCGGCGGCTGCACCAACATCGGTGAGTGCGCGGCCGTGTGCCCCAAGTCGGTGCCGCTGGAGGTCATCACCAGGCTGAACCGCGACCTCGGCCACGCCCTGTGGAAGGGCCAGAAGACCACCGCCTGAGGCGCTTGGCCCCGGCTGAGGCTTCCACACCCGCGCGCCGCGCAGTAGCTCTGCTCAGAGCCGCTGCGCGGCGTCGTCGTAAATCTGCTTGGCATACCTGTGCGGGTAGCCGATGTCCCGGTCAACTTTGCCGTCGTACATGTCATAGAACACGCAGGAGTAGCCGGAGGTACCCGCGACGGCTCCGTCCGCGGTACACAGCTTTACGGGCTCTTCCCGTTCGCGGGTGTGGGGGCGGGGGTTGGGTCGGTGTCCGAGGTGTGTGGTTGCTTGCGGTTGGGGCGACTAGCCCGCGCGTGCTTGGACCGCCGGGCTCTACTTGGACCGTCTAGCTGCGCTTGCTGTCTAGCTGCAGTTGGACCGCCCAGACGCACTCTCAGGCGGTCCAACTGCAGATTCGTGGTCCAAGTAGGGATCTGGGGCAGGTGCGGGCGCCGGGCCCGGCCGGCCTCCCCGCGGCCGTCCGCCCACGCGGCCCGCCGCCGGCGCCGAGTCGCGTGAGTGGCGGTTCAAAGTGTCCAGGATCGGCATAAACGACTCCGACCTCGCCGACAGTTGTGGGCAGAACGTTGGAATCATGCGGTTTCAGGAACGGCCCTAGCGGTCGTGGACGGCCTTAGTGCCGAATTTGGACATCCCGTCCCACGGCGGGCCGCCCGGGCACACACCACCCACCCCACCAGCACCCAACCCCACCAG
>NZ_LK995485.1:38690-57404 GCF_900002405.1 Actinomyces succiniciruminis | reverse complement strand
CCCCCCGCCACAAACCGGAAGAGCCGTTAACGTCGACCGACCTCGGCGCATGTGACGGCGGCCACCGGTTAGCAATCACAGTCGACCGCTGTATGGTTGCCCCCTTCCCACAAGACGTCGTTACACTGCCTTAACCGGAGGGACGGTGAACAGACTTCTCGGACTGCGGCGCGCACTGGCCGCGCATACACCCAGACACGCCGCCGGCGGACTCGACGTTCGCGGGCGGGTGATCGCCGTGCTGCTCGCGCTGGTCCTGGCGGCGCCACTGGCCGGCATTTCCGGCCGCGCCGCCTATGCCGTGGGCCTCGCGCCCGCCGGTGCCACCGTCGGTGGGCAGAACATGGCCGGCATGACCCGGGCCGAGGTTGCCGCCGTCGTCGCGAATCAGGCCGCCGAGACCACGGTCACCATCACCGTCGCCGGGCAGACCATCACCACGCCTTTGGCGCAGGCCGGCGGGCGTGTCGACGCCGACGCCATGGCCCGCGCCGTCGTGTCCGGTGAGGACCCGGCGTCCCCGGCCACCCCCGGGGACGAGCCGGCCGCCACCGTGGACCCCGACGCCGTGGCCGCCCTCGCCGCTCGCATTGACGCTCAGGCGGGCAGCGCCGCCGTGAACGCCTCCATCCAGCCCACCGCCTCCGGGGACGCCTTTGAGGCCGTCCCCGGGACCAACGGCCAGGGGGTGGACGTCGAAGCACTGACCGCCGTCGTCGCGGAGGCCACCGATACCCTCACCTCCCAGCGTGCCGAGCTGACGCTCGTGGACGTCGCCCCCGCCGTATCGGATGCCGCCGCCGAACAGGCCGCTGCGGCCGCCAACGCGCTCATCGCCCCCGCCGTGACGCTCACCGCCGAGGGAAAGACCATGACGGCCGAGGCTGCCACCCGCGCATCCTGGGTGGGCACCACCGCCGTCGACGGCGAACTCGTGCCCACGCTGCTGGAGGAGAGCGTCGCCGTCTGGGTCGACGATGCGGCCGCCGCAATCGAACTGGACCCCATCACCGGCATCGACAATGTCGACGCCGAGGGCAACCTGCTCGAACCCGCCCGTCCCGCCCAGGACGGTCTGGAGGTCACCAACCGCACCGCGGTCACCGACGGCATCATCGCCGCCCTCGACTCCGGCGACTCCTACAGCGGTGAACTGACCACTCGTGCGGTGTCCGCCGACACCGAGCAGCGGGTCGTCTCCGCCGGCGCCGATCGCTTCGCCTACAGCGCTGACGACGGCGAGAAGTGGATCGACATCAACCTCACCGACTCCACGATTACCGCCTACGAGGGCTACCAGCAGGTCCACGGCCCGGTCCTCATGAACCACGGCGGCACCGGGAACGAGACCATCACGGGCACCTACGAGGTGTACCTGACCTACGCCGAGCAGGACCTGGGCTGCAGCCCCGGCTGGTCCTACTGCCAAAAGGACGTACACTGGGTGACCTACTGGCACGGCAACTACGCCATCCACTCCGCCCCCTGGGCCGAGCATTTCGGGGTCGGTTCCGACGCTGGCTCCCACGGCTGCATCAACCTGCCGGAGGATGAGGCTCATTGGTTCTACGACTGGGCGGGCATCGGCACCGCCGTCGTCAGTCACTACTGACGCCGGTTTAGGCGGCTACGCTTGGGCGCCGTGAGTGAACCACTGATCCTCGGCATCGAGTCCACCTGCGACGAGACCGGCGTCGCCCTGGTACGCGGCCGTGAACTGCTCGGCGACGTCGTGGCGACCTCCATGGATGAGTACGCCCGCTTCGGCGGCATCATCCCCGAGATCGCCTCCCGCGCCCACCTGGAGTCCTTCCTGCCCACCCTGGACGCCGCGCTGGAGCGGGCCGGGGTCGCCCTTACCGACGTCGACGCGATCGCCGTGAGCGCCGGCCCCGGGCTGATCGGATCCCTCACCGTCGGCGTCAGCGCCGCCAAGGCCCTGGCCGCGTCGCTCGGCAAGCCCATCTACGGTGTCAACCACGTCATCGGACACATCGCCGTCGACGAGCTCATCGACGGCCCCGCCCCCGAGCACTTCATCGGCCTGATCGTCTCCGGCGGCCACTCCAGTCTGCTGGACATCCACGGCCTGGCCACCGACGTCGTCGAGTTGGGCAGTACCCTCGACGACGCCGCCGGGGAGGCCTTCGACAAGGTCGGCCGCCTGCTCGGGCTGCCTTACCCGGGCGGCCCGCACGTCGACCGGCTCTCCCAGGAGGGAGACGTCGAGGCGATTCGCTTCCCGCGCGGTCTGGCCGCCGCCAAGGACCGCGAGCGCCACCGCTACGACTTCTCCTTCTCCGGCCTGAAGACGGCGGTCGCCCGCTATGTGGAGTCGCTGGTGGACACAGGCCAGGAGGTGCCGGCCGCCGACGTGTGCGCCGCCTTCTCCGAGGCGGTCAACGACTCGCTCACCGCGAAGGCGGTGCAGGCCTGCCGGGACACCGGCTGCGACACCCTGGTGATCGGCGGCGGCTTCTCCGCCAACTCCCGGCTGCGGGCGCTCGCGGCGCAGCGCTGCGAGGCCGCCGGCATCACCCTGCGGCTGCCGCCGCTGAAATACTGCACGGACAACGGCGCCCAGATCGCGGCCCTGGGGGCGGAGGCGGTGCGTGCGGGCGTGGAGCCGAGCCCCATGGACTTCGCCCCCGACTCCGGCATGCCCCTGGACATCCCCGTGGCGCACTGAGCCCACCGGCCTCGCCCACCGGCCTCCCGCCCGCTCGCCTCCTGTTTCGCCGAGCTCGGCACGTGATTAGTGCCGACCTCGATGGTTATATCGACCGACCTCGGCACGTAAGATCGACCGACCTCGGCGGGTTAACGGCGCCGGTTGCGGGAGGGCCGGGCCGGGGTCGCGGGGGCGGGGCTGATGCCGTCGGCGACCAGGGCCGTAACCTCCGCGGGGGTCAGCGGACGGCCGGCGCGCACCTCTTCCAGCAGCAGTCGCATGGCCGCCTCGTTGCTGCTCGCCGCGGTGGCCGCGGCGAGCTGGCGCTGGTAGGAGGCGCCGGCCTCCAGGGTGGCGCGCACGCTCTCCAACTCCGTCTCACAACCCAGGTCCGCGGCCACCGGCGCCAACTCGGTGAGCATCCGCTCCACCGTGTCGGTGACCAGCTCCTCCGTGCCGGATGAGTCGGTGATCAGGATGGCGTCCATCCCGTAGCGGGCCGAGCGCCACTTGTTCTCATTCACGTACCACGGCGGCAGTGCGTCCAGCTCCTCCCCGCGGTCCAGGCGGCGGGAGAAGTCCTCCACCAGGCACTGAGTCAGGGCGGCGATGCCGGCCAACTCGGTCAGGTTGGTGGCGGCGTCGCAGGAGCGCACCTCGATCGTGCCCAGGCGCGGCGAGGGGCGCACGTCCCAGCGGACCTCGGTGAAGTCCTCGATCACACCGGTGTGGACCATGTCCCCGACGAAGCCCTCCAGCTCCTCCCAGGAGCCGAGCTGGTGCGGGGCGCCGGCGGTCGGCAGCTGCTGGAACATCATCGCCCGGTTGTCCGCGTAACCGGTGGAATCCCCCGCCCAGAACGGGGAGGAGGCGCTCAGGCACTGCAGGTGCGCGGTGCGGGTGAGCAGGGCGGACAGGATCGGCAGCACCTTGCTGCGATCCTCGATGCCCACGTGCACGTGCGTGCCGAAGATGAGCATCTGGTGGCCCCACAGGCGAGTGCGGTCGACCAGGCGGGCGTAGCGCTCGGCGTCGGTGACCTTCTGCACCAGCGGGTCGGCGAAGGGGTGGGTGCCGGCGCTGGCCAGCTGAACCCGCAGCGGGTCCACCACCGGCAGCAGCCGCCCGTAGGCCAACGCGATGTCCTCGATGCACTCGGCGACCGTGTGGCGCGCCCCGGAGACCAGCTCCACGGTGTTGAGCATCATCTCCCCGTGGATATTGGGGTCCTGGCCCACCAGGCGCAGGATGTCAGCGGCGCACTGGCGCAGGTCCAGGCTGTCGCGATCCACCAACTGCAGCTCCCACTCGATGCCGAGCGTGGAGCGTTCGGAGTGGGCGAAGGGCAGGTCCGCGCGGTGGATCAGGGGGGCGCGGTGCGTCCGGGTGAATGCGGGCGTGGTCGGTGTCATGACGGAGCTCCTTCGGGGGAGGCGTTTCGCGGATGCTTAAGGTGCTGAACGGTCCGGGCGTGGGAGCGGGGATGGCGCGGCGGGGTCCGAACCCGTTGGGGCGGGGCCGGGCGCGGGCACCGCGGCTTCGACGGGCGCGACGACGAGCACCACGCCCCGGGGGGAGCGGCCGTGCTCGCCGCGCTCGCCGATACGGGTCAGCAGCCAGGTTTCTCCGGCCTGCCCGCGCAGATGCAGTGAGGCGCGCAACGCGTCGGGGGCGACGTCGACGCCGCGGGCGTGGATCTCCAGGCGGCCAATCCCGCGGGTGCGCACGCGCGAGCGCAGCGCCTTCAGGTGGAGTGGTAACACCTCCACCAGCCGCCAGGAGCGCAGGAAGGGGGCCAGCTCCGGCTCGACAGGTGTTGCGCCGGTCAGGTAGGCGATTCGGTGGCCGACCGGGTGGGCGCCCAGTCGTCCCGCCAGGTGGGCGACCAGGCCGGCGCGGATGGCGGCGCCGTCGGGCTCGTGAATGAAGTCTCCCAATGCCTCTGGTCCGGCGATCGGGTCCAGCTGGACCGGCGGGCGGGTGGGGTCGGCGCAGTCGGGGTCGGCCAGCACATGGGCGGAGGACTCGCCGTCGGCGCCCGTGCGCAGCACCAGGGCGGAGCGGCCGGGGCCCTCCGGGGCGAGCTGGCCGCACCAGATGCCGGCCTCGACCACCTCGCCGTCCACGCTCACCCACTGGGCATGGGCGTCGGCGGGCAGCGACGCGTGGTCGATGCCGGGAGCGACCTTGACGCCAAGGGCCGCCACCTGCTCGCGCAGGGCCAGCACGCTGTGCAGTGGCGGCGACCAGCGCTCGGGGTCGGCGATGCGCCGCCCACCGGAGCGGCGCGCCGGGTCGGCGAAGACGGCGTCCACACCCGCGGCGGCCAGGTCCACCTCCAGCGCGTCGGCGCACCGCACCTCGGCGTTGGGGAAGGGGGTGAGGTTGACGGTGGCCAGTGCCGCCGTCGCCTCGTCGCGCTCCACCGCCAGCACGCCCGGGCACAGCGAGGCCAGTGCCAGCGCGTCCCCGCCGATTCCGCAGCCCAGATCGGCCACCAACCGGCTGCCGGCGCGGGCGTAGCGGGCGGCGTGGTGGGCGGACACGGCCAGTCGTGTGGCCTGCTCCAGTCCGTCGGGCGTGAACAGCATGCGGTCTGCGAAGGGGCCGAACTTGGTGGCCGCGCGCCGGCGCAGCCGCTGCTGCGTCAGGGCGGCCGAAACCAGCGCGGGGGAGTGGCCCTCGCGGCGCAGTGATTCGGACAGTACGAGGGCCTGGTCGGGGTCGTAGGGTGGCAATGATTCGAGCAGCCACCAACCCTCGGGGGTCAGCAGCGGGGCGAGGTCGGAGCCGTCCATCGCACGAAATCATGACACGCCGACCCGCCCGCGCGACGCCGGGGAGACCCGTCTCACTATCCCCGCGCCGCCGTCCGGCAGGGGCTACGCTGGCACGTCCGTATGGGCCGCTCGGCCCGCAGGCGAAACGCCCGGGCCGTCGGCCGGGAGAAGGAGGACACGCGTGGCACGACGCGACAGGCGCCGCCGCTGGCGGTGGGTCGTGGGCGGGATCGTGGCGCTCGCGGTGGCCGCGGTGGCGCTGCCCAACGCCTGGGTGTGGGCGTCCGCCTCCGGGCATGTGACCGACTACGGTGCCGCCGACGACGAGGCGACCGCGCCGGTGGCCATCGTCCTGGGTGCCTCCGTCTACTCCTCCGGCGAGCCCTCCCCGTGGCTGCGCTACCGGCTGGACGTGGCCGCCGACCTGTACGAGTCGGGGCGGGTGGACGCGATCCTGGTGTCGGGCGACAACGGCCAGGCCAGTTACAACGAGCCCATCGCCATGTACGACTACCTGGTCTCGGCCGGCATCCCCAGCGAGGCGATCGCGATCGACTACGCCGGTTTTGACACCTACGCCACCTGCGTACGGGCTCGCCGGGTCTTCGGCGTGTCGGACGCGATCCTTGTCACTCAGGACTTCCACGAGGCGCGAGCGGTGGCCGTGTGCCGCGCCGTCGGCGTGGACGCCAGCGGCGTCGGGGACGCGCGTGCCCGTGCCAACCGCTCCACCTGGACCTACAGCTGGCTGCGTGAGCGCGGGGCCGCGGTCAAGGCCGCCTGGGATGTGGCCACCAACCGCACCCCGCTGCTGGGGGACCGGGAGACCAGTGTGGAGGAGGCCATTGCCTTCACCCGCGCCAACCGGGCGGCCTGAGCGACGGACTGTGCGCGCCGTCGATCCGGCGGCCGAGCCTCGGGGGCACTGCGCCGTGGTGCACGCCCTCGGCGAACCGGGATGCGCGCCTTAGCACTCGCGTTGACTGAGTGCTAAGGCGCGCGTAGATTCTCTTTCGGCGCGCGAGGTGCTTCGGCTTCTCACGCGACCCGCAGCTCACGCGTGTCGGACCGACCCCCGCGACGGCGGCTCGGCACTCCCGGGATGCGGCATCCAGTCATTCCATACTCAAGAAGCGAGAAGGGGAGAACGCATGTCGATCTCCATCAAGCCGCTCGAGGACCGCATCGTCGTGCAGACGGTCGAGGCCGAGCAGACCACCGCGTCCGGGCTGGTCATTCCGGACACCGCCAAGGAGAAGCCGCAGGAGGGCAAGGTTCTGGCCGTGGGCCCGGGCCGCGTCGACGACTCCGGCAAGCGCATCCCGGTTGACGTCGCCGAGGGCGACGTCGTCATCTATTCCAAGTACGGCGGCACCGAGGTCAAGTACGACGGCGAGGACTACCTGATCCTGTCCGCGCGCGACGTGCTGGCGGTTGTCACCCGCTGACCCGGCACCTGCCGAGGTTTTTGACGTTGCCTGTGGGGCGGTGGGCGCATGCCTGCCGCCCCACAGGGCTGTTCCGGGGCTGTGGCGCATCCCCGTGTGCGGTGGGCGCCGCCGGGGCTCTACGATGCTGCCGTGAGCGACTCGATCACCAGCCCCGACATCTTCGCCCCCACCGGACTCACCTACGACGACGTCCTCCTGCTGCCCAGGCTGACCGACGTCATCCCCTCCGAAGTCGATACCACCTCCCGTCTGACCCGCAAGATCTCCCTGGCCACCCCGCTGCTGAGCGCCGCCATGGACACCGTCACCGAATCCGACATGGCCATCGCCATGGCCCGGCAGGGCGGCATCGGCATCCTGCACCGCAACCTCTCGATCGAGGAGCAGGCCCAGCACGTGCGCCGCGTCAAGCGCTCGGAGTCCGGCATGGTCTCCGACCCGGTCACGGTCGGCCCGGACGCCACCATCTCCCAGCTGGACGAGCTGTGCGGCCACTACAAGGTCTCCGGCCTGCCGGTCGTAGACGACGCCGGCAACCTGCTGGGCATCATCACCAACCGCGACCTGCGCTTCGTGCCGCCCGAGCGCTGGGACACCCTGACTGTGCGCGAGTGCATGACCCCGCGCGAGCGACTGATCACCGGTCCCACCGGCATCTCCCGGGAGGACGCCAAGGCGCTGCTGGCCGAGAACCGCATCGAGAAGCTGCCGATCGTCGACTCCGACGGCCGCCTGTCCGGCCTGATCACCGTCAAGGACTTCGTCAAGACCGAGCAGTACCCCAATGCCACCAAGGACGAGGCGGGCCGGCTGGTGGTCGGCGCCGCCGTCGGCTACTGGGGCGACACCTGGGAGCGGGCCGGGGCGCTGGCCGAGGCCGGCGTCGACGTGATCGTGGTGGACACGGCCAACGGCGGCGCCAAGCTGGCCCTGGAGATGATCTCCCGGCTCAAGCACGACCCGGCCTTCTCCGGCATCGAGGTCATCGGCGGCAACGTCGCCACCCGCGAGGGCGCCCAGGCGCTCATCGACGCCGGCGTGGACGCCGTCAAGGTGGGGGTCGGTCCCGGCTCCATCTGCACCACCCGGGTGGTCGCCGGCGTGGGCGTGCCCCAGGTGACCGCCGTGTACGAGGCCGCCCGCGCCTGCACTCCCGCCGACGTGCCGCTCATCGCCGACGGCGGCCTGCAGTACTCCGGTGACATCGCCAAGGCCCTGGTGGCCGGCGCCGACACCGTCATGCTCGGCTCCCTGCTGGCCGGCTGCACCGAGTCCCCCGGCGACCTGGTGTTCGTCAACGGCAAGCAGTGGAAGCGCTACCGGGGCATGGGGTCGCTTGGCGCCATGAGCTCGCGCGGCCGCAAGTCCTACTCCAAGGACCGCTACTTCCAGGCCGACGTCTCCGGGGACGACAAGATCATCCCCGAGGGCATCGAGGGGCAGGTACCCTTCTCCGGGGCGCTGGCCGACGTCGTCTACCAGCTCGTCGGCGGCCTGCACCAGTCGATGTTCTACGTGGGCGCGCGCACCATCCCCGAGTTGAAGGCCAACGGCCAGTTCGTGCGCATCACCGCGGCCGGGCTCAAGGAGTCCCACCCGCACGATGTGAAGATGACCGTCGAGGCCCCCAACTACACCGGCCGCGCATCCTGACCGCGGGCGCGCCGCGAGTCTGAGCGCGCCGCGAGACTGGCGGGCCGGCCTGCCGTCGGCGCTGTCACACGCCGTCGGGCAGCGGCCAGGCGGTGTCGACGTCGGGCGTGCGGCCACGGCGGCGCAGGAAGTCGTTGAAGGAGACCGCCCAGTCGCGGTGGGCGGCCGCCTGCCAGGCCATCAGTTCCGCGCGCGGGATGCGGGCGATCTCCGGGTGGGCGTAGGCCATGGCGTCGAGCACATCCAGCGTGGCCACCACGTCCACCTCCGCGGTGTGCAGGCCGGCCGCCTCCGGGTCTATCCCGTAGAAGGCGCACAGGTCCGTCAGGCGCCGCTTGCCCCTCCGGTAGCGGTCCACCCGCCGATCGATCACCAGCGGGTCCACCACCGGCCCCAACTCGCGGCCCAGCCGGGCGCGCAGGGTGGGCAGGTGATGACGAGTCAGTTCGGCCTCCAACAGGGTCAGGTCGTAGGCGGCGTTGTAGGCGACCACGGGCGTGCCCGCGGCCATCGCCGCCACCAGCGTCGCCGCCACCTCCTCCAGCACCTCGCCGACCGGGCGCCCCTCGGCGCGGGCGCGCTCGGTGCTGATGCCGTGCACGGCCGTGGCCGACGCGGGGATCGCCACGCCCGGGTCCGCCAGCCAGGTGGTGATTTGCTGCGTGCGCGAGCCGTCGGCGCCGCGCGGACCGCGGGCGACAAGAGCCGCCGTCACCAGGCGGTCAGCGCTGGGGGAGACCCCGGTGGTTTCGGTGTCGAATCCGAGCAGTGGACCGGCGGCCCAGGAACCGGGCGCCGTGGTCGGCATGGGTACTGGTTGCTCGCTCATGTGCCGAGTGTGCCACCGCCCTCCGACACGAATAGCGCGACCGGAGACGCAGGTGTCCGGGGCGATGCTCGCTACGATGCTCGCCATGAGCGGTGAGATCGAGATCGGGCGGGACAAGCGCGCCCGACAGGCCTACTCCTTCGACGACATTGCGCTGGTCCCGGCGCGCCGCACCCGCGATGTGCGCGACGTGCGCGTGGGCTGGCAGCTGGACGCCTACCACGTGGACCTGCCGGTAATGGCCTCGCCCCAGGACTCGGTGATGAGTCCCGAGACCGCGATCCTGGTGGGAAAACTCGGTGGCATCGGCGTGCTCGACCTGGAGGGCCTGTGGACCCGCTACGAGGACCCGGCCCCCGCCCTGGAGCGCATCCGCAACGCGGACCCGGAGCAGGCCACCGCGGTGTTGCAGGAGGTCTACCGCCCGCCGGTGCAGCCCGAACTCATCACCGCCCGGCTGGCGCAGATTCGCGAGGCCGGCGTCGTCGTCGCCGGACGCCTCAGCCCTTCTCAGACGCAGCGGCACTGGCGCACGGTCGTCGAAGCGGGCGTCGACCTGCTGGTCATCCGCGGCTCGGTCGTCTCCGCCGAGCACGTGTCCGGCTCGGTCGAGCCACTGAACCTCAAGCGCTTCATCTATGAGCTGGATGTGCCCGTGGTGGTCGGCGGGGTCACCACCTACACCGCCGCGCTGCACCTGATGCGCACCGGAGCGGCGGGCGTGCTCGTCGGCCAGGGCGGCGGGGCCTCCTCCTCCGTGCGCCAGGTCCTGGGCCTGCACATGCCCATGGCCACCGCCGTCGCCGACGTGGCCGCCGCCCGCCGCGATTACATGGACGAGTCCGGTGGCCGCTACGTGCACGTCATCGCCGACGGCTCGGTCGGCAACTCCGGCGACGTCGTCAAGGCCATCGCCTGCGGCGCCGACGCCGTCATGCTGGGTGCTGCACTGGCGCGCGCCGAGGAGGCTCCCGGCGGCGGCTATCACTGGGGCGCCGAGGCCCGCCATGAGCGGCTGCCCCGCGGCTACCGCAGCCATGTCGGCACCGTCGGCACCATGGAGCAGATCCTCTCCGGCCCCTCGGACCGCGCCGACGGCACTCTGAACATCATGGGCGCCCTGCGCCGCACGCTCGCCACCACCGGCTACGCCGACGTCAAGGAGCTCCAGCGCGTCGAGATCGTCGTCGCCCCCTACGAGCCGAGCTGACGGCGCGGGAGGGGGCTACGAGCGCACCTACCCGAGAGCCAGGTGCTGGAGCTTCCGGTGAGTGCCCGGCTCTGCCGGCGCCTATGGACGATGCCTGAGTGCTGCTGGATGCTGTCCGGGATGTCGGCCGGAGGATCACGACGTCGGAGAGCCGTCTGAGGAAACGCCCGGGCCATCCGCACCGTGATCGTCGGAGTTCTTGTCGGAGTCTTCATTCCGGTTGCCGGGGGCGTCGGTCGTGCCCGCGTCCTTGTCACGGCGGCGACGGCGGCGGATGTCCTGCTCGAGGTGGGCGAGGAACTCCGGGTCGTCGTCGGGTGCAACCGGGCGGGGGCGCTCCGCCAGGTGCAGGTCGACGCGCTCCCTGGAGGACCACACGGTGCGCTCGATCTCGCCGCCGCGTTCCTCGGCGGCACGCACCCGCGAGGTGATGATCCAGGCGATCGGTCCGACCACCGCCATGACCAGGATGAGCAGGATCCACATGGGCTTGGGCAGGCGCGCCGGCATGTTCTCAGACGGGGTGCGTATGCAGTCGAGCAGGGCGTAGAGGGCCAGCACCAGCGGGAGGATGTAGGGGACGGCACGCACGTATCTACCCTAACCGTTAGTGGAGCTATGGCGGCGGCCGGTCGGCGTGCCACCCTGGTGGTCGTGTCTTCGACAACTAGCTTTCCCCGCCCGTTGTTCCTCCTGCGCGGGGGCAATCTCCCCGACGACGTCGTCGCCTTCATCACGGCGCTGCGCGACCGGTTCGAGGCAGGCGCCGGGGACTGCGGGAAAGCCCGCCCCCTGCTGGTCCCCATCGGTCCGGGCGAGGACGCCGACGCCGTCAAATCCGAGCTGGCCCGGCGCCTGGATCCGCACGGTCCCGCCATCGATCCCGAGGTGGACCTACTGCTGCGCACCTCCGGCTCCACCACCGGAACCGGTGCCCTGGTGGCCATGGGCATGAGGGCGTTGACCGCCTCCGCGCGTGCCACGCACGCACGCCTGGGCGGGCCCGGCAGCTGGGTGCTGGCCCTGCCCGCGCAGCATGTCGCCGGGCTGCAGGTAGTGGTGCGCTCCCTGCTCGCCGGGCGCGCACCGGTGGTCGCGGACACCTCGCGCGGTTTCACCCCCGACGCGCTCGCGGACGCGATCACGCGGGCGCTCGCCACCCGGCCGGGCGACCCGGTGCGCGTCTCGTTGGTACCCACCCAGCTGGTGCGGGCCCTCGCTGCGGGGCAGGAACAGGCACGAGCAGCCTTGGCCCGCGTCGACGCCGTCCTGCTGGGCGGGGCCGGCGCCGACCCGGCCCTGCTGGAGCGCGCCCGCGCCGCCGGGGTACGGGTGGTGACGACCTACGGCATGAGCGAGACCGGCGGCGGCTGCGTCTACGACGGCGTGCCGCTGGATGGGGTGGAGGTGCGCATCGAGAACCCGGACGGGGACGGGGTGGGCCGAGTCGTGGTCGCCGGGCCGGTCCTCGCCCACGGGTACGCCGAGAGGGGAGCGGGGCGGGCGCCGTCGGCGGGCGCGGCGGTCTTTCGCGAGCGGAGCGACCCGGCTGCCCGCCGCGATCTGCTCACCAGTGATATCGGGAAACTGATCGACGGCACGGACGGGGTACGGCGCCTGGCCGTGCTCGGACGCGTGGATGACGTCATCATCACCGGCGGCATCAAGGTCGTTCCGCGTGAAGTCGAACAGGTGCTCACCGCGCTGGGGGGGGTGGCGGAGGCGTGCGTCGTCGGGGTGCCCGATGCGCAGTGGGGACATACCGTCGTCGCCGTCGTCGTGCCGGAGTCAACGGCGAAGCCTGGCGACCGGCGGGTCTGGGCGGAGCAGTTGCGGGCGGCCGCGCGGCAGCGACTGGACGGGGCGCATGCTCCCAAGCGGATCGTCGTCGTCGATGCGCTGCCGCTGCGCGGGCCGGGCAAAGTCGACCGGCTGGCGGTCGCGAGGCTGGCCGATGAAGCCGGTGCACTCGCTCAGGACTCCGCGTAGGCCCGCCGTGTGGGCGAGGGTGGGGCGCGATGTGGACGAACGGCCCTTGTCACCCGGGAAGGGACTATTAAAATAGCGTCGTCGGTTAATTTCTTGATTGGTGCTGATCGACTCCCCGGCGCTCAGCGCCGCCTGCCGTTACTCGGAGAGGCTCCTCGTGTATCTGCTGCTACTCGCCATCATCTACCTGGCCTTCATCAGTCTCGGTCTGCCGGACTCGCTCGTGGGCGCGGGCTGGCCCGTCATGCACGAGGACCTGGGTGTACCGGTGTCCTTTGCCGGGGGAGTCACCTTCATCATCGCCGTCGGCACCATCGTCTCCTCCCTCGCCTCCGAGCGGCTGACCCGGCGTTTCGGCGCGGGGCTGGTCACCACTGTGAGCGTGGTGCTCACCGCCGTGGCGCTGCTGGGCTTCTCGACCGCCAGCCAGTTCTGGATGCTGTGCCTGTGGGCCGTCCCCTACGGCCTGGGCGCGGGGGCGGTCGACGCGGCGCTCAACAACTACGTGGCCCTCCACTACACGGCGCGGCACATGAACTGGCTGCACAGCTTCTGGGGCGTGGGCGCGTCCATCAGTCCCTTCGTCATGAGTCTGGCCCTGTCCGCCGACGGTAATTGGCCGGCCGCATACCGGACGATCGGCCTGCTGCAGGTCGGGCTGGCGGCGGTGCTGCTCGCCAGCCTCCCGCTGTGGCAGCGTGCTGTGGCGGCCAGTCCCGGAGAGTCCGCAGGGGAGGCTGCGTCCTCCGAGGCCACCGCGGCCGACGGCGCTGCAGGCAGTGCCCGCGGGCACGTCTCGCTCCGGACGGCGCTGCGCATCCCCGGGGTCCCCTCCGTCCTGCTCGCATTCTTCGCCTACTGCGCCTTCGAACAGACGGCCATGCTGTGGGGCGCGACCTTCTTCGTCTCCGACCGGGGCTTTGACGCATCCACGGCGGCGTCCTTCGGGGCCCTGTTCATCCTGGGGCTGACCGCTGGCCGCTTCCTGTGCGGCTTCTTCGCCGACCGGGTCGGGGACCGGCAGCTCATTAGGGGCGGTTTCCTACTGGGGGCCGTCGGCGCGACGATCGTGGCGCTGCCACTGGGACAGGTGTCATTCGTCGGTTTCGCCCTGGCCGGCATAGGCGCGGCCCCGGTGTATCCGGCGGTCATTCACTCCACGCCCGCCAACTTCGGACGCGCCAACTCGCAGGCGATCATCGGCATCCAGATGGCGGCGGCCTACACGGGGACCACCATCATGCCGCCACTGTTCGGGCTCATCTCCGGCCGGGTCGGCCTGTGGCTGCTCCCCTTCTACCTCCTGGCGCTGGCCCTGTTGGGCCTGGTCATGACGGAGCGGCTCAACCGGCTGCCGCGCGGCCGGTCTGAGGTGGCGAAGCCGCGGTAGACGGCTTGCCGGCGTGCCTGGGGCCGACCGGAACGACCGACCATTCACGCGCGAGAGTACGACGGGGCGACGCCGGCGGCGCCGTCGGGGTGAGTATCGCTCACGCGCGCGAGTTCGGCGCGACCCTGGAAGCGGACCTGGTGGATGGGCACGTACCGCTCAAGTGCGCGCGAGCTCGGCGAGCAGCCAGGTCGCGGCGAGCGTGTAGAAGCAGGCGTATAGCGCGTGCAGCGGCAGGTTGAGCCGCAGGTAGCGGGCGGCGGCGTCGTCGGCGATCGGCCGACCGGAGACCAGCGTCTCCTCCGGTTCGGTGAAGCCGGTGACCCGGTGGACGGTGAGCAACAGGGGCAGGGCGGCGACGGCGAGGACGCGGCCGATCAGGGGCGTGTGCCAGCTTGCGGCGAGCGCCGCCACGGACGCGAAGAACTGGAGGAGCATGGCCGCTGCGTAGGTGGTCTTCAGATGCGTGCGGCGTCGGAAGGGCGCGTAATGGCGCTGTAGAGCCTCGATCTGACCGGTGCGCACCATATGGCTGAAGAAGCCGCCGATCGTCAGGCAGTACATGGCCAGGAAGCCGGCGACCATGGCGGTGGCGAGCGCGGCAAGCAGGTGCAGGGCGAGGGCGATGGACACGGCGTCAGTGTTTCGCCGTCGCCGGGCAGGCTCAAGAGGCGTCAGGAAAACCCGCGCCGGGGTGGGGCCGGCGTCAGGCGAAGACGACGGTGCGCAGGCCGTTGAGCAGCACCCGGTGCTCGGCGTGCCAGCGCACCGCCTGCGCGAGCACGCGGCGTTCGACGTCCTGCCCCTTGGCGCGCAGCGTCTCCACGGAGTCCTCGTGGTTGGCGCGAGTGACGTCCTGCTCGATGATGGGGCCCTCATCCAGATCGGGGGTGACGTAGTGGGCGGTGGCGCCGATCAGCTTCACGCCGCGCTCGTGCGCCTGCCGGTAGGGGTTGGCGCCCTTGAAGCTGGGCAGGAAGGAGTGGTGGATGTTGATGACCCCGCCGTGGAGCCGCTCGCACAGGGTGGGGGAGAGGATCTGCATGTAGCGGGCCAGCACCACCAGTTCGACGTTCAGGGAGTCCACCAGTTCCAGTAGCTGCGCCTCGGCGTCGGCCTTGGTCTCCTTGGTCACCGGGATGTGGTGGAAGGGGACGCCGTAGAAGTCGGCCACGGGCCGCAGGTCCTCATGGTTGCCGACCACGCCGACGACGTCGATCGGCAGGCCCTGACTGCGGGCGCGGAAGAGCAGGTCGGTCAGGCAGTGGCCCTCCTTGGACACCATGATCAGGGTGCGCATGGGGCGGCCGACCTCGTCCAGCGACCAGGTCATGGAGTAGGTGCGGGCCAGCTCGGCCAGGTCCTTCTCCAACTCCTCGCGGGCCACGGTGGTCATTACCTGTACGCGCATGAAGAACAGGCCGGAGGCCTCGTCGCCGAACTGCTTGGACTCGGTGATGTTGCCGCCGCGTCGGGCCAGCGCGCCGGAGACGGCGTTGACGATGCCCGGGCGGTCGGGGCAGGACAGGGTCAGCACGAGGTGGCGGGCGTCGGCGGGTGCGGTGGGGGCGGACGTGGTCATGGCAGGAGGGTAGCCGGGTGCGGTGGGAGCGGGGAATTAGAGACGAAGGGCGGACTGGAGGCGCGTCGCGACGGCGTCGGGAACGGAGCGCGGGTATCAGGAGCCCACGGCGGCACGCGCGGCGGCGCGGATGGCAGCGGCGGCGTCCTGCGGGCTGGTCGTGGCAGTGTCTATGCGCAGCACGGCGGCGTCGTCCCACGGGTGGTATTCGCGTGCCTGTATCGCCCGCCAGCCGGGCACCTCCAGGCCGGGGATGTCGACGTCGCGGCTCTCGGCGCGCTCGCGGTGAACAGCGGGATCGGAACAGACCAGCTCGACCTCGATCAGAACCGCATTGTGGGTCCGGGCGGTATTCCGCCACGCGTCGCGGGTGAGCGGCAGCGGGTTGACGCACTCGGCGAGAACGTCGTTACCGCCGTCCAGCAGGTCACCCGCAACGGCGTAACCGACGGCGTACCCGGAGCCCTGGACGCCGCCGCTGCCCATCTCACCGGAGGCTCTTAACGCCTGCTCGATGGAGTCGATTCGAATGTAGGACAGGGCGCCGTCGCGATTGAGTTCGCGAGCCACGGTGGACTTCCCGGTGGCGGGCAACCCGCCGAGGACTACCAGAACGGGACGGGAAGGCGACATGCCCCGAGCGTACGCCCGGGGCGCCAAGGTCGCCGATGCCGCGAAGACGGGGCCGGGAGCCTATTGTCGCGGTCCGTTTGTCGCGGTCCGTTCGTCGCGATCCGTTCGTCGCGGTCCGTCCCGCGGCTTGGGCTCAGCCCTGACGGGCCTTGAAACGCGGGTTCTTCTTATTGATGACGTAGGTGTGGCCGCGACGGCGCACGACCTTGCTGCCCGGCTGCCTGGTGAGTGAGCGGATAGAGGCGCGGACCTTCATGGAGTCTCCTTTCAACGGTGTAGGGGGATATCGGCGGGAGCGCTTGCCGTAGCGGCGCTCAAACTTCTCTACCCGTCCGGCTGTATCCAGAATGCGTCCCTTCCCCGTCCAAAACGGGTGTGAGGCGCTGGAGATGTCGACGTCGACCAGCGGGTAGGTGTTGCCGTCCTCCCATTGGATGGTGTGGGGCGACGTGATGGTGGAACGCGTGAGGAAGGCGAAGTCTGCGGCCTTATCGCGAAAGACAACGGGATGGTAGTCGGGGTGGATTCCTGGACGCATGGAGCGACTCCTGAAGTCTAGAGATTGTCGATGAGGGAGCTACCAAGAGGCCTTGGTAATGCCGGGCAGCTCGCCCCGCAGGGCCATCTCCCGGAAGCGGACGCGTGAGACGCCCGCCTTGCGGACGAACCCGCGGGGACGTCCGTCCACCGCGTCGCGATTGCGTACCCGGGTGGGGGAGGCATCGCGGGGCAGCGCATGCAGGGCGGACATGGCGGCTTGGCGTTCCTCGACGGAGAGCGTCGGGTTGATGCTGTCGCGCTTCAGTTCGGCGCGTCGCTCGGCGTAGCGGGCCACGATCCGCCGGCGACGCGCATCGGCGGCGAGCTTGGACTTCTTGGCCATCAGCGGGACTCCTTGAACTCGACGTGACAGCGAGCAATCGGGTCGTACTTGCGCAGGACCAGGCGGTCGGGGGTGTTGCGGCGGTTCTTCCGGGTGACGTAGGTGTATCCGGTGCCGGCGGTGGAAACCAGTTTGATGACCGGACGCAGATCCCTGCCTTTGGGTGCTGCCATCAGACTCGCTCCCCTCGGGCGCGCATCTTGGCGACGACAACATCGATGCCCACTCGGTCGATGATCTTGATGCCCTTGGCGCTGACCCTGAGCTTGACCGTGCGTCCCAGAGACGGTACCCAGTAGCGCTTGGTCTGCAAGTTGGGCAGCCACCGCCGCTTGGAACGACGGTGGGAGTGTGAGATTGAGTACCCGGTGGCCGGACGGGCACCGGTGACTTGGCAGTAGCGGCTCATGAGAGGCACTATATGCGAACGATTCTCATTGTCGTCAGCTGGAGGTGCCGTGCACTGCCTCACCATCATCAGCGCCGTCGACCCCGCACTACTGGATCTGACCGCTCTCGCACTTCACGGAGAAGGCGCACTCGTCATACGGGCGAGGCTCCTTCCTGAGCGAGGGGAACACGGAGTCGTTCGGCTGACAACCGCTTCCATGTCTGATGCTGCCTCCAGTACCACCTCCGTGATCGACATACCGCGCTCGAAGGACTGCTGGACCTGCTCGCTGCGGGAGGTGCTGGTCGCCGTCGGCGAGGATCGCGCTCGGATTGAGCCGGATGGCACGACGGTCATCATGCTTCCCGTCGGAGTGGAACTGGTTCATCTGGTCCCGACTCTGGTCGACGAGCTGGAACTCTTGCCGGGGGTCGTGCTGGCCGGAGTCGCGCACGTCATTGATGCAGACTCTGCCGCGGAGGACCTATTGGAGCATCGGCCGCTGTCGGCATTCGCCGGTGAGTCCTACGCCGCCGACGGGCGTTGTAGTGGCGAGATCCACATGGTTGCCATCGGCTACGCGGATGTGGTTGTCGCCCTCGGCGAGGACCCGGTTGGTCGGGACCTGGTGGAGCATCTGCGCCCTCACGACACACTGCTCCTGCCGGGCTTGGACGCACCGCTGCTTCCGGAGCTGCTGAACGTTCGGCACGATGTTGATTCGGCGCTCGCGCGCGTGCACCCCGCCACCACCAGGGCGTGGGGCGGACCCGACGAGCACGGCGTGCGCACGCTGGACCTGTCCTCCGAGCTGCCCTTCCACCCCGGGCGGCTACGCGAGTTCGTCGCCGGCCTGGCCGGTCACGGTCTGCTCGCCCGCGGCTGCTTCTGGCTGCCCAGCCGCCCCGGGCGCGTGTGCACCTGGGAGGTGGCCGGTGGGGTCGTGAGCGTGGGAGAGGCCGGGCTCTGGAACGCCGTGCCGCAGATGCATGTGGATGAACTTGCCGCCTCCGGGCTGAGCGAACACGCCCCCGATGCCCCGCGTTGTCACCTGGTGGTCACCGGAGTCGCCGATGATGCGCAGTGCGCAAGCGTGGCTGACGCCTTTCATCGGATTCTATTGCGGCCTGACGAAATGGGTGAGGCGCTGGCCTGGGCCGGTTCCCCCGACGGCCTGGAGGACTGGTTCGGGCGGGAGTGAACCGCGCGGTCACTGGCGGCCGCGGCGGGGATGCCGGGGCGCCGGCCCGAA